>JAQXBM010000008.1 GCA_029252405.1 Crocinitomicaceae bacterium
ATTTCAATATCTGAAACAAACTTTACGATATCTTGGTCTTCCATGCGTTTAAAGACACTAGACCTAAGTAACCTATGTTCGGATAACTCATCTGTAATAATCAAAAGCATCTTAGCAAACGTGGGATGCATAAAGTTAAGTTCGTCAATATCCAACTCATGATAAATCACCTCAGTAATACTTGTATCAAACTCTTCTTCCTTACCATCATCGTTTAATTGCTTGTGAGTTAACGCCAGTGTTCCATATTTAACCAAAACACGCATGAGATCGTATTCATTATGATCAGCCAGAGGAGCACTTGGTTTTGCAGCTGGTGTTGGTGAATTACCATCGCGGTATTCTGGTGGAACATAATCCTCTGGTGGAAGATCAGGATGACCAGAACTAGAGCTTTGAGTTGGTTGCGGAGTTGGTCGAGATCGAGCCGAACGCTTCATGTCCTGATCCAACTTCGCTTTTCGCAATTTGATCAACTCATTCGCCAAGACTTGTTCGCTCATATCGAAACGCTGACCGATTGTCTGCATGTAAACACTTCGAGTAATTTGATCAGGAATTAAGGAAACCGACTGCACAATGTCTCGAATGAATTCTGCGCGTTTGATCGGATCATCAGATTCGCCATTTGTCAAGATATCAGCCTTAAAAGAGATGAAATCTTGTGCATTATCTTTCAGGTATTCTTCCAGCTCGTTTGTACTAACAGATTTCGAATACGAGTCCGGATCTTCACCCTCAGGGAAAAGAACGACCTTTACGTTCATTCCGTCCTCTAAAATGAGGTCAATTCCACGGAACGAAGCCTTGATTCCCGCCGCATCACCATCGTAAAGAATGGTCATGTTTTTGGTATATCGCTTCACCAATCGAATTTGTTCTTTCGTCAATGATGTTCCTGAGGATGCAACTACATTCTTCACTCCCGCCTGATACATCGCAATCACATCCGTGTATCCCTCGCACAAAAAACACTGATCGTATTTGATGATATCTCCTTTCGAGTGATACAATCCATAGAGAATCTCACTCTTGTTGTAGATAATGCTCTCGGGCGAGTTGAAATATTTCGCAACTTTCTTATCGGTAATGAGCGTTCGACCACCAAAACCAAGTACACGTCCTGAGACGCTGTGGATAGGAAAAATCACTCTTCCTCCGAAGAAGTCAAAGTAGCGATCGTCTTTGGTTTTTGTCAAACCAACCTTCTCCATGTACTCCATCTTGTAGCCTTTGGCTAAGGCCGCATCGCTAAATCCTTTTCTTGAATTCAAGCAATACCCAAGTTCGAATTTTTCAATAATGTCAGGTCGAAATCCGCGTTCTACGAAGTAGCTCATTCCAATTTTCTTGCCTTCATTTGAATTATGAAGGTTGTCTTTGAAGTGATCTCTTGCGAACTCATTGATGACGTGCAAACTCTCTCGTTCCGAAATCGCTGCTAGTTCCTCGGGTGTTGCTGGCTTGTCTTCAGGAATTTGTACCCCGTATCTATCCGCCAACCAGCGCAAAGCTTCGGGATACGAATAATGCTCCTTCTCCATCAAAAAAGAAACAACATTCCCTCCTTTGCTCGTTGAAAAACACTTGAAAATTTGCTTCGCTGGAGAAACGACAAACGAAGGTGTTTTCTCATCCGTAAATGGGCTTAATCCTTTCAGATTGGAACCTGCTCTTTTGAGATTGACGAAATCACCAATCACCTCCTCGATTCGAGCAGTTTGGATGATTTCATCTACTATATGTGCAGGTATTTTTGCCATTAACTATTAAATTCTTTGATGCTCGAGCGAATACCGCTTTCAGTATATTCAACCCATTCGCCGACCTGTTTGTCGTTTTTATAATTTCCTGTGCGCTTTATTATTCCCGTTTTGTATCGCTGAAAGAAAACGCCGTGTTTCAATCCATCGCGGTATTCCATCATGGAAAGATGAACTCCATTTTCCGAGTAGTAGTCCCAAACGCCTTGACGTTGTTCCTGTTCGTCCAACAACCCTTTGAGTTTAACTTTGGTTCCATCAGCATAATACTCCGTATAAATTCCCTTTGTGATGTTTACGAGCGGGTTTTCCATTTTGGCATTCGCCTGCTTCTGAACACTATTGTTCGAAAGCTTCGTTATTTCCTCATCTGGAATAAGAATATTGTACTTATCTGCCAGCCATCTCAGCGCTTCAGGATAACTCATTTGTTCCTTTTCCATCAGAAAAGTTACAACCTTCCCGCCTTTTCCTGATTTGAAACACTTATAAATTTGCTTCGAAGGTGAAACGGTAAAAGAAGGTTTTGTTTCATCCGTGAAGGGACTCAGACCTTTTAAATTGGCTCCTGCGCGTTTGAGCGTAATAAAATCACCAATCACCTCCTCGATTCGAGCAGTTTGAAGGATTTCATCTACAATATGTGCAGGTATTTTCGCCAATTATTTTCTCAATTTATTGTTGAGTTCAGTGTAGTTGGTGCTGTCCAACAGCTTTCCACTTATGTCATACGTTTTCCAAATTCCCACTTGAATATCATCTTTGTATTCGCCAGTATAATGAACCGCGCCGTTCGGAAATTTCTTCAGAGAAACCCCATTTCGGATTCCATGGCGGTACTCAGTCATGGATATTTGTGCTCCATTCTCATCATAAAAATACCAAATCCCATCTCGACGACCTTCCGCATCTTGGCGACCTTGAAATTTTATTTTCTTCTTCCCAGGATAGTACTCCGTGAACTTCCCGTTTTTGGTTTCAGTTAAGACTTCTTCTTTCACAGGCTCTTCAACAACAGGCCTCTTTTTTTCCTCTTCTTCTCCACAAGCAATCAGAATACTGAGTGCGCAAAACATTGCTAAGTATTTCATGTGTTATTTTTTTCGATTCGTTGTGTATTCCACCAATCCAATCAACGCCGTTTTTGAATCTGAATCTGGAATATCCTTGAGCAAATCCAATGCAGTTTGTTTGAATTCGAGCATCTTTTTGTGTGCATAATCGATTCCGCCGTGTTCAATGACCAACTTTACGGCTCGCTGCACCTTCTTTGGATTTTCGTTGTGTCGTTTCACAATGTTGATCAACTCTTTTCGCACTTCTTTGCTCGAGTTATTCAACACGTAAATCAACGGCAAAGTCATTTTTCGTTCCCGAATATCCAGTCCTGTTGGTTTTCCAATATTTCCCGGTTCTCCGTAATCGAAAATGTCGTCTTTCAATTGAAATGCCAATCCGATTGTTTCTCCGAAAATGCGCATGTTCTCAGTTTGATCGAGACGATCGACGCTAATGGCTCCCGCTTCACAACAAGTAGCAATTAATGATGCTGTTTTCTGACGAATTACTTCGTAATACACTTCTTCAGTGATGTCCAACTTTCGCGCTTTCTCAATCTGGAGCAATTCTCCTTCAGACATTTCGCGAACTGCGCGAGCAACAACAGCCAATAATTTCGGATTCTCCCGCTCAATTGAGAGGAGTAAAATTTTGGAGAGCATGTAATCACCAACGAGAACCGCAATTTTGTTCTTCCACAATGCATTCACTGAAAAGAATCCACGGCGTTCGTTCGCATCATCGACAACATCATCGTGAACGAGAGACGCTGTGTGTAGAAGCTCAACGAGATTGGCAGCATCGTAGGTCTTGTCTGAAACTTCACCTAGCATCTTCGCTGACAGAAAAATAAAGAGCGGACGCATTTGCTTGCCCTTACGTTTAATGATGTAGTGCGTAACCTTGTCCAAAAGCGGCGCCTGCGACTTCATGCTTTCGCGAAAACGATCTTCGAATTCACTCATTTCAGCCTGGACTGGAGCAATTATTTGGTCTACTGTCATCATCAATACAAATATAACTGGAATCTCCGATCATACGATGATCTGAGGGTTCGATTGTCTCATTTAGTTGAGATGCCGATTCAGGTGGGTGGATTAAGGATTAGTTGGATTCGGCACTTCGACTACGCTCAGTGAAATCCAGCCTATTCTTCGGATTATTTGAGCACGCGCTCGTCCTTCTTAATCGCTTTGTTCTTATTCGCAAGTTGACCACAGGCCGCATCGATGTCTTTTCCACGACTACGTCGAACGTTGACGATCAGATTTCTTGCTTCCAAGAATGCTGCGAAATCATCTACTTTTTTGACGTCTGCCTGCTGGAATTCACCATCGTCGATTGGGTTGTATTCGATGATATTGATCTTACACGGAACGCATTTGGCAAAATTGGCAAGGTCTCGAGCATCTTCAATTCCATCGTTGAAATCCTTGAAAATAATGTACTCAAACGTGACGCGCGTTCCAGTTCTCTCATGGAAATAGACCAATGCTTCCCTCAACGCTTCAAGGTTGTTGCTTTCATTGATCTCCATGATTTTATCGCGCTTATCGTCGTCGGCTGCGTGCAGAGAAAGTGCGAGGTTGAATTTCACCTCATCGTCACCCAATTTTTTGATCATTTTTGCAATCCCAGCTGTTGAAACTGTAATTCGCTTGGGTGACATTCCCAATCCTTCAGACGAACAAATCAATTCCGTCGATCGCAACATTTCCTTGTAGTTGAGAAGTGGTTCTCCCATCCCCATGTACACAATGTTCGTAAGTGGTGTATCGTATCTCGATTCCGCTTGATTTTTCAAATATGCTACTTGATCGACCATTTCGCCTGCGGTTAGATTTCGCATGAGTTTCAATCGACCTGTAGCGCAAAATTTACAGGCGAGACTACATCCAACTTGAGAAGAAATACACGCTGTGGTTCTCGATCGCGTTGGAATCAAAACACCCTCAACTACTCGGTTATCGTAGGTTGTGAATGCACATTTGATTGTTTTATCCGAACTAATTTGCTGATCTTGCAGCTCGATTCGTTCTATAGAAAAGTGCTGATCCAATTGCTCGCGAAGAGATTTTCCCACGTTCGACATTTCTTCGAAAGAACCTGCGTTCTTTTGCCAAAGCCATTCATGAATTTGCTTCGCACGAAACGATTTCTCGCCCATTTCTGTTAGGGCAGATTTCAATTCCTCCAAAGAGAGCGATCGGATATTTTTCTTGGTACTTGTCATTTCTTGCTGCAAAGATACTCAATTCGTCAGTTCTCCCCCAAAACAAACCCATTCGAATCGTTTCAATCGCTGAACGTGTTAATACTTCAAAGGGATATCGACCAATTCCTTTTGCAAAGCAAGTACGACAAGGCCTGCAACATTTTTACAGTCCAGCTTCAACAAAAGATTGTTTCGATGACCATCAACAGTGCGGGGACTGATGAATAATTTCTCGGCAATTTCCGGAGCTGAATACTGCTCGCAAATTAATTGCAAGACCTCTGTTTCCCTTTTTGAAAGCTGAGTTGAGAATTCAATTTTCTCCTTTTTCTTCGAGATCAAGTTTTCGCGAATAATTTCCATTACTTCATCTCCATAATGAAACCCTTTCGAATGAACTGCTCGAATCGTTTCTACAACTGTGGCGGGTTGAGAGTTTTTAGGCAAATAAGCCACTGCAGATAATTCAATCATGTTGATCACAAATGCGCGACTAAAATGAGTGGATAGAACAATGATCTTCACTTCTGGGAAGTCCTGTCGAATAACCTTCGCTACTTCAATCCCATTCATCTCGGGCATTTTCAAATCTAGCAGGAGAATATCGGGTAGTTCGGTCGCATTCTTCAATTGATTGATTAAATCCAAGCCATTCTCAGATTCCATACTCACATTGATTCCTTCGTAGCCATTCAATAATAATTTCATTCCTTTTCGGAACAATAATTCGTCATCTGTAATCGCGAGTTGAATTGTTTTTGCTTCCATAGGTTCTATAATTAGACCAAGGTATTGGTCAATTCGATATTCATTTGAACTCCTTCTCCTAGAGCCGATTGATGCGTGAAGTCAGCGTTAATCATTTGCAATCTGCTCTCTATATTTTTCATTCCTAACCCTTTTTTACCGTCTTGTTTATCAGGGTTAAAACCAACTCCATCATCCGAATAGCTCAGTTTCAAATTGGCCTCGTCAATCTGTAAGTTTATTGAAACTTTACTTGCTTGTCCATGTTTCATCGAGTTGTTACTGAGCTCTTGAATTACTCTGAATAAATTCAATTCGACCAGTTTGTCTGCAATGGCTGTTTCTCCATCAACTATGACTTCAATCTGAATTCCACCCAAACGGTTAACATTGTATTGAAATTCTCGAATCGCCTCTACCAGTCCAAATTCCTCCAATGTTGGCGGAAGTAAATCGTGCGAAATAAGCCGAGTAGAATCTATCGTTGTATGGATAACCGACTCTACCTCATCGGTAATTTCAGTCACATCGGTCTCGTTTAAGCTAACATCTTTGAGTCGATAAATATTCAACAAAATGACGTTGAGTTTTGACCCAATGGCATCGTGTAAATCGCGTGCGATTCGTTTCCTTTCTTCCTCTTGTGTTAGAATCGTGCTGTGCAGTAGTTCTTCTTGATTTTGCATCTTCTCTCTCAAAATTTTCTTCTGAGAATACGAGGCAAATATGACGAAAGCAAGAGCGAAAGCGAGCATAATAAGTATGCCAGCAGCAATCATTGGGACGAGGGTATTTTCCTGTAGTACGCCATCCATAAAGCAGTGAATATCAGTAATTGAAAAACTAGATTTAAAAAGCCGTTGAAGGTCCAAAAAATGACGTAGATTTCTTCATTCCAAAAGGAAATACGGCTGAACATAAATATAAACAAACTTCCCGAGTAGTATGTGATTATCGCTGAATTGATCAACCTGATACTTTTGAATCTAGCGGTATTCAAACTCCTTTGTTCGACAAGGTTGAAGAAGTAAACAATCGCGTAAAAGATCAAAATAATTTGCACTCCACTTTTCGCTAAGGTGTTGAACTTAAGAATCGACTGAATGAAGATTGAATTGTAAATAATCAGCAATGAAACCACTGAAATGAAGTACCAAAACACTTTCTGAAAAATCGCTTTATCTGCAAATACGCTTTTAAAGTAGAAAGAGAGTAGAATGAATTCAACCAGCGTATAAAGGTGCAGCAAGGGCAAATTATTGAGCCCGACATATTGGAAAATTAGCGCTGATACTTCAATTGCGAAATTGAACAACACAAAATAAAACAACCGTCGAAAAGGAAGGTCCAAGTGCTTAAATTTCAACGCAAAAAACAACACATTCAGCCCCAACACAACAAGTACGAGATTTGCCGCGTAAAGATTAAGCTGATTTAATAGTGTGTTTGATACCATTGGAATTTCGATTTCGACGGTTGATTAGACTATAATTCTGCTGGTGGCATCCATGAAGGACAGGATGTTGGACAAGGCCGAGTGAAGTTGAAGAACAATAAGGTCGTATCTGCTTCTTCCTTGTATGACTCTAAGCAAAAGATAACTTCTGCATGTCCTGACTCCTTCGTTCCCTTAATTCCCGTCATGGTGTAGATTCGATTCACCTCACCTAAGCTTTCCAAGCTATCGGACCAGCGCAAAATTCGTCTGAGTTCAACCAACTCCACCTCTGCTCCATGAGCCAGAATGCTCTTACTATTTCGAAAAGCTGCGCTCTCATTATCAACTAGACTGTCGCTTAACTCATCAACGTATTCTGCGTACCGATTGATGCGAGCTTTAGCTGTTTGTTCGGTTAATTGAAAAACGTACGAGCCATCGCGGGGAGCTTCCTCAAATTCGCGTTCCTTTTCCTGCGCTTCCTGGCAAGAAAAAAGAGTAATGATTCCAAAAAGGATGCTAATAGAGTAAATTGTTACTGTTTTCATAGTGATAGTTTTTGTTTAATCGAACTTACTCATTATATCTTCAGTCACCATGTGCAAAGCCTGAAATCATGTATTTGTACCCGTGAAATCAGGTTGATCAACCTAGTCGATTCTTTGAGCTAAGAACATGGCACCACATTTTCCTTAGAACTTGAGATACTGAATCATTCTCTTTTCCGTTTCAACAAACAAATAGCTATCTTTTGTCCATGAAAAAATGCATCCTTTTTTTAACGCTCTCGCTTCTCTCATTTATAGGAATCACTCAGGAGAAAAGCATTTCAGAAGATTCACTGGTAAACAGACTGAAGTTGAACGATCTGAATTTGCGCATTGAATCTGGACGCGCAGATGCAAACGACTATTACAACCGCGGAGTTTTGAATACTTTTTTCGGAGATGAAAATGCCGCGTTGGAAGATTACTCAATTGCCATTAAAAAGAAACCTGATTTCGATCTCCCCTACCTTAATCGTGGTTCGATCTATCAAAGACAAGAAAAATTTGAACTCTCACTGAAGGATTTTAATGACGCCATGAAACTGGATAAATTTCCATCAATTGCATTAAACAATAGAGGTTATTTGTATCAAAGCTGGGGCAAACTAGATAAGGCAATCAAGGATTTCGAAAGTGCTGTCAAGATCGACCCAGGATATACTCAACCCTACATGAATTTGGTGGATATTTATTTAAGTCAGAATAAAAAAGAAGCGGCATTTGAAGTTTTGGACAGAATGATCAAAGCAAGACCGAAAGATCCAAAAGCACTCACAAGTCGTTCAGATGTCTATCGAAATGTTGGCAGATTTCAAGAAGCGCTGGATGATTTGAATGAAGCCGTTGAAGTATCTGGAAACGATCCTGGATTCATAATCGAGCGGGCAAAATTCAAAGACGATTACATTTTTGAAGATTTTGGTGCTGTTGAAGATTGTGATCTCGCTATCCAGAAAAATCCGAACGTCGCTGATTATTACTATCAACGCGCTCGCCCCTTGTATGATTTAGGTGACTACACAGCTGTGCTCGAAGATTGCGACAAAGCGCTTGCACTGGATCCTAAACATGTGAATGCGCTCATCATGAAGGCCAATGTGACGGATATGTACAAATTCCATGATGACGCCAAGATACTGTATGAACAAGCAATTGCCATTACTCCTGATGACTACGATGCCTACAAACAATTGTCTGTTTCTGAATTTGCCCAAGGAAAAAAGAAAAAAGCACTGTCAACTTTAGAGAATTACATGAATCGTGGGAATTTTCACAAGGATATCACAGAGCAGCATGGAAAAATTGCCGCTGATTTGAAGCAATTTGATGTTTCGGTGAAAGACTTCTCAGAACTGGTAAGCAAATACCCTGAAAATCCAGCGTATTATTTCCTACGTGGAATCACCAAAGACTCACTTGGGAATCATGAAGAAGCCTGTGATGACATGGTTACTGCGGATAAACTTGGGTTAAGGGAAGCTCATCAATACTTGCGCGATCATTGTAAATCACGATTAAGCGCGAAATTGATTCAAGTTGAAGACATGCTCGATGAAGCCTTACAATTTGAGCAATACGGAAAGAATGAAGAAGCAATCTTGGTGTATTCTGATTTGATCAAAATCGCACCTGATTCATCAGTGTTTTATTACAATCGCGGAAAGGTAAAGCGGAGATTGGAAGATCACGAAGGAGCCATTGAAGATTATTTGAAAGCTATTGAGATCAATGATGATCGGGTAGTTTACATCGTTTCGCTGGCTGTTTCTTACAGTTACTTGGATCGAAATGACGACGCGATCAAGGAATACAGAAGGGCGATTAAAATTGAACCTCGCTATGCGATGAGTTATTACAATTTGGGAGGAATTTATGCTCAAGACAAGAAATACGACAAGGCCATTGAGCTGTTTGAAACGAGTTTGGTTTACTCACCGAAATATACACGAGCAATGATGGGCTTGGGTGATTGTTATTTAGAGATGAATGAATTGGACAAGGCGTGCGAGTGGTTCAAACGTGCTGAGGATGCGGGTGAGACGAAAGCGTTTGGCAAGAGAGTGAGGACTTGCAGGTAGACTCGTTTCGAGTTCAATGCCCACCTCAGTCGAAGATTTCGGTTTTGTTTACCTTGGATTTCCAGGACAACTCGGCTTCTTACCAATCTTGAAAGTAAGCGTAGCTCCAGTGAAGAAGAACCAATCTTTGTTGGACTCATTTCCACGGCGTCCAAAGCGATTTCCTGAACGATTCGATAACTCGGCTGCCAGTGGACCATTTTCTGCAGCCAGCGCATCAGCATCAATATAAAGCCCTGCTCCAACATCGTCGAGGTAATCCGTAAATGTTTTGCGAACACCGAACTCAACTCCTAGAGAACCCCAATCGCCCAATGAAACACGTCCACCAAATCCGAAAGGAATAGCAATTTGAATTAAGCTGTATTTACTTTTTTGCGTGAGAGATGATCCTTGACCTTCCGTTCCGAGTTCTTGCAAAGCAATATCGTCGCCGTTATAGTTCGTTTTTGGATTCATGCGAAATGCCGACAATCCAGCGAACAAATATCCTGTTCCTTTGAAACGATCATGTCCAATTCGGAACGGGAAATAATTGAGTTCTACTCCGCTTCCTAATTCCCAAATTGTTGACTTGAAATTGAGGTTTCGGTCTTGAAGTAATTGTCTGTTCGCATCAGCATCATCTGCTTCAACTCTCAAATAATTCAGGTTCCCTCGAATTGCCACCCGCGAGTTGACATTGTATCGATAGAATAATCCACCAGCTAACTTCGCATCTCGAAAATGACCGAATTGATTTAAATCTCCAATATAATAGGACGTTCCAACCATTACTCCCAATTCAGATCGCGAGTAACGTTGACTCAATCCATTGAAGGAAATCATCAAACTTGTTAAAACCAATAAAAGAGTAATTCTCGTCATTTCTATCAATAAGAACGCAAATGTATTAAGAAAATTGCGGTATTGGAAACCAAATTTTCAGTTCACTGAATTAGAACGAAGGAGACGAAACAGTGCGGTATCGCTGAACTTCTATTCGCATGTTCTTCGGATACTTCACAGTGTAACCAATTTCCTTACTCACGACGCCATTCGCCGCGACTTTCAATCTCCACTTAACCTCCCCTGTTTCATCATTTTTCGTGCCATCTGAAATTTCATCCGTGGAAACAGTAATCTGATTGCTTTGGGAAATCGGCACTTGATCGTACACTTCAATATCAATTGGAGTTGAGTGATTGTTTCTAATGGCCACCTCATACATGTACGAATCGCGCTTGTAGTTCCCCATCGTGCGCTTTGTACTGAACTCTTTCTTCAACTTGCGCATCACAGTTACTTTGTCGTCGCGACCAAAAGATAGACTTAAAGTATCAGAAACATTTCGCGTATTAATTTGAGAAACGCCCACATACACTCCACCGAAATACACATTTGTTGGGCCTGGAATCAAATCCAAATCTTGCCAACCAATGATATTCGCCATCAAGAATGCCGAGCGATCCAATTTCGGAACGGTGATGTGCGAGAACGTGGCATCCAAATCAACCTCTTTTACATCTACGATGTACGGTTTCATATCTGAAGGGCATGAAAACGCATTTTTAATGTTGAATTCCGTTGAAAGTTCAGAAATATCAATAGAGCGCATTTGCACCCTTTGTGCATTCACATTCTTTTTTATGCTGAGCTCGCTCTGACTATTGTCAAAATATCCAGATTTATCGAAACCTTTGTTGATATCACCGGATTCGAAGTAATTATCGTACACGCGATCGTTTGCCCAATTCAAATTTGATATCGCACTTTGTCGGTAATCCTGCTGGCGTTGAACCGGCGCGTAATACTTCTTCTTCCCATCTATTGATCCAGTGATGGCGTAGTTTTCAGTTAAGTACCAAGGGCTCATTCGCGGATGAGATGCCGATAACTGGGGATCTGCAGTTGAAAGTGTTAACGCAATATCAGACCAATCATTTCCGGTATTATTGTAGACCTGCGCCTTGTATTTTAGGTTGATTTTTCCTGATATATCTGCTGCGGAGAGATCGTACATTGCCGACCAACCGCAATCCGAAACGAGGTAGCTCAATTCTGTCTCCATCGTTCCTGGTGCATCTAAATCCAACAATACCACCACCTGATTGCTTCGTTGATTCTCATCGTAGTTCATCTCTACCAGTTGCGCACGCATATCTTGAATCTCTGAATAGTAACGACGCTCTACTTTTCGAAGTTTCGATAATTCCTGATTGATTTCTAAGGTACGCTGACGAAAATACGTAGCTGCCTCTTTGATCTGTTCAACGCTCAAATTCTGAGCATTTCCTCCTAAATCGCGGTTGGTATTCATCATACCTTTTTCCGCTTGATACGCATCCATTTGATCTTTTGTGAACTGTAATTCGTCCTGTAAAGTTTCCAACGAGTCCTTTAAGACAGAAATTCTCGGATTGAATTGTTCAGCGGCAAGAAAATCCATTTCCGTCGATACTGAAACTAGGCGATAGCTTCCTACTCCTTTAAATTGAATCGATTGAGGATCGGCATACGCTGAAATTCCTGAAAACTTCAACTTATTACGTCCCTTCATCAATTTAACACGTTGTTTATGTACCATTTGACCAGCAGTGAGGTACAGTTTCACTTCGTCTATATTGGACTCAATATATTGACTGTGAACAGACTGACCGAATGACAACATCGGAATAAAAATGAGCAGTAGGCAGAAATTTTTCATGGCAATAGTTTTTGATCAAGTGTACAGTTGGGTATCAAATGTGTTCAATTGTTAATTAATTAACGTTATTTTATTTATTTAACTCTTGTTTTTTTAATTAACACTTTATATTTGTCGGCTAAACGAAAAAATCATGACATCAGATTCGCTCCGTTCGATTGCCGACACATTTGGCACCCCAACTTATGTTTACGAAGCTAATGTAACCATTGAGCAGTACAAAAAGTTACATCAGGCCTTTAATCCGCTTGATGTAAAATTGCACTATGCCCTGAAGGCGCTTAACAACATCAACATTTTGTGTTTACTCAAACAGGAAGGCGCTGGTTTGGATGCGGTCTCAATACAGGAAATCTATTTGGGGCTTCGCGCAGGTTTCGAAGCGGATAAAATCATGTACACACCTAATTGCGTTTCTTTCTCAGAAATTCAAGAGGCGGTAGAACTTGGTGTACATATCAATCTTGATAATTTAACCATGCTTGAGAAGTTCGGGAGCACTTATGGCGGTTCTGTTCCGATCTGTATACGAATCAATCCACACATCATGGCGGGTGGAAACGCGAATATTTCTGTTGGACACATCGATTCGAAGTTTGGAATTTCCATTCATCAACTAAGACATATCTGCCGCATCGTTGAACATTATAATATGTCTGTTATCGGATTGCACATGCACACGGGAAGCGATATTATCGATCCAGATGTATTTATCCGAGGAGCTGAATTATTATATGATGCGTCCGAATTGTTTCCCAACCTGAAATTCTTGGATTTTGGAAGTGGCTTCAAAGTTTCTTACAAAGACAGTGACCTTGTAACGGAGATTGAAGTGATTGGACAGCGAATAGCCGAATCCTTTCAAGCGTTTTGCAAAAAAACCAACCGCGATTTGGAATTGTGGTTCGAGCCTGGGAAATTCATTGTTAGTGAAGCTGGGAAATTACTCGTTACCACCAACGTTGTGAAGCAGACGACATCTACTGTTTTTGTTGGGGTCGATAGCGGACAAAATCACTTGCTTCGCCCAATGTTTTACAATGCGTATCACCAAATCGAGAATGTGTCCAATCCTATTGGAGAAAAGAAATTGTACTCGATTGTTGGAAATATCTGCGAAAGCGATACACTCGGGCACGATCGATTGTTGAATGAAGTTCGCGAAGGCGATTTACTCGCGATTTCCAATGCAGGAGCCTATGGATTCTCGATGAGTAATCAGTACAACGCTCGTTTGCGCCCTGCCGAAGTACTGATCTTCAATGGAGAGGCTCGCCTAATTCGACGAAGAGAAACACTCGAAGATTTAACACGAACGGAAATTCAACTTCCAGAATTATGCACTCCTGAATCTGAGCCTGAATTAGTCGAAATTACGTAGTTTTCAGAAAAAACAACGATGGCTGAAATAATAGGAATTGGTGGGGTTTTCCTCAAGTTCAAGAATCCAAAGGCAATGCGCACATGGTATAAATCCGTTTTGGGAATGGAAACAAACGACTACGGAGTTCTGTTCGAATTCAACGGAAACAACTCACCCAACAAAGGACAATTGCAACTTGGCACATTCGAGGCTTCCACGGACTATTTCGGTGATGTATCCCAGCAAGCGATGATTAATTTTCGCGTAGATGACCTCATTGAATTTGAGGCCATTTTAAAGGGAAAAGACGTCAAAATCGTTGATACTCTAGAAGAATACAGCTACGGAAAATTTCTTCACATCGAAGATCCTGAAGGAAATAGAATTGAGCTTTGGGAGCCTGTTAATGACGGTTTTTCAGAAAGTGATGAACCGAAGGTTACAATGCGTTAGTTAGACTCGGCTGCGCCTGTTAGATTGTTGGACACGGCTGACGCCTTTGGATCGCTGCGCTCTTAGACTGAAGAAGATTGTAGGTTACTTTTGAATGAGTTAGAATATAATTGAAAACAAGAATTAATCCAACGATCCAAGCGTGAAACGCTCCAAAAATCTGCGAAGCGAAGCGAATCCGCCAAAAACTACTTCAAATTCGAAAAGAAACGCTCAAGATTTTCGTTCTTAACCAAATCATCGTGGCCTATTACAAGAACGCGTTTGCATTTGTTTTTATCGACCCACATACGGAAGCTGTTCACAGCAACTTGCAATGTTCCGTTGATATCGATTTTTTGAGTTGGGATGTGTTTACGATCGAAAACCGAGTAGATTTCACCGATATCTCTGCGGATATGCTGATTTTCGTTAATTAAAAGAAGTCCTTGTGGCGCTTGATCCTCAGCTGGTTTAAACTCATAAGAAACCGTTTCAATTCCTTTTGTTTCAGCCCATTCCGTTAGGTATTCGGAGAATTGGCCTCCATCTTTTAGGTATATCGTCTCAAGTATCATTCTTCACTTTATCTAGTTGGCTCAGTTCCAGGTAGCTTTTCCCTAAGCGACCGCAAATATAACCAATTCGGTTGAACGTATCATCGGAATAACAACATTCGCACCAGAAATGTTGCGCTTTACCCGATATAAATGTCAACTCATAGAATGAATCAAGAAAAATGGCAATTAACTACCGTACTCCATCAGGTAGGCTTTGAGGAAAGGGTTGAGGTCTCCATCCAATACTGCGTCTACGTTTCCTGTCTCGTGAGCAGTTCGAACATCCTTAATTAACTTGTAAGGATGAAGGACATAATTTCGAATTTGTGATCCCCACTCGATTTTCTTCTTTGCATCTTCAATTTCGGCGCGTTTTTCCATTCGAGCACGGTATTCGAGTTCGTATAATTGAGACTTCAACAATTGCATGGCCTTCTCTTTGTTCGCCAATTGTGATCTCGACTCGGAGTTTTCAATGATAATACCACTTGGCTCGTGACGCAATCGAACAGCTGTTTCAACTTTGTTGACGTTCTGACCTCCTTTTCCACCAGCACGGAAAGTCTCGTATGTCACATCCGCAGGATTTACCGCTATATCAATCGAATCATCTACCAACGGGTAAACATAAACCGAAGCGAACGAAGTGTGTCGCTTGGCATTCGAATCGAAAGGAGAAATTCGAACGAGTCGGTGAACTCCATTCTCCCCTTTTAAATATCCAAAAGCGAAATCACCGGTAAATTCAAGCGTTACGGTTTTAATTCCCGCAACATCTCCTGATTGGTAATTGAGTTCTTTGATTTTATATCCATTTTTTTGACCCCACATCGAATACATGCGCTCGAGCATAGCCGCCCAATCGCAACTTTCAGTTCCTCCAGCGCCAGCCGTGATTTGCAGAACGGCATTCAGTGAATCCTCCTCTCCGGACAACATGTTCTTCAACTCAAGCTCCTCGACAGATTCTTGCAATTTGAAAAAGTGCTCGTCAACTTCCTCTTCCTCCGCTTCGCCCTCCTTCGCAAACTCAAACAAAACTTCGACATCACTGAACAATGCCAGACGCTCATCATAAGAAGTAATCCAGAATTTCAATCCACGGATTTGCTTCATTTGAAGCTCCGCTTTCTTTGGATCGTTCCAAAATTCAGGATCCTGAGTTTTCAATTCCTCCTCTCTCAATTGCATTCGCTTTTCATCGATCTTCAGGTATTCCCCGATTTTCAATATTCGTTCTTGCAATCCTTTAAGTTGATCCTGATTTACCATACCGTAAAATTAGTTAAAAAGATTTCGGATTTGTTCAGAACTAAATGCTAAAACGATTATCCAAAGCATCAAAAAAACTTACATTTGTGCAACAAATTTTATGAAATGAGCATTCCAAATAATCTTAAATACACAAAGGATCACGAATGGGTAAGCGTTGATGGAGACGTTGCTACTATTGGTATCACTGCTTTCGCACAAGGAGAATTGGGCGATATTGTTTATGTTGAAATCGAAACTGAAGGTGAAACCTTAGATCAAGAAGAGGTTTTCGGTTCAGTTGAGGCCGTTAAAACAGTTTCTGATTTATTCATGCCTTTGTCTGGAGAAATTATTGAATTTAACGAAGAGTTAGAAGCAGCTCCTGAAACAGTGAACAGTGATCCGTACGAAGGAGGTTGGATGATTAAGATTCGTCTTTCAAATCCATCGGAAGTGGAAGAATTAATGGATGCTGCGGCATATACAGAATTGATAGGGTAGATTAGATGATCCCCTTGCGCTTACTCCTACCAGGAATAGTATGGATCTTGCTGATGGCTTTGGTGTTTTACACCCCTATCACGGATCGATGTCTTGTTTATTTTGGATGCGTGCCCGCTCGGTCATTCGTTCATTTATTCATGTTTATGGTGTTTAGCCATATCTGGTTGGGGACGTGCAAAAAGCAATTGAAGTACCAACAAATACGAGAAAGAGCATTTCAAATTGTTCTTGCAGCAGCAGTATTGCTAGCTGTATTCTCGGAAGTTTCACTATACGCCTTCGGTTTCTTACCTTGGTTTAACGGTTGGAATTTATTGTTTGATTTGGTTGGAGCTTCATTAGGCTTGGGTACATTTCATTTACTTTACAGGTCGTGTTATTGATTATTCGGCACGAATTTTGTAACATTTTATTCATATATTTACACCTAATTCAATGCGTTATGGAATTAAAGAAAAGCGAAGAAGTAAACAATGAGCGCCTGAGATACCCGATGATTTTCGTTGGGATGCTATTTACAGGTAGCCTTGTATTGGCCTCTTTCACTTATTCGACTCCTGCTGAAGACAAAGGGAGTGGCTTAATTGCTGCTCGTGAATCAGATTCAGGATTTGAGGAAGAAGTGAAAGTTGAAGAGCCAGAAGTTACTCCTCCGGAGGAACAACAAGCGGATATTACACCGCCTCCAACGGAAGACATTAAAGAGGAAGAATCGAAAGAGGAACCGCCAAAAAGAGACCCGGCGCCACCGCCACCGCCACCGCCGCCACCCGGACCAAAATACACACCGCCACCAGCGGAAATTGTGGATTTCCCAGACGTGGAAGCAGCCTTCCCAGGAGGAGCAGCAGCCATGAAAAAGTGGATTCAAGAAAATGTACAATACCCTGAAATCTCAAGAGAACTTGGTGACCAAGGTCGTGTTTACGTAACGTTTGTTGTTGAGCCAGATGGCAAAATTACAGGAGTTGACGTAATGAGAGGTGGTGTTACACCAGAATTGAACAGAGAAGCGAAACGGTTGGTACGTAACATGCCAAAGTGGGATCCAGGAGAAGTAAAAGGACAAGCCGTGAGAGCGCGCTGTAGATTACCAATCACCTTCACTCTGCAATAAAAATCGGAGGAAACTCCAATACAATACAAGTCCAGAAATCCGATAAATATCGGGAATCTGGACTTTTTTTTGTGCGCTTAAATTTAGAATCACTCATCTGCCTTTAACAATAACTCCATTAGTTTGTCAATGCTAGCTATTAACTCCTGAACCTCGTCATGGTGATCAAGCTCCTTAGTGCGATTCTCTAGTTCAATTTGAAATAGAAACAGGGCTCTGAATAGAGCAGTATTTCCATTAGATTTAACCGTCAATTTGTTTCTTTCTGTTTTCATAATTATTGTTTTAGGCTGATCACATGTCAAGGTTTTCATCAATACAAGGCCTGCAAAGCAGTTCAATTAAGCCTTGAAGAGATGTAAAGCGGACATAGATTTGCCGACAAAACAGGAATTCTGAAAACAGAAAAAAATAGGTGTAGATGAAAAGCCTGCTCCATCCCAATGGTTATCGGAATTCGGAACAGGCCTAAATAATTTGAATCTAAAAGACTAGTATGAAGAAGTAGCTCCTCCAATATTCTCAATCGGATGCCATGTCGTTTTAACTTCTTGGAAATCTGATATCAAATATAAATCTTGACTTTTAGCATCCATCCAGTTTTTATCGTAAGCTCGAACTCTTTTCAAGTTTCCAACTGCATTTTCTTGAATGGTTGCTAATGTTGCCGAATCGTTGCCACAATAAGCGATTGCATTCACATCCATGTGCGTTGTCAACGCAGGAATCATTTCAGCTTGTTTCCCCGTGAGGATATTCACTACTCCACCTGGAACATCTGACGAATTCAATACTTCAGAGAAGGTTACAGAACAGAGCGGCAGGTTTTCGTTTGCAATTACCACACACGAGTTTCCTCCAGCGATAACCGGCGCGACAATCGATACTAGATCAATCAATGACGTTTTTTGTCCAGCTATAACACCCACAACCCCCGTCGCTTCGTACGTTGAAAAGTTAAAATGAGCCGAAGAAACTGGGTTCACACTGCTCAATACCTGAACGTATTTATCGCACCATCCTGCGTAATAAATCAAACGATCGATGGCCAAGTTCACTTCTTTCTCAGCAGCCGCTTTCGTTGCTCCTTGAAAAATCAGTTCATCTATGAATTGCGCTCTTCTACCCTCAAGCATTTCGGCAATACGGTACAAAATCTGACTTCTGTTGAACGCCGCTCTCTCAGACCAACCTCCAACAGCCTTTCGCGCCGCGACAACTGCATTTCTCACATCTTTGCGAGAAGAAAGACAGATATTTCCTAGCGCTTGCCCTTTCGCATTCTTGGGCGAATAATAACGTGCTGATTCCGTTCGTGGGAATTTCCCTCCGATATAAATCTTATATGTTTTTAATACTTCCAAACGTTCCATCTTAATTCATTTTGAGATATCCCTCGAGACCGTGCAATCCACCTTCTCTTCCAAATCCACTTTCTTTATATCCTCCAAACGGCGAGCTTGGATCAAACTTATTATAGGTATTCGCCCAAACAACACCCGCTCTCAGCTTCGTTGTTAAGTTGAATATGCGCGATCCTTTATCTGTCCAAACTCCTGCTGCCAAACCAAACGGTGTGTTATTCGCTTTCTGAATAACTTCATCCACCGTTCTAAACGTCTGAATCGCCAGCACAGGTCCAAAAATCTCTTCCTGAACCAACTTACTCGATTGAGCTACATTCAACACCAAAGTAGGACGGCAATAGAATCCGCTACCTGGGATATCGCACTTGCTTTGGTACATTTCCGCACCTTCATCTTTTCCGATTTTTATATAACCGTTAATGATGTCCAATTGCTCTTTTGAGTTAATTGCCCCGATATCCGTGTTCTTGTCTAATGGATCACCAACGATCAACGAATCCATTCTGTGCTTCAATTTCTCAATCACTGTGTCGTAAACCGACTCTTGAACGAACAAGCGCGATCCCGCACAACAAACATGTCCTTGATTAAAGAAAATACCATTGATAATTCCCTCAACCGCTTGATCCAATGGTGCATCGTCCATGATGATATTCGCGGATTTACCTCCTAATTCAAGGGTCGTTTTTTTATTGGTTCCAGACACTGCCTTCTGAATAATCTTCCCAACTCCCGTTGATCCTGTGAAGGCAATTTTGTCTACGTCGTCGTGATTGACAATTGCTGCTCCCGTATCTCCGTATCCCGTAACGATATTCACTACTCCTGGAGGTAATCCAGCATCGTGAATAACTTCTGCCAACTTCAACGCTGTGAGCGGAGTAGTTTCTGCAGGTTTCAAGACCACTGTATTTCCAGTTGCCAGTGCTGGCGCTATCTTCCAAGCGGCCATCAACAATGGAAAGTTCCAAGGAATGATTTGTCCTGCAACACCTAAAGGCTCTACTTTGCGATTTGGGAAAGCAAACTCCAATTTATCGGCCCATCCAGCATTGTAAAAGAAGTGATTCGCTGCCAAAGGCACATCAACATCTCTCGACTCGCGAATTGTTTTTCCAGCGTCTAATGATTCAATCACAGCAAACTCGCGTGAGCGTTCCTGCATCAAACGCGCAATGCGGAAAATGTATTTCGCTCTTTCGCTCGGACTTGTTTTTGACCAAACCTCTTCGTAGGCTTTTCTCGCAGCTTTCACCGCCTTATCAACGTCCTTCTCATTTGCATGAGCTACTTCTGCCAGCAGTTCTTCGTTCGCAGGATTAATCGTTTTAAAATATTTCTTCGATGATGGCTTCACCCACTCACCGTTAATGTATAAGTCGTATCGCTTTTTTAAATCTATGTGCGATGTACTCTCCGGTGCTGGAGAATAGTCCCAACCTTTTATCTGTTTCTTCGCCATAATTAATCGATTGAGAAGTAATCCTTTGATTGATAAATTCCAGTTTCTGTTTTCATGATTTGCATCAAGACATCATTCGCTAAGCTACTCGCTCCAAATCGGAACCATTCGTTGGTCAGCCAGTCGTTTCCGAGCGTTTCTTTGACCATAACCAAGTTGTGAAGAGCTAACTTCGAATTCGAAATTCCACCTGCAGGTTTCATTCCGATCATTTTTCCTGTTTTTAAATGAAAATCACGGATAGCCTCAAGCATGGTGTACGTGACTTGCATAGTAGCCGCCGGTTGAATTTTCCCTGTTGATGTTTTGATGAAGTCGGCTCCAGCGTACATTGCGATATCGCTTGCTCGACGCACATTATCCAAGGTAACCAGTTCACCCGTTTCAAGGATCACTTTCAATCGAGCTTTTCCGCATGCCTCTTTGATCGCTGCGATTTCATCAAACACAAAATTGTAATCTCCACTTAGAAACTTTCCGCGTGAAATGACCATGTCAATTTCATCTGCTCCAGAATCAACTGCGAATTTCGTGTCGATTAATTTCACTTCCAAAGGAGCTTGACCACTTGGAAACGCAGTCGATACTGATGCAACCTTTACTCCGCTTCCTTTAACCTCGTTGGCTGCTGTTTTCACCATTGATGGATATACACAAACAGCTGCTACAGTTGGAAGACCGGGATGAACATCGTGCAAATGCATTGCTTTGTAGCACATTTGCTTCACTTTGCCTGGAGTATCTTTACCTTCTAAAGTCGTTAAATCGATCATGTTCAATGCCATTCTCAAGCCTTGCATTTTCGATTCTTTCTTGATGCTTCTTTTTTGGAATCTCGCCACTCGCTCTTCTACCCCAACCTTATCGATTTTCGGAGATTGATTGAAGTCGGGTATTTCCAGACCACCTTTCTTGTTCATAGGTTATTGATTATAATTTCAAATATAGCTAATCCGATTTTGTATCCACAAAAAAAGGCTCCAAATTGGAGCCTCTTGAGTTGTTTTCTAGTTTATTAAAGTTGACCATCTGAATGATAAACTCCTTTTTTGAAGACTTTTACTTTGAGCAGGATTCCATCAGAATCGTACACATATACTTTTCCATCCCAAAGACGACTGTTTCTGAATTCACCATCTTGGCTAATTTCATCGTTATCGTTGTATACTTTATTGTATCCGTTTGCTTTGAATGGCGCTCCTTTCGTTCTTGGACCTGAAATTTTCGGTGCAACTTCACGATTTTGATCTGGCTCAACGTGATCAACAGGATCACTCACCATGTCTTTACGTTCCGCTTGCTCTACCTTCCCGTCCGCAGAATAGAATATCACCTCTTTGATGTCACCGTTCTCGTAATAACGAGTCGCTTTACCCGTTGGGATTCCGTTCTGAGCTTCGTACACAAACTCTTCCTGTCCATTCGCATAATAATACTTGACCGTACCTTGCTCCTTACCATTCTCAGAATGATCAGATTCGTACTCTAGAATACCGTTTTTATGGTAGCGTTTTAAAGAACCTTTGTATTTGTTTCGAGAGAACGTTCCTTCTTCTCTTACTTTTCCGTCTGGCCAGAATTTTACATATGGTCCATTTGGGCGGTTATTCTCGTAGGTACCTTTCAATTTAGGCGTCTCACCATCATTGTGGTATTTAACCCACTCACCCTCTTTTCGATCATCAATGTAAGAACCTTCCTCAATTTTTCCATCGGCTGGGTAGCCAGATGTTGGACGATCTTTCCCAAGGTAAACCCACTTACCTTGTTTCTTTCCGTCCACTTTTTGATTGATTCCTCCTTGATCACCAATTTTCGACGTGTTCGCAGAAACCGCCCCACTGAGGAAAACGATAAACATTAACGCCAAGAATTTTCTTACAGTCATAGCAAAGTAATATCAAAGTTCAGGAGCACAATAGTTTTATTCAAGTTCTAGATGTAACGAATGTACGAAGACAAACGAGATTTGCAAAAAAAAAACATCTTTTTTCGTCGAACTTATCAATTTCGTCGACAAATAAAATGCGGAATCCCGCATTCCCAAAAACATCCCGTTAAATCGTTAATGTTGTGTTAATAAATCGACATTCACGTTATTAAGCATCACATTTACAAGATCTTTCAAATTAAACTCCTCTTTCCACCCCCAATCTTGTCTTGCATGACTATCATCAATTGAACTCGGCCAAGACTCTGCTATTGCTTGTCGGTAATCCGCATTATAGCCTATTTCGAATTCGGGAATGTGCACTTTAATTTCATCCGCGATTTCTTCTGGAGTAAAGTCACATCCTGCCAAATTATAAGAAGATCGAATTCCAATATTTTCAGCTGGCGCTTCCATTAAATCCAAGGTAGCACGTATGGCATCCTCCATGAACATCATCGGTAGACGTGTATCTTTTTCCAGAAAACAGGAGAATTTATTTCCAAGTTTGGCTTGATAGAAGATGTCCACAGCATAATCCGTTGTCCCACCTCCAGGCAAGGTTGTGTATGAGATCAATCCTGGGTAGCGTATACTTCTTACATCGACACAGAATTTATCGTGATAGTATTCACACCAGCGCTCACCCGCCTGTTTAGAAATTCCATAAACCGTGCTCGGTTCCATGATTGTTCGCTGGGGCGTATTGTCTTTTGGAGTTGTTGGCCCGAAAACGGCAATTGAACTCGGCCAGAAAATCTTTTTTAGATGACCTTCCTTCGCCAAATCGAGAATTGTAAACAATCCTTCCATGTTCAATTTCCACGCGAAATCAGGTTTCTTCTCTGCTGTTGCAGACAACAATGCCGCCAATAGATAAACCTCTGTGATTTTTTGATCGATAATGAAGTTTCGTACCGCTTCTCGATCGAGTGCGTCAAGCTGAACAAAGGGTCCATCCTTCAATGAAGGCGGGCAGTCGGCCTTAACATCGGCTGCTATCGCATTTTCGGAACCTAATTTTTCACGTAATCGGAGTACTAATTCTGTACCAATCTGTCCTCCGGCACCAATGACCAAAACCTTTCTCATAATTCAATCCTTAGATCGCAAATAGAGGTATAATTTACCTAAAATCCTACCCAGAAAAGCACTTTTTTCATCTAAGATTATAATCCTGATTATTGTCATTTTTATTGCGGTATTGTAATCCGTATATTTGCCTCAAATGTATAAGTCATGTGGACAGAACTAAGTCTATTACTTCTTTTTCTAATAAAGCGTAATCCCGAGTGAGGTGACTTTTCTTGGAAAATCATTTTATTATTAACCTGATTACAAGCAATCCGGTTAAAAAGTTTTAATACATAAGAAATGCCTAGATATCATACACTGGGATCAATCCCACCAAAAAGACACACGACTTTCGAAAAGCCAGATGGTAGTTTATACCAAGAAGAGTTATTCGGTACTGCAGGTTTCGTTGGAATGTCGTCGTTGATTTATCACTTATACCCACCAACGGTTGTCACAGAAGTAAAACCGTTGAGAGATCTCTCTCCAAAGATTGCGATCGAAAAGAATATGAAAGCAATGAGTTTCAAAGGGTTTTCTATCCAGCCGGAGGAAGATTACATTGAAAGTCGAAAAGTGCTTTTCACAAATAAAGACCTCGATATTGGATTGGCAGCGCCAAAATCATTCTCAAAAGATTATTTCTACAGAAATAGTGACGCGGATGAGATGCTGTTCATTCACCGTGGTTCTGGAAAGTTGAGAACACTCTACGGAAACATTGATTTTAAATATGGCGATTACCTCATTATTCCACGAGGAGTTACCTATCAAATTGATTTCGATACAGAGGATAACCGATTGCTCTTTGTTGAATCCTCGAGCCCTATCGTTACTCCGAAGCGTTACAGAAACAACTTCGGACAGCTTTTGGAACACTCTCCGTTCTGTGAACGCGATTTTAGAGTGCCAACAGATCTTCAAACACACGATGAAAAAGGAACATTCAAGGTTCTTTCGAAGAAACAAGGAATGTTGTGGGAATACACTCACTCGAACCACCCTTTTGATGCGGTAGGTTGGGATGGATTCCATTACCCATACGCATTTTCGATTCATGACTTCGAGCCGATTACAGGAAGAATTCATCAGCCACCTCCCGTGCACCAAACTTTTGAAGGGGCAGGATTTGTGGTTTGTTCGTTTGTACCTCGACTGTACGATTACCATCCAAAGTCGATTCCAGCACCTTATCATCATAGTAATATTGATTCTGAGGAGCTCTTGTACTACGTAGATGGAGATTTCATGTCACGAAACAACATCGAGAAAGGACAAATTACACTTCACCCCGGAGGAATTCCACACGGACCGCACCCAGGAGCAATTGAACGAAGCGTTGGAAAAACGAAAACAGAAGAATTAGCTGTAATGATCGATCCATTTTCTCCAGTAATGATTACTGAGGAAGCAATGAATTTGCAAGTAGACGATTATTACAAATCATGGATAATTGAATAACAAAACTTAGACCCTCGTTTAGAAGGATCACAATAAAAAAATTATGGCAAAGGACATACAAAACGTAGATTACGGACTAGAAAAAATCTTTAAAGGAGCACAAGACTTCTTGCCTCTTTTGGGAACTGATTATGTTGAGTTTTATGTTGGGAATGCGAAACAAGCAGCTCACTTTTACAAAACAGCATTTGGATTTCAATCACACGCGTATCGAGGACTTGAGACAGGATCAACTGATTCGGTTTCGTACGTGCTTACTCAGGACAAAATCAAATTGATTTTAACCACTCCATTGAATTCAAAATCGCCAATCAACGATCACATTGTGAAGCATGGTGACGGTGTAAAGGTTGTTGCTCTTTGGGTTGATGACGCTCGCAGCGCCTACGAAGAAACGACAAAACGCGGCGCAAAATCTTACATGGAACCTACAGTTGAGAATGATGAGCACGGAGAAGTTGTTCGAGCTGGAATCTACACATATGGTGAAACGGTACACATGTTCGTTGAGCGCAAGAACTACAAAGGAGCGTTCCTCCCAGGATTCAAAAAATGGGAATCTGACTACAATCCAGAGCCAGTTGGTTTGAAATACATCGACCACATGGTAGGAAACGTTGGTTGGAATGAAATGGACATCTGGGTGAAATGGTACGAAGATGTAATGGGATTCGAAAACTTCCTTTCGTTTGATGACAAGCAAATTACAACAGAATACTCAGCATTGATGAGTAAGGTAATGAGTAACGGAAATGGTCGAATCAAATTCCCAATCAACGAGCCAGCTGAAGGAAAGAAGAAATCTCAAATTGAGGAATACCTTGATTTCTATGAAGGACCAGGAGTACAACACATTGCTGTTGCAACGAATGATATCCTTTCAACTGTAGCCGATATGCGCAAACGAGGTATCGAATTCTTGAGTACACCTCCGGATGAATATTACAAAGCCGTTCCAGAACGTTTAATGGCTCACAACCACAAGTTGAAAGAGGATATCGAGAAGTTGAAAAGCCTCGGAATCATGATTGACGCCGATGAAGAAGGATACTTGTTACAAATCTTCACGAAACCAATTGAAGATCGCCCGACTTTGTTTTTTGAAATCATTCAACGAATGGGCGCTCGCGGATTCGGTGCTGGTAACTTCAAGGCGCTTTTTGAATCTATTGAGAGAGAGCAAGCTAAAAGAGGAACATTGTAGATTGAAGCTGGGTTCGACTCCGCTCACCCCTCAAGGGTAATGGAAGTCGAGCATTGAGCGGAGCCGAAATGTGATGTACTCCGGCTTAGTATCGATAATAAATATGCAAAATCGGGAGATTCATTTGAGTCTTCCGATTTTTTTTGATCCCAAACTCTCGAATAAAGGACATTCGGCACAAAGTAACTATCGTTCCTTTTCTTGATTCTATCGAATCGGCTTGCTCAGCCCTCAGAGACAGCTCCGATTGGTTCACTCCCATTTATAATCCAAAACTCATCGGAAAATCAGATAATCAGACAATCGAAAACCACCGTTTACCGACAAAATCCAACACGCGGTACAACTCACCTACTTCTCACCACCATTCACCGATTTCCCCTTTCTAGACCAAAGTTGCTATCTTACATTTGATCCATAACGAAAAACAAACAACATGGAACAATTTGACACTGACTACAGAAAACGGGAACAACAATCAAAAATATTAGCGGGCGTGCTCGTGATCGCATTTGGTACTCTTTTCCTTTTCGATCGATCGGGATTTGATATTCCGAATTGGATTTACTCTTGGAAAATGATTTTAATCGCAGTTGGAATTACGCAACTTGTGAAGTACAATTTCAAAACGTTTTGGGCATATATCATAATTGGTGTTGGTGCCGTGTTCTTGATCAATGATTTCCAACCTGGCAGCATCGACAGAGGACTAATCGTCCCAGTAGTAGTCATTGCTGTGGGTGTCACCATTCTTTGGAAAGCCCTAGGATTCAATAACAACTCTAAAAACAAAGACTTCGAAGCGGTAATGTTCGACTCGTCAAAAGATGACTCTAGCGCCGACTACTTTGAATCAAGCACTATATTCGGAGGAACTGAAAAAAACGTCGTCAGTAAGAATTTTCGAGGAGCCAAAATCACCTCTATTTTCGGAGGAACTGAACTGAATCTGGCACATGCTGATCTTCAACAGCCCGCGGTTATTGATACCACGACAGTATTCGGAGGACTAACGATTGCGGTTCCCGCAGACTGGAGAGTTCAATCCGAATTGACAACTGTTTTTGGCGGTGTTGAAGAAAAGCGACCAATGGTGAATGCTTCAGAAATGGACGACCAAAAAGTGCTCGTTCTCAAAGGAAATTGCTTCTTTGGAGGAGTTGAAATCCATAATTATCTCTAGCAAATGAGGCTTCAAAAACAAAGCATATTCAATTACAGGATGGTCCAATTGATCGTCCTGCTTTTTGCCGTTTGCGCGCTTCCCATTATTTACCTCGCTCATGCTGAAGCGAGTGCGCGAAGTATCTTCATTGATGTTGGCGTTCAATTTGGAACTCTTTTGATCTTTTTGGTGATCATTACCGTCATTCAACGTTTCTATCACACCAACAAAGTGTTCGGACTTCCGAATTTATCCAGTACTGCATTGTTTTCCGGTCTTTCGTTATTGATCATTTATTCCTTAACACGGTACTTATCGGATGAATCGGCTTATTCGACTTTTGTTTACACAACCATCGTCATTCGTGGAGCACTGATTTTATTGAGCTTTTTATTGATTACTGCCGTTCTCTGGATTGATCAAGAGCACATTCACGTCCAACGAATTCAGTCTTATGCAGTCGATAAAGAACGTGAAGCTGTTAAAATCGAACTGAACAGTTTACAGCAGAAGTTCAAGCCGCATTTCTTATTCAACAGCTTGAATTCCATTAGCGCACTCACGGTTTCAGATCCTAAAAAGGCACGAGAAATGGTCCAATTGCTATCGGATTTCATGCGTCGAGCGGTTCAAGAAGATGATCAAGAATTGATTCCTTTGAGTGAAGAAATCGATCATTTGAAACGCTATATTGCGATTGAGCAAATTCGCTTCGGTGATCGACTGAACGTAACACTCGATATTGAAGATGACGCTCTTGAGAAGAACGTTCCCTCGCTCATTCTCCAACCAATTATTGAAAACGCTATTAAATACGGATTATATGGTTCACTCGACCAAGTGGAGATTGCTATTTCGATCAAAGACCTCGACACTAAAATTGATGTCGTCGTAACCAATCCATTTGATCAAGATGCACAGCGCGCTTCTTCAGGAACAGGATACGGATTAACTTCCATCAGAAAGAAAATTTACCTTATTTACGGTCAGCAGCAACAACTGAAAACTTCTTCGGAAGATGGCCAATTCACCACATATTTAACCATTCCAGTGCTATGATCAAAGTATTAATTATCGACGATGAGCCTTTGGCAAGATCCATTGTGCGTTCCTTTCTTCAAGAGAAAAATGAATACGACGTGATTGGCGAATGCGCTAACGGTTATGAAGGTTTAAAATCCATCGATGCCCTGAAACCCGATTTGGTGTTTCTCGATATTCAAATGCCCAAAATCAATGGTTTTGAGATGCTGGAACTCGTTGACGCACCCATTTCTGTCATTTTCACAACCGCTTTCGACGAATACGCGCTTAAAGCATTCGAAACTTCCGCCGTAGATTACTTACTGAAACCCTTTTCGCAGGAACGCTTCGATCAAGCACTCACAAAGTGGAAAGGAACTCAGAAAGTAGATGTCGCGAATTCCTTTGGAGAAATTTCAAAACAACCAGATGATCATTTACGGATCGTGATCAAAGACAAAAATGCGATCAAAATTATTCCAATTCAAGATGTGACCTATTTGGAGGCATACGATGATTACGTCAAGGTGCACATAGAAGTGAAAACCTACCTCAAAAAGAAGACTTTGACGTATTATGAGAAAACTTTGGACCGACGACAATTTGTACGGATTCATAGATCATACATCCTAAACCTAAATGAATTGACTGGAATTGAACCGTTCGAAAAGAACAGCTATCGTGCTGTACTGAAAAATGGCGAACGCATTCCAATTAGTCGTTCGGCGTATGGACCTTTGAAGGACTCATTGGGAGTTTGATGAATCGCGTCAACAACGCTTAGTTTTTGAGATCTATATCGTCAAATTGAAAATAGAAATGTTGTGAAATGACGCACAAATTTGTAGACTTTTTCACAAAGTGATCATAATCATATTCTCACCGATTTGATTTCCTTAAATTTGGCCAATCGAACAAAGAAACATGGAGAGAAAAGAACTTATCGACGCGATTGTTGCAAAGTACGAAGCAATGGGACAGAACCCTGACACACACTTATCAGGCTTGTTGCACGCAGAACCGATCACTTACTGGGACTACATTCAGGTGGACGCCCTTCTTGGTTTACAAATCCAACGGACACAACTTCCTGACGAAATGGTATTCATCATGTACCACCAAATCAATGAATTGTTGTTTAAGATGATTCTTTGGGAAATTGAACAAGTATCTCACGATGAAGCAATCACGACGGATAAGTTCACAAAACACCTCTCTCGAATTAGTCGTTATTTCGATATGCTTTCTAACTCGTTTACGATTATGGGAGATGGAATGGACGTCGATCAGTACATGAAATTCCGCGACACGCTGACTCCGGCTAGTGGTTTCCAAAGTGCGCAATACCGCAAGGTAGAATTCGCTTCAACTGAGTTAATCAATCTCATCGATTACCGTTTCAGAGAAACCATTGATCGCGATACACCTTATTCTTACGCCATGGCGAACTTATATTGGCAAGTCGCAGGTGTCGATCATAAAACAGGTGAGAAAAATGCGCTCCTCAAAAATTTTGAAGAGAAATACACCGAAGAGTTCATCGCCTTCATGAAGGAATACAACACGATCAACTTGTGGACGAAATTCAAAAATCTTCCAAAAGAAGATCAGAAGAATGCGGAATTGGTCAATGCCATGCGTCACTACGACCATACAGTAAACGTCAAATGGGTAATGCATCACTTGAATGCAGCTGCCAAATATTTGATAAGTAGCGGTGAAGCTGCCGAAGCAACAGGTGGGTCCGAATGGCAAAAATACATGCACCCTCGCTATCAGCGTCGAATTTTCTTCCCTGAATTGTGGAGTGAAGAAGAGTTGGAAAATTGGGGTATCACGAATTTAGAAGATCACAAAACGGTTGATCAAGCAGATTCATTACCTTTGTTCAAAGCTTAAAAACACCATGGCAGAAGTAGGAATAATAATGGGCAGCACATCGGATCTTCCGGTAATGCAAGATGCAGCAGATATTTTGGATGAATTGGGCGTTGCCTATGAACTGGACATCGTTTCTGCTCATAGAACTCCTGAAAAAATGTTCGACTACGCAACGAACGCTCACAAACGTGGAATCAAGGTGATTATCGCTGGAGCTGGAGGTGCGGCGCATTTGCCAGGAATGACGGCTTCTATGACGCCACTTCCCGTGATTGGTGTTCCTGTAAAATCTCGAAATTCTATTGATGGATGGGACAGCATCCTTTCCATTCTTCAAATGCCAGGTGGAATTCCTGTTGCAACTGTTGCTCTTGATGGTGCGAAAAACGCGGGAATATTAGCGGCCAAAATCATCGGTTCTTCGAACCCTGAATTGCTTGAACGTCTGTTGAAATATATGGATGAATTGAAGCAAAAAGTGCTTGACGGCGCTGAGAAAGTGAAGAAATAAATTTCGCTCCTCAAGCAATTTCCGAATTCCCAAATCGTTGGATAACAAGATTGCACGGTTCTTTTTATTTGATTTCATGAAAATCCGTCGTAGATTGCTTCTTAATGTCCGAAAAAACTTCTTCAAATAGATTAAAATGCTACCGTTTAACCGACGGTTTATTTGTTTGCTGCACGTTTTTATTTCTCTTTGCTTTCGGAATAAATAGCGCAATTGCCCAAGAAGCTCCAATTGCGAATTACAGCCTCGATGCTAACGGTGTTGTGCAATTGGAGGTAAACTCAACTTCGACGAAGTATTACATTTTGCAAGTCCGGCACCATCCTGATTCTAATTTTGTTCATGATGTATCGATGACTTTGGGTGAAGATGGCTCGACGACGATCACTGAGGCCTTGGGTGCTTATCCTGTTGATCACTATCGTGTTTTGGAGCACTCACGTTTTACTCCAGTGGACACAGATGAAGACGGTATCGATGATATCACAGAGTACAACTTCACTCCTTCTCAAAACCCGTTGAACCCATCGGAAACTCCTCCTTTTCAAGATGGCATTGTCACGATAGATTCATATGAAACATTCAACGAAATCTCTCTCAAAGAAGAGCTTGTCTTGGATGGAAAAGAATTTGTCAAGTTTGCGATAACGGGCTTTAGTACGGATCATCCGAAGGTGTATTTCATCAACATGAATTCGCATTTCTTACATGCCGATTTTGGCAATGCTGTTGGTCTAAATTTTCTAGCGCCCGATGTTGTAAAAGGACAAGTGATTTTGCATCCAACAACAGCATCACCAAATGGAACGCTCGGAACATACGCTTTCAACTACAGTAATGCGGCTGGTTATGACTTTCAAACTGTGCAACGAACACAGGAACTTCTAGGTGCAAATATGCCCTTTGCAAAAAACAACTTGTCTTATTTCGTGTACGCCACAAACGAGGCTGATTACGATAATGAAATCACTCTGTATCAGAATTCACGGGTAACGGTTTTACTTGAAACGAACATTTATGCAGGTATCGACTACATCGGACTCAACAAAACAGAAGGGTATGGTTTCTTTCGCCAGGTGGGATTAAATGAAGTGCCGGGATTGAAAGAAATTGCGTTGTACGATGCTCTACCAAATTCACTCCCGCGAGTTGGTGGTGTAATTACATCGATTATTCAGACTCCTCTTTCACATGTCAACTTGCGAGCGATTCAAGACAACATTCCGAATGCCTTCATTCGCGATCCTCTTCTCAATGATTCCATTGCTGATCTTCTAAATCATTTCGTCTACTTCAAGACGGAGCAAAGTAATTTCATTTTGCGCGAAGCGACAGTTCAAGAAGTCAATAATTGGTACGAATCTATCCGTCCGACCTACGAGCAAACTCCCCCACTCGATCTAAGTTACACCGCAATTCTCTCTTTGGATGATATTGAGTTTGAAATGTTCGACGGTTTCGGCGCAAAGAATACAAATGTTGCCACAATGCGCACTTTTGGCTTTCCAGCTGGAACGATTCCAGATGGTTACGGAATTCCATTTTATCACTACCAAGAGTTCATGGAATACAACAATTTTTTTGATCAAATAGAAACGATTTTGAGCGATCCCGCTTTCATTGCTGATCGAGATGTACGCGATGATATGCTCGATGATTTGAGAGATGATATTGAAGACGCCACGATGCCACAATGGATGCTCGATGAGCTTTCTGACTTACAATTGTCTTTTCCCTTGGGAACGTCAATCCGATGTCGATCTAGCACAAACAACGAAGACCTCGCTGGTTTTAGTGGCGCTGGATTATACGATTCAAAGACGCACCATCCGAGCGAAGGACATCTTTCAAAAACAGTTAAGGAGATTTATGCGAGCCTTTGGAATTTGCGCGCATTTGAGGAACGTGAGTTTTACCGAATCAATCACTACATAGCGTCGATGGGTGTGCTGTGTCATCCCAATTACGACAATGAAAAGGTCAACGGTGTTGGTGTAAGTGCTGATCCTGTGTATGGAACGGATAGCACGTTTTATCTGAACTCACAACTGGGTGAATTTTTAATCACGAATCCAAACAACAACTCAGTTCCTGAGGAGCTGCTGTTGGTGCAAAACCCAGGTCCTGACGATGAACCTTTGGTGATTCAGTTTTCAGATTTAGTCCCCGCAGACTCTCTGTTGCTCACTCCAGAACAAATGGATCAATTGCGCGATTACTTAACCGTGATTCACGAAGAATTCAAAAAGAAGTACTTGGCGCATAGCAATACAACCTTTGCCATGGACATCGAGTACAAAATTACGGACACCGACCAATTGATTATCAAGCAAGCTCGTCCATGGGTTCAGTATGTTCCATCCGTATCTTTTGGAGATGTTAAAAGCGGATGTGATTTCTTGATGTCTCCGAATCCAGCGAGCACTGAAATCCAAATCACTTGTCAAGAATGTCAATTAAGCGCCATTCGAATCGTTCAACCGAATGGACAATTGGTTCTCGAATCAGACATTGATCCCTTGTCCTCAGAAAGTATTCCTGTTAATCGTTTGTCTCTTGGGGTATACGTCGTTTTGGGATACATTGACGGACAGTTGTGCGGATCGCGAAAATTGGTGAAACAATAATTGCCCCTACTTGTTCTGACGAAATCACGTTTTCGGAATAATGTCCGTAACTTCATACCGCAATTTATCCTTATGAAAAATCTGTTATTAACCCTTACTATTCTTGGAATATCGTTGTATTCCATGGCACAACAAAGTATTATTTGGGAACCTGAAATTTCCGTTGCTGATGGCTCAATCTATGGAAATACGCGACCACGATTAACCTTGTCGACAAACGATAATCCAGTTGTCATCTTCGGAGGAGTGGGAGGCGCTTTGCACATTGCTCGACTAAATGGAGCCAATTTTGACTCACCAACTCCAATTGTTCCTGCTGGAATGGAAACATACCTGGCAAATTGGACGGGTCCGGACATCGCGGCTCATGGAGATACAGTAATTGCTGTATTCAAAGCTCAACCGATAAGTACTGGAAATATTTACACGGTTCGATCAACAGATGGAGGCATTACTTTTTCTGACACCATCCGTGCCGATGATCATGATATTGGCGAAAGCTGGATGCCTGCAATGGACATCGATGACAACGGAAATCCCGTGGTGACGTATATGATTTTCAACGCACAGGGACTTGATGAGAGAATTGCTGTTGTGCATTCGACAAACGCCGGATTAAGCTATGAACCACAACTCGTGGTAACAGCCACAACAAATGGAGTAGCATGCGATTGCTGTCCTCCTGAAGTTGTAGTTAGTGGAAATACGCAGCTCGCTTTATTCAGAAACAACGAATCGAATATCCGTGACAGCTATGGTTCGCTTTCCGAGGATGGAGGAGTGAGTTTTACGTCTGACGCTAATTTGGATAACCTCAATTGGTTAATTACGAGTTGTCCAGCGACTGGACCAGCAGGCGTGATTATCGGAGATTCGGCTTATGTAGTTTCAGCTTCAAGAGCAGCTGGAACCTACCGCGTTTATGCAAGTGCTGCTAGCGCGGTTGGAGGACTAAATTTAGGAGATGTCACCATGATGGACCCGCCAACTGCTACCGCTGGAGACATTCAAAATTTCCCGAGAATTTCTGGAAGTAACGATACGCTTGTGGTTGTTTGGGAAGAAAAACTCTCAGGAAATACAGATATCATTTGCGCTGTGTCGACCGATGGTAATTCATCATCCTTGGGAACGTACAAATCGATGGTAAATGCCAGTGCAACTGGAACGCAGAGTAAACCAGATGTTATTTACAAAAACGGATTCGTGCATGTTGTTTATCAAGATTACGCCTCAGATGACGTGATTTACAGACGAGGAACTATTGCAGATGTCACAGGAGTGAATGATCTCATTGCCGAACAAGTTCATGTATCTCCGAATCCAACTAGTGGGCATATTCAAATAAGTGGTTTACCCAATATTGATGCAGAAAAAATTGCGGTATTCAATGCCCAAGGTCAAGAAGTTCTGTTCGATTCAGCAATCAACCAAAACAGCATCGATCTCGAGATCAAGGACTCGAAAGGAAACTATCAAGTGGTTATCTATTTGATTAATGGCTCGAAGGTGGTGAAATCTGTAATTCTGAACTAACTTGAATTCATTCAAAACAAGAAGGGCCGCATCCCGATAGCTATCGGGAGACGACCCTCTTACCTTGTGGCTAGGATTTATTTCTTCATCACTTTTCGCATGATTGTTTTGGTTCCATCGGTGATTTTCATGATGTAAACTCCAGTCGATAATGGCGAGAAGTTGATCATAGAATTTTCTAAATTTCCATCAAACAAGATTTTCCCATTCAAATCAAGAACTTGGTAAGACTGTTTTCTGGTTGAGTTAAATTCAACGTACAACACGTCATTTACAGGATTTGGATACATTGTGAAATGTGATCCCTCTGAAGTGACATCCGCCATATCTGAAAGTTGTGAGTTTGTTCCCGATCCTATACAGAAGTTCGTCGACTCGTTTGAGGCAAAACTTCCACCCGAAGCCAAAGTTGCTCCATTTGAATCATTTGTCAAGGTATAGCTTCCGTTTCCGTAGGCGCAGCAGATGCCATCTCCGTATGCATCACTGATTGTGAACGTGTAACAACCGTCATTCAAACATAGTGGAATGTTCAATGTTGAACCATCAGCCTGAGAGGCGTATGTTCCACCACTCGCAACAACACTAGAACCACTTGTTATTTCCCAACTTGTTTCTTCAGGGTAGTTATCGAATGTAATGGACAAGCTCACGTCTGTGCAGACTGGCGCAGCTCCTTGAACACTAACGGCGTCAATCGCCATATCTCCCTGCCATGTTGTTCCAGTTGTTCCATTGAATCTTAGTTTTACCGCTGAACTCGATGAATAAGCACTCAAATCTACCGCTGTTGAAAGCCAAGCATTCCCTTGATTTCCAGTTCTGTTCCAAAGTGTTGTCCAAGTTGTTCCGTCAGTACTTACTTCCAAATTCAACTCACCCATTGCGCTAGCGCCGTACAAGTGGTAATCGAATGTAACCTCAGGGTTCGATAATCCCGTTAAATCAAAACAAGGGCTTGTCAATTTCGCATTCTTCGTGGCATAATTTGGCGTAGACGATTCCATGTAAGCATAATAAGACCCCGCATTTGCCGATGTTGGTCCCGTATTGCTCGATGGTGTCGAACCAGATTGTACTGTCCAATTAAAATCATCATCGGAATCCTGTGTCCAAGCACCCAAAGTATTCTCGTAACTTTCGTTGTAAGGGAAAGATGTAATTGTTGTTGAACACGAAGGTCCGGAAACCGTTTCTCCATCAACATTGATATTGTCTACTGCCATATCTCCCTGCCAAGTTGTTCCTGTCGTTCCGTTAAATCTCAATTTAACCTCTGAACTTGAAGAATAAGCACTCAAACCAATTGATTCAGATAACCAAGCATTTCCTTGATCGCCTGTCTTTGACCAAACCGTTGTCCAAGCTCCACCATCCGCACTCACTTCCAAATTCAAGCCGCCCATTGCAGCTGCACCATACATGTGATAATCGAATGAAAAGGTAGGGTTTGTCAATCCTGTAAGATCAAAACAAGGACTTGTAAGCAGCGCATTTTTCGTTGCATAGTTTGGTGTAGACGACTCCATGTACACGTAGTAACTTCCTTCGTTCGAAGCACTCGGTCCTGTATTACTTGATGCCGTTGCTCCCGTTTGTACAGTCCAATCGAAATCATCACCTGTACTTTGAGACCAAGCTCCCAAGGTATTCTCAAATCCTTCTGCATACGGGAAATTTGAGATAGTCGTTGAACAAGCAATTGGTCCTGGACCAGATCCGCCGGAAAGTCCTGTAACGATCAACGAGAAATTCTGAGAACCACCACTGAGTGATCCCTTGTGAGTAACCGTAATCGTATATGTTCCTGATGCATTCCCAACGTCCACTCGTTCGTAAGGATCAACATCGTTGTCTCCTTTGGTGTTTGATGCTGGTCCTGTTAACCTCCAAGGCGTATAGTTTGTTCCAGATTTACTTACGCGAATGTCTAAATCGTTCACAAGGTATTTTGTAGATGGATTGACTGTTCCCGTGTTCGCAGTACCTGGAAGATCTGTCCACGAAATCGAAGCTAGTAAATCATTAATTCCATCCGCATCTACGTTGATCGTGTAGGTTTGACCTGGTGATAGCGTTAATTCTTGAATCAATGATTGACCTCCGTTGTTCGAAATTGCTTCTGCCGCTCGTTTTGAGTTCATAAGTCCCCAACCAAAAACCGCATCCGGTCCATTCGCACCTGCATCATCTGCCGTATGCAAGGCCAAACCTTTCAATGTTGCCGCTCTCATGTAGGTTCCATTCACATTGTTGTAGTGTTCTTGCAGCAGCAACAACGATCCCGTAACATTTGGGGACGCCATTGATGTACCAGAGATGCTCGCATAAGCTGAATTACTCGATTCATAGGTTGAATACACTCCTGTTCCGTTCCCTGTAATGTCTGGCTTGATTCTCAAATCATCCGTTGGACCTTCGCTACTTCCACTGTTGATACTCACTGAGATCAGGTCTCCAGATGCATTAACGTTCGCATCTTGTGCGTTTGCCACAACCAAGTTGTTCTTACATGTAGATGTTCCATTCAACTTATCGTAGGAGCTGTTCCCACCGATTGGATTTGCATTTGCCGTGTTATCGTTCCCATCGTTTCCAGCGGCAACAACCATTAAATAGTTCGGAGCATTGTACATGATTTGGTCCCAACTTCTGGAAACCCCAATGTATCCTCCAAAATAGTATTGGGGCAATTGAACATTCCCGAAATTATCTCGAATTCCATAGCCGTAGGAATGATTTGACACCAACATTCCAGATGCGGCAGCATTCGTTGCTTCGGATAAATCAGAATTCCAATCTGATCCAATCGCATTTGCCATAGGAGCCATTCCCTTCGCGGCCGCCTGAACTCCAGAAGCGATGATTGTCCCTGTGACGTGAGCTGCGTGAAAATTCAAGGATGATGATCCATCACCAACTGAGAATCTATTCGCCCCTCCGGCACCATCGTATTCTTGGTGAGAGGCACGCGCAACTCCACCATCCCAAACGTAGGCCGTCATGTTATCTCCGTTGAGATTTAACCCGAGCGAGCCTCCTGAATTCAAGTGGTTCGTTCGTGTTGATTCCGAAGCATCGACATTTGATGTAACATAATACAAAGGGTTATCGTTTTCATCAACTCCTTGAAGTTCGGCAAACGATCCTTTCGAGGTTGTAAATGTTAATGGCCAACCGTTAATGGCGGCAAGCTGCACTGCTCGCTCTTTGGATACTTCAGCTTCCATCTTGAAGTCCTGTTCCAATTTTGATAACTCCTGCTGATTGTAGTCTTTGATTATTTCAGTCTTTTCTGCGGTGGTTTGTCCGAATAGAAAGCCTGAAAAAACAGTAAAAAAGGTGAAACCAAGCACCCTCCTTGCGTAGAATGAATTCATTTTGATAGTTTTAGTTTAGCTCAGAGAATTTTGAACTCCATCTTCATATGTCGCCCTGAGTATCTCATTTGACTCATTGGTAATCGTTAATCAAGAGGGAGTTTTTTGAAGGGCGTCCTGCTCGAAACATAAGACAGAAATGCGGCGAACAGTCGAATTATTTTCTAGCGCGTTTAAAAGTTAGTAATAATTGTGACTTAAGAGTGAATAAATCGCACTTAATTTGTAACTAATTGATATATTGATATTTAAACTAGGTTTATTGCCGGTGTATTGAAAACAAGCGCGACGCATGTTGTACTTTTAATGGCGCCAATTATTTGCTTGAATTCAGCAACTGAAAAAGAAATTATCAACAATTACTCCCTTTTTGTGATGCTGAATCGGTTTAGTGCGCTTCCGACAAATTTCTAGTAACGATTTGTTAATCTTGGTATAGTGATGAAGTCTAAATATTGTCCGAGATTTGCATTATCAAACGAAAATAACCGATGAAAAGAATCATTACTTTATCAATTGCATTGCTCGCAGGAACTGTCAGCTTTGCCCAATGTTCAGAGCTGTTTTTCTCTGAGTACATTGAAGGATCGAGCAATAACAAAGCGATCGAAATTTACAACCCAACAAGCGGTCCGATCGACCTTGCCGATTATGTAGTCAAAAGACACAATAATGGTGCGACAACTCCATCAGGAACGTTTGGTTTCCCAGTTGGGACAATTCTTGCAGCTAGTGATGTGTACGTAATTGGAAACCCAAGTGCTGACCCTGCTATTCTTGCAGTAGCTGATACAACAAACGCTGCTACCTTCTACAATGGAGACGATGCGCTAATTTTGGAAAATCTCGTAACAGGTGATACTGTTGATGTTATTGGAGAGTTAGGTGTAGATCCAGGTGCAGCATGGACTGTTGGCACAGGATCAACACAAAATTTCACGCTTGTTAGAATGATTGGTATTCAGCAAGGAACCAATAGCTGGACTGTGGGTGCAACTGAGTGGGACGTCTTCCCACAAGACGTGTTTGATTCTCTCGGAATGCACACAATGACTTCTTGTGCGCCTCCAGTGCCAATGTTTGGACCTTGTGGTGAGTTATTCTTCTCTGAATACATTGAAGGATCAAGCAGTAACAAAGCATTGGAAATTTACAATCCAACTGGATTTGACATTGATTTATCGAACTATGTTATTTATCGTGCCAACAACGGAAGCCCAACTCCAACGGACAGTATCTTTCCAGTAGGAACTATTTTGGCAGGCGATGTTTTCGTAATAGGAAACCCAAGCGCAATTGCTGGTATTCAAGCGGAAACTGATACAACACATACACTTACTTTTTACAATGGTGATGACGCACTTTACATGATTAACATGACCTCAGGTGACACCTTAGATATCATTGGTCAAATTGGTGTCGATCCTGGTTCTGGATGGACAGTAGGTTCTGGAGCTACAAACAACTTTACGCTTGTGCGTCAAATCAGCATCAATCAAGGTGAATTGAACTGGACGGTTGGAGCTACTCAATGGGATGTTTTCCCTATCGATATGATTGATTCATTAGGAGCTCACACGATGACTGCTTGTGGGACACCATGTTCTCCAACGACGTTCAACCAAACGATTGTTTCATGTACTCCAGTAACTTCTCCGAGTGGCACATACACTTGGACAACAACAGGAATCTACAACGATACTATTTTCGATGCAGGTGGTTGTGACAGCTTATATGTTGTCGATCTTACGATCGGAGCGCAAACTACAAGCACAATTTCAGCAACAGGATGTAGCGCTTACTCTTCTCCAAGCGGACAAGTTTACACTGCATCAGGAATGTACATGGATACAATACCAAATGCTTTAGGATGTGATAGCGTTATCACAATCAACTTGGTAATTGATCCTGCAGGTGCAGGATGTGCTAATCAATGTTCAGAATTGTTCTTCTCGGAATACATTGAAGGATCGAGTAACAATAAAGCACTGGAAATTTACAACCCAACAGGCGGAGCAATCGACCTAGTGGATTACGTTGTAAAAAGACATACAAACGGATCACCGACTGCATCTGGAACATACGATTTCCCTGCAGGTACATTCATCGCTGCTGGTGATGTTTACGTGATTGCAAATTCATCTGCCGATTCTCTTGGGATTATTGTGGTGTCTGATACTACAAACGCTGCAACTTTCTTTAACGGTGATGATGCCTTGATTTTAGAAAACGTAGCAACTGGAGATACAATTGACGTTATTGGTGAAGTTGGAGTCGATCCTGGAACTAACTGGCCAGTTGGATCAGGTGCGACGAGCGAGTTCACATTGGTTCGAAACCCTGCTATCCAACAAGGAAACAATGTGTGGGCTTCGGCAGCAGCAGAATGGACGGTATTCCCACAAAATACATTTGATTCTTTAGGATCTCACACAATGGTGGCATGTACCGTACTTCCATGTACTGACACAGGTTCATCATTCGCAGTTTCTGATTGTGATTCTTACACGTCACCAAGTGGAATGACATGGACAGCATCTGGAACTTACAACGATACGATTCAGAATGCTGCAGGTTGTGATAGTGTGATGGTTATTACTTTGACTATCAACACGAGCACTTCAAATATTATCACAGAGTTTGCTTGTAATAGCTACACAGCACCAAGTGGAGCGGTATTCACCGCTTCTGGAACATACACAGATGTGATTCCAAATACTGCAGGATGTGATAGCACAATCACGATCAACTTGACAATTACATCTGTAGATGTGTCAACGACTTTATCGGGAGAGACATTGACGGCTGGTGCAACTGGTGCCACTTACCAATGGATTGATTGTGATAATGGAAACGCGGCAATCGTTGGAGAAACAGCTCAGTCATTCACAGCGACAATTACTGGAAACTACGCGGTTGTCGTAACTGAAAACAGCTGTACGGATACTTCAGCTTGTACATTCGTTCAAGTAGTTGGACTTCCAGAATTCGGATTGAACAACGAAGTTATCGTACATCCTAACCCAACATCTGGTGAAGTAACGATCGACTTTGGATCAACATTGAACAACGTTTCTGTTCGCGTATTGGACGCGATTGGAAGAGAGATTGATCGAACATCAATCACTTCTGCAGATTTCGTTGAAATGACGATTAACGGAGAAGCAGGTCAATACTTCGTTGAAGTAACTGTTGACGGTGTTAGAGCTGCTGTGAAGCGCGTCGTTAAGAAATAAGTTCATCGAACTAGTTAGCAATTTCGCTAGCGAAGAATAAAAAACGCCCCACCAAGCTATTGGTGGGGCGTTTTACTTAAAGCGTTTAATATTATTATTTCACAAAGCGCTCGGTTACTTCCATCTGGTTCTCCATTTGAATCTTCACCAAATAAACACCTTGCGATAACTCATGAAGATCTAATGACAAATGCGAAGAGTTTGGACGAGAATCATATACGACATTTCCTACTTGAGAAAAGATTTGCACTCGCTCGACAGCACTTTTTGCGTTAATCGTCAGTTCATCAATAACGGGGTTCGGAAAAAGCTGAATCAGCGTCTGAGAGTTTTCATCCAAACTTGCACCTGAAAAATCATATCTCCACAAATCCTTTTGATCGTTCATTTGCTCGTTCTGCCCTGCACCTGCATAAATTGTGTCGTTGTGCACAAACATGAACGGTGCCCATCGCCCTCCTGCGGGAAAGTCGGCCAAGCTACTCCATGAATCCGCAATTGAGTTGTACTGCCAGAAATCATCGAAACGTGCAAAATTGATTTCGTCTTCTCCACACATCAAATAAACATTGTCTCCAACAGAAACCGCGTTAGCTGCTGATCGTCCGTCCGAGGGGAAACTTGTTCTTGTTTGCCATTGATCTGTGCTTGCATTGTAGGCATACCAATCATCGAACATATCATCTAAATGATGTCCAGTTCCAACATAAATCATATTTCCAACTGTTGCACCTACACCGTGATGACGTTCACTCATGAAGTTTGTTTTCGTTGTCCAAGTATCGGTTGTTGCATTGTATTCGTACCAATCAGCGAGATCAGCGAAGTTTCCGTTTTGTTGACCTTGCCCTAAGTAAACGCGGTCTCCAACTACTGAAAATGCCGGGTGAATTCTACCTGCCGCAGGACCGCTTGTTTTTTGCGTCCATGAATCCAAAACAGCATCGTATTCCCACATTTCCATGTTAGCGGAAGAGCCGTTGTATCCGCAAGAAACATATCCTTTTCCATTGATGCTAAATCCGATTGCGTAGTTTCTGTTCCCTCCGGGGAAATCAGCTAGCTGTGTCCAAGAATCGTTGTGAATGTCGTAGCGGTAAAAGTCATCGAACCCGCTTCCGGTGGCAATGTAGGCTGAATCACCTAAGACAAAGCTGCAAGCATGATGCCTGCCTGGGCCAGGAATATCTGACAATTGCGTCCAAGAACCTTGGGAAAAAGACAGAGTTGCTAGAAATAAAAAAGAAAGGAGAAGATGAGATTTTTTCATACGAAGTATAGTTTGAACTACTAAAGTATGATTCTCTGTTGATCGAATCCTATTTGAATTGGGAGATCGAAAGAAATTATTGGAAGGCTAATCACCTACTCATAAATCAAATACTTCGCTCGCACCAACTTAAAAGCATCCAATTTTTCTTGCCACGAAGCGCGAATATCTTCTTCCGATTTACCTGCGTTTAACTGTTGCGCCAATTCATCATTTCCAGAAAGCAAATTGAACATTCGCGAGCGATCAATAAAGGTTTTCCCTTTGAGCAAAATATTTGAATTCAATAAAAAGTTAAGATCAAACTTCGTTTCTCTGTGTCCTTCTTGTTCACCCATGTTGTATCCGTAGCACTTCACATCCTTGTGCTTCGGATTCTTCGATCCAGGTCCGGATTTTGGTGTAAACTCGAAGTCCATCTCTGGAAAATCGGGATGTCCGTAACGCTCAAATGGACCATCAGTGCCTCTTCCTACAGAAACAGTCGTCGCTTCCAAAATGCACAAGCTTGGATACAACTGAATGGAAACATCCGATCGCAAATTTGGTGATGGCGGAACTGGCAAGGAATAAGGCGTATTGTGATCGTAGTATTTACATGGAACAACTGAGTAATCACAAACAAGATCACCTTCCAACCAACCTTCTCCATTGATCATTTTTCCGTACTCTCCAATCGTCATTCCATAAACAATCGGAACTGGGTGCATCCCCACAAAAGATTTGTATCTCATGTCCAAAACTGGTCCATCAACATAATGTCCGTTGGGATTGGGTCTATCCAAAACAATTACAGGAATATTCGCTTCAGCGCAGGCTTCCATTACATAATGCAAGGTTGAAATGTAGGTGTAAAATCGTACACCGACATCCTGAATATCGAACAACACAACATCCAATCCTTTCAATTGTTCTTGAGTTGGTTTTTTGTTCTTTCCGTATAGTGAAACAATTGGCAATCCCGTCTTTTGATCCTTTTCACTTGAAATGAACTCTCCAGCGTCTGCTTTCCCACGAAATCCATGCTCAGGAGAAAACACCTTCATCACATTTATCTCTAAACTCAACAATGAATCTACTAAATGCGTCTCACCAATTAAGGAAGATTGATTCCCGACAATTCCTACTTTTTTATCTTGCAATAAAGGCAAATAATCAGTGGTTTGTTCAGCTCCGACAGACACTTGTGCAAGTCGTTCAACTTGATCCTCGTCGACCACATCTACTTTCTCCTCGTGCTGGGGAGAATTGCTATATCCGCAAGAAGAAATCAAAAAAATAAAAATGCTTTTCAAGCACAAAACCTTTGTGTACTTTAGTCGAAAAGTTCCCAGAAATTTGGCATTCGAATATTTCATATCAAAGAAAACGCTCAAGAGTGTCGTGCAAGGTAAGAAAGTTTCTAAACCTATTGTTCGAATCTCCGTCATTAGTATTGCTCTGGCCGTAATTGTCAATTTGATTACGATCGCAGTTGTAACTGGGTTTCAGCAAGAAGTGCGCCAAAAAGTAAGCGGGTTCGGATCGCATATCTTCATCATGGAGGCGAGCGAGAATTCAATCTACGAAAGCGATCCCATTCAGCGCGATCAATCATTTTTAGCCGATTTACAAAGCGACCCTGGGATAAAATCGATTTCAGCGGTTGGATACAAACCTGTTCTGCTTCAATCTGAAGAACGCGAGATTTCGTACAAACTGGCATCTGGAAAAGACACAGTTGAAAATCAGTACCAAGTTCACGGTGCGGTAATCAAAGGTGTGGGCGAGGATTACAATTGGGCATTTTTTGAGAGCTACCTTCTTAATGGCATTTTACCTGATTATTCTCAGGATTCCTGTGAAAACCACTTGGTGATTTCTCGAAAATTGGCAGCCGATTTGAATTACGAAGTTGGAGATCGCGTTAGTGCGTTTTTTGTAAAGCAACAACCTGTCAAACGAAAGTTTAAAATCGCTGGAATCTACGAAACAGGGTTGGAAGAATTCGACAAGCAGATTGTCTTAGGAAGTCTTTCATCGGTCCAACAATTGAATGATTGGGGAATCAAGGCGAGCATTCAGATTGCTGATACAATCATTGACGGGCAGATCGTTGTTGAGGCGGATGTCTCGGGAGGAAATGGCTACAACTATCGTTACGATTGGGGACGAGGATTTGACCAGTACTCAGGTTTTACCATTTGTCCACATCAAGACACCACTATTCGATTGATCGCCACTGATTATTGGACCAATCCACGTGAGGACATTTCAGAATCTGCCATTCCAGATACCGCTTACATGAAGATTACCGTTCAGGAGGGCGGTGATTATCGCTGTTACTTTGAGTTGAATGAGGAAGGTGAAATTGAGCGAGAACCACTAAATGATGAAGGAACAACGTACGCGTTGGACGACGGCACCAAGCGATTAATCGTCGAAACCACAGATGGAAAAGGAAGTTACGACGGCTACATCAGTGGATTTGAAATCATGGTGAAGGATTGGTCACAATTGGACGAAGTTTTGGCACGAACGAAAGGGCGTGTTGAATTGATCTTAATGCCAAATGGTGAAGTTTTGAAAGCAACAAGCATCATTGAAAATGAACCCGACATCTTTGTTTGGTTAGGTTTTTTGGATTTGAATGTGATCATTATTTTGGTGTTGATGATCTTGATTGGAATCATCAACATGGGATCGGCACTGTTGGTATTGATTCTGATTCGCTCCAATTTTATTGGGATGATGAAAGCAATGGGAGCTACCAACTGGAGTCTTCGAAAAATATTCTTGATTCAAGCGGGATTCCTAATTGGACGCGGAATGCTTTGGGGGAACCTCATCGGACTCGGAATTTGTTTGGCTCAGAAGTATTTTGGTTTGATTCCGCTCGATCCTGAAGTGTATTATTTGAGCCAAGTACCGATTGAGATCAATGTGTGGCATTGGATACTTCTGAATATTGGAACGCTTGTCGTTTGTCTGAGCGCGTTAATTATTCCAAGTATGGTTATTGCACGGATTAATCCTGTGAAGGCGATTAAGTTTAACTAGGCCGATTTTCAGATCGGACGATTCGCTTTGCTTTCTGATTGTCCGACGAATTCAATTCTCCTTTACTACTGCCAAATATTACATACCTATCCCAAAAGCGAAAAAGATGAACCCGTTTTCTTTGTGTAAATTCGAAAGAACTATGAACCGCCTTTATCTCTTATTTTTGGTCCTCATTCCGCTGAACTCTTTGTGTCAACACGTCGATTTAGTGGCTCCACTTCACGATTCTTTAATTGAAACATCTGGGTTGATTTTACTCAATGACCGTTTAATTACGCACAACGACTCCGGTGGAGAACCTGCATTGTACGAAATTGACAGCACTTCGGGTGGGATTCTAAATAAAGTGATCATCGAAAATGCATCGAATGTCGATTGGGAAGATATCTGTTATGATGATACCTTCATTTACATCGCGGACTTTGGAAATAATGCCGGAACACGAACCAATTTGCGCATTTTTCGCGTGGCAATTTCAGATTATCTGAACACTCCGAACGACACCATTTCAGCCGACACAATTCTGTTTAATTATGCTGATCAAGTGGATTTCAGTTCGAATACTTTCTACACCAATTATGACGCAGAAACACTGATTGCTTGGAATGATAGCTTGTATATATTCACCAAGAACTGGGGAAACAACAAGACGAACGTTTATGCGCTGCCCAAAACTCCTGGCAATTACTCACTACCGATAATTGACAGCATCAACGTTGAGGGATTGATCACTGGTGGAAACTTGGACACATCTTCCAATTCCATTATCCTTTCGGCGCACACACTCACTTATCCATTCGTGGTGGAGATCAGTAATTTTACGAATTCCCAATTTTCGACAGCTACGATAGAAAGAACGCAGATTCCACTTCCTTCAGGCTATTCCTTCCAGTTCGAAAGTATCGCACCAATTGGAGATAGCACGTATTATTTCACTACTGAACAGAGTTTTTCGGGTGCAGCAGGTCTGTTCCGATTGGACTTGAATTATTACGCTTCTCATGATGAATTATCCAAAATCGAGTGTTCGATTTATCCAAACCCGGCTTCAGAAGTTGTGTACATTGATCATCCAAATGTGAAACGAGTAGAACTATTTTCTTCTCTTGGTGAACGTCTAATTTCCACTACGAGTTCAAGCTTGGATGTTTCGTCTTTGTCGCGAGGAACGTATGTTTTGATTGCTTTGAATGGTGGTGGAGAAATTATTGGAAGGGAGAAATTGATCGTTGGATTTTCAGGAAAAGAGTGAGGAAGAGTGAGAGTGTAAGAGCGAGTGTGGTTAGAAACGAGCGCGACTCATGTCTCGACCCAACATCAGCGTTAAAACCAACTCATGACTTCCCGCGCTATAATTTCTGATGGGAGTAATCGGTAAATCGAATGAATATCCGAGTTTGAATTGGTTCGAAACGTACATTCCAATATTGGCTACAACTGCATCTTTGTGTCGATACGAAGCGGCGAACCAGTAACGCTCTTGGAACTCAAACTGCGACATGATTTCAATCGCAACAGGTGCTGGACGAACATACTTCACTAAGAATGCTGGTGTGATAGTTAAGCTTCGATTCACTTCTAATTCTATTCCTCCCGTCACGAATAAATGCATCCTAGGATCAAAATTGAAATCCCTGTTGCCAAACTGCACAAAATCCTTCGTGAGTTGATTCATGGAAACACCTAAAAACCCACCTTTGCCGTGGAAATAAACTCCCGCTTCCAGCTCCATTGTGTTCTGAGCACCTTGATTCGCTTGATACGCACTGTAGGTCTGATCAAACACACCAGTGTTCGTTAAAACACTTAATACCTGAGCATTTTCGGGAATGAAAGATCTATTCGAAAGCCCAAGGCTAGTCCCAAACGAAAGATTGTAATCTCTAGTAATAGGAAGATGCAAAGCATACGTCCCCATCATTTTAAGCTGTCGGAATGGTCCGTATTGATCCGCAACGAAGTTCGCTCCAAAGGCATGAACAAGTGAACCGTACCGCATTCTTGGGTGACGAACACTTTTGTTTCCTCTTTTGATAGTCCCGAAAGTACGTTTCATGGAAGCATTTCTCCACTTTTCCGCTGGTGCGGCAACGTACAAATAAGTCGTTTTTGGTGCGTTTTCCAATCCTAACCACTGTAATCTCCCTCCGACAGTGATATTCATGAAATCATAAACGCCTGTCGACGCAGGGTTTACCATGTATTGATTCTGTAAAAATTGGCTGTACTGAGGAACTTGCTGAGCACTCGCAAAAGTACTGAGACAACAAATAACCACTAGAAACGTCCATTTTCTCACAGGAGCAAACATACTGAGTTTTTTTCACTTGAAAGTGTTCGCTAATTAGCAAAATGGCTAAATAGCTCAATTGCAACAAACAACTATCGTGTAATTATATCAAAAACGGAAGTAGATAGGCTTTCGTTGGCTATTTTGTTGATAAAGCGATAAACTGAAACGGTTGATATTTCTCGACATTATCTCTGTCATTCTTATAAAGTGGACCTCCAACCATCGTTTCGGTAATCTCAACAGTGAGTTTGTCACCAACACCCTCACCGCGGAAATGGTCCTCCAACATCTTTTTTATTTTCTCAGCTCTCGATTTCGCCAATTGATCATTCGAACTGAATTCGCGCGTTGGCACATAAGACGCCGATGATTTAATTGCAACGGTTACCTTTTCACCTTTCTTAATTTGAGATTGAATACCATTCATGAATGCGATCAACTTCGCGTTTTCAGCATCCAACTTGTCGGCATTGTATCCGAAATAGTGCGTCATGGCTAATGATTTATCTGGAGCTGCGACAACCACTACTTGTTTCGGTTCTCCGAGAGTAACGGAAGTTGAAGCCGTTTGACCAAGATCATCTGTTACGGTTACAGTATACTCGCCTTTTGGAATTCCGAAAATGTCCTCTTTCGTCATGCCGTTCGACCAAGAATACGTGAATGGTGCAACACCGCCTTTTGTCGTTGAGTTAATTCTTCCATCGCTTCCTTGATACTTCGTGATGTCGGTTCCAGATGCAATAATTGAAATTGGCGGTGGAGCTAAAATTGAAGCCGTGTAAATATCGCTTCGCACATTCGAACGATTACTTGACCAATACAAATGATCACCTGAATACGTAAAATAAGCATCAAACTTTGCCGAGTTGATTGGAGTTCCCAAATTTACTGGAACCGACCATTCTGTCCATGATCCCTGTTTTACAGAGTAAAAAATATCGGCATCACCTTCTCCTCCCATTCCATTACTGGAAAAGAACAAAGTATCTTTTGAAGTCGATAAGAAAGGAGAAATCTCAAATCCTGTAGAGTTGATCACATTCCCCATGTGCAATGGCTTCGACCAACCTGAGCTCGTCTTTTCACTTACGTACAAATCTTCTTCACCAAAACTTTTGGGACCATTTTGAGAAATGATGATGGTTTTTCCATCTCCACTCACGTTAAATCCATAGGCTTCTCCTTCGATGTCTAGACCTGGAATAGTGATTTTCTCTGGTTTCGACCAACCCTTGCCTGAGCCACTCGATTGAGCGATTCCCTTTTCAAAATCTTTCTTGCCATCATAAGCATTGAGGAGGTACATCACCTTCCCATTATTGCCCATCCCGATGATTGCATTGTTGTATTTGTTGTTGAGCGATTTGAGACGTTTACAATCAGTATACGTTCCATCATCGTTTCGAGTACTGTACCAAATATCTTGATCGTATTCTCCACCCTTGTTCTTAGGATCGAAGGTTCTCACAAAATAAAGCATGGAGCTATCTTTTGAAAAAATGGGAATACTTTCTTCGGCGTCAAAGGTGTTTACTGTCCCTCCAATTTGCACTGGTTTCGATACGCGCCAGAATTGTGCTTGACTAACAAACGTAATGCAGACAAAAGCTGCAAAGAGTCCAAGGTTTTTCATCATTCTATTTATCTTCCTAACATTAAACCTAGAACCAATTCGTGACCTCCAGCGCTGTAATTGTTCATTCTAGAGATGTTGAAATCGTATGAATATCCAAATTTGAATCGCTCACTGATGTTCAAACCAGCCATAGCAACGAGAGCATCTTGATTTCTGTATGAAGCTCCAATCCACAACCATTCTTTGTATTCCAACTGAAGAGATCCATCAATCGAAATTGGTGCGCCTTGTGTGTATTTTGCCAATACAGCTGGCATCAATGATAAATCGCGAGAAAGTGGAATTTTCACTCCAGCAGTTCCTTGAAAATGCATATTTGGATCAAACGTTGTCGCTACGTTTCCAAATTTGACGAAGTCCTTTGTGAGTTGATCTGCGGATATCCCGAAGAACATGTTTTTTGAATAGAGGTATAATCCAGCTCCGACATCCAATGTATTCTGAGATCCAGTATTGGCAACGAAGTTGTCGTAGGTATTATCGACATATGCGGCACCTGTCATCATGTTCAAGGTTTGAGCACGATCTGCTAAAAAGCTACGGTTTGAAATACCTACGTTCGTTCCAAATGAAAGATTGTAATCTCTCGATAAAGGAAGATGGATCGCATAGGTAATTGAAGCGCGAAGTTGACGAAATGCTCCGTATTGGTCAGCGATTAATTGTCCACCCAATGCGTGCTTAAATTTTCCTGTTTTGATTTCAGGGTTTCTTACGGGTCCGCTACTAATTCTAATTCCTGGGTTGTAACTCACTCTTGACTTTTTTGTCAATGCTGAAGATACGTACAGGTATGAAGTTTTGGGAGCGTCTTCAAAACCGAGCCATTGTAGTCTTCCTCCAATGGTAACATCAGTAAAGTCGTATACACCTGCTGCGGCTGGATTCACCAAATATTGATTTCGCAGATATTGACTAAACTGAGGTGTTTGCTGTGCATTCGCCGAGCAGAGAGCGAAGAAACAGGCAATTGCTAGTAATCGTTTCATCATAGTTTTTTTAATCCCCTTCCTTGAAGATGAATTACTAGCTAAGGTAAGCCTTATCGCTGGAAAAAGAAGCGATTTGGACTAAAATCATGTGCATGGCAATACACCTCTTCAAAAGAGAAGTCACTATCTATACGTATGAAACGAGGAAAAAGTTGGCTCTTCGATGAATTTCTGGTTCGGTATTAGACTAAACTTGTCTCAATCTATTCATTAAGACCTGAAATTGAACTACATCGAAGTTTTAATGGAATTCACAAAATAACTCTCGACTAGTTCATGCAATCACACGGAGAATCAAATACGAGCTCTGTATTTGGTAATTGCTCTGTCCATTGTTTCTGAAACTCTTTATTGAAACGAATTCCGCTGAAATCAACTTTCTGGAGGTTTTTAAGTCGCATCATCGATTGAGGCAAATGACCGATGGGATTATCGTATAAATCGAGGTACTCTAATTTATGGACGTATTCAATGCAATCCGGTACTGAAGCAATGTCATTACTTCCAATCAACAGTCTTTTCAAATTTTCAAGTTTGCAGACACCAATTGGGAACCTGCATAATTTGTTCTTTGTGACATTGAGTTCTTGTAGAGAATCGAAGGTAAAAATGAAATCGGGCAATTCTGAAAGTTTGTTCTTCGCAAGGTTCAACTGCTTCACGCTTGTGAATTTCGCTAATCCTTCAGGTAACTCGGTAAGCTTATCCTTTTCAAAAGAAATCGCGAAAATGCTATCTGGATTGGCAGTTTGGACTTCATTCCAATCGTAAACAGTCAGTTCTTGCGCATGCAAAAATGAGCCAGTCCCAGTGAGGGCAAGACTACACCAAAGAATTAAAGTAAGCGCGAATTGTTTCTTTATCATGATTGAGTTGTTCCATTAAATCCGGAATCGAATCAAACTTCATTTCGTCCCTAAAGCGAGACAACAATTGTACCGTAATATACTGATCATAAAGATCACCTTCAAAATCGAAGAGGTTTACTTCTAGCGAAAGATCGTCGTGATTGGCAATTGTTGGGCGAAGTCCAATGTTCATCATCCCTTCTTTAATTGTTCCGTCACCCAGAACCACATTCACTGCATAAACGCCCAGTTTCGGAATCAATTTAATGTCACTTTCAATGTCCAAGTTTGCTGTAGGAAAACCTATTGAGCGACCTACCGCATTCCCTTGAATCACTTTTCCGTGCAACTCAAAAGGCTCGCCAAGGTATGTTTGCGCTAATTTCATGTCGCCCTCTAAAATGGCATTTCGAATTTTGGTGGAACTGATGTTGACTTCATTAATTTCCAGTGCACTGATTTCTTCCACGGCGAAACCGTAAACAGGCGCTACTTCCTTCAAGAAATCAATCGATCCTTCTCGGTTTTTTCCAAATTGATGATCGTAGCCAATAACTAGTTTCTTTACCTTCAATCGATTCACAAGGTAATCTCGCACAAATTCAACAGCAGTCAAGCGTGAAAATTCCTTTGTAAACGGATGAACGATCACATTTTGCAGTCCCATTCTCCGGAGCTTGTCCATTTTTTCAGCCTGCGTTTGAATCAAGCGTAAACCGTGACTTTCAGGATACAAAACCATTCGCGGATGTGGATAAAAAGTGAACAATACTGACTCTCCCCCAACTGCCTCTGCTTCGCGATTCAATTGCTGAATAATCTTCTGATGTCCAATATGCACGCCATCGAAGGTACCAATCGTTAAGACTGGATTGGGTATGTCCAAGATTTGATCAAATCCTTGAAATATATTCATGCAGGTGTCCTTTAGAGCAAAGTTAGCAATCTAGCAGCAAATGAAACGAAATCTTACCGATTAACTTTTTTTCTAAATACAAATCTGAAATGCTTGTATCAATACCGTAAAATTGGTATTTTTGCCAAGGAAATAGATCGTTATTTAAAATAAGTCTAAATAAAGATAAGGTTCGAATTTAGTTAAGTAGATATGATCACAGTTACAGATTCAGCAAAAAATCAGGCCGCTCGCTTGATGCAAGAAGAAGGACAGGAGGGATACTTTATCCGTGTTGGCGTCGAAGGTGGCGGTTGCTCAGGACTAATGTATCAATTGAAATTTGACAATGAAGAAAAAGAGGGCGACAAAGCATTCGAAGATAATGGTGTAACAGTTGTGGTAGATAAAAAAAGCTACCTCTACCTCATCGGAACCACTCTTGATTTCTCAGGAGGATTGAACGGAAAAGGTTTCGTATTTGTGAACCCAAACGCAGGTCGTACTTGTGGTTGCGGTGAATCATTTTCAATTTAAGAATTAGCATGGCAAATTATACAGAGAACGAACTCGCCAAAGACCTCGAAAACCAAGAGTATAAATTTGGTTTTACGTCGGATATTGAAGCGGATACGATTCCAAAAGGATTGAACGAAGATGTTATTCGTTTAATCTCAAGCAAGAAGGAAGAGCCAGAATGGTTGCTGGAATACCGCTTGAATGCATTCCGTACATGGTGTGAAATGATCGAGCCAGAATGGGCACACGTGCACTACACGAAGCCGAATTTTCAAGATATCGCTTATTACTCTGCTCCAAATCAAACGAAGAAATACGAAAGTTGGGACGACGTTGATCCAGAGATGAAGGAAACAATGGCGAAATTGGGAATTTCTCTCGAAGAGCAAAAACGTCTTACTGGCGTCGCAGTTGACTTCGTGATGGATTCAGTTTCGGTAGCAACATCTTTCAAGGCGAAGTTAGCCGAACTTGGAATTATCTTCTGTTCTTTTTCAGAGGCAGTTCAAGATCACCCAGAATTGGTTCGTGCAAACATGGGAACAGTTGTTCCTCACACAGACAACTTTTACGCAGCATTGAACTCAGCAGTATTTACTGATGGTTCTTTCTGCTACATTCCGAAAGGCGTTCGTTGCCCGATGGAATTATCAACATACTTTAGAATCAACCAAGGAGGAACAGGACAATTTGAGCGCACACTTGTTGTTGCCGATGAAGGTTCATACGTTTCATACCTGGAAGGTTGTACAGCTCCTCAGCGAGATGAAAACCAATTGCACGCAGCGGTGGTTGAATTGATCGCAAAGGACAATGCTGAAATCAAATACTCGACGGTTCAAAATTGGTACCCTGGAGACAAAAACGGTGTTGGAGGAATCTTCAACTTCGTCACGAAGCGCGGAATTTGCGGAACGAATTCTAAAATCTCATGGACGCAAGTTGAAACAGGTTCTGCCGTTACGTGGAAATACCCTTCATGTATTTTGAAAGGTGATTATTCGACGGGTGAGTTTTACTCAGTTGCCGTTACGAACAACTACCAGCAAGCGGATACGGGAACGAAAATGATCCACCTAGGAAAAGGAACAAAGAGTACGATTATCTCGAAGGGAATTTCCGCTGGAAAATCGCAAAACTCTTACCGAGGATTGGTTCAAATTCACAAAAACGCGAAAAACGCTCGAAACTTCTCTCAATGTGATTCATTGTTGATGACGGATGAGTGTGGAGCGCATACCTTCCCATATATCGAATGCAAGAACAGTTCAGCGAAAATTGAGCACGAAGCAACAACTTCGAAGATTGGGGAAGATCAAATCTTTTACTGCCTACAACGTGGAATCAGCGAAGAGAAAGCAATTGGCTTGATCGTAAACGGATATTGCAAAGAAGTATTGAATCAATTGCCGATGGAATTCGCAGTTGAAGCACAAAAATTATTGACGATTAGTTTGGAAGGAAGCGTTGGATAGCTTCGACTCCGCTCAGCCACCCTTGGGTGCTGACCGTGGATAGCTAGATTATTAAAATAAGAAACGGAGGCCATTGAGCGGAGTCGAAATGAGCCGAAATGTGACTGAAAGTTAACGTGAAAAATGAAAATTAAAGACCAATAAAACGGTCGGAAAGAAATAGATAACTAGAATGATTACAATTAAGAACTTACACGCCTCAATCGACGGCAAAGAAATTCTAAAAGGATTAGACCTTACAGTGAATGCAGGCGAAGTGCACGCAATCATGGGACCTAACGGTGCTGGAAAAAGTACACTTGCTTCAGTTTTGGCAGGTCGTGAGGACTACGAAGTCACAGAAGGTTCTGTTGATTTTGATGGAACAGATTTACTGGACATGGACACAGAAGAAAGAGCTCGAGAAGGCTTGTTTTTGGCGTTCCAATATCCAGTTGAGATTCCAGGAGTATCGAACATCAACTTCTTGCGCACAGCGATCAATGAAATTCGTGAGCACAAAGGAGAAGAAGCAATGTCAGCGAAAGAATTCATGGCAACTGTTCGTGAAAAATCAGCATTGGTTGAATTGGATCCAAAGTTAGCCTCAAGAAGTGTCAACGAAGGATTCTCAGGTGGTGAGAAAAAACGTAACGAGATCTTCCAAATGGCGATGCTCGAACCGAAGTTGTCCATTCTTGATGAAACTGATTCTGGGTTGGATATCGATGCACTTCGTATCGTTGCCAATGGAGTAAATACATTGAAAAGCGACAAGAATGCTTCAATTGTGATTACCCACTACCAGCGTCTACTCGATCATATCGTTCCTGATTTCGTACACGTTTTGTATGATGGAAAAATCGTAAAATCTGGCCCCAAAGAATTGGCTTTAGAGCTTGAGGAAAAAGGATACGATTGGATCAAAGAAGAAATGGCTCTATAGAGCAGAATAATATTGAAAAAGAACATCTCCATGTTAGAAGGATTAACACCAACATCAATTTTACTCGACGAGAAGGAATTGAATTCTGCGCAAAATACGCTTGCAAAGAATCAACTGCCGACAACTCGAATGGAAGCTTGGAAATATACGCGTGTTGCGAAATTGGGAAAGACGAACTACACTTCTTCGGAAGAAACAGTTACCTCAATTGATAGTTACCGCATCGCCAATGATGCAACAACATTTGTATTCGTGAATGGACATTTTTCTGAAGAACTTTCTTCGGATGAAATTCCAGCAGGTGTCTCAATTTCTCCACTTTCAGCATGCATGGAAGGTGAAATTGGATCTACGAACCTTATATTAGAAGGTGAAATCTTCAACGCCTTGAATACGGCATTTTTAACGGACGGAATCATGATCGACATTGAAGCGAAAGCGAATGTTGAGAAACCGATTCAAATCATTCATGTTTTGAAGGGAGAAGCGAATTTATCGAATTTCAAGACCATCATTAACGCTGGAGACTTCTCGAAAGCTGCCGTTATCCAAGGTTTCTTTGCTGAAGATGCTGACAGAGCATTCGCGAACGTTACTTCTGAAATTTCAGTTGGAACGAATGCATTTTTGACGGTGGATAAAGTTCAATACGAAGCTGAAAACACGTCGCACATCTCTACAGAACAGGTTTCTCAAGGGAAAGACTCAACATTTACAATCAATACAATCACATTAAATGGTGGATTGGTTCGAAACAACTTGAACATTGAAGTGAATGGTGAAAACTGTGAAACAAACTTGAATGGAGCGTACCTTTTGAAAGGAAAGCAGCATGTTGATAATCACTCTGTAGTAGATCACAGAGTGCCGAATTGTAACTCGAATGAGTTGTACAAAGGGGTGATTGATGATAAAGCAACTGCAGTCTTCAACGGAAAAGTATTTGTTCGCAAAGACGCTCAAAAAATCAATGCGTTCCAATCGAACGGAAACGTTTTAATGACGGACGATGCTAGTGTCAATTCAAAACCTGAATTGGAAATCTATGCGGACGATGTAAAATGTTCTCACGGTTCCACAACTGGACAATTGGATGAAGAGGCAGTGTTCTATCTTCGTGCAAGAGGATTGTCTGAGAAATCAGCGCGCCAGTTAATGGTTTCGGCATTTATCGGTGACGTTTTGGAGAAGATCGAAAACGAAGATGTGTTGAACTTCACTCACAGTTTATTGAAGTCTCGCTTCGGCTGGGATTTCGAATAAGAAAACTACCCGTTTTCACCCTCTGATTGAGGCGATGTATTTCCTATATTTTTCTTGTTTCAGTCAAGTTGCTGATTTGACAATGTTTCCTGTACTTATAAGTTGAATTCTTGAAGTTTAAAAAGTACTTGAGGGTCTCACAACCAAAAAACTTACAAATGAAAACATTAAAATTTAAACCATTCTTTCTATTTATTGGACTTTCCGTAGCACTCGTTTCTTGCGGTGGAGAAGCCGCCGACGAAGCTAATGGTGGTCAAGAAGGTGAAGATGTAGCGGTAATGACAACAGACGAGTTTATTGCAGAAGCAAACGAATTGGGAGCTGACGCTTTCAACGAGAAATACCCAAGAGATTCAGAAATCACTTTAGAAGGTCAAGAAAGAGCACCTGCGACTTGGGCGGACAAAATTGCAGCGAAATTTGGAACAGGATTGAACGATTTACCGTTAACAGCAGACTTCATGTTCGATGCAAACGGTGGAAAAGACGCGACGTAGGAAAAAGTGAAAGGTGGTGAAACCATTGTTTTCACAGGAAAAGTTGGAGGACCATTCTTTATGGATGATAAATTCAAACGATGCAGCTTTACAGATTGTATCGCTGAGTAAGCAACCTAATAAAAATATTAATCCCTCTTTCGGTTCTTCCAAAAGAGGGATTTTTTATGATCTATATATAACTGAATGGAATTCTTAATCCATCAAATTCATGTTGATTTCCTTGATGAGGATAGCAATTTCACTCAATATTTCAGATTTCTGCGCATCTGATCGATCTCCTTTTTCGAGGTAGTTTTTCAAGTGTAATTGCGATTCGAGGATATTTTCTTCCATGTATGGGCCGTCCATATTCTCAATGATCGTTAAGCAGTCAATTGCTTCCATGAATGTTCCTTGCGTAGCAATCAATACGAAATCATCAATGTAGCCACTGAAGTCCACTTTCATGTTCCAAACTGCCGTCAAAGCCAAAGGGCGCACCTCAAGCAATTCCTTGTCCTCCAACACATCCATGACCTCAGGAACTACAGATGTATCCTTTAAACTACACAGCAACTCTAAAATCGTTGCTTGGTGTTTCTCCGCTAATGCACCTCCTTTCAAAGCATGAAACAAGGGTTTGATTACGGTTGCGTTTCCGTGAACCTCCAAAGACTTAATTGCCTTTTTCACTTTCTTTGGATCCTCTGAACTTAGATCAGCAATGATTAAGTTAACCTTCTGTTGTTGTTTGGTTGCCATAGCGAAATTTTCTGCAAAGATAGTGCTTTCAGTAACGCAATAACAAAGGAATAATTAAGAATTTGTACAGAGAACTACGGCTGCATTGCCCAATCCTAACAATAAATTTTGCACCTATGTCCAAGCTACAGCGAAAGCACTATCTTTGTTTTATGCAGCGCTTGATAAGACCTTTTTTATGGATCTCCGTCCTATTATTTCTCGGAATAAGTGCGTGCACTGTGGAAACTGCTGAATCGATCAAAAGTCAAGCGCTTGTTGTTGCTTCTGATTTTCTGCACGAGAAAGACACCGTTTTATTCAAGGATTTTATTCGAAAGAATGATGTTCGTCTGATTATTCGTCACTTGACTCCGGATCAAATGATTAATGAAATCGAAAGCAAAGGCTACAACTCTGGTATTGATTTGGTGCTTTCGGACAACATGCAGACTCCAATCAAACTGAACAAGAATGGCATTCTACAGGATTTGGTTGAATCATCGAGCGAGATCGAAACACAAAATCCTTACATCTCTTACAAGCACAATTTCGTAGGAATAGGTCTTGATCCGTTCGTTTACAAGTACACTTCTGACTCTATTCGAGAACCGAAAAACTACCGAGACCTGAACAAAGTTAGACACTACCACACCCTTTCTTCATCGGATATTATTAGCTTTTTGAGTCCCATCAGAAGAAGAATGAATCGTGCGAAAACCTACGAATGGGCAAGAGAATGGACAGAAAATTCTACGTTCAGACCAGAAAAAGGCCCTTGGGATGATTCCACGCAAGTCGTTTTGTGTAAGTACAGTCAATTGGAAACCTTCAATGACAGTGTCTGGCAGCGTTATCCAAGTGGACATCACTTTCCAAATGGAGAAAGCGCCGGTGTTTATTTCGACTTGATGTCGATTTCAATTGTGCAACAGGCGGAGCATTTTTCAGATGCTCAGAAATTCTTGGAGCATTGTCAAAATTCTGGATACAATGCCACTTTAAATCGCAAATTGAACCGATTTCCCATATATGATTACCTAAAATCTCGATTGGAAGGTCCAAAATTTTATTCGACGCATATCGACCAACTGCTAAAATATCACGACGTACTTGATAGAATGTTAGACAAACTCAATTAAAACAATTTCGTGTTAAAATCTTATTGAAATCACACTGTTTTTTTTAGTCAGAAGTCCTACCTTAGTATTGCCAAACCTCATACCTAAGTATGACAACTATAAAAGACGAACTTACCTTGCTCTCAGCAAAAATCGATGCGAATGCCCGCGTAGAGTTGTACGATAAGAACTACCTCTTTCGTATCAAATGGACTTTTCCAGTACTTCTGCTCTCTTCTTTGATTGTACTTTCTCTGCTCTTTTCGACGGGTGTGATGAATCAAGTTCAATTGATTATTTCCAGCCTTGTAGTGATGGTTTTTCTATTTGTTATCCAATTATTGGCGCGCAGAGCTCGTGTTGCTACTTTGAAGGGAGATACTATTATTCTTAAGGGCATCGATTCAAAATCAACGGTAACATCAATTAGAAGTATCAGAAGGGCAAATTCCTACCAATTTCTCGGAATACCCGTTACTCATGTGAACTACACGCTAGATCACAGAAAGAAAACATCACTTGTTTTTGGAACACCATCTGGAATGAAATCTTCGCTGGACCAATTGATCCAACATGCGAAGACGTGTAAAAAAATAAAAAGCAAATCATAAGCCGGGTTCTGTAATCGTTTGCACGACGCCTATCATTTATCTAGCCCTAGCCTCACGACTAGGATCGAACGACCTACCCTCCCAGATCAAGCGAGTAGCTCTTCCAATCAAACTTTCGTTCAACCATCCTGGGTTTATTTGGTCTTTCAGCCCGTAAGGTTTACCATGCGACTCTTGTCACCAACAGCCCGGTGAGCTCTTACCTCACCTTTTCACCTTTTCCCAGACAAATTTGACTTCGCCTAGGTAGTTCAATTTTCTGTGGCACTATCTGTATCAACCGAAGCTGATCCTTCCCGTTAGGAAGTACGGTACTCTGTGCTGCCCGGACTTTCCTCCCCCCGCCATCCCGATAGATATCGTGGAAACGGGCAGCGATAAGCCGATTTGCTTTGTGCAAAGGTATGTAAACAGATGTTGAAAGAAGCTTTTTGAAGCGAATTATTGCTTCACGAAAGTTGATTTAGCGAATGTCCCGTCGGTATTCTTCACCAAAAGAGTATACGATCCAGATTCAAAATCTTCCAGTGAAATCGTTTGAGAGGAAATGTCAACATCACCTGATTGAACCAACTTCCCTTCTGCGCTAATTATGATATACGAGCTTCCTATTTGGAAACCATCCAGTTTGAGTTCATTGGTAGCTGGGTTTGGATAAACGTTCACTTCTGAAATCAATTCTGAAGTACCAGCCAATAAGGGATCATAAACATCTCTGTATTCGATGTCAGTTACGGTTTCCGTACCATTAAAGTCTGATGTTGTAATTCTCAAAATCGGCTCCAATTCTCCTGTTGTCCACCACTCATAAATATTACTCGCTGGAATCGGCAATTCAATCCATGTACCGAATTGACCAATGTAGAGTGAATCTTGCTCCTGAATGGCGTGTCGTATTCTCAAAGCGTCAAAAGATCCAAGAGGTGTTGTAATCTGACCCCATCCATCAATGTTGCTGCTTCGCTGGCGGTATTGAATCCAAATGGCATCAAAAATTGGGTTTAAATCAAGATTTGTGTATCCTCTTGATGAGTATACATCACCAAAATTTGCTGGGAATTGATAACGCGTTTCGATTGTATCTGACTTAAAAGGCACTTCGTTTCCGTCCACAACAATTGAGAAGCCAATTGAAGTAATCGAGTCGGCTGTATTCTTAGAAACAGCGTTCACTTCAGAAATGTTTACGGGCAGAAACGATCCAAATTGGTCGAGTGGTAAATCATTAGAAGCCGTATAATTTGTCGCTTGATACGCTGGAGGTGCAAATCCTCCGAATAAAAACTGCATTAACACTGACGTCCCTCCAAGATCAAAATAGTTCTTCAAAACTTGACTTTCCGCCACTAAACCAGAAAAATCCCACGTATAGTTTGCTCCTGTCGAGAGAAAATCTATTGTTGGATCAGTAGTTGAGCTCATGCGAACTGTGTCTCCACCGTCAGCAAAATCAGCATTACTCAATGTGATTTGTGCAGAAGCAAAACCAGAAATCAATAGAAAGGCAACAAGAAGAGTGCGCATAATCTTTTTTCTTTAAAGATAAGGCTTTCGAACTGGGATAAACAAGTATCTGTGAGAATTACTCAGTAGGGAATGCGATCCCGAACGTTGTCTCGAAATCTAGATCGAGCGTCCCATTTACGTTTTGAACGTCCTGAACAGTAGCAACAACATGTGCTCTTACTTTGTAAACAGAATTTCCATTCACATCTTTTCCGTAGTACGACACGTCCTCGAAAGAAACTGTGTTCGCATTATTGTTGATGATATCCGAAGCGTATGTGATTCCATTTTCCTCCAACTTCACTCTGATGTTGAAATCTCTGTAAAGCAAAGCAAGTGTGCTTGTTTCGAAGAATGTAATGTCATCGATGAATTTACCACTGAGATCACCGTCAACAATCATCGACTTTGTTCTCTTAGCTCCATTTTCAAAGCTAATCTGAGAGCGCAAAATGTGATTCCCTCCAGGGAGTGAATCATACGCAAACTCCGGATTTTCAGAAATAAGAACATCGTTTAAGAACCACTCCACTTTTTCAATGGCTACTTGTGGATCTACCACCCATGCAGTCAGCGTTCCGTTTTGGTTCAAGAAGTGCTTGATCGTGCAATTCGCATGACGCTCATACCCTAGGATCATTTCCGAACAAAGCTCCTCAGACGACGAATCTGTAAAGTAGATCGTTGCACATACTTGGTACTTACCTGGCTCCATGATCGTCAAATCGTTGGTAACTGGTGCACCACCATCAACTGTCCAAACTACATAATCAATTACATCTACATTTGGAAAAGCATCTTTTGACAATACCGCTACTGGTGCTGTAGATTCTTTCGAAAATACGTGATCTGAAGGCAAGGAATTGATTGATACGTGACCTGGAATATCAATCATACCATCATAGATTCCTATTTCAACAGAGAGATCCCCATCGCTCAAGTTTCCAGTAAATAATTGAACTCCATTTTCTTCTTGAATTGACGTGAACATGTAGGCATTATCATCACCTGCAACCAAGTTGAATGCACTGCCGTCAATTGTTCCTTCAGCCGTGAAAACAGGATCTGTCGAATTCGGCTGATCAATTGTATGCTTTTTACAAGAAGTGATTAATAATCCTCCAAACACTACAATAAACGCTATGTACGCTCTAGCTCCTCTCATCTCTATTTTCTTAATCTTATTGTTCTTCTCAGGTAGATTTGCCCATCTATTGGCAATTGGTTGTTGTAACCATCGATCAAATCTTCATTCACTGACTGCATCAATTGCACGCCAACGTTTGCTCCAATCGTCCAGCTATTGAAACGGTATGAGTAACCTACTGTCGGTTTCAACCCAAAACGCATTAGCGCGCTGATACTTTGACCGCCTATTTCTTCTTCAATCAATCCATTGATTTGTTCTCTTCTCAAGAATTGTTCGTCTTCAAATACGTGTTTTTGTGTTTGAGCTCCAACAATAAATGATGGACGTACACCAATATTTACATTGTGTCTTTCAAAGTTATATCCAAGAGTGATTGGCATTTCTATTGAGTAGATTTTCTGAACGTCGTATTGGTTCGTTCCTTCATTCGATCCGAATCCGTATACTTTTCCTTTTCGTGTTAAGTATAAATCGTCGTGGAAAGATGCTTTGAAATTAACTCCTGTATTCAGGTTAAAGCTTCCAAGGTAAGTCTCAACCCCAAGACCTCCACCGATAGATTTCGATACAATTTCAGATGGTGTTATCAACGATTGAGAGATTCCAGCATTCATTTCAAAATACAATGCTGCTTTCGGACTAACTAGCCCCAAACCAATTGGCATTGCATTTGGCGCCAATTTTTGATTCAAATTCTGATCCAATTCGTTCGCTCCATTCAAATCAAGTGAAGCTGTAATTGGTGCACTTTGAAGTGCAGACTCTTTTTGATCGAAAGTTTTAGCATTGCTTCGAGTATCAACTACATCCTCTGTAGACGAATCTTGTTGCCCTACTGTTTGAGTAATGTTGGTATTATTCGAACCTCCATTTCTCACATTGCGCGTCGCGAAGTTATACATTGAATTTGGTCCAACTGCAGGTTGAACTTTCGTATCACCAGTATTCGTTGAACTTGAATTCCCTGAATTATTCTTGTTAGGCGCAGCTGCAGAATTTTCATTCCCATTTGAATTCGCACTTTCGTTGTTTGAAAGTTCATTATTCAAATCATTTGATGCCGCGTTAGTAGTTGATTCATTTTGATCTCCGTTCGAAACTGTCGTTTCATTTGAAGTATTAGCAGTATTAGTATTTTCGTTAGCAGTAGTCAACTCAACATTTGCAAGTTGATCGTTCGTATTATTAAAGGAAGTATCGTTGGCGTTGTTCACAAAGTATCCTGTTGTCAATACCGCGATAAACACCAAAGCCGTTCCCATCCAAAGGAAATCTTTCCCTTTACCATTTACAGGTAGTGCGCCCTCAACCTCCGCAAAGTACGCATCATCGTACTTGAAAGACTGGGCTTCCGCACCATCTTTAAATAGGTTATCTATTTCTTCATCCGTCCAGCTCATATCACCATTCTCTGATTCCGATTTTCTAATCGGTCTAATTTTTCTCTTAATATTTTTCGTGCTGTTGACAAGTGCCATTTAGAAGTTCCTTCTGACATGTCCAGCTTTTCACCAATCTCTCTGTGCGAGTACCCTTCAATCACGTATAAATTGAATACATGCCCTGAAACTTTGGGTAATTCTTGCACAAGCATCATGATGTTCTCATATCCTAAATTGCTTTCGGCGTTATTGACATGTCCTTCTGAGTAGAAGTCCAATTCACGCTCGTTATCGCTTTTAGAAATGTGAGATGTGTAACGCTTATTTTTACGGTATTCATCAATCAAGGTGTTTACCATAACACGTTTCGCCCAGGCATTGAAGTTTACGTTGTCGTCAACTTTCTCTAATGCTTTCAATATTTTGATAAATCCTGCATTGTAAGAAGCGCGAGCGTCTTCTTCGTTGTTATTGTATCGGAAACATACGGGCATAAGAAGATGGAAGCAATGCTCATACATATAGTTGATTGCTTTCCGATCATCACTGATACATTTATGTATTATTTCAGTTGTGATGCTCATGGATTTCTTCAGTGTCCTTATTTTCCGATCCTTATGCAATTTACAAAAATTATTGTTTGTATTGACTCTAACAATTCTCTGTCTGGGTAGCTATTAGAACGTTGCTCAAGAAGGATTGGTTGGTGAAAAATTAAAAAAAATGATTTTCGAGAAAAAAATCAGGAATAATTCGACTACTTTATAGGAAGTATTCAAACATATAACTGATGAAATTACATTTGTTACGTCATGGTAAAACCCAGCAGCAATCAACTACAGGACGAGATTACGATCGCGAGCTGAATGAAAAGGGCTTGGCGCAATGTCAAATGCTCGGAGAATACTTTAAAAAGATCGACTTGAGCTGCGAAACATGGTGTAGTTCTGCTAAGCGCACCAGACTTACTTATTCTAATGTTGCCAAAAAGCTTCGCTTGGATAAGATTGTGATGCGCGAAGATCTTTACCTCTGCTCGCGAAGCACCTTGCTTGAAGCGTTATGGGAGCGATCTGGAGATGAAGATTTACTCATCATTGGACACAATTTCGGAATTTCGGATTTGGCAACTTACCTCACCGATGTACGCATTGAATTGCGAACTGGCGGTTATATCTGCATTGAATTTGCTGATTTCCGCTGGGAAGAAGTTTCTCGTGGACTTGGCGTTATTTCGGATCAATATCGTCCGAAGGTGACTCTTTAGTATCGTCCTCCTTTTTGTTGGGTACGTAGTGATAAACGATCACATGCCCCTTCGCCATTCGCTCACGCTCCTCTTCTTGAAGTTTGGCGATGCGCACTTTTTCATTGTAAATCGCTTCGAAATCGGGCGGTTCAATTCCCAATTCTTTTTCGATTTCATAAATGTATTTAGGGGCTTGTGGTCCGCGTTTTCTATAAACCAAGGCCAATACTACTCCAGTAATTGCTCCAGCAAGGTGACCTTCCCAAGAGATATGAGGCTCAATCGGAAACAATCCCCACACCATCGAACCATAAACAAAGGCGACGAAAAGTGAAATTCCCTGCAGAGGAAGGTATTTCCTCAACACTCCAGAAGTAAACAAGAAAGCAGCCAAGGCGTACACTACTCCACTCATTCCAATGTGATAACTACTCGTATTCTCAGCGAAAATCCACAATCCAATTCCGGTGAACAACCACGACAGCACAAACACGCGAAATGCAATTTCTCGATAATAATAAATGAGCGCACCCAATAAAATTGCTGTTGGAACCGAATTGTTCACGATGTGTCCAATTTCATGTTTCGAGTGAAGCAAGGGCATTAATAAAATACCACCAAGCGTATCTGTTGATTTTGGAATTACTCCATATTTATAAAAATGTACATCTGGGAAAAGATGATCTGACCAATAGACCATCCACAAGACAATCAACAATAATGTTGGGTAAACGATCGCTTCAATAGCTGATCCGAACTGATGTGTTTGTCGTTGTATTTGCACGCTGATAGTCGTCAACTATTGTGCCTAGGAAATTTTACTGCCAAGTTGACAGCAAGCAATTATCTGCGCTTCTTCTTTTTCAAGTCTGCCAAGGGCTGCGGATACATCCCGTCGCGTGCAATTTTCTTCCCTCGTTTGTAGACAAGGATGCGTTCATTCGCCATTTGCCCAGTCATTGTTGCGTCCAAAAGGTAATAAGTGTCGGCTTCAAACATCACTACGTATGTTCCCTGCAACTTGCGATCTCCGATTGTTGTATAAATGAATGATTTCCCGATTGTAACGGTAATTGTCGCTTCGTCCACATCCACAACTTCTAGCGCTGAACCCATTGAATACGCGGGTATCACGCCTTCATACTTCGCTAAGTATTTGCGTTTGAGTTTGATTTTCTTTTGAGCACTCAGCCCAAATGGAACAACCAAAAGGAGTACAACAATCCATTTCATGAGTCTAAGTTACAAAAATCTCCATCGACTCGAAATAAGATATTTTTCAACCAACACAATCACTTACCAACATTTGCTTTTAGAATCGAAGTAAATGCAGTACTTTTCGGACGCTCAAAAAGCACAATTAGATGAAAGAATATCACGACTTACTCCAGCACATTTTAGACAACGGATCTCAGAAAGGCGATCGCACGGGAACGGGAACAATTTCAGTTTTCGGATACCAAATGCGTTTCGATTTATCTAAAGGATTTCCAGTTGTCACTACGAAGAAATTGCACCTTCGCTCAATCATTCACGAACTTCTTTGGTTCTTGCAGGGCGATACGAATATCAAGTATTTGAAGGAGAATAAAGTGCGTATTTGGGACGAATGGGCAGATAAAAATGGGGATCTTGGCCCAGTTTATGGACATCAATGGAGAAGTTGGCCGAATGGAGATGGTGGAACGATTGATCAAATCACAAAGTTGGTAGATCAAATCAAAAACAATCCAAATTCCCGTCGACACATTGTTTCTGCATGGAATGTCGCGGATGTTGAGAACATGGCTTTACCGCCTTGTCACACCTTATTTCAATTCTATGTTGCAGACGGTAAGTTAAGTTGTCAGTTGTACCAACGAAGCGCTGATACGTTTTTGGGTGTTCCTTTCAACATTGCTTCTTATGCACTATTAACAATGATGTTGGCTCAGGTGTGTAACCTTGAACCAGGGGATTTCGTTCATACTTTTGGGGATGCCCACTTGTATAACAATCATTTGGAACAGACGGAATTGCAATTAAGCAGAGAGATTCGTCCGTTACCAACAATGAAACTCAACCCAGAAGTTAATGACATATTCTCTTTTAAATACGAAGACTTTGAATTACTCAACTATGATCCACATCCAACGATCAAAGCTCCGATTGCTGTTTAAAGTTCTCTCAGTCTTCTTGGCGGTAAACGTCAGCTTTTTCTCCTTTGGACAAGAAGAAAACCCAAAACTTTCACTTCTTTTTGTAGGTGATGTGATGCAGCACGATGGTCAAATTGATGCCGCTTACAACTCAAAAACGAAGGAATACGAATACGATGACGGATTTAAATTCATCAAACCAATCATTAACGAGTACGATATTCGCGTTGCCAATTTAGAGGTGACTTTGGCGGGAAAACCATTCAAAGGATACCCTCAATTTTCCGCTCCAGATGAACTTTCTGAAGTGCTGGTTAATTCAGGGTTTAACGTCATTCTTACTTCAAATAATCACTCCTGTGATCGTGGTTCGAAAGGCGTCATTCGCACCTTGGATGTTCTCGATGAATTGGGTGTTCCTCATACTGGAACGTTTCGTAATCAAAAGGAACGCGACGATAATTATCCATTGGTTGTAGAGAAAAATGGGCTAAAAGTGGCCATGCTGAATTACACCTATGGAACGAATGGATTATCTGTTGCGAAGCCGTTAATCATCAACTACATTGATAGTGTCATCATCAAAGAAGACATTGCCAAAGCGAAATCGATGGGGGTCGATTATATAGTTTGCAACATGCACTGGGGCAAGGAATACAAACCACTTCCAAATGGCTACCAAAAACGCTACGAAGCTGTTTGTTATCGAGCTGGTGCGGATATGGTGATTGGTGGTCATCCTCACGTGGTGCAGCCGATTGAAAAGAAGAAAGTGTACAATCAAGATAAATTGACGATTTGGTCGCTTGGGAATTTCGTATCGAACATGCAAACACGCACTACTCGTGGCGGAGTGATGCTTGGAGCGCACATCGCAAAGGAAAAAGGAAAAGTAATTTTGGGAGATGTGAATCATCACTTCGTTTACGTTATGAAGCGGAAAGAAGGTACTGTGACACAATACTACATCTTGCCTGATTTTGATTACAACAAGCACCGTGTGAACTTCGTGTCGGCTGTTGAAGCTCAACGCATGAAGGATTTCTTTTCTGATAGCCGCAAATTGTACAATGCTGAGAACAAAGGCGAGGTAGTGGAAAAAATTGTTGATCCAAATTCTGTGATTGGACAAAGCTTCAAGCAAATGCTCACAAGTTATTATTCAGTCAAGGTTGGAGCGAATGGTTCAGAGCTTATGACGAACGACTTATTGGGACATTATTTCCACAGAACGGTTGACCAAAAAGGACTTCGGAATTATCTGTCGGGAATGTATTTCGATCAAAACATGGCGAAAGGTCACAAAAACTTCTTGCGCGATTGCGGTATTGAAGGAGTATCACTTGTACTTGTCACTCCGGAAGGAATTAAAACTGTTACTGAATGAAAACATCCTTGATCGTTGCCATGGACACGGACCGTGGAATTGGAAAAAACAATGATTTAATGTGGCACCTGCCGAATGATATGCGCTTTTTCAAGGAAACAACTGCAGGTCATGTCGTGGTTATGGGACGCAAGAATTACGAGTCTATTCCAGAAAAATACAGACCACTTCCGAACAGAGAAAACGTTGTTCTCACTCGAAATGAATCCTACGTAGCGGACGATTGCAACATCTTTCACTCTTTGGAAGAATGCTTGAACTACTACAAATCAGAAGAAGAACGCACAATTTTCATCATTGGAGGCGGGGAAATTTACCGTCAAGCCTTAGAATTGGATGCTGTTGAAGAAATGTACATCTCACACATTAATCATTCATACGGGGCTGATACTTTCTTTCCAGAATTTGATTTGAAAAAGTGGGCGGTTGAAAGCATTTTGGAACAACCGAAAGATGATCGTCATAAGGCGAGTTTTTCAGTTATGCACTATACGAAGAAGTAAGTAGTTGAATTCTTCAAAAGCGACCTAGTCATCTTTTCCATTAACCCTCCAATTATCGTTTTTCTGATCTCCTTGTATTTAATATATTTTCTCAAATAAGCGTATATTTGAAGTGGAAGGCACTCTTCTTCCTGACAAAAAACCGTGCAATACGTGTCACTAATTCCAGATAAAAACACCATCAAGTTATTGCGAATTCCCTTTTCGCTTTTTTTAATGCCCATTTTTATTTTGGCTTTGAGTCAGAGTCCAGAACCCAATGTTTTTTATTCAATTTTGTCGTTCTTGATCATCCATTTGTTAGTATATCCAGCGAGTAATGGATACAACAGCTACATCGACAAAGACGAGACCAGCATAGGCGGACTTGAAAAACCACCAATGCCCACAAAAGCATTGTTTTATTTGACTTTAGTAATGGACTCGGTCGCTATTTTACTTTCGTTTATTTTTATCCATTGGATTTTTGCGGTATGCATTCTCGCCTATATTCTTGCTTCGCGCGCTTACAGTTCGAAGCAAATTCGCTTGAAGAAATATCCCTTGATCGGTTTTTTAATTGTGGTCGTTTTCCAAGGAGCTTTTACGTATTACATGTCCAACTTTGGAATTAATGGAACGTCACTGACATTCTCAAGCTCAGATATCTACATCATGCTCGCTTGTTCTTTGCAAATCGCTGGTGCTTATCCTTTAACACAAATCTATCAGCATGAAGCAGATTTAGCCGATGGTGTTACGACACTTAGTTATAAATTGGGATACAAAGGGACATTTATCTTCACGGGGATTCTGTTCTTCATTTGTACGATTTTCTATTTTCTCTATTTTCAATCTATTGGTAGCTTGAATCAATTTTTTATCCTACTATTCTTCTTTGCTCCTATATTGGTTTTCTTCAATATCTGGTTCATCAAAACGATGAAAAATCTCGAAGAAGCGAATTTCAAAAACACCATGCGAATGAACGCCATTGCATCTATATGCATGAGTTCCTGCTTTATCATTTTAACCGTTTTAAATCATAGCGCTTGAGTTACATTTCAGCCATAGAAACTTCTTTACCTGCCCATTGTCACACGCAAAAAGCGATGTCAGATTTCTATGCCAATTCCACAGATGATTTAACGGCCCGAAGAAAAATCCACACCGTAGCTCGCAAGGCGGCTATTGATACGCGCTATTCGGTATTGGATGACTTCAGCAAAAAACCAGAAGACTTCACCTTTTTCAGTAAAAACCGACAGATTGAGCCTGAACCGAGCTTGGGTCAGCGCATGAGTTGTTTTCGGGTTGAAGCCCTCAACTTATCGATGGAAGCGATTAACAAAATTCAGAACATTGAAAAGATTAAGGAGTCCATTACTCACGTGATCACTGTTACCTGCACGGGGTTGTTCACTCCGGGGCTGGACATTGAAATCATCAAAGAATTAAATCTCAAGCCTACGACTCAGCGTAGCAGCATCAATTTTATGGGATGCAACGCCGCTATTTTGGCTTTAAATAGTGCGAATAATATTTGCAACAGCATTCCCAATTCAAAAGTGCTGGTTGTTTGTGTGGAACTCTGCACACTCCACTTTCAAAAAAATTACTCGGATGATTATATCCTTTCTACTGCACTATTCGCAGACGGATGTGCGGCCGTGATTGTAGATTCTGAACCCTCAAACGAAACGATGAATCTGGAGATTAAACATTTCGATTCAATGATCATTCATGAAGGTTTTCAAGAAATGGCTTGGGAAATCACCGAGAAAGGATTCATAATGAATTTGACATCTTACGTTTCAGACTTGATTAATGGAAACATGACTAAATTTCTGTCTTCATTGAAAGTAGAAAAAGAATCCATTGATTATTGGGCGATTCATCCAGGGGGAAAGAAGATTCTAGATGATTTCAAAAACACCCTTGAATTGAATCCAAGCGAGCTTCATCATTCCTACGATGTGTTGAGACAATTAGGAAATATGTCTTCCGCAACCATTTTGTTTGTGTTGAAAGCACTGATTGATGGCAACACATCTGCAAAAAAGGGAGAGCAGATCTTCTCTGCTGCCTTCGGCCCGGGGTTGAGCGTTGAAACTATGCGTTTACAGTATGTTTAAAGAACGGAGTCATAAAAAGGAACTACTTGACGGTGAAAACATCCCCGAAAAAGATCTATTTCAAAACTTAAAAGAACTCGACAGGATCAATCATTTATTGGGTGGATATTCCATTACATTTAAAGCCTTAAAAAAAGTATTGACCGAGGATAAATCTTACACCATTGTTGATATTGGATCAGGAGGTGGAGACACCTTGAAACGCATTTTTTCCTGGTCAAAAAAGCAAAATCTGAAGGTGAATTTGGTCGGCGTTGATCTAAAACAAACCTGCATTGATTATTCAGAACAGAACAATCCACATCCTGAAATAACGTTCATCTGCGACGATTATCGTTCTCTGCAATCTCATTTAACTCAATTGGATGTGATCCATGCGTGTTTGTTCTGCCATCACCTAAGTTCAAAGGAAATTACTGAACTTATTCAATTCGCGATGAAGCAAAACGCAACTCTGGTCATCAATGATTTACAGCGAAATTGGTTTGCCTACTATTCCATCAAAGTTTTAACGCGTATTTTCTCCAAATCCTTTTTAGTCAAAAATGATGCTCCCCTTTCTGTTTTACGCGGTTTTGTAAAGAGTGAATTGCTCGATATTTTAAAAAAATCTGGCGCTAAAAACTATTCTGTCCGATACAAATGGGCGTTCCGTTATGAAGTGATTGTCTATGCAAAATGATCCAAAACAAGTTGATTGCATCATTATTGGTGGTGGTTTAGCTGGACTGACCTTGGCCATTCAATTGGCAAAGAATAAACGCAGCGTACTCTTGATGGAAAAAAACAGCTATCCCTTTCAAAAAGTCTGCGGCGAATACATCTCTATGGAAAGTTGGGATTTCTTGGAGTCGCTGGGAGCCAATTTGGGAGAATTAAACTTACCAAAGATCAATCAACTGCGGGTTTCTGCGCACGCGGGATTTGCGATCGAATCGGAACTTGAAATGGGTGGTTTTGGGATTCGACGATATACCTTGGATCATCGTTTGGCTGAATTAGCAAGGGAAACTGGCGTTGAAGTCCTTGAAAATTGCACCGCGCTGGATGTTGAACTCACGAATGGAATTTATTCCGTTAAAGCCACAAAAGGAACGTTCAATGCAACAATAGTTTGCGGAAGTTATGGCAAAATAGATCCGAGTTTTGTGGAACGGAAAGGGCATGGAAAAGGAAAATACATAGGCGTGAAATATCACATCAAACGCTCTTTTCCTGACGACCTCATCGAACTGCACAACTTTAAAAATGGCTATTGCGGGATTTCAAAGGTAGATGACGAACAATATTGTCTTTGTTACCTGACGACAACTAAAAACCTCAATGAGAATGGAAATAACATCAAGCAAATGGAACAAAACGTTTTGATGAAAAACCCATTCCTTCGAACGTACTTCTCCGAATCTGAATTTGTGAATGAAAAACCAATCGCGATTAGTCAGATAGGATTCAGAAAAAAAACCACTTGTCAGAACCACGTTATTCTGCTCGGAGATGCTGCCGGGGCGATTGCTCCACTGTGTGGAAACGGCATGAGCATCGCGATGAGATCATCCAAAATTCTAGCTGCTCATTTGGATGACTTTTTCACTCAAACAATAACCAAGCAAGAACTGATCGATCGCTATACAAAAGACTGGAATGGAAATTTTTCCTTCCGAATTAAGACCGGCTTTTACCTTCAGAAACTATTCGGGAAACGATTGACGACCTTATGGATGCTCAAACTGCTGAACAAAACACCCAAATTATTGCGGAAAATTGTTCGAATGACCCACGGGGAAAAGTTCTAAGTGGACATTATTTCAATATCTCTTCCAAAAAAAGAAAAAACCCATTCTACCGAAGTAAGAATGGGCTTTCAGAAGTCAACGCTAAATTAACTTACTCTATGATTATCTTGGATACTCGCTGGAATGATCCACTGGAGATCCGAATGAAATACGCTCCTGCATACACAGATTGCACATCGAAATAAGCAATCGTGCTTCCCGCATTAATGTTCATTTCATTGACTGTTTGTCCTGCTAAATTCACCAATTCGACTTTCAAATCTTCTTTCACTAAATCTAGCACTTGAATGGCGACTATATCTGACGCTGGATTCGGGAAAACCTGAACTTTCATTGCATTAAACTCTTCTTCGTTGAGCGAGCTACTTGAAGGATCGTAGGTAGTGGTCGGTTCTGAAACTGTGGCAACTGTTCCGCTCACGACATTTCCATAATAGGTTGGACCAACAGCGTATGGATAAGCTGAATTCCAGTTATCATCCACCGTCGCAAAATAACAGTAAGTGCCATTTGGAAACTCCGGAGTGACACAAAAACGCCCGTTGTGCTCGTCCAAATAATCCTCGCTTGGGTGACTCACCCATTGATAATCTTCACGGAAATAGCCTAAGAAATACGTTGCACTAACAGCAGGACCATCATCTACATTCGTTCCATCTGGATAATGAGTTCTCACCGAATAAGACGCCAACTCGTATCCTGATTTAATGCGATTGATTCCTCCCGTTCCATTGTTATTAGCGTAGCCGTACGCTCCATAAATCGGGTAGCCATCATACGCCCATCCGATTAAAGGCGAATGCTGTGTTGGATCAATCGCATACAATCCATCAGCATCGTATAAATTACAAATCGTTGAAAGAACATTTATGTCAAGTTTGAACGCCGAAGGGTTTTGGTGATGGTGATAATTGCCATCCGCAGGGTGCCCTTTTGAGCAATCAAAACCGCCCATTTCGGCTGGTACTGCATCTCTGTTCCAAACTTGTGAAGCTGTGGGTCCACCTGGACAAGGTGGGTTTCCAGGTCCTCCACACAAGCTGTTGGTTGAAGTATTCCAAGAAACGCCATCACGGTAATCAAACAAAGAAACTCCATTCACAAAAACGCCAATATTTCCAGCGGTGGTTTCCTGCCCCGTGCCCGTATTTTGCGAAGGGACTCTTGGAAATCGGTAAATCACATTTTGATCTTCCGTTTGCGATGGGTTCCCATCTAAAAATGGTCCAGTCGGAAATGATGGAACTCCACCTGTACTTATGTACACCCAATCAGTAGAATATTCCACTTCCTGACAGTTTACAGGGATTCCATTTCCTATGGCAGTTGAATTTCCAGACATGTAATACGAACCTGTAGTCGTTGTGTTTTGCAACCAGGAAGTAATAATCGGCTCTTGTGAGAATGCGGCACTCGCTAGGAGAGATGCGGCAATTATTGAGATAGTTTTCATCATAGTTTGGTATGTTTAATCCTTTAGTGTGTAGTTCATTAAAAAACTTGCGATCGATCTAAATTAATTTGGAAAACCGAAATGCCTATCGTATAAAAAAGTCCTGTCTGTCAGGGTGCAGAGGAATGCTATCAAGTCCTTTTGATCATTGCCACTCAGCTTTAAATCTCCATTTAATTGTTCACTTAAATATGGATTCGAGCGATCCAATTCCTCTGCGTAATATTCAATCACTTCCCTCAATTTCTTATACCGACCGTCGTGCATATATGGGTAAGTGTGTTCGATATTTCTAAGCGTCGGAATTCGGAATTTCAATGAATCCGAACCGACTTTAGTGATCGCGTAGCGCCCAAGATCATTATATATTGAGTCAAGCGGTAACCCGTTACTCGCATATTCATTCGAATTGAACAAGGGAGCAGTATGACAACTGTTGCAGTGCTTTTCAAAGAGTTTTAATCCTCTTTTTTCTTGGCTTGTAAATGTTGCCTCTCCTCGTAAATACTGGTCGTACTTAGAATTGCTTGACACCAATGACACAGTGAATTGAGAGATTGCTCGCATCAGTGATTGCGTGTTCGCCAAAGAATCTCCATACACCCTAAAAAATTGCGTTCGGTACTCTTTGGATTGATTCACATACTCAAGAACAGTCTCCAAACTATTGTCCATTTCTGCGGAATGCTGAATCGGATTGATCGCCTGAACATCCAAATGGTTCACTCCTCCATCCCAATGAAAGGAAGAATTCCACGCTAAATTGATAAGCACGGGTGAATTGCGGGTTCCTTTCCGACCTTCAATTCCATGACTCACGGCGTGATCGACATGGGTAAAGCCTGTATATTGCAAGTGACAGTTCGCACACGAAATCGTATTGTCGCGTGAGAGCATTGGATCGTAAAACAATTTTCTCCCTAGTTGAAAACCCTCTTCAGTAATTGGGTTCTGCTCGAAATTATATATGGGCTCTGGCCAATCCGAAATTTGCGCTTGCCGAGAATCATCCAGCCAACCTTGGCTGAAGGACGCGAACAGAACCACACTCGCAATCAACGATATGAGCAAGGCCTTATTCAACGGAGAAACATTTAGATAAACTATGGGATAACTCTGCTGATTTCGGACCGGGAATCATTACTTCGCTGAAATTTCCCATGTCGATTCCATCCAAAAAGCGTTTCAGTGATAAGTGAATGACTAATCGTTTGTTCTTTGAATTTCTCGAAAAACTTACTGCTCGTGATGAAGCATATGGAGGAAGATACCCGCCAAGGTGATACTCAAAATTGGTATTCAACGCTTTGCTCCTCCCTTCCACTTTAAAGTTGATGTAACCTGAATTCCATGCCCAGTACATTCCTTTAATTGGATCTAAATCACCTTCTAAAATCCCCGCGACATTCGTTGTACTATCAATCCCTATGAGAAATGAAACGGAATCAATTTTCGCTTTGACCAAGTCTTTGGGAAGAGGGATTTTCTGTGATGATGGATTTTCAATATCTATTAAGTTGAAGCTGTTCTCTTCTTTATGCCAAACGCCCTCAACAGTATGAAATCGAATATTTGAAAGATAGAAACGAAGTGTTTCAATACTGTATCCTTGTTCAGTCGAATCTTGATCAAATTGAATCTCTAATGCCCTTTGAGCAAAGGTGGGAAACACCCACAAACTAGAAAGAACAAGTAGCGCTCGGATCATTTACCTTTTGGTCCCTTCATTTGACGAAATGTATGATAAATCATTCCTTTCAATTGTTTCTTCTGCTCTGCATTGCATTCCTTAGCGACCTCATTGAAAAATTCATAGGTCATGCGCTCAATTTCAGCGTGGTTCACTTCAATTTCTTCCTGAAGATTTGAAACATCTTCGTCCGTTCCCAGCTTCGAAAACAAGGTTTCATGTAACTCACGATCTTTTCTCATGAGTGCTCTTTTGTCGGTATGATGCGTTACTTCCAACAATGTAATAGCAGAGCGCTTTTTTCCTTCTAGCCCTAACTCTTTGGATAAATCCCCTGGATCGGGTGGTGAATTTGGTGGTCCTCCTGCTAAGAAGAAAACCAACATTCCAACATTGATAATAACTAATGCTGCAATGATGAGTTTGTACAATTTTGTGCGTTTCATTACAATTGTTTTAGGTGTGAGAAGTACGTTTCTTCAAACGAACTCTCCGTAGAACTGGTCGAGTTGGTTGTGCTCGACACGTAAATATTTACTGCTATCAGCGCTGCGATACTTGCTGCCACTAACCAGATCGTTCGTTTCGGAACGAGGTCTATTTTTGATTTTATTGAAGATGGAATAGCTTGAATTCTTTCAAGCACGTGCGCTGGAATCTGAGGAGTTTTAATCCGCTCTGAAACCGCCGTTACCTCATCAATCCAATGTTGTTCCTTATTCATATCTGTTCCTTTTGTTGTCATTTTTCTAAAAACCTTGCGCTAGGATTTATTTTTTTGATAAAAATCTGCCAAAATCTCTCGCAAACACTTATTCGCTCTAAAGAGCAGGGATTCAATCGATGAGACACTCAACTCCATGATTTCCCCAATTTCAGCATAGCTGTACCCTTCAATTTTTGCCAATCGATATGCTCGAGCTTGATTTTCCGCCAAAGAATCGATTGCTTCAAATAATACCGCAGCACGTTCCTTATCCTCTAACTGAACACCCGGATGATTGAAGTTGATGGTGTGAGAACTTATTCCTTCGGCGTGCTCGTCTAAAATTGTGAGCGTTCCTGATCGCTTTAACCGCGTTTTGTTTCGTAAAAACTCTTTGGCTTTATTATGAGTAATGGCGTAAATCCACGTTGACAATTTTGATTTACCTCCAAATGAATCCAAGGACAAATAAATAGACACGAATACCTCTTGGACTAAATCTTCGGCATCCTCAGAATTTCGAAGCAATTGAATACAACTCCCATAAATCTTTTGAGCATAGGTGGAAGTGAGATACGAAAATGCTGCATCCTTGTCTTGTTTTGCGCAAGTTATAAACTCCTGTTCCGTCAAATTAGCGTTGTTGAATCTAATATAGTTGAATTCCTTAATCAACTACATGACATTTTGTAGCTTTGTGTTATGAAAAATTGCGCCCTACTATTCAGTTTATTTCTTTTCACGTTGATTTCTTGTTCCGAAATAGCGAACGATGACCTAAGTGAGATTACTCTTGAAGACTTGGACCAGAGTGAGGATAAAACGCACTTTTCGGCTTCCTTGAGAGAGCTTACTGATGAGGAATACCCTGATAATCCTGACATTACCGTACGTCATGAAAAGTGTTTAGAAACATCGATGAAATCAATCGAGTTTATTCGAAAAGGTGAATTGTTTGATGTTTTCTTGATTCCTGATTCGGAAGAAGACGACACAGCGCATTTGTTCGAGATTGATTTGATGGAGTTCATTCCAACCATTCCAGAATACGTTCGCGAAGATGAATACCTGTCCTTGATCTCAATTGTAAATCAAGAATGGAATCGAAATCAGGTGAAATGGCAAGATGATCAATTGAAGACTGCTTCACACGAAGAGAATTGTGTCGTAAACGGTGAGAAAGTAACACGTATGGACTTGGCTCGAAACTGCCTTAACTCTTATCTCTGGGAAGTATTCTTATACGCTGATGTTGACGGTTCGAACAAAAACTTCTACCACGGCTGGTTCGATTTCCCAAAGGATTTATACCACGAATTGTACGCAAAACGCAATGGAAAGAAGTTTGACGAGGTAGCTGATTTCTTGGAGAATTGGCAAAATCCACCAAGCAAAAAAGTCGATTTGAATGTTTTGAGAACAGTAAAAAGTGAATCTGCTCCTAGGTATGCGAACTTGTCGGATGTTATGTATCCACTGGCGGGAGAACGAAAGAAAAAACAAGTCGGAGTAATTACTCCAACTGGAGTGACAAAAATGAGTGATTTTCACACTGACGCCTCGACCTTTGCGACCTTCAGCCCTCCAGGGTTCTACAACCGAGCCGATCCAAGAACAACTGAGCTCGGTCGTTTCAAGAATTTGGAAGGTGTTATTTATCGAAAAACGGAAACCAATCGAGGTGAGCGATCCGAGTTACACTTTAATTATTCAGACGAAAAAGGACGCAAAACGCAATTCATCATTGGTGGCTTGGATTTATCCGCGCTACCACGACTTTCAACTGAAGAAGCAAATTCTGGACATCAGTTTTCCATGGGAATTGGGAATCACCCTTTTTACGAAGATTATGCTTTGCACGAAGATCAATGCAGCTTGACGAATCCGAATTTTGGTGTTCTTTTGGATGAAAATGGTAAGTGGTTGGACAGTCACTACATTGGAATTGACGGACCTTTGCTTCATTTGGATAAAGACGACCCTGCGATATTACACGTCTGGATTTTGTCATTTGAGCGTCATGCATTGGTGGCGCATTATGTTCTGGATTTGAGCGAAAGTGCCTAAATCACCCTCTTTAATTAAGGATCAAAGAAAATTTGTCTACTTATTTCTAGACAATTATTTTTATGTATCTTGTAAGGCAACCTAATTTTGGGAGTTTTCGGGGAATCTTCTATCACTGAAGATCCTGATAATTATTAATCTAACTGCCGAATATTGACTTATTGATATTCTAAAACGAACATACTATTGAAAACGCTACAGTATCTCTAACGAAATAATCGGAACAATATCTATTTTAGACCATGGCAGAAGGCGATAACACAAATATGGCAACCGCAGAATTTGAGAGCGGTGAAGGGAATTCCTTGAGTATTGAATTTCCAGCAGTTGAAGAAGCATACGTTTGTCAATATTGCGATGACGAGTTTACCTTGGATCAAATCAAGAAGGTAATGACGGCTAAGGCAACAACTTCGAGAACGGCCAACATCAATGCAATTATTCCACACTTGAATAGTTATCGAGAAGATTTTCAATTGGACACCTGTCTGAAAAAAGCACACTTCATTGCTCAAGTAACGCATGAAAGCGCTCAGTTTAGAACCTTTGAGGAGTCTGAAAACTGGTATTACTGGAAGACAAGTGCCAACAAAGCGAATTCCTTTCCTGGTGTCTTCAGCAATAATAAGATAACGTTTGATACTACGATGCAGACTTCACTGAAGGATCATCTTACAGATATTTTCACAATCAAAGATAAAGACGATAAAGTCCTGACGAAAACCAACGAAGAAATCAAGACCATTCTTGTCGATAATGACGTGAAAGTTATTGATAAGGCCTTGTATGCAAACTTCGATAAAGGTGAAGAGCTTGTGACTGAAATAAAAGAAACCTTGGAAGGTGCCGAAGAAGAAACGGTGAAGTATAAAATCTTCTATAAAGATCACAAAGCATTTGGAGTTCCTCTTTTATCGCGGATGTACGCTCCTTACCCTGGAGACAGTCGTGGACTCGGAAATGGTGACGAATTAACCCAGGACGGTTGGATTTACAAAGGTCGAGGTTTGAAACAATTGACTGGAGTTGGAAACTATGAGAATTTCACGAAGTTCAGAAACAGAACAGATGTTACGTTCTCGGGAGATACAACAGGTGAAATTGACTTCGCTGCAAAGGTTGCCGACGGAGAGGACATCAAAACAGGTAATTACACGAAAGTTGCGGAAGCAATGTATGCCGTTCAATCGGCCCTATACTTTTGGACTGAAGGAACGAAATACAGCGGTAAATATGCCTATGAAAATGCAGAAGACGATGACGTCACAAAGGTATCCAGAGCTGTAAACAGGTGGGACACTGGCGCTGAATCTACTCGCGAGAATTTCTACAAGAACGCAAGAAAAAAAGGCTCATTCGATATTACCAGACACCACAAAGATTATTACGATAATGGCTCTGACGATCAAAAGGCAACAGCAAAAGCGTACTTTGCGAAGTGGAAAGATGATGACGAAGAAGCCAAAAAACACCACGACGCAATTGCAGAGGAAGAAGCAGCGACAGAAGAAGGAGGTACTGGAACTGGCGGATAGAATGAAACTTTTCTTTTCTGCTTGTATATTCCTATTGCTCACTGCTTGCGGGAGTAATCAGGATGTAAATTCGTATTCCGAATACGTCAAAATTGTATCAAATACTGATAGTACCATTAATGAATTGTCGGCTACGTCGGATTCTATGGAATTGAACCGTAGACTCAATGTCCGATTTCAATCTTTTAGTGAAAACAAAGATCTCATTTCGAATGTTCCGATAGAAAGGATTCAAGAAAAAGCAGCATTGTGGGAAAACTGCAAGGTTTCTTTTGACAGCTGTAATTATGTTCCTGAAGGATATTCTTTTTCAACGAAGCGCAATTTTCTCAACCTGAAATACCAGTATAACGGCTTTGGGAGTAACGATCTATCATACAAGCACGGAGTAATCGATCTCTCGAACGCACAAAGACTGATGCATTCTGCGATGTACACTGATCCGCTTCCCGTGTTGAAAATGTACAACACCCGATACGTTAAGGTGTATGAAGATTATTTGCTGCAGTTCCAGGGCGAGCTGTCCCAAGCAGATCAAGACGAATTCGACATTATCAGAAATCATTTGGATGATCGGGCACCGTTTAAACTCAGTGACCTCGATCATTTCGAACTCATTTTCGACTCTAAAAAGAAACATTTTACAGAAATCCGATTCCACTTTAATGGTCAAGGAGGCGTTTACAAAGCTGTTCTTACTGAAGGCTATATTTCTTTTGCATTAAAGGAATTGGATGAATTTTTGCTGAAAGAGTTCAAGAAGCAATTGCGCAAAGGCTAGAAAGGAAAATCAGGTGGTCAGTATATTCCAAAACTGACTATCATCATAGTTTCTCAACCCAAGTCGCCTTAATTTCGTTATAGAATTACCAAAAACAAGTTCTATGAAAAATCTTTTCACAACTACCCTATTTTTAGCACTCGCCTTAGGATCTTTCGCTCAATATGGGCAACTCCCAAATGGCGGATTCGAAAACTGGTCAAACGATACTCTTTACGATTACCCAACTGATTGGAACAATGCAAACGTGGAAAATTTCCAAGGAATACCAACCGTGTTTCAATCAACTGACGCGCAAGATGGTACCTATTCTTGTGAATTGACTGCAGAATTAGCAGGACAACAAGACACCGTTTTCGGGTACGTAATGCATGGATATACTGGCCCAACTGGTCCTTCTGCAGGGATTGCCTACAACATCAACTTTAATGAAATGCAGTACTACTACAAATGTGATCTGGCAGTAGGTGATACATTGTTCGTTATTGCTACGCGATTCATCGCTGGTGTTCCCGTAACTACGGCAGTTGTCGAAGCGGCAACAGGCACGGCTTCAACTTGGACCGCTGGAACTGTTTCCTTTCCAAATGGAGCGCAAGATGAATTATTTATCGGTTTTGTTTTAGGAAATCCTTTTGGAACGAGCACTCCTAGTCCAGGTTCATGGGCGAGAGTTGACAACGTAACGATGCACAATGCTGGAATCCCCGTGACAAATGTGCCTGACCCTAGTTTTGAGAATTGGAGCTCAGTCAGCACTGAAGATCCTGATGATTGGTATACTTTGAACCCAATATTGAGTGCGTTAGCAGCCGAGAACGCGGTTAAAACAACGGACGCAAATACTGGAACATATGCTATTGAAATGACAACGATCCAACCAGTACCAGGTGGTGACACGATTCAATCGTTTTTATCGAATGGAGCGATCGATCTTTTCTCTTCGAATCCATTTCAGGCGGCACCTTACAATGCCAATCCAACAGCTTTGACAGGCGCTTACAAGTATGCACCGTCATCACTCGATCAAGGTTTCATCCAATTGACTTTCCTTGAAAATGGAACACCAATTGGCTTTGAAACGCAAGCATTCAATAGTGCGGCTTCGTGGCAAACCTTTAATTTACCGATTACGATTGTTGGAACTCCAGATTCCATGTCCTTAATCGCTTTTTCAGGAGACAACCAAGGATCCGTCCTTCACTTGGATGATCTAGCCTTTAGCGGTGGAAATGTTAGTTTGGATGAATTCAGTTCGATGAATGTTGATATATACCCGAATCCTGCAACAACTTCTGTCATGATTAAAGCTGAAGGAAGCTACACGTATTCAATTGTAAATCTCTCAGGACAAGAAGTAGTATCGCAAAACGATGCAAACGGTGCGATCGAATTAGACATTAGCGCGCTCTCAAGTGGAGCATATTTTGTAGAAATCAGCAATGAGTACAATACAGAATCTCATAAGTTGATTGTTGAGTAGTATACTTTAGAAGTTACGAGAAAGGGAGCTGGTTTATCTAGCTCCCTTTTTTTTGGATCAATCTTTCGAGGTTTAGTCGATGTAATATATCAGTGTGCGATCACTTTTCAAAATCGCTCAAACTAATGCCGTTTCCACCTAAAACAATCGGTGTTTTACCGTCAGTAACAATGATTTTAGAGTTTGATTTCAATGCTTCAGCACTCAGCTCAATGGCTTTCAATTTCAACAACTGATCCGTAATGGTTGAATTCTCCAATTCTTGTCTTTTCTTTTCAGCTTCGGCAGCAACGATAATTCTCTCGGCCTCCAACTTTTGTTTTTCAAGCGCAAATTCTAAATCCAATCTACTTTTACTGATTTCCAATTCCTTTTCCTTTAGACCTCTTTCAAGTTCAAAATCCAGCCGTTCTCTCGACGCCTTGTTTTCAACTGTTGTTCTTTTAGCAATTTCCTCCGCCTTGAGTCGCTCTTGAATGGTGGCTACAATGCCCTGCGGAAGTGTAAAATCCTTCAAAATTACACTTTCCATTACGATTCCGCGGTCCGTGAGAATACTATCCATTGCTAACATCAAATTTGCTTCGATCATTGTTCTGGCAGGAATCAATTCTTGTGCTTCATAATTCAACCCAATTTTTCGCAGATTGGTTTCTATGTAATCATCGATCAACAAGCTTTCATATTTAGGCCCATAGTTCTTGTGTATTTCAAGAATATCGCTTTGTCTCACATGATAAAGTATCGTAACATCAGCATCCACATAAATGCCTTCTTTCGAATGAAAGTGGAACTCTTTGTTGTGATTGATTGTTCTGGTTTCGTAGCGGACCACGTACCTGAAAACTTTCGGCGCATAGTGATGCGCACCTGGTTCTAAGAGCTCGGGTTTAATCTTTCCGAATTTAACATCTACCCCTACCTCACCTGGTCGTATTATGGTGCAACTTTGAATAATAAAAAGAGTGATGACAAAGCAAGATAGATAGAAAATTTTCATGGCAATTCGGTTTAAAATTAGATTGTTTAAGTCAATTTCGAAGTTCAAAATCGACTCAAACGGTGCAACAACCGTGCCGTGTTAACAAAAAATTAACAATTGTAATCGTACAATATCGTCAGGACTAATGCCGAGAATGGGCACAAGAATCAGTGTGCTGTGATTTGGGAGAGACTAAATCAAATGGAAATACCATGCCTTAAAATCACTTGAAAAGTTCAGGCAAAATACGATGGAAACGATCTGTTTATAGCTCGCGATTCATCAAGAAAGCAGCCAACCCAATCAACTTTTGTTTTTTGGAATCATCCACCTTGATTTTCGCAAGGGAAGTCAGCGCGATGTCGTAATGCTCTTGCATTCTTGCCTCACAAATAGAGCGAACATTCAGTTGGTCAAATAAGCGACGTGTGCGATCAACTTTGAGCACCAAATTCTGTTCTTTTTGGAGCTGCTTCATTACTTCCAATTGCTCCTTTGTGGCACCTTTGATGGCTGTTAAATGGAGCATTGTTTTCTTATTGGCGATTACATCTCCCCCAACTTGCTTCCCGAATTTATCAGGATCAGCGTAAAGGTCTAAAATGTCATCTTGAATCTGGAAAGCAATTCCAATGTGTTGTCCGAAATCGTAAATGGCGTCGCGGTCAGATTTGTTAGCTTCAGCGACAATGGCTCCAATTTCGAGGGCGCATCCCAATAAAACCGAAGTCTTCAATCGAATCATTTCGATGTACTCATCAATGGAAACATCTGATCGCTCTTCGAAATCCATGTCCAATTGTTGACCTTCACATACTTCTATCGCTGTTTTATTGAACAATTGGAATGCGTCAGGAAGCAATTTCGCCTCTATCTTTCCGAGCAATTGATATGCCTTGATCATCAACACATCGCCCGATAAAATCGCAACATCGCGGTTCCACTTTTCGTGAACTGTCGCTTGATTTCTTCTGAGCGGTGCTTCGTCCATGATATCATCATGAATCAAGGTAAAATTGTGAAACACCTCAATGCACAAGGCCTGAGGCAATGCTTTTTCAACACTTGAGTCGAATAATTCTGCACTTAACAAGGTCAACATTGGGCGAATTCGCTTCCCTCCGATTTGAAGGAAATAACGAAGTGGATCGTACAACTTCTCAGGAGAAAGTGGCAAATCAATCTTGCTCAATTCTCCATCGATGAGCGCTGTATATTTTTGAAGTTCGTTCATGAAAGGATACTCATCAAGTAATTACCATATCCACTTTTCAAAAGCGGTTTTGCGAGTTCTTCTAACTGCTCTGCAGAAATGAATCCACTGCGGTACGCAACTTCTTCGATGCAGCCAATCTTCAAACCTTGTCTCTCTTCAATCACTTGAACGAATTGTCCTGCCTGCATCAGTGATGGGAATGTTCCAGTATCGAGCCAAGCTGTTCCGCGATTCATCACCGCGACTTTCAATTGACCTCGACGTAAATATTCGGCATTCACATCAGTAATTTCATATTCACCTCTCGCAGAAGGCTCTAATTTTTTGGCAATATCAACCACCGAATTATCGTAGAAATACAATCCAGGAACGGCAAAGTTCGACTTAGGATTGGTTGGTTTTTCCTCAATTGAAATCGCTTTCATGTTGTCATCAAACTCAACAACACCATAGCGCTCTGGGTCACTCACGTGATAAGCGTATACCACTCCTCCAGTTGGATCAGCGTTCTCTTTCAACAAGTTCCCCATTCCGGCTCCATAGAAGATATTGTCACCCAAAATGAGCGCCACTTTATCATCTCCGATAAACTCTTCACCGATAACAAATGCTTGCGCCAATCCATTCGGAATTACTTGCTCCGCATATTCGAAATTACATCCGAGATTCTTTCCATCGCCCAACAATTTCTTGAAATTCGGAAGGTCGTGAGGAGTTGAAATGATTAGAATATCCTTGATTCCTGCCGCCATCAAAACGGAAAGCGGATAGTAAATCATCGGTTTATCGTAAATAGGCATGAGTTGTTTACTCACTGCAAGCGTTAATGGATGTAAACGAGTTCCTGATCCACCAGCAAGAATAATTCCTTTCATATTGATAATCGTTTGCGCTAAAGATATTCAAACCTGAGTTCCCCTCCAATATCCATTGCGAATTCTTTTAGAGATTTGCTTTTCCATGAGAAAGTCGGACTTCGAGAACCTCTGTCCTCAGGTTTCTTATTCGGAAGTCTCCGAACCTGGTCCTTCCTTCGGATGAGGGAATACATCAACGTCGTCCCAATCCAAATCACTTTCTTCACTGTAAGCATCAAAGAACGGCTCTTCGAATGATTTTGTCGTCAACCTGTGTTCCAAAGATAAGAGCAGACTTGGAAGTAAAACTAAGTTGGTAATCATCGCGATTAACAGTGTCAATGAAACCAATAAACCAAGTGCTTGTGTTCCTCCAAATTGCGAGAAACTGAACATTGAGAATCCGCAGAACAAAACGATCGAAGTGTAGAACATTCCCAGTCCCGCTTCTCGAATCGCCATCATTACACATTCTTTCAAATCCCACTGCTTCGATTTTAATTCGAGGCGATATTTGGCCAGATAGTGAATGGTGTCATCTACCGAAATTCCGAAGGCAATACTAAATACAAGTAACGTTGAAGGTTTCAAAGGAATCCCGAACCATCCCATAATTCCCGCTGTAAACAAGAGAGGAATAAAGTTAGGAATCAAGGAAACCATCACCATTCTCCAGGAACGGAATAAGATCGACATCAGAATTGCAATTGCCAAGATGGCGAACACCAAACTTGTCAAGAGGTTCATCACCAAATACTTTGTTCCTTCTGATGCTACGCGTGATGCACCCGTTACGGTAACATCGTAATACTCTGTGTCAATTGCAGTGCGCAGCTTTTCCTTGAATCCTTTTTTACCAAATTCTTTTTTGATTGACTCTGGATCCATATCAAAAGCCTCAACTTTCGCGTCATCGCCGTCGGCAATAATATCAGTCAAAGCGTTGAATACTGCAGGGTGCTCAAAGACAATTGAATCGTAGTATTTTTTCTTCTTTTTGACTGTCGCCAAACGGTAGAACTTTTCAAGTTGTTTCTTGTCTGGGTTTAAAATGTCATCCATTTGGACTTCCATCGAATCCACAATGTCACTTACTTCGTAAGATCCGATATCCATCATTTGTGATCGGATGCGGAGCACTCGGTTCGATGTATCAATGAATTCATTCAAGGCCATTCCAGCGTTGTTCGAATTCGTCACGAAAGAGCTATCAATGTAGTTTTTAAGTACCCTAAGTTTTCGCTTGCTTGTAATCAACCTAAACTCCTCCACATCGTTGTCGTTATAGGCCATGTTCGCACCTTTCAGCACATCAACAAACGAGATGAAACGTGTGAATAATGTATCCTCAGAGTAGCGACGCTGAATGCTATCCACCGCAACTAAGGTGTGCTTTTTCTGCAAACGACTGTTCTCTTTGTAGTCGATCATCACCTCAAACGGAATCGATCCACCAAAGTTCTTTTCAATGAATTGAACGTCTTTCAAAATCTGGTCACCGGCAGGTAAATCACCCGTTAAGTTTCCTGTTGCTTTGATGCGCGTCATTCCAATAATACTGAAGACAACTACAGCAAGTGTAACGACGTATACCCATTTTCTGTGATTCCCAGCAATGTGCACAAGGTTATTGAGTAGGCCAACCGCTAATTTTCGATCCAAATGCTTCAGGTGCTTTTCGCGAGGTTTTTTCGAGAACGATAACACGATTGGAAGGATACAAATCGATAAGATGAAAACCAGAATAATGTTCAAGGAAGCACTAATCCCGAATTCGATCAGTTTCGGCGAGTTCGTTGTGATGAAGGTCAAGAAACCGAGTGATGTCGTTAAATTCGTAAGGAAGGTTGCTGTTCCAATTTTGCGAATTACACGCGTCAGTGCTTTGACTTTGTTTCCGTGATCTTTGACTTCCTGATGGTACTTGGTGAGCAGGAAGATACAGTTAGGAATTCCAATCACAATCATTAGTGGAGGAATCAAGGCCATGATAATCGTAAGGTCGAAACCAAGTGCTCCGATCAAACCGATTGACCAAATAACGGCCACCGCTACAACGAGAATACAGATAAATACGACTCGTAGCGAACGGAAAAAGAGGTACAATAAGAGCGAAGTCACTAAGAGTAACAGCCCTACAAATAAGTACATTTCCTTTACAACACGCTTTCCGATAATTACCCGCAAGTGAGGCAATCCTGCGAATTTCGCATGACCCAATTCTTGTTCGTACGAAGAAGCTAAATTCTCAATATCTAAAACGACGTTTGCCTTTTGTTGATCCAAGAGGAATCGGCCGTCAATCTCAACCATCATCAAAGAAGCGTTCTCATCATTGAAGAGAAGGTCTTTGTACATGGGATTTTCCCTGATTTCCCGCTGAATAGAATCTATGGATTTCTCCTTGTACGTGACATCTGAGAATACGCGATGAGCGTCAAACTTGCCCTTCTCGCGATTGTTGTAGATTGTGAAAAGATTCGCTTCAGAAACGACAGACTCCACTCCATCTAGCTGTAAGATAGAATCTCCAAGTTCTTTCCATTTGCGAAAACGATCTTCGGTGTACAGTGAATCTGTTTGAATTCCAATCACCAGAACACCGCCATCTTCGCCGAACATCTCTTGAAAACGCTCGTAATCGATACTTGCTTGAGCTGATTTTGGCAGAAGAACACCGTATCGGTTATCCAACTTCAATCCAGTCACGGCATTGTAACCAAGAAACACAGTAAGAAGTGTCAATAATCCAATGATTATTAATCGATTCCTTAAAATTAGATTAGCAATAAATTGCCACATAAATGTCTGGTTTCCTTTTTACGAAAGCACAAAGGTACTATAATATATTCGGGGACAAAGAAATTGAGGGTTCAATAAATGCCCTGAAACTCCAACTAGAGAAGGAAGTAAGGCGGAAATCGAAGGCGCAAATTCGTGTGTCTCCCAAGGCTGTTGAATCGTAGGCGCGCATAGTGAAAAATGAGATCAATTTTGGGGCTATTTGCTTAACAAAAGATTAACATTCTTTGGAGATTTGACGAGGGGAGAAAACAAAAAAAGGAGCACCCATTTGGACACCCCTTTTTCTTCTACAAAATTTCGTTCTAAGCTGCTTTCTTTTGCTTCTTTTCAAATTCTGCAATGCGTGCTTGTTTCACTGCGGACGGAACACCGGTCTCAGCGTAAACTTTCGCATCATTCAAGACCATTTCAAGTGTTTCACCCATTTTCTTCTTCATCATTCCTCGCATCATTGTCCCCATGAGTCCTTTGGTTGAAAATCGCCCTTTCATGACTAGCTTTGATTTGCTTTCGCTGATTGGAACAACTGTCCAAGTATTCTCCGCTAACACCATAAAGCCTGGCATTCCTTCAACAACTTCATACGATAAGGTTTTATTATCAATGCTGTAATTCGTCAATTTCTCAGCAATGCTACTGAAACCTTTAACGTTCACAGCACACGATCGATTACTGCATACTGCACCTTCAAACTCACTCTTCCCAGATCCCTCTGCGTGATCAACATTTGAAGACCATTTGTAAACTTCTACGAATCCCGGTCCAACCATCTCCCATAGTTGTTCCGCCGAAACATTAATTTCAATTTCTCTGTCTACGTTAAACTCTTTTTGTGCCATAACTGCTGTGTTAAGTGTTAATAAAATCGCTAATGTTCTAAATACATTTTTCATATCGCTCTTTTTAAATTAGTACGATACAAAGGTCAGCGATAGGCAGGCAAAAAACTTTCTGTTTTTGTTCGATTAATTGCTCATTTTGTCCAATCTGAACTTTTTGGGCGAGACATTATACTTCTGATTGAAGCTTGCCGAAAAGGTTGTAGGATCTTGAAAGCCCGACTCGTACGCAACGTCTGTACTGGATAAATCTGAGCAGACCAAGCGTGATGCCGCATGTTCCAACCTTCGATTTTTGATGAATCGCGCTGGCGTATCTCCGAATACTTTTTGAAATTCTCGCTTGAAAGAAGACAGACTCATGTTGCAAATAAACGCCAGTTGATCGATGCTCAATTGATTGAAAATATTCTGCTCCACCGCTTTCTTAAATCGAACATTGACAGGTGTAAAAATCTCAGATAAGAGTTTTCGGATGTTTTGGTGATTTTCCGACTTCAGCAAAATCATCATTAGTTCTTTCAATTTGAGGATTCCCAATTCTTCATCCACCACTTCGGGATCTTCAAAATAGACCAAAAGACTGCTCATGTATTGTTCGACCAGCTTGTTCGCGATCAGTTTTTTAGGCTGCTCATCACTTCCGACATTCTCTAAAAACGAAGGCACCTCATCCTTGTAGATTGTCTTCAGAAGATCTGGATACAAATACACAGCAATCGCCTCACATTCATCCGTATCTCCTGTTGGGAGGTAACGCTGAACGAAATTGCTGCAATTTTTTATGATGGCGTCTTTCTCACTAAGCTGATGTAATCCACGGGAGTCGTAGCTAAGCATCTTCCCATTGACCATGTAGAAAAAACACGCAAATTCCTGAAAGGAACCATCCATGTCCAGTGGCGTTTTGAACCGCGCCTTCTGAAACAGAGGCATTCCTTTGAATTCGATTACTTTGCTGTCTAAAACCATGTGTCAGTTTTAAACAAAATAGCACATTTACACTTTCTGAAAAAGTCCAAATTGATTCAAAGGATCATGGTGCGTAGGCATCAACAATTGAATAGCGTTGTGATACGTGTGTGTTCAAGTCAGATACAGCACTCGAAAAATCAGCGGAAGAATTCAAATATGAATAGCCACTTGTTTCGGCATTCACCGAAGACTGAATCAAATTAGAATAGTTCGAATAAATTGCTGACATATTTGACGCATTGAAGTAATTATCAATGAAATCGCGTAAATAGGTCTTGTACTGTGCCTCATAAACAGGGTCCGCAATGACCTTGCTCAATAGAGGCCATTGATCGCTAGCATCGCTCAAATCAATGGACAATGCACCGCCCATTTTTCCTTCTTCAAACGCTTCGTTGTTGTCCCACGGAATCCAATTCAACTTTCCTGTGGATGGATCGTTGTACAGGTAATAATTATGTGTCATGCGCCCATAGGTATCCCAATTTTGGATCGTGAAGTTTACTGCCATGTATTTCAAATAACCATCCATATTTAAGTACAACTCCATTGCTGTTCTCCAGCCTGCTGGGTTCGTTTGTGTTGCATTGACTGTATTATAGACCCCTAAGACATCTGAAAAATCTGTTCCGCCTGTTTTGTTCTCGAAATAACTTTCTGCATAGGTTCCATTGGCAAATGATGCTCCATCGCCATCAGGTTTGTAGCAGTTACCAGTATTTGAACCGAACTCATTTTGGATAGCGCTATCGAACACAACTTCCAAAACAGTATATAATCCAAAGTAAACAGGACCTTCGCCATAATCGATGTAAATTTCGCAGAATACGGAGCGTGCGCAAGGAACACCAAAATCTCTGAATAAATCAGACGCTACTTTTTCGCGCATGAGCGATTTATCATTGAAATTACTGGAAAGTGATAACTCCTCAAATCCGTAGAAATTCTGCCCTGTGATTTCGGGATAGTCATTCACAAACTCTTCAAATTTCAATCTAAAAGGAAGTTTACCAATACCATTGGAGTTGCTCAAGCTGGAATTTCCCTTGTAGCGAATTCCGACATTGTACCAATTGATTCCGTTGTGTTCCAAGTTGCATGGAACGTAAATCGGTGTTACATCAGAAAAGCTTCCTCCTCCCATTGAAGCGACGTATTCGTCTTTATGTTCTTGCATGATTGTCCACCACGCTTCATCGATCGTAATGTCAAATCGTTGAACGGTATTGTCGTCAAAAAAAGAGTAGTCTGGAGTGGATGCGCTGTGTGTGGCCGTTGTCCAATCTGGCAATAATTCACTTTGATTGATTGTTGTCACCTTTTTACATGAAACAAGTGAAACTGCTGCGGCTGCGATAAATAAAATCTTCGTTCTCATCATTGTTTCAGTTTTATAGGTTAAACATTAAGTTGAATCCAACGATATTCGTGGATTCTGGCAATAAACTACCTAGTCCTCTTTCGAAGCGATAAAATCCTTTTAGTTCGATCAATTTGTTGAACTTGTATTTCGTGCTGACAGAAATTCGGTATTTGTTAAACGAGGAAACTGTGTATTTCCCTGATTCTCTGAAAAGTTCGTACGACACTTCAGGATCCAATTTCCAGCCTTTGATGCTGTACTTCACTCCAGCTCGCATTCGAAACGAATTCCTTAGGAAATCACCCTCTTCTCGTGAGTATCCAAGTTCATTCTTCGTTTGAAGTCGAATTCGGTATTTGAATTTGAAGCGATCAACAGTGTGTTTGTAGTTGATGTCACCATTGAATCTGAAGTGATTATCGTAAGTGCCGTCGTCCTTATCACGATCACCAATGAATCGAAATCCTCCTGTCAAAGAAAAGCCCTTCGCAACGTTGAAGTTCAAATCGAGGTTGGTGAAGTATTGGTCAATCTGTGTACTATTATCATACATTCGAAGACTCTGCTCCAGGTTGATTCCGAATACTTTTGAGAAATCTTTGTTCGCTGAAATCGTCGACCAGGATTCTAAATCCCGTGTTTGAATTTCGTTTTGACCGATTGCATTACTGGATAAAAAAATCAACAGTAATATGGAAAAGTGGACTTTCATCATGTTTGAGAATTTAGCGTTGAATCATTTTTGTTGCTTCACAAGAAATAAACTTGCGGTCGCATTGAGCAAACACCTAAGATACATGAATTAAAAGAAGGGTCTAAAAATTCTTATCCTGAAGAATTTGCGCCATTTCAACCTGAATTGCTTTAGCCGCTTCTGCTGATTTCTCAGCAAAATCAGATTCTTGCGAAGCGTAGATGATTCCTCTTGAAGAATTAACGAGCAAACCACAGTCTTTATTCCATCCGTAGTTGGCCACATCGGTTAGCGAACCACCTTGAGCACCTACTCCCGGCACTAAAAAGAAGTGATCTGGAACCAATTTTCGAACCTCTCCTATTCCTTCGGCGCGCGTCGCCCCAACAACATACATCAGGTTTTCGTCTGTACCCCATTCTTGAGATTTCGTCAAGACCTTTTTGTACAATTCAACATTGTTGATGTCTGAAGTGAATTGAAAATCCAATGCTCCTTTGTTAGATGTGAGCGCTAATAAAATGACCCATTTTCCAGGAAATTCGAAGAACGGCGTCACACTATCAGAGCCCATGTAAGGAGCAATTGTCACTGAATCTGCGTTCAAGTATTCGAAAAATGTCTTCGCGTAATAGTTGGAAGTATTTCCGATATCTCCACGTTTCGCATCAGCAATAGTGAAGATATTATCTGGAATGTAATCCAAGGTTTTTTGCAATGATTCCCATCCTTTTGGCCCGTGACATTCGTAGAATGCGATATTGGGTTTGTAGGCTACACAGTAATCTTTTGTTGCATCAATGATTGCCTTGTTGAATTCGAATATTGGATCTTCCGTCTCCAACAAATGTGGTGGAATTTTATCCAAATCAGTATCCAATCCAACGCAAAGGAAGGATCGTTTCAATCGAATTTGTTCAATCAATTCTACTCTTGTCATACTTGCTCGTTTTTCAACTTTTCGGCATTTTCCGCCATTTTCAACGCATCAATCATTTCCTGGACATCGCCATTCATGAAAGCGTCGAGCTTGTAGAGTGTTTTATTAATTCGGTGATCGGTAATTCTTCCTTGCGGATAGTTGTAAGTGCGGATTTTCGCTGATCGGTCACCAGTAGAAACCAATGACTTTCTGTGCTCAGATCGAGCGCTTTGAATTTTATCCAACTCAATTTGATACAATCGAGAACGCAGCATTGAAATCGCTTTCTCCAAGTTTTTGTGCTGAGAACGCCCATCTTGACATTCCGCAACAACTCCTGTAGGAATGTGCGTCAATCGAATGGCAGATTCCGTTTTATTTACGTGCTGACCTCCTGCTCCAGACGCGCGGTATGTATCACGACGAACATCAGACATGTTCAAATCAAAATCTACTTCTTCCGCCTCTGGCAAAACTGCTACGGTAATCGCTGATGTATGCACACGCCCTTGAGATTCCGTTTCAGGAACACGTTGTACACGGTGCACACCCGACTCAAACTTCAACACACCGTACGCTGCCGGTGCATCAATGTTCATTGTAATTTCTTTGTAGCCTGCCGTACCTCCGTCATTGGTATTGGTTACTTCGTACTTCCATCCTTTCTCTTTGAAGAACATCGTGTACATTCTGAAAATATCCGCAACGAAAATACACGCTTCATCTCCACCTGTACCTGCCCGCAACTCCATGATTGCCGACTTCTCGTCTTCAGGATCTTTTGGAATCAACATCATTTTGATCTCTTCTTCCATTGGTCCTCGAGCTGTCTCTAAATCGTCGATTTCCATCTTCGCCATTTCGCGCATCTCAGGATCCGTTTCTTCGGCCAATAATTCTTTGGAACTCGCTAGGTTGTCCAACAAGTCTTTGTAGCTCTTGTAAACCTTGTCGATCTCCTCCAAATCTTTGTATTCCTTGTTCAATTTGACGTAGCGCTTCATATCCGCGATGATATCGGGATCGACAATCAAGGTACCAACCTCAATAAATCGGAAATGAATTGCTTCTAATTTTTGGAGTAAATCGTTCATGCTTACTTGTATATAAATTCACCGTGAGGTGATTTGATCGTTAGTTTTTTCTCATCAGACGCTTCAACACGACCAATAATTTGTCCATTCACATTGAACTCTTCAGAAATAGCGATTACTTGCTCTGCAATTTCCTCTGGAACGTATAATTCCATTCTGTGTCCCATGTTGAAGACTTTGTACATTTCTTCCCAGCTCGTTCCAGATTCTTCTTGAATCATTTCGAATAGAGGTGGCGTCGGGAACATGTTGTCTTTGATGACGTGCACATCATTCACGAAGTGCAATACTTTCGTTTGCGCTCCACCTGAACAGTGAACCATTCCATGGATATCTGCTCTGTGCTCATCTAAAATCTTTTTGATGATTGGAGCGTATGTTCTTGTTGGTGAAAGCACCATTTGTCCTGCATCCAACGAAGTGATCGTTTCGTCCGTCAAGTTCTTCGAGCCAGAGTAGACCAAATCTGAAGGTACAGCAGGATCGAAACTCTCTGGGTATTTTTCTGCTAATGTCTTGTTGAATACATCGTGGCGGGCAGATGTCAATCCGTTACTTCCCATTCCACCGTTGTAAGAATCTTCGTAAGTAGCTCGACCGAAAGAGGCCAATCCAACGATGACATCTCCAGGTTGAATCGTACGATTTGAAATCACATCTGAACGCTTCATTCGAGCAACAACTGTTGAATCAACAATGATTGTTCGAACCAAATCTCCAACATCAGCCGTTTCTCCACCTGTGGAATGAATTCCAATTCCTTGGTTTCTCAATCCTTCCAATAACTCTTCTGTACCGTTAATGATTGCAGAAAGAACTTCCCCTGTAATCAGGTTTTTGTTTCTTCCGATTGTAGAGGACAACAAAATCTTATCCGTCGCTCCAACACACAAAAGATCATCGATGTTCATAATCAATGCATCTTGCGCGATTCCTTTCCAAACAGAAACATCACCTGTTTCTTTCCAGTACATGTACGCGAGTGCAGATTTCGTTCCCGCACCATCAGCGTGCATTACGATGCAGTAATCTTCATCACCGCTCAAATAATCGGGTACGATTTTGCAAAAAGCTTGAGGGAAAAGACCTTTATCAACGTTCTTAATTGCGTTGTGAACGTCTTCTTTTCCTGCGGAAACACCGCGTAAGTTATATCGAGTATCTGCCATAACAAAAAGTAAGGGGCAAAGGTAGGGATTTTGGACGAGTTCGGGTCTGTTCGATTGTCGGATTTTTGCATAAATTCAGTGCTCACGAGTAGAAGTAAACCATGCATTTTTCCGACTCCCCTTTTATTTGATGCTAGCTCAAGCGCTCTGCGAAATACATATCGATATCGCCTTTGTTCTTTGCAGGAACTTTTCCACGATATTCACAGTCGAATTTACCTACGATGCACTTGTTTGTGAATCCAGAGATATTCACTTTTCCGATTTCACCACTTGATTCCATTCGAGCGGCCGTGTTCACTGTATCTCCCCAAATATCGTATGCGAACTTTTTAATCCCAATTACTCCTGCCACTACAGGACCAGAATTCACACCAATCCTAACATTCCAAGGTGGATCTGTTGGTGAAAGTTCACCGTTGAATTCAGAGATGAAGTCCCGCATATCGATCGCTGCGTTTACACATCTTTCAGCGTGGTCCGTCAGGTACTCGGGAAGTCCAGACGCGAACATGTACGCATCACCAATGGTTTTGATTCGCTGAAGACCGTAATTCTCAACAATTTTATCGAACTCTAGGAAAATTTCATCCAACTTGGCCACCAACTCAACAGCACTCAACTTTTCGGAAATCATGGTGAAACCTGAAAAATCTGTAAACCCAACGCTGATCTCTTCGTAGCTTTTCGGTTTCGAACTCCCCATTGTCTTCAACTCTTCCGCCACAGCACCTGGCAAAATATTCAATAACAATTTATCCGATTTTTCCTTCTCTTTTTCAATGACCTTCTTGCTTTCTGCAATGATGATGTTTTGTTCTTCAATCCTCTTTTTTCGCTTTCGCAGTTGACGGTAAGCGATCAAAATACCCAACAGTACAAGGAGGATAAAAAAGATGATGCTCGATAAGAAGCGAAGCCTGTTATTGCTTTCTTCCTGCTCGCGCAGCCTTTTTTGCTCTTGAATCTCGTTCTCTTGAGCAAGCAATTTGATCTCACGTCCTTTTTTACTCGCTTCCAGCCTTTCTCTCACCAGGGCAAGTTCCTTCAACTCAATATCTCGCTGAGCGATTCCGAGTTCATTCTCCTGATTCTGTATTCGGAACTGTTGATCCCGAATACGCAGGGCATCCAATTCTTCTTTATCCTTTAATTGCTTATTTGTCAGCTGCGAGATAACCAATTCATCCGCCTTCTCTTTCGCGAGGAATCGCTGAGCATCTGCTTCTCTCTGTGCTTCGAGGCGTTCTAGGTTCGCCATTTCAAGCTCAGAACCCGCCCAGATTCTTTGTAAGGTTTTCTCAAACTCCTCTACTTTGTATTGATCAAATAACCTTGAGCGCTCATTGATTCCTTCCTCGGTAGCAAGCGAATCGCGAATGGACAGGTACTTTTTGTAGCTATCTAAGGCAGCTTCGTATTCAAAGAGGTCTTGATGAATGAATGATTCTATCTCGTACGCTTTCGCTTTGATTTGTGCGAGTTTGTGTTTTTCCGAAAGCACTAAGGCCTCATCCACCTGTTGTTGGGCATTGAAATGATCGTCTTTACGGTAGTAGATCATCGCGATCATGTTTAACGAAGATGCATACAACTCCCAATCATTGGCTTTTTTGTGATAACGTTGTCCGGATTGAAAACTAATGAGTGATGAATCTAAGTCCTGCTGACGCTGTAAAATGAGTCCTTTATTGAAATAAGCCTTACCAATGAGATCGGATTTATCATCGCTGGATATATTGATAACCTGATCGAATGCTGCTTTCGCCTCCGGATAATTCCCGAGGTACTTGTGCACGTATCCGATATTGTTCCACGTTACTGGGATGATGCTCTTCTCGCTTGAGCTATTGGCAATTTTCAAGAGTTCATCGTAGGATGTCAATTCTTCGGGATAAGCACCAATTGCGTGATAAATCTCCGCTTTTTCATTGAAGACTTGGATTTGTTGCTTGGCAGAAAGTCCGTCACTGTCTTGTGCCTTACGCGCACTAACAAGCGCATCGTCATAGTTCCCTGCGTCTTTCTCAGCCCTGATTTGCCAAATAAGACATTCCTTTGAAACGGAATTCCTTTCTGACTTAAGCGCCACACCCTTTTTATAAACGTCTATCGCTTTTTCGAAAAATCGTTCTTTGAAATAGGCATTTCCCAAGTCGAGGTAGGCCTCGGCAAGTTCATCCTTCGTTCCTTTCGACTCAAGAAAATTCGTGAGCATGATTGAGTACTTCAGGCGCTCAAGTAGCTCTTCGTCCTCCGCATGGATTTGATGCAAAGCACGGTAACATTTTTCTCTTCCCTCGTCGTATGCGATTCTTTCTGCTATTCCAAGTGCTCTACGATAGTAAAAGTCTGCCGTTTCCTTATTTTCTTCCTTTTCTGCTAGATCAATGTAAAAATCGACTTGCTCAACAGATGGCGTTTCGCGAACATTACGATCGATGTTCCGCTGCGCTTGCAGGCAGAAGCTGAAAAATAAGAGCGATATGACGAGTAATCCTTTCAACTAGTTCAACTTAAAGGTCAATCCAATTTTAAAATTTCGACCGTACTGCGGATTGTAGGACCAACTATCAGAAACTGTTACACTTGAGATCCCTGACTGAACCGAACCTAATAAGTTCGTCACTGTTCCAACAAAACTCAATTGTCTAAATAGCTCCTTGTGGATAGAGAGATCCAGATTGAAAAAATATTCAGTTGTTGAAGCGTATTCAATTGTCGAGTTAACTCGGAATACTTCACTCAGGTAATCACCCCAAAACTGTGTATTTACGTTTACGTTAAATCCGTAGAATTCTACTCCAAAATTTCCCTTTACAGAATGCGTTGGCATATACCTGTAACCTGGCGCCGTAACATTCGTCGATGGCGTATTGTCTTCCTGCTCCACAATTTCAATACCCGTGGCGTATTGATAACTCAGCATTGCATTTAGTTCTACAGTTCCGAAATCTTTTTTCAGATTAAAATTAAGTAGGCCGGAATGCAGTAATGCATAAGAATCTCCATTAAAAAAAGAAAAACCCACAGTCAAATCTGGCGGCGGAGGCATCGGACCTGGCTGGGGAGGTGTATTGGCCTGTCGGAGCATTCTATTCTCCAGTTGATGGATAAAGTACGTTCCGTCAATCGAGAAAACTTCTGATGGTTTCCATTTAAATCCAATCTCACCACCTTGCAATTTTTCGGCGTTCAAGTTGTTAACCCCTCTTTCCAAGCGAGCGCCAGAATTATTGACTTCGCTCCATAGGTTTGAGTAATTGTTATACAGATGATAGGATCTTGGAGCGCGATAACCCGATCCGTAGAATGCTCTGAACCTCCATTTTTTGTTGAGTTTGTATGCGACCCCAACCTTTGGCGTAAAAACTACTTCTGATGAATCGCTATAAGCATTGAAATCAACCCTCGTTCCGACGATAGCATTAAACTTTCCGTTTTTGGAACGAAAGCTGTATTGTGCGAAGCCCGCCACATTGAGGGCACTGTAAAGAGGGATATAGGTTGTTGTATCCACTAAACTCGTCGCCAGCTGTGTAGCTGAGGCACCTGCAGCGGTCGATGGGTTTCCGATATTGGATGGCAGTTGAAAAGAAAGCTCATCGTATCGAACAGGATTGCCCAAGAAATCTGTGAAAGCATTCGAAACACTGTATTGACCAATTGCTCCAACCACTAAGTTCATGCGCTTATTCATCTTCAAAACACCTTGGTATTCGAATCGTGTATCTAAGGATCGAGCATATCTGAAATTTTTTCCGTTAGACAAAAAGTTGGTAACGCCGTAATAGGAAGATTCTTCGAGTGTTCGATAATATAGCGCGGACAAAGATGCTTTGGACTGAAATCTTTTTTTCTCATCGCTATGGTACTTCAAAAAGAAATTATTGATCTCTTCACCATAAATCAAATTTGAAACATGGTAAGAGTGAACGGTTGGGAACGATCCAATCGCACTTTGATCTTGTCGGTACATGTTCATCGCTCCAACTTCAAACCAACGAAATTTCAAATAAGCTCCAATGAATCGGCTTTCTTTTGGCAAATAGTCAATCTCAGGAAGGTTTGGATCTTCCGGTTCATTGAAAAACAATTGCTGCTGATCACTACTTAGCGAGTCAGCAATAATTCTTATTGAATCGCGAGGAATAAAAATATTCTGATCTCCTGCGCTGTAACTCGATGCAAACAATTCATAATTCAGGATATTCTTTCCTTTACCAATTTTTCCTCCGAGCGTCAAATTTATTTCACTTGCCGAGTAATTCATCAGGTTAATATCCGCCCATGCAAAAACAGGTCGATCAACTTCTGGTAGAACAATATTTATTACGCCTGCCATTGCATCAGAACCGTATGCGGCCGCTGAAGGCCCCATTACAATTTCGATTCGCTCCGCATGTCGAACTGGTAACTGAGCAGAAATTGGCATTCCTCGGACTGCTTCAGGTTTTATGGGAATACCGTTGATCAATATTTTGGTGTGATCATTTCCGTAAAGTCCGCGCATTAAAAAGGTCTCCCCTTCCATCGCGTTCCCGGGCTGAGAAGTTCTAAATCCAGGAAGTGTTTTGAGAATATCGACTAAGGTTGTAAATCCTTTTCTTCTGATTTCATCGCCGGTGATGATGAATACCTCTTGGGACAAATCATCTGGAGATTCCGCCAATAAGTTCGCCGAAGTAATGAGTTTATTCTTTTCTAGGCCTGTGGTGTCCAAATCGTCAAAGCCAAAAATTTTGGGTAGAATGGAGTCGTTTTGAGCAAATGTCTGACTTGACAAAACAACAAATAGGCACAGTAGAAATCGATACATCCCAGAGAAATTAGATAACTTCACAAAATATGGTATGAAACAAAGGAAGCAAAATCTTCAATAAGATAAGATTTCTGAGTCTTTTTCTTTCAAAGTAACACTTAACTTCTACTGAAAATTCATTTCCTTCATGCATTACTTCAATAGTGGAACAATCCATTTACTTTTTGAAAGTTTTGCAAGATTCTCAACTGGAATAAGTAATTCCATCGGTGAGTTTGAGTAAAGACTGTATTGGCTCAAATATAAATGCACTCCTTCATCGGATAGGGAAAAGCTGCCATTGACCATTGCCAACATGTTTTCCAGTGAGGAACACTCGAGCTGCAGATCATCGCGTTTTTGCAGTGAGGCCATAAATTCTTGCATTAGGATATCATCATCAGGAAAAATATCCTTCAATGAAAGGTATCGAGCTTTCCCATTCTGCTCAATAATATTGATGTGTTGATTCTCCGGAATTGGCGGTGGCGCCTGAGATCGTAGCGGGTCCCAACTGTTGTTCTGATTTTGGTAAGAAATGTCCATTGTAAGGAACTTCTTTCCGATTAAACGAAGCTGATACACCAAGTAATTCCCTGCAAAATAGTACGGGTTTGACTGGTAATACTCGCAACTTCTGCGTGCCTTTTCGGCAAGCGGTTTGGGTTTGGCCTGATTGCCGTAAGTTGTAATGCCCCAATAATAACCCCTATTACAATTCGGAACGAACGAATTCCAAAGTCTATTGATGGTATCCAGCACTTCGCCTTTCAAAATTGGATTCTTCCAAAGCGCTCTTCGTTTGGCTTGAATTTGTTTCATTGTCAGCCCGCGCAGGAAATGCAAACTTGGTGTGTAATCAAGAACAGGAAAGGTTCGGTACTGATTGTAGTAGCCAAAAAGTGTGTCGTGATCAAAGAATAAACTCTCTTTTAGGCGCCGAATGGCCGATCTCGAGTTCAGCAATTTCCCAGTTTCATCAGCTAAATATTCCGCACTTCCTTTTCGCACAAGCCAGCGAATTTTGGTCGGATCATCGGTTGGACACATGCCGTTCATCTGACAGTTCGAATACAACAGAATTATCGTATCGTAGGCAATGGGCAACACTACCTTCCCATCTGCTTTTACAATTCCTTTCTTGTTGTATTCGTTTCCAGCGTAATAGTAATCGTCGAATAATCTAATCAAACACACATTATTTGGTCGAATTTTCCACTGAAGTGTTTTGGAATCTATTAGTCCTTTCTTCTGATTTTGACTGACGATTTTATCTCCCGAGTTTAGCTCAAACGAACCGTCGAATTGGTTTGGAATTACTGGTTGTCCCACACTATCAAGTAGCATGTTCACTTGGTGATCTCCAACAACTTTTGCCACCCAGAAATTGGACGAGTTTCTATTCAGCGTGATGTTATTGTATATCGTATCGATGATCAAATTTGCATTCGCATCAATGATTCCGTGGTGATTCTGTCGGGTTGAAATAACAAATTGATCATTCCCATTGCTTCTAAAAGAATAAATATTCTTCAAGGGGAGCCTCTTTTTTGCCGTCAGGTCGAAGAAAACCCATTCCCTCGTGTCTGCATAATTCGCTGTCAACAAATTTCCATACTTCTGAAAACTTTGTAATTGACTTTTTCCGATTTGTCCACTCTTTTTTTTATCCAGTCCGATATATCGATCGTTACCATAATAAATATTGAGCCTCCCATCAGATGCGAGCGGCACCCATTCAATCGTTTCAATCGCGTCTCGATTAAAACGATATTCAGTCAGATTGGCACTCTGCCCCAAGATATAACGCCCTTTAGACATCAAAAACTTCAAATCAGAATTGCACCCAACAAGCTCCGAGCCATCTGGGTTTAGCACTCCGTATTTTCCTTTGTTCTTGGTGATTAATCCGCGGGTCAAAGAAAGCGAATAACTGTAATGATGCTCAGACACGGGCAAGATGGAATCGTAACCAACTGATGACAATTCCTCAGCATTCGGAGTGAGATAGTAAAACTTCCCTTTGGATCGACCAATGTAATTCGTTGTCAATGTTCGCGCGTTGTTCATCATGAAATTTACTGCATACATCTGGTCGTAGTTCATCGGAATCATCTCTTTGCCGTCTAAATCGAGGAGTCCGAAGCGCTTGTCTTTCTCAACCATCCAGCCAACTTTAACGCGGTTTAATCCAGTAGCCGCATAGATGTTATCGTATTGTGGATCGATGCGAATAGTCCCATCATTTTTCATGACACCCGCCTTACCTTCATCGTCGTAGATGGGCCACATTTTTTTTGCGTCAATATGCAACGCACCATCAAGTCGCTTGTATTTTGGGGCGATAATGGTATCCCCAGAAAGGGAAATCACTCCGTATCGTTTATCTATTGAAAAACAGACGCGACTTTTTGAATCAATGAGTGCATAATCCATTTCAATATCTAAGAGCAGCTCACCTTTACGATTAACCACACGAGCATTTCCATTCGCCCGATCATTTGCCGAAATATTATCTCCAACTAACGTGTAATTCTCCCCATTGAACGGAGCAATTTTTCCTTGAATGCTATCGATCAAAAACCTTCCTGTGGAGTCAATGTATCGCGAAAATCTCGAATTTCGATTGTAGGCAATGATTGAATAATCGGAATCCAATTTAAAATCCGTGTGGATTCCGAACGAAGCCATTTTTTCACCGCGTAAATTGTACACGAGCTGCCGATTATTTTTGACAGCATAGAAGTAGACGTGCTCCGTATTCTCCCCATAATTCTGATAAGAATCATATCTATTTCGGATTCGCCAGTTGTACGTTGAAATCGTTATTTGATCGTGAATACAGGGTAATAGTTGTTTTCCTTCTGGAGTTAAAACGCCGAGCCCAATTTCATCTCGCACGCGAAAATACCCAGTATTGTATTGCTCGATGAGGATGTAATTTGCCTCAACAACCCACTTGCCAGCATCATCTTTAATCCCATAAGTACAATTGATGTTGTCCTTCACAATGCGAAGTTCTTGCGCTTGAGTGAATTGCATTAAGCAGAATGCGAATACAAAAATGAGGAAGTGTTTCATAAATTGTTGATCAATCATTAACTACTACACGTCATTGCGGGATTGGTTCAATCACAAATCGTCAATCAATTCGTCGTTCTTTTTCAGTTTAACATCTACTTCTCGCTGAAGCAACCACATATTTCGAACGTAAACAATGACTGAAATAATGATGTATGAGACGATGGCACCGAAGAAAAATAGTGGGCCAATCTCCTTACCTGTAGAAATACGAACGGATTCTTGAAGCCCTCCTCCAATTAATAATGACACAACTACTCGTACCCATCTCTTCTTCATTTAGAAGCATCTTTAAACTTGACATTAAAGGTGTCCGTTAGCAAGAAATTACCCGCAAGCTTATCTCCAGCAGGACTTACAAACCCGCTGATCTTTCCTGAATTTCCTTTTGTCAACAAAGAATTGAGTTGATTATCTGTCAATTTCTTCCCCATCAGTTCGAAAGGCACTTTGAAGCCGCATTCTTTGAAGTTCGAGCATCCGATAGCGGACTTTCCTTTCATCAATTTTGCGCTAGAACACTTCGGACAATCGATCGCTTCCAAATCGATGCTCTTTTTTACGCGTTTCTTTGGCTCCTTCTTTTTGGGTTCTTCAAAAAACTGAACGGAACTTGGTGTATTAAAGATGACATCGTCTGTAATTTCGCGCATCATAACTGAAAGTTCGCGCTTGAACACTTCCGCCGAGTACTCACCTTTTGCAATAAGACTCAGTTTTTTCTCCCACTGCCCAGTAAGTTCAGCGCTTTTGAGAATTTCATTTTGGATGGTGTTAATCAATGCCATTCCCGTTGTTGTCGCAATGATGTTCTTTCGTTTCTTCTCGATGTATTTTCTTCGGAAAAGTGTTTCAATGATGTTCGCTCGAGTGGATGGACGTCCAATCCCATTGTCCTTCATGAGCTCGCGCATTTCTTCATCATCTACCTGCTTCCCTGCCGATTCCATGGCGCGGAGTAAAGTCGCTTCAGTGAATGCTTTTGGAGGCGATGTTTTTCCTTTTTTCATCACGGGTTCGTGAGGGCCTTTTTCTCCTTCGGTAAACTGGGGCATGATCGACTCTTCGTCTTTGTTCTTTGTTGATTTCTTCAAATCAGCGTATACTTCGCGCCAACCTTGCGTCAAGATTTGTTTTCCTGTCGCTTTGAAATCCAGTGTTCCCACTTTTCCGAGTACGGTTGTATTTGATACTGTACATGGCGGATAAAATGCTGCGATGAACCTGCGTGAGATCAGATCATACACTTGCTGTTCCATTTGAGAGATGCCCGAAGGCGTTACTCCTGTTGGAATAATGGCGTGGTGATCGGTTACTTTCTTATCGTTGAAAACCGTTTTTGATTTTGGGATTGGCTTCGCTAGCACTTTCTCTGTGAATCGAGAATAATACTGCATCCCTTTCAAAATATTCGGGATTTTCGGGTGTAAATCTTCAGAAAGATAGGTCGTATCCACCCTTGGATAGGTCACCAATTTCTTCTCGTATAAACTTTGAACGAGTTTCAACGTTTCATCCGCAGAGAATCCGAACTTCTTGTTTCCATCTACCTGCAATGATGTTAAATCGTAGAGTCTTGGATTTCCTTCTTTTCCTTCTTTTTGTTCGAAGGAGGTGATCTCAAATTCATTTTGTTTGAGGTAGTCCAATCCTTTCTTCGCTCGATCTTCGGTTTTGAGTCGATCAATCTGGCAGTTGAATTCTTGTTCTTTGAATACTGTTTTCAATTCCCAGTATTCAGCAGAGACAAATGCATCGATTTCTTTTTGTCGCTCGACGATCATTGCCAGCGTTGGGGTTTGCACCCGCCCGATTGACAATGTCGTTTTTCCTTGGCCGAATTTCTTAGTGAACAAACGCGTTCCATTGATTCCGAGAATCCAGTCTCCAACGGCCCTCGCACTTCCTGCGGCATAGAGATTATCGTACTTCGCAGAATCTTGTAATTTCCCGAATCCTTCTTTGATGGCTTCTTCCGTAAGGGATGAAATCCACAATCGGCGAATTGGAACTTTGCATTTTGCTTTGTGCAACACCCAACGTTGGATGAGTTCTCCTTCTTGCCCGGCATCCCCACAGTTGATGACTTCATCACAATTCTGTACAAGATTGGCAATGGTATTGAATTGCTTTTCTACTCCCTGGTTGGAGATGAGTTTGATTCCAAAGTTTGGTGGAACAATTGGGAGGTCCTCCAATTTCCAGTATTTCCAATTTTCGTTGTAATCGTGTGGTTCTTTGAGTGTACAAAGGTGACCGAAGGTCCAAGTTACTTGATAGCCGTTCCCTTCCCAGTAACCGTCGTTGCGTTGTTTCGCTCCGATGATTTCGGCGATGTCTTTTGCGACACTTGGTTTCTCGGCTATACAGACTTTCATTTGTTCCTTAATTCGAAAGCTCAAGTTTGATTTTTTTTAAAATTGAGCGAAGTTAAAATTAATCAATTACCCAATTTTTCGGGTAATCGAGAGCCGAAATGAATGATGACTTTTCAACAGACTTTGAACATCTGCAAACATTCGTGTGGACGATGACTGAGCGGAGCCGAAGTCGGAGTTCGGCTGCATCTCGACTCCGCTCGATGTCCGACTCGCTCCGTGATTTTAGCTAAAAAAACGATCGCTTCGTGATTGAAATAAAACGACTGACGCGTTCGGGATACTAATGGAAAACCCGCATCCGTCGGCAGACGGAGAGGATTTGAAATGGATAGCGCGCAAAAACGCCCAAAAAAAAGAAAACCTCGATTCTATTCCGATAGTTATCTGAATGAACCGAGGCTTACTCTATGTTTGCGTGATGAAATTTACTCTGTAATGTTCACTGTAATTTTTCTTCCTTTATAGATAGATGTAATTCTACCTCCAGAAAGGTTTGATTGCTCCAGCCCAGTTGATATTTCACGTTGGATTTGAATTTGCGCTGTTCCAGCAATGAGCTGATTCAACTTGTATTGTTCGAGCGAAATATAGCTCGAGCCGATGGCAGTTGCAGTGAACGTTTTCGATCCAGATTGACTCCCGCCACTTATGATCACTTTCACTGTCTCACCAGATTGAAGCACTGCTCCTGTCCATGGCAAAAAGAAATTTCCGTTTTTGTTAATGTTGTTGATCCCGAATGGAAGATCGATTGGATTTATTGTCACACCTGTATTGGTGTAGCTATTTTGATCCACATCGAAGTACGTGAAATGTCCATTGAGGTGATTTCCAGCTTGTGTTCCTTCATATCTGCCTCCAAGATTTCTCCATCCGAGGTTTTCATCGTTAAAACCAACACGTGCTGGGTAAGTCAATTCAATTTTTTGTCCTGAATTGTGATCCACTCGAAACATAGCTTGCACTGTTGTCTGATTTGACATTTGGCTGTACGTTACTTCGTAATCCGAGTAAATTCTGTTTTGATCAATATTGATTGACGCCTCCTTTTTACACGCGGTAAAGAAAAGAAGAGAGATCAATGCGATTCCGAGGGTAGATTTTCTTTTCATAATACTTCGTTTTAATGATTTGGTTAGTGTATTTCAAAGAGTGTGCCGTTTTTGTTTAGTCTCGCTTCGCTCTTAGATTTTCAGATGCGGCTGGCGCCATTAGAATCGCTTCGCTCTTAGACTGAAGCTGTTCGTAGGTTACTGTTTGATTTGTTTGGATTTTCTGAGGAAACGGATTATTCGAAAAGGTTCTTGGGTGCAGTTCACTTTTTTTACTACCTTAGTGTACTTACTACACTAAGTGTATCTTTTAGACGACGCAAAGTGGTAGAACGAATTTGATTAAATTGAATAAGAAACAGAAGAACAGATGGTAAAGATTGGAATCAACGGATTTGGAAGAATAGGAAGGCTGATATTGAGAATCGCTACACAGAGAGAGAATGTACAAGTTGTTGCCATCAATGACTTGTTGGACGTGGATTACTTGGCGTATATGCTCAAGTATGATTCTGTTCATGGTAGATTTGACGGTGACGTCGATGTAAAGGATGGAAAACTGATTGTGAACGGCAAGGAAATTCGCGTGAGTTCAGAAAGAAACCCAGAGAACTTGAAATGGGATCAAGTGGATGCTGAATTTGTTGTAGAATGCACCGGTATTTTTAAAACCCTGGAAACTGCTCAAGGTCATATTAAAGGTGGAGCCAAAAAAGTTGTTATTTCCGCGCCGTCCGCAGACGCGCCAATGTTCGTTATGGGAGTGAATCATAAAAGTTTACAAGCGTCGGATACGATTATGTCGAACGCTTCTTGTACTACCAACTGTTTGGCTCCAATCGCAAAGGTTTTGCACGATAATTTTGAGATCACTGATGGGCTAATGACAACCATTCACGCCGCTACAGCAACACAGAAAACAGTAGACGCTCCTTCAGCTAAAAACTGGCGACTAGGAAGATCCGCACTTCATAACATCATCCCGTCAACAACGGGTGCCGCAAAGGCAGTTGGAAAAGTTATTCCCGCGTTGAACGGAAAACTAACTGGAATGGCATTCCGCGTTCCTACCATGGATGTTTCGGTAGTCGATTTGACTGTGAACATTGCAAAAAGTGCTAGCTATGAAGAAATCTGTAAAGTGATGAAGCACGCTTCCGAAAACGAACTAAAAGGAATCCTGGGATATACTGAGGATTCAGTGGTATCGCAAGATTTTGTTGGTGAATCGTGTACTTCGGTATTTGACGCTAATGCAGGAATGGGCTTAACGGGTAATTTCGTGAAGGTCGTTTCTTGGTACGATAACGAATTTGGCTACTCCACAAAAACATTGGATTTATTGGAGTATTCTGCTTCGCTTTCTTAGACTCGGCACTTCGACAGGCTCTTTAACCTCCGGTTGTTTGGAGCATTAGTGTTTATTTCTTCTTTAGGTGTTTTTCGATGTCGCTAAGGTGATGCCCAAGAGCTTGTACAGAGATGTGAATTTCCTTTATCAAGAGGGACAATGAAACTATCAATAACACGAGTGCGCTTCCAAACACCCAAATGGCAATAGTGTGCTGGTTGATGTAAATGAGAAACATGGTAAACACGCACAACAGTAAACTCGTAATGCCGAAAATCTGCATCCAACGTGTTAAGTTGAGTCGTCGCTTTAGGTTTTTGATTTGCTGAATCAAGGTATTATCTCCTTGTTCGAGGAATTTGTCGTGTAAATTGCGAATGACAGATGCGTAGGCTAGAAATCTATTTGTGTAAGCCAACATGATCAAGGAAATTGCTGAAAATAATAGCGCTGGAGTTGTCAATTGTAATTCATCCATACCGGTGTGGTTTTTGAACTCAAATTTAGTCAATGTTATTGGCACTTCGACCACACTTCGACTCCGCTCAGTGTCCAGTCCAGTGTCCAGCTCAGTGACCTCACATACATGTAGAAAGGAATTATTTCTTCTTTCTCACCATGGAAAGGTAGATTGGAATGAGGATTACTGCGAAAATCAATCCGTAGCGGAAGATGCGCATGACGTAGAACAGACAATAGATCGCAACGATAAAAATTGCAACATACAAGATCGTTCTTCCGATGTTCTTTCTTCGTTTGTAATCAAAGAAGATGAACAGGAGGGATAAAATCGAAACAATTAGTACAACCATTTTCTTTCTTATTGATTAAAAATCAACTTCATCTTTCTTATTATTCTTCAAGAACAAGATTCCAAAAAGTAGGGATGGAATAATGATCACCAAATAAATGAGTTTGAACTTCAATGCGTCAGCGGCGAAACCTAACAAAAACATTATAACGAAAAATGCGACTATAAAAAGCACCGATTTATGAATGTTTCTTGCCTTGTGGAAATCCAAGAAAATAAGAAAGGGACAAATCATTGAAATCAGCATGAGCATAGACCAATATAAACAAAAAAGCTGCGGTCCTGTAACTCCGCAGCTTTTACAACTATTAAAAATACAAACTCCCCTATTTTTCTAGGAAGAGGGAATTTGAGTAGAATGCCTACTTCAATAATGCGGCTTTCACCGTATCGGCGATCAACTTTCCATCGGCCTTACCAGCCAATTTTCCTGAAAGCATCCCCATCACTTTCCCCATGTCCTGAGGTCCAGAAGCACCTGTAGCCGCAATTGCTGCATCTACTTCGACTTTGATCTCGTCCTCAGACATCATTTGAGGTAAGTACTCTTTGATTACTAGGGCTTGCGCCATTTCATCGGCAGCTAAATCTTCACGGCCTTCCTTGGTGTACAATTCGTGCGTGTCCATTCGCTGTTTGTATAGCTTCATGACAATTTTCGCTCCTGCAGCATCTGACACCTCACCAGAACCACCTGAAGTTGCCTCCAACAATAGTTTTGATTTGACATCGCGCAAAGCAGCTAACTTGTCTTTTTCTCTCGCCAACATCGCTTTTTTGATGTCCGCGTTAATCTGATCCATTAATCCCATTAGTCTACGTTATCGTGTAAAAATGAATTGTTTCCGTTCAAAGAAGTTCCGTTCTCATCTTTGGAAACACTGAATCTGCTTGAATTATCCTCGTTACTTGGCGTAGATTCGTCCAATTGAACATTTCTACGAACGTAAGCTGGCTCATTTTCGAACTCTTGGATTCCGTCAGCTTTCTTCAATTTCTGAGTATACTGTTGGATACGTGCCAAACGCTCTTGTGAACGACGCTGTTGCTCTTCAGCTGTCAACGCCTTTTTGGCTGGCGCTGCTGATGCTTCCAAATCTATTTCGTCCATATCATCTTCAAGGGTGTAGCGCTTCACTTCCTCCTCAGCTCTCGCTTCCGCAGGAGTTTCAGTTGTTTTCGCTTCCCAATCAAATTTCATTTCTTTTTGAGGCTCCTCAGTTGGTGTGCTTGCCACAGGCTCAACATTCCACGAATCATTCGCAGGTTCTTCTACTTCCGATTTCAAGAATGGCTCATCTTCAGCTTCCGCCTGAATTTCTTTGGCTCCTGCCCAAGGATTCTTTTGAGTTGGAGTATCCATTGGAGTCTTGATCTCAACAGCTTTTTCCTCCTCTAACGTCGTCACGTTGCGCGCTGGTGCTTTTTCAAAACCCGTTAACGGCGTTGAAGAGAAACCTGTTGCGATAACAGTAACGTTGATTTTTTCTCCTAGGTCATCATCTTTTGCGTGACCGAAGATTACATCAGCAGTTGATCCAGCAGCATCTTGGATGTAATCCGTAATGTCTGTAATCTCGTCCATCAATACTTCGCGATCACCGTAAGTGATGTTCAACAATACATATTCCGCACCGCTGATGTCGTTATCATTCAACAATGGAGATTCCAATGCTTTTTCAACAGCTTTCAAGGCACGGTTGTCACCTTCAGCGCTTGCGCTACCCATGATTGCTACACCTGAATCTTTCATCACTGTGTTGACATCATTGAAATCGACGTTGATCGATCCTGTAACGGCAATTACTTCCGCGATTCCGCGAGCGGCTGTTGCTAAAATATCATCTGCTTGAGAGAATGCATCCGTAATCGACAGGTTTCCTGTGATTTCACGCAAACGCTCGTTGTTGATCACCAATAAAGTGTCAACACTATTTCTCATTGCTTCCAAACCTTCTTCGGCTTGAATGCGACGTTTTCTTCCTTCAAAGTTGAAAGGAACTGTTACAATTCCTACTGTCAAGACACCGAGTTCTTTCGCTACTTGTGCAATTACAGGGGCTGCACCAGTACCAGTTCCACCACCCATTCCGGCAGTAACGAACACCATCTTTGTATCTTTACTTAAGTATTCACGAATTTCTTCGATGTTTTCCACCGCAGCATTCTTTCCAATTTCTGGAAGCGATCCTGCTCCACGTCCTTCTGTTAAAGAAGGCCCCAATTGAATTTTATGCGGCACTGGCGAAATCTCCAATGCTTGTAAATCGGTATTACACACGACAAAATCTACTCCTTTGATCCCCATGTCGTACATGTGGTTGACTGCGTTTCCACCGCCGCCTCCAACGCCAATCACTTTGATGATTGACTGGGATTCTCCTTTTGGCAATTCAAAATCCATCATTTGTATTTTTCTTAGTTGTTGTCTTATTTCTAGTTGTATTCTACTTCTAATCTTACTCTCTCCAATCCTTCGACTTCGCTATGTCATCGGATGGTTGCAATTTTTCAATCCTCCTCAGCGAACCACGTTTTTCCTTTCTGGATAATCGTGTCGAAGAATGAACCTCTTGTTTTTTCTGAGTGCGTTTTTACTTCACCCGTACTTGCTGCTTCTGGAGCCGAAGAAACCGTTGATCGTTTCTCTAAATCTTCAAATCCTTTCAACACCAATCCAATTCCTGTCGCATACATCGGGCTCATCATTGCTTCGGTGTTCGTGTTCGCCAAGTGTTCCGTTGGATAACCTAAACGCGTATCCATTCCTGTTACGTATTCGAACAATTGCGTGATGTGCTTCAATTGTGAACCACCACCTGTTACGACGATTCCACCGATCAATTTCTTCTCGTATCCTGAGTTGCGAATTTCGTAGTGCACTAGGTCGATGATCTCTTCCATGCGCGCTTGAATGATACTCGCCAAGTTTCTCAATGTAATTTCCTTTGGCGCTCGCCCTCTCAATCCTGGGATTGCTACAACTTCATTTTCTTGACTTTCACTTGCCAACGCAGAACCGAACTTTTGTTTCAATTTCTCCGCTTGACGCTTCATGATTGTGCATCCTTCCTTGATGTCTTCCGTGATCACGTTACCTCCGAAAGGAATAACTGCAGTATGACGGATAATTCCTTCGTGGAAAATCGCAACGTCTGTTGTACCACCACCGATATCAACCAAAACCACACCTGCTTCCTTCTCTTCCTCGGTTAACACGGCATCTGCAGAAGCGATTGGCTCCAAAATAATGTCTTTCACTTTCAGTCCAGAACGCTCCACACATTTGTGAATGTTCATGGATGCACCGACGTTTCCAGTAATGATGTGGAAGTTTGCTTCCAATCGAACACCAGACATTCCGATAGGATCTTTGATTCCTTGTTCGCTGTCGATGATGTATTCCTGAGGCAACACCGTAATGATTTGTTCACCTGGAGGCATCGCCAATTTGTACATGTCATCTACGAGATGATCGATGTCTTTTTGGGAAATCTCTGATTCTAGGTTCGTTCGTGTATGAATTCCTCTGTGCTGAATGCTTTTTATGTGCTGACCAGCGATACCAACATTTACCGTGTTGATTTTCAATTCGCCCTCAATGCGATCTTGCGCTTCCGAAACGGCAGTCGTAATGGATTGAATGGTTTTATCAATATTGGAAACAATGCCGCGCATCACACCGAGTGATTCAGCCTTCCCCATTGATAAAATTTCAATTTTATCGTGTTCGTTTTTACGACCTACAAAGCAAGCGATCTTTGTCGTACCAATATCCAATCCTACTATAATCTTACCCATTCTATTCGTCCTTGTGCGCCACCCCAGTTCCAATAACTATCGGAATATTGGGATCAGCGATCAGTTTTTCTTTTACATACTATCTGCCCGTCATACTTGACGTTAATTTCTGAATACGTTTTCCAGCCTACATAAGGCATTCCTTCGTGGTAAAATGTTCGAAGCTTTTCAAATTTCGTTTTTACCTCACTTTCAGAATTCGCTTTACCAAATACGATTTTTTGATCCCCAACCAGCGGTACCAGTATAAAATCCCCGTTTTTCTCTAAGTAAATTTGACCTATCAATGAACGGAATAAGGGATCATAGCAAACATAATTGGAAATTCGATAGATATCATCTAGCTTCCGAATACTTATCAAAGAATCGTTGTTAATAATCTCAGGCACAGATTCTCCGTCAATTCGATCGTAAATTTCACCACTGGCAACTATGCTTCTTGCCGTATGCGAAGGTGTTGTTTTCATGATCTCTCCTTCCTCATCCAAATAAAAGCTCTCGCTGTACTTATTGAACACCCGAATTACAGGTCTTTTTAGCTTGATTTTGATCTGCCAATCGTTGCCAATTTGCGAGTACACTTTCACCTCATCAACCTGGGAAATCGCTGAAACATACTTCTCGATTGCTTCAAGATTGAGCTCTTCACGCTTCATTCCATCCCAAAACAAGCCTTCGAGTTCTAACTTCGTTAGGAGTTCACCATCCGTTAAAAAGGGATCCTCTCCAATCTTTTCGATGATGATTTTCGGTTCTTCTAAAATTCGCTCATTTTGAATACCGCGAACTATCGTCAACAGTACGATGATTCCAACGGCAAAGATGCTCCACAGCGATATTTTGATCCACTTATGCATTTTCCAAACGTTCTTTAAGTGGTAAAACAATTCGGTCGATGTCTCCTGCCCCAATGGTCAAAATGACGTCGAATTCTGATGATGCTGCCCGTTCGACAGCTTCCACTGGAGATAAAACGGCCTTTTTTGATGACGTCATCTTTTCCAGCAAAGCGTCGCTCGTAACTCCTTCAATTGGCAACTCTCTAGCTGGATATATTGGCAATAAAATTACATCATCCAATCGACTCAAAGCCTCTGCGAAACCCTCGAAGAAATCGCGTGTTCGAGTAAACAAATGCGGTTGAAAAATCCCTAGCACTTTCTTGTTCGGATACATCAAATCAACTGAATCTAACAGCGCGTTTATTTCCGTTGGATGATGCGCGTAGTCATCGATGTACACTTTGTCTTCCGTACGAATATGGTATTCAAATCGTCGCTTGACACCTTTGAAGGATTTCAAAGCTGATCGAAGTATTTCTTCCGTAAGTCCAAGTTGAGCTCCCAGTGCGATGCAAGACAACGCATTCTCAGCGTTATGCGTTCCTGGAATTCCTAATTCAACGGCATCCCAATTTCCTTGAGGTGTTTTCACATCCATCAAAAATGCGCCATTCTCAACACGAAGATCCCACCCAGAAAAGGCGACTTTAGCATTCAATCCATAGCGGATTTCGTTCAATGCCTCCAACTTGATATCCTTGTGCAAAATCGTATGTCCATTTGAGTTAATCAAATCGAGGTACGACTTGAATCCTTCTAGGAATTCGGCATCATCTCCGTAAATATCGAGGTGATCTGCATCGGTAGAGGTCACGATTGATGCATATGGTGTCAATTGCAAAAATGAACGATCAAACTCATCCGCCTCGACCACTGTCCATTGGCTGGTCGGGTGAGAAACAAAGTTTGAATTGAAGTTCGCGGCAATCCCACCCAAAAAGGCGTTGCATCCTTTATCCGATTCATTCAAAATATGCGCAAGCATTGTACTCGTCGTTGTCTTTCCATGTGTTCCTGCAACACCCAGCGCTTTGGAGTCTCGTGTGATCATCCCCAAAACTTCAGCACGTTTCTTCACCGTGTAATTTCCATTCTGAACAAAGACCAACTCTTCCATGTCTTTTGGAATCGCGGGCGTGAATACCACCAAGGTTTTCTCTGTTTCCAAGAACTGAGAAGGCAAGTTTTCGCCTAGATCCTCAAAGTGAATGGAAATACCTTCCTCTTGCAAGGCTTTTGTGATCGGTGACGGCGTTTTATCGTAGCCAGCAATATCCCAACCCTTCATATTGAAATAGCGCGCAAGTGCCGACATCCCAATTCCACCAATCCCGATGAAATAAGCACGATCAAATGAAGCGATATGTTGCGTTGTACGGTCCACCTATTTTTTCAATTTTTCTAATTCATCTACAATAGAAGCAGTCGCATCGGGTTTGCCGAGCGAAGCAATGTTTTTCTTTAGCGCATCGCATTTGGTACTATCTAAAAGTAACGACAACACTTCATCGACCATCTTCTCTTTCGCCTCAACATCTTTCACCAAAACAGCCGCGTCCTTATTCACCAAGGCCATGGCATTTTTCGTTTGATGATCTTCTGAAACATTTGGAGATGGAACCAAAATCGTTGGTTTGGCGATTAAACATAATTCAGAAATCGAGATTGCTCCAGCGCGAGAGATCACGACATCAGCGATCGCGTACGCCAAATCCATTCGCGTGATAAACTGCACCATTTTGATGTCCCCGAGATCCGTATTTTTTAATTCATTTTCCAATTTATCGTGATAAAGCTTCCCACATTGCCATAGAACCTGAACTCCAGATTCTTTCAACTTTTCAAGGTTCGCGACTACACTTTCATTCAATGTTCGCGCTCCTAAACTTCCTCCGATAATCAACACCGTTTTCTTGTTCGGATCGAAATCGTAGAATTTATATCCTTCAGCCTCTTTTCCTTCGATGGAAACCATTTCTCTTCGCGTTGGATTCCCTGTCAAGACAATCTTCTCTTGTGGAAAAAATCGCTCCAAACCATCGTAGGCTACGCAAATCTTTTGTACACTTTTGGATAGAATTTTGTTTGTTTTTCCCGGGAAGGAGTTTTGCTCTTGCACCATTGACGGAACACCAATCATTGTTGCCGCTTTGATCGTTGGACCACTTGCATAACCACCCACTCCAACAGTTACCTCTGGCCTGAATTTCTTTACAATTCTTCGTGCCTTGATCATACTTCCGATAATCTTGAACGGCAGCGCAAAATTCGACCAAGCAAACTTTCGTTGAAACCCAGCAATTGGTAAAGCTTTGATTTCATAACCAGCAGCTGGAACTTTTTCCATTTCCATTTTGCCTTCTGCTCCTACGAATAAAATTTCAGCATCTGGATTTCGACGTTTTATCTCGTCGGCAATAGCGATAGCTGGGAAGATGTGTCCTCCTGTGCCTCCTCCTGAAATTATTGCTTTTGTTATCATTGTTTTTTTTCGATTTTCCGATTCACTACGTGGCTGCCTTCGGCGGTGTCTGATTGTCTGATTTTCCGACGACGTTATTTGTAGGTTGTGTTTGGATTATTCTGTTGCGAGAATTGGTTTTGGCTCTAGATTATTTTCTGATTTCTTAATTGTTGCAGTTGCCTTTTCTTGTTGGAGTGAGATGCTGAGGACAATTCCGAGACTCACGCAGGTCATCATCATGGCTGAACCTCCCATTGCGAGGAGGGGCATGTTTTGACCGGTGACAGGGAAGATTCCTGTGCAGACCATCATATTTACGGTGGCCTGGCTCATGACCAGCATTCCGATCCCGATACAGACGTAGGTTTGGAAAATGTCTTTTGAGTTCAGTCCGATCCGCATTATTCGATAAAGCAAAATCAGGTATAGCAGAATGAGGATTACCGCTGAAATGAGTCCGAATTCTTCCACGAAACTCGCGAAATAGAAATCCGCGTAAGCCTCAGGAATGAATCCTTTTAACTTTCCTTTTCCAGGTCCTCGACCAAGCAAAGGACCACCTTCGTAGATGGCCAATTGCGCATTTGCTACTTGGGCATTCTCAATGATATTTGCTTCATCTTCGACGTGATTAAATAAACGGTTTTCCCATGTCGTAAGACGAGGCAGCAATTTCAATTCTGGAGCAGCCTTCTGCACTAAGATCAATAAGGTCAAAGCCAAAACTCCACCTCCAATCAACGCACCAATTCTACTGAACGGAACTCGACCCAAAAACAATAATGCCAAACTCACCGCGAACAAAATTGCTGCAGTGGAGAAGTTGTCCTTGACGATCAATCCACAAATAATAATCACCGGCAATATCACAGGAAGAAATCCTTCCTTCCAATTAGCCAACATGTCCTTCTTTTTCACGAGCAATCTCGACACATAAACGATCAATGCGAGACGTGCAAAATCGGAAGCTTGGAAGGTCAATCCAATGAACGGCACTTTCACCCAGCGATTGGCTTGGTTGACTCCTTCAGTAAAAAATAGGGTAAACAACAATATGGCAACGGCAAGGTAGAATCCGAATTTTGACAACAGGGAAACATATCTCGGATCCTTGCGATGCACCCAGTACATAACGCCAAGCCCAATACCAACGTAGATAAGGTGTTTGAACAAATATCTAAACGGCGTTCCCCCTTCGACTTTTACTAAAATCGGGACGAAGCTATACACTGTCACCAACGAGAATGTCATCAGCAATAATGTGATCACCCAAATGACGCGATCGCCTTTTAAATATTGAAATACCTTATCCATTAATTATTTCCACGTTTGAAGGTGGTTCTCTAATTCTGATTTTATTCCTGTCCAGTTATCTTGAGGCAAGGTCCAAATGAACGTTCTGTCCTCTTTTCGAACTTTATCCAACAACATCAATGCGTGATCAGCTCCTTTAATACACAACACATTCTCAAAAGATGAGAACCATTTTTCGGTGTGCACCTGACCTGAATTGTAAATCACGAGTGTTTCAATGGATTTTAACGCATCTCCATTCAACTCCCACAGTTTACGTGCTTGTTTTGCTGTTGCAGCCCAAATAACTTTGTATGGCATAGAGGCAATCATTGCATTGAGTGCTTCCGCTTCTGGGTTGACCCAGGAAAACACATCCATACCGGCGACCTTGCCATGCGGGCAAAGTGCATTGTTGGTATTCACTTCTTCTAAACCTGCCTTTCTTGCACGTTTTAATTGTTCTGCGATTGATTGCTCTGTCTTTTGCATACTATAGGAGTTTTACGGCTTTTTTAAATTCATTTCCTCTTTCTTCGTAGCTCTCGAATAAATCGAAGCTGGCACAAGCTGGAGACAACAATACTGTCTCGTCTTTCTTTGCCAAACGGTATCCCCAAGCCACTGCTTCTACAGCAGAACCTGCTTCAACGATTGTTTCGATTTTTCCAGTAAAGGCTTCGATGATTTTTGAGTTGTCTTTTCCAAGGCAGATGATGGCCTTCACCTTATCTGCGATAAGCGCATCTAGTTCTGAATAATCATTCCCTTTATCAACTCCACCAACGATCCAAACAGTTGGATTTTCCATGGACTCCAAAGCAAACCACGTCGAGTTGACATTCGTCGCTTTTGAATCGTTAATAAATTCTATTCCATGCACTTTTGCTACAAACTCTAGTCTGTGCTCTACATTGACAAAATCAGATAAGCTCTCTCGAACAGATTCCTTGCGGATTTCCAAGATGCGAGAGGCGATCCCTGATGCCAATGAGTTTTGGGTGTTGTGCTTACCCTTCAAAGCTAATTCGTGAATTCCCATTGTTAGTTGATCGTTTATGTTTATTGTGAGTTGTTTGCTATTTGCGTGTCCGCCGAGCTCGATTTCTTTTTTCAAAGAGAAAGGAGCTTGTTTTGCAGCGGGCATGTGTTTGTTTACTAAGTCTATTATTGTTGGATCATCTGCATTGTAGATGAGCCAGTCTGCTTCAGTTTGATTCTGCGTAATTCGGAATTTCGATGCAGCGTAATTTTCCATTTTGTATTCGTAGCGGTCGAGATGATCTGGTGTGATATTCAATAGCATCGCGATGTCCGCTTTGAATTCATACATATCATCCAATTGGAAAGAACTCAATTCGAGCACGTACCAATCGTAGTTCACCTCATCGTCTGCCACTTGCTTCGCGTAGCTTTCGCCAATGTTTCCAGCAAGACCAACATTCACCCCTCCTTTTTTGAGGATGTGGTAGGTCATCATCGCTGTTGTAGTTTTACCGTTACTTCCAGTAATACAAATCGTTTTCGCATCCGAGTATCGCCCAGCAAACTCGATTTCAGAGATCACCTCTATCCCTTTTTCCTTGATTGCTTGAACAACTGGGACTGTATCTGGTATACCTGGAGATTTGATCACTAAATCAGCAATCAAGATCTCATCCATGGAGTGTTGACCTTCCTCCCATCGGATATCGTTATCCCTCAAATCTTTTGCAAAACGAGGTTTCACTGTTCCGAAATCAGAAACAAAGACTTCCCAGCCCATTTTCTTCGCCAGAATAGCTGATCCAACGCCACTTTCGCCAGCGCCCAAAATTGTGATATGTTGTTCTTGCGTTGACACTATCTCAATTTCAATGTTACGATGGTGAATACTGCGAGAAGGATTCCTACAATCCAGAAGCGAGCTACGATTTTTGCCTCGTGTAATCCTTTTTTCTGATAATGATGATGCAGAGGAGCCATAAGGAAAATGCGGCGTCCTTCTCCAAATCTTCGCTTGGTGATTTTAAACCATCCAACCTGCATGATTACAGACAAGTTCTCAATCAAGAACACTCCGCAAAGCACTGGAATCAACAATTCTTTTCGAATGGCGATTGCGAACACTGCAATGATTCCACCCAAAGCCAAACTTCCCGTATCCCCCATAAATACTTGCGCGGGGAATGAATTATACCAAAGGAATCCAATACACGCTCCAACGAATGCAGCAATGAAGATTACCATCTCCTCGGCCATCGGGATATACATCACATCGAGGTAGTCCGCAAAGAAGGCGTTGGAACTGACATACGCCAGAACCGCCAGCGCGATACCAATTATCGCGGAGGACCCAGTTGCGAGCCCATCCAACCCATCAGTCATGTTTGCACCATTCGAAACGGCAATTACTATGAAAATCACCAAAGGGATGAACAACAACCATCCGTATTGCTTGCTCCAATCTCCAACAAGCCAATCGTAGTTGAATTCGTTGTGCTTGATAAATGGAACTGTCGTCGTCATGGCATCCGTTTGAATCCAGCGAGATTGCGCCGACTCTTCATCCGCATCGATGTGCATATCTGTAACTTCAACTTCATTCGGATTCAATTTATAGCCGGCATCAACTTCTTGGTGCACCTGAACATCAGGATGGAAATAGAGAATACTTCCAACAATGATTCCCACACCAATTTGACCAACAACTTTAAATCGACCTGCAAGACCTTTTTTGTTCTTCTTGAAAACTTTGATATAATCATCGATGAATCCGATTGTCCCCAACCAAACTGTTGCAATGATCATTGTGAGCACGTAAATGTTGTCCAGTTTTGCAAACAACAAAGTCGGAATCAAGATTGCAGCAATGATGATTAAACCACCCATTGTTGGCGTTCCTGTTTTCTCCAACTGTCCTTCCAAACCAAGATCACGAACGGTCTCACCCATCTGCTTGCGTTGCAAGGTGCGGATGATGCGCTTCCCAAAAATGACAGACACGATCAACGACGCGATAAGTGCCATTCCTGCTCGGAATGAAATGTATTGGAACAATCCCGCTCCTGGGAAATTGAGTCCTTCTAAGTAATCAAATAGGTAGACTAACATATTATTTGTTCAGTTTTTTAAATAGTTCAACAACTGTTTGCATATCATCGAAGTCATGTTTTACTCCTTTGATGTCCTGGTATTTTTCGTGTCCTTTTCCTGCGATTAGAATGATGTCTTGCGCATTCGCCATCGCAACCGCTGTTTTAATCGCTTGCGCTCGATCCGTGATTGACAAAGTCTTTCTGAATTGCGTCCCATCAACCCCCTCCATCATATCTTCAATGATCGCATCTGGATCTTCCGAACGCGGATTATCTGCAGTTAAAATCACCTGATCAGACAATTGACAAGCAAT
>JAQXBM010000011.1 GCA_029252405.1 Crocinitomicaceae bacterium
CCGAACGAGGAACCAAAAGAGACATAATTATCTTGCTTTAATTCTAAGGTGAGATTTTCAGCTTCTGGAACGTACTCTTCAACTACCTCCTCTTGAGTATTCATTTCGACTGGATTTTCATTGCACGAAACAAGACAAACTGAAACCATTAGAATACTATAAATAAATAGTTTCATCTTTGAATGTTTAATACAAACTCCGAAAATCAAGTCCTAAATCTTAATCCTTCACTTTCTGCTTTGTCAATGCTACTTCCAAGACTTCTGTCATGGTTGATACATAATGGAATTTCAATCCTTTGAGGTAATTCTGATTGATATCGTCAACATCCTTCTTGTTCTTATCGCACAAGATGATTTCCTTGATCCCAGCGCGTTTTGCTGCCAAGATCTTCTCCTTGATCCCACCCACAGGTAATACTTCACCGCGCAGAGTAATCTCACCTGTCATCGCCAAGTTTTTCTTCACTTTTCGTCGCGTGAAAGTTGAAGCGAGTGAGGTCAACATGGTAATTCCAGCGCTCGGCCCATCTTTTGGCGTTGCTCCTTCTGGAACGTGAATGTGAACATTGTGCTTATCAAACGTGCTTTGCTCCAAACCGAGCAAGTGACTGTGCGATTTCAAATACTCGAGAGCGATAATCGCCGATTCTTTCATCACATCGCCCAAGTTACCTGTAAGCGTTAACTTTCCTTTTCCTTGAGTAATCAAGGACTCAATAAAGAGAATATCTCCACCTACGCTTGTCCAAGCCAAACCTGTGACAACTCCAGCAACATCGTTGTTTCCGTATTTCGTTTTTACGCGACCTGCACCCAAAATATCGAAGAGGTGCTCACTTTTGATTTTCGCTTCGAACTTCTCCTCCATCGCGATTTGTCTCGCGCGGTTTCGAACCAACTTGGCCATCACTTTGTCCAATCCACGAACACCAGATTCGTTGGTGAACTCTTCAATTAATTTCTCAATCGTTTTCTTATCGATAGAAATATCTTTGGCCGTGATTCCGTGCTCTTTGATTTGCTTGGGCAGCAAGTGACGTTTCGCGATCTCAATTTTCTCTTCAACCGTATATCCGTTCACTTCGATCAATTCCATACGATCGCGCAGTGGTCCTTGAATTTCACCAAGATTATTGGCTGTTCCAATGAACATCACACGTGATAAATCGTATTCTGTCTCGATGTAATTATCGTAGAATGCATTGTTTTGCTCAGGATCAAGTACCTCCAACAAAGCCGAAGAAGGATCTCCGTGATTGCTTCGCCCTAACTTATCCACCTCATCCAAAACGAATACTGGATTGCTGATTCCCGCTTTCTTAATGTTCTGAATGATTCGACCTGGCATCGCACCAATGTACGTTTTACGGTGACCGCGAATCTCTGATTCATCGTGCAATCCACCCAAAGACATACGAATGTATTTTCTACCTAAAGCTTCAGCAATGGATTTCCCCAAAGAGGTTTTACCAACACCTGGAGGTCCATAAAAACACAAAATCGGAGATTTCATATTCCCTTTCAATTTCAAAACAGCGAGATACTCAAGGATTCTTTCCTTCACCTTTTCCAAGCCGTAATGATCGCGTTCCAAAATCTTTCTGGCACGTTTCAAATCCAAGTTGTCTTGTGAAAACTCATCCCACGGCAAATCGAGCATTAAGTCCAAATAGTTCATTTGAACCGTGTACTCAGCACCTTGAGGATTCATTCTTCCCAGCTTATCGAGCTCCTTGTAAAACAACTTCTCGATGGTTTCATTCCATTCTTTCTTTCCAGCACGTGAGCGCATGTCGTTGACATCCTGCTCTTGTGGATTCCCCCCCAACTCATCCTGAATCGTTCGCATTTGCTGTTGCAAGAAGTATTCGCGCTGTTGCTTATCCATGTCCTTGCGAACTTTTGTATGGATTTCATTGCGCATTTCCAACATTTGCACTTCGAGCGTTAGGTGTTCGAGCACCATCATCACGCGCTTGCGGATATCAAGCTCTTCCAACATTTCCTGCTTCTTAGAAACATCAGCATTCATGTTCGATGAAACGAAGTTTACCAAGAAGGTCGGGCTATCAATGTTTCCAATGGCAAAGGAAGCCTCCGAAGGAATATTTGGGCTCTCCTGAATGATTTGTAGTGCCAAATCTTTAATCGATTTGAACATTACTTTCATTTCCTGATTGCTATCGTCAACTAGTGCTTCTTCTAACAAACGCACCTTTGATTTCATGTAAGGTTCTGATTGCGTAGGTTCTGTAAGCTCAAATCGTCTTTTCCCTTGGATAATAACTGTCGAACTTCCGTCAGGCATTTTCAGCAAGCGGATGATCTGAGCAACGGTTCCGACGTTATTCAAATCGCTGAATTCCGGCAGTTCCTCTTCAAAATCCTTCTGAGCAACAACTCCAATGATTTTCGAACCTTTGTTCGCATCTTGAATCAATCGAATGGATTTGTCGCGTCCTACTGTGATTGGAATCACCACACCAGGGAAAAGCACGTTATTTCGTAAGGGTAGAATCGCTAGTTCTTCAGGGAAAGTCTGCGTGCGCATTTTCTCCTCTTCTTCCGCTGTGATCAAAGGAATAAACTCTGCATCAGCTTCAATGTTTGAACTAAATTCTAAAATATTTTTATCAAAAAAATCGGTCATATCTATCTCTCTAAAAACCGTCAATGTGTCAGTAATTTCAGCACATTTTTGTCTGAATACTCGTTGTCGGTAATGATCGCCTATTGTTCAAAGGCTGTGCCAGTGTATCAGAACTGCAATTTTGTCTTATTTATTGCCAGAAAACCCGTTCTCTTTGTCAGATATGTATTGCAAAATGTCAATCTCCTCGATAGAAAGTTGCAAGCCACGTCGGATCATCATATTCCCCGCACTTTCGAGCGCTTTGGCAAAACTGTAACTATCGCCGTGCACTCCCCATTGAAATGATGGAACATATTTGGGAGGGAATTCAGCTCCGAAGACGTTACTCGAAACGCCTACAACGGTTGCTGTATTAAACATAGTGTTGATTCCACATTTTGAATGATCTCCAATCACCAAGCCCATGAATTGAACGTCAGTTTGCTCCATTTGCTTTGATTCGAACGAATACGTTTTTACGTTGCCGTAGTTGTTCTTCAGATTTGACGTATTCGTGTCAGCCCCTAGATTACACCATTCACCAACCAAGGAATTCCCTAAGAATCCATCGTGACCTTTGTTTGAGTAGGCCTGAAAAATGCAGTTGTTCACCTCACCTCCAACTTTGCAATGAGGTCCGAGAGTGGTTGGCCCATAAATCTTGGTCCCCAACTTCAATGCACTGTTTTCATTCATTGCGAGTGGCCCTCGAACGATTGACCCTTCCATGATTTCAGCGTTCTTCCCGACGTAAATCGGTCCATTCGTTGTGTTCAAAATGGACGCTTCAACCTTAGCTCCTTCTTCTAAAAAAATCAAGCTTGGATCACCAATTACTCGATTTGTCGTGGACAAGGTTTGAGAGCCTCTTCCTTCAGTCAAAATTTTGAAATCGTTCTCCAAGGCCTGTCCGTTCAATTCGAACAGTTCCCAACGTTCTGAAATAAAAATGAGAACATCATTGAATGGAACTCTCTTTGAGCCATCTCCACTGCGTGCAATCCAACCTTTTGAACAGTAAAGTTCAACATTATCCTCCATTTGGGTAATCACATCGGCCAATTCTCGATTCAAGATTACACATGCATTTACTGCTACTCCGCCTGAATTTGGAAATTTACCTGAAAGGTATTCTTGCGTATCGTAACCAACTTCAACATGGTTCAGCAGAAATCGCCAACGCTCATCATTGGTCAAAATTCCCATTCTCAAATTTCCAATCGGACGGGTAAGACTGAGCGGAGCGAATTTGAGCCAATTGTCGTTATCGTGGAGTGTGATATTCATCGTTAACGTGAGTTAAATAGTTTCTGTAGATTTTTTCTTTGAAAACGCCAACATTCCAATAAAGGTAAAGAATGAATTGATAATGATCATTTCAATTCCGAATGCATAGTTCCCGAACAATCCAGGTTGTCCTTCAGCCACACCAGGACCTCCAAAGGAGAAATACCATAGCAAGACCATTAACAAAATGGAGACAAAGCAGATGATTGGTACCAAACCATCACGAACGGTTCGCTTGAAAATAATTCCAAAGAAGAACATTCCAATCAGTGGACCGTAGGTAAACCCTGCAAATTTGAGGAGGAGCCAAATGGCAGATTCGTTGGTGGTATACTTCAATAAGATGATGACCAAAACAAGTACCACTGACATTCCTACGTGCACCATTCTGCGCGTGCGTTCCTGCTCGGCTCGGCGCATTCTTTTCAGATTTAGAAAATCGATAGAAAAGGATGTTGTAAGAGAAGTCAAAGCGGAATCGGCGCTTGAGTAAGCTGCTGCGACAAGTCCCAAAAGGAATAGCACTCCAACGAGCGGTCCAACTGCATCGCTCATTGCAATGGTTGAGAAAAGCATATCCCCTCCTAATTCCTTATCCGCGATTTGCTGCACCACCTCAGGCATGTTGGCTTCGGCATACATATACAGCAAACTTCCCAAAGCAAGGAATACCAAGTTCACCACCACCAAGACAATCGCCATGCTGATCATGTTCTTTTGTGCGTCGCCGATATTTCGACACGATAAATTCTTCTGCATCATGTCCTGATCCAATCCTGTCATTCCAATTGTAATGAACATTCCGCCAAAAAAGCTTTTCCAGAAGTTATTTCCAGCAAGGAAATCGTCGAAGAAGAACATTTGAGAATATTTACTCTCACTAACTGTCTTAATTACTCCGCCTTGCTCTGAAAGATTGAGCGCATCAGAAATAAAATAGACAGTGAGAATTACGGATGACAGCATGAACAAGGTTTGAAGCGTATCTGTCCAAACGATTGTTTTGATTCCTCCACGGCTTGTGTAAATCCAAATCAGAAGAATGGATATCACTACAGTTATTTCGAAGGGGATTCCCCAATCATCGAACAAAATTGATTGAAGCACATTTGCCACGAGTAACAATCGAATGGAAGCTCCGATAACTCGAGAAATCAGAAAGAAAAAAGCGCCCGTTTTGTAACTCCAGAATCCGAATCGATCTTTGAGGTATTCGTAAATAGATGTTACGTTTGACTTGTAGAACAAGGGCAAAAGCACGTACGCAACGATGAAATAACCGACCAAATAACCGAATACCACCTGCATGTAACTGAATTGCTTCGTAGCATCCCCTACCCAACCTGGAATGGACAAAAATGTTACTCCGCTGAGTGAAGCCCCAATCATTCCAAAGGAAACCAAATACCAAGGTGATTTTTTATCTCCCCGGAAGAAGCTTTCATTGTTCGCTTTTCTTGAAGTGAGATAAGATATTCCCACAAGAACGGCGAAATAAAGCACTAAAACTATTACGATAAGCGTTGTAGACATTCAGATTTATTTGAAACCTAAGTTCATTTTAAAATTGAACTCCAGTTTGAAAAGTAAATGTACGATTTTCATGTTAAGGAATGTTATTATGGAACAAGGAAACCAAAGCATTTCGCTAATTTTATTTCATAATGGGAAACAGACTTTTTTCTTTAATGATTGCTCAGTATAGCTTGCTGATTATTGCGACTGTGATCGGTCTGAATGCCTCAGCCCAAGAGCTTCCTGGTTTATCAAAAAAGATGGATGAACTCTTCTTCAAAGAAGACGGAAACAATCGCCCTGGTTACAGCATAGCCGTCATTAAAGACAATGAGCCTATTTATCAGCGTTCAATAGGACAAATCAATGTAAAGAAACAAATTCCATTTACCGAAAACTCCACTTTCGCGATTGCTTCTTGCACAAAGCAATTTACTGGATTTAGTATTCTACTATTGGAACAAGAAGGAAAACTGAACTTAAACGATGATGTCCGCAACTACATTCCAGAGCTTCCAGAATTCAAGGAAACGGTAAAGATTAAACACCTGTTATCTCACACCAGCGGAATCCGCGATCATATCGTCCTACTGAGCTGGGAGAAGAAACAACGGGTGAAATATTACACCTTCAAAGGAACCATTCAAGGCATCAAAAAGTACTCTAAACTTTCGTTTTCTCCTGGTGAGAATTTTGCTTATTCCAATACTGGTTTTGTCCTTCTCGCGATGATCATAGAAAGAGTTTCTGGGCAGACAGCGCAAGCGTTTATGAAAGAGCGTATTTTCGACCCACTTGGAATGAACGACACCAACTTGACCTTCAAACGAGATTATCGAAACATTGGTTTTTCCAAACCTTACAACTATGATTGGGAGTCGGAGAAGTTCAAGGTTCTACGCCTGAAGGAAGTCAATATGATAGGAGCAGTTGGTATTTATACCACCATGAATGATTACATAAAATGGGATCAAAACTTCACGAGTAAAACGGTTGGTGATGACGCACTTTTTGACAAATTTATTCAATCGGACACGCTCAACAATGGACTTTCAATCAATTACAACCACGGGATTAAACAGCGGTCAGTAAAAGGATACCACGTCGTTGAACACTCTGGAGGCTGGGCATTCTATAACTTTCAGCACACGCGGATTCCTGAATTAGGAATCAGTGTAATTGTGGCGTCGAACAATGAATTTGATTATCCGATTGGGATGGCTGAGAAATATCTCAAAGCGATTCTGCCAAATGATCGTTTGGTTGAGGCGGAGTCATGTGTAGTGACCGATCACGGTATTTGGTCACAAGACTACGTCAGCGACAACTTCATTACGCGAACGCTAGAATTCAATGGAGAAACGATAAATATTAGCGGTCCTCAGCTTTACGGCTCAAAAAGCTATCAGCTATGTAAGCTTCCGAACGGACAAATCGCTGACTCATCCGGTTACGAGATTCAATTCACGAATGAAAAAGAACGCTTCTTATGGGCTGGCGGAGCCTACTTCAATGTACCAACTGAATTCCACCGAATCCATGTTGTTCCTCCAAATCTAGCTTCGCTTGCTGGAGAATTCGAAAATGCTGAACTCGGAAAACTACGCATCAAATACGATCAGGAAACACACCGAATCAGTATCAAGAGTTCCTTCGGAAAGAATCCAGAGATCAAAGAGATCGTAGGCGACTTTGTGGATTTAGATTTGGTAGAATATGATCTACTCATAAAAGACGAAAACACCTTGGTGATAGGAAACAGCTATGTATTTAACCTCGTCTTCAAAAGAAAATAAGCATCTGCGAAAATCGTTCTTAGCGACTGTTACTTTTTTGCGTCTTAGAATTCTATATTTGTAACACATAAATAATCGAGTATGGAAACCATAATTTTTCAAATTGCATTAATCGTTGTTCCTGCAGGAGCAGTAATGCTAACGGCGATCTACTTTCTACGTCAGCAGTCGGATGCAAAAGTGCGCAACGCAAAAATTGAATTGACTCAAACCTTGAAGAAGCAGCGTCAAGAGTTTTTCCTTCCTACTCGAATGGAAGCGTATCAGCGCTCGGTGTTGTTTTTAGAGCGTATCCACCCAAACAGTTTGGTGATGCGACTTCAGAATCCAGGACTTCCAGCCATGGCGTTTCAGGTGAAATTACTTGAAGCGATTAGAGAAGAATACGAGCACAACATCGCTCAACAATTGTTTGTTTCTCCGGCCGCATGGGAAATGGTGAAGAAGTCGAAGGAAGAAACGATCAAAGTCATCAATCTTGCAGGAAAGCAAATGAATGCCACTTCCATGTCGATGGATTTATCAGCCAAAATTTTCGAAATAGTTGGAGAAATTGGTGAAATGCCTTCTTCAATTACGGTTGAAATCTTGAAAAAGGAGTTGCAGGAATTGTTCTAGACAACCCAGATTGTTTAATGATCAAAACCACTAAAAACCATGAAGAATCGTGGGGCAAAAATTACTATCACGATCGTTTCGATGATTCTTTTTGGATCCGCCGCGTTCTTTTTTCATGATTCTTTTTACGAATTCGTAATCAGCCAATTGAAAGACTTGAATGTCTCTATGTCCTCAACAGCGCTATTTGCTCAATTCTCTGCTCGTTGGACTTTTGCATCTGTGATATCACTTTTACCCGCTCTGTTCCTCTTTTCTCATTGGATTCTGAAGGATCAGAAGCCAAAAGTGTTTCTTTTAATTATCCCAATAACCGTGCTTTTTGGATTGGCTTTGATGGCCTTTCACATTTACAGCATTCGACAAGAAATGATTGAGTTGAATGAAATGTTCCCTTCATTTATCCGTAACTCTTTGTCTACCTCGAACATCCACGCTGCACGGTATTTGGGTATAGGTTTTATTGTCGGCAACATTTTTAGTACCGCTGTAGTATCGTTCACTACTCGCGATCGAATGTCGTAAACCGACAATCCGTTATTTCTTCCGATATTTAGCTCTCTTATTTTCATCGCCATCTGGCAGCAATGTAAACACTATGCAACTCAATCTCATCCTCGTTTTTGTCGTTTCACTCTTCACACTGAACTCTTTCGAACAAGCCAAATCGGCAGAAAAACAAGCGTTTATCATTGGAGAACGACTGGAGTATCATTCGAAAGTATTGGATGAAGATCGCATGTTGAACATCTATCTTCCAAACGGTTATTCAGTTGATTCAGCAAAAACGTATCCCGTAATTTATTTGCTTGACGGATCGAAAGATGAAGATTTCATTCATATTGCTGGATTGGTACAATTTGCGTCATATCCGTGGATCAACATGGTTCAAGAATCGATTGTGATTGGAATAGAAAACGTTGATCGCAAGCGAGACTTCTGCTTCCCAACAAGCATTGAGCAGGACAAGATTGATTTTCCAACAACAGGCGGATCAGCAGCGTTTATCGAATTTATTGAAACGGAATTGCAGCCGTACGTCGAAAGCGCTTACAAAGTTCAGAACGAGAAAACGATTATTGGGCAATCTCTTGGAGGATTGTTGGCCACCGAAATTTTAGCAAAGAAACCGGATATGTTCGACAAATATCTCATCGTGAGTCCGAGTTTATGGTGGGATAATCAATCCTTGTTGGATTTAGAGTTTGCCGCTTATGAAGGAAGCAAAGATGTCTTCGTGGCCGTCGGCGAAGAAGGCAAAGTCATGAAGCGCGATGCAAAAAAGCTCTATAAAAAGTTAAAGAAAACGAAGCTTTCCTCTGAAATCCTCGGATTCAAATTCTTGAAAGAACAAGATCATGGAGATGCACTTCACCTTGCGGTATATCATGCGTTTGAAGCAATGAAGGTAATAGTTGTAGCGATTTAGGTTAAAATAATCACGTGATCGTGCACTTCAATGCGATCACCCGGAATCAACTTTGCACGTTTTCTCAATTCTATTTCACCATTACGCACAACTTCTCCCTCATCCACAATAAATTTGGCGTGTCCTCCAGTTTCAGCGATGCCTTCAACCTTTAACAGTCTAATTAATTCTATATAAGGTCCTTCAATTTTAAATTCTTCTGCCATGTTGATATGCTTGGTATAGTTCTTCCGCGGCCTGGAAAGAGGAAATCTCCCCGTCGATTACGCGTTGTTCGTTCTGTTTTAGTTCTTTGAGTAAAGCGGCATCCGTAAAGAAACCGCTCAGAATTAATTCTTTCAAGGTTTCAGTGAGCCACTTTTTATCCTGCTCCCTTCGATTCATCTCAAAAGATCCGTTGAGTTTGACGTGATTTTGAAAAGAACGAATGGTTTCAAGTGCTTCCTCCATGTTTTCACCGTTTAATGCGCTGCATGTGAAAACACGCGGAATCCAGTTATTGGGGTTCGGTGGAAATAAGTGCAGCGCGTTCTTGTACTCTCGAGCGGCAAGTTTTGCTCTTTGTATGTTGTCTCCATCGGCTTTGGTGATTACCAGGGCGTCCGCCATTTCCATAATCCCCTTCTTGATTCCTTGGAGTTCATCGCCAGCTCCAGAGAGCATGAGCAATAAAAAGAAGTCCACCATGGATTTGACCATCGTTTCCGACTGTCCAACACCAACCGTCTCAACTAAAATCGTTTTATAGCCTGCCGCTTCGCACAAAATAATGCTCTCACGGGTTTTTCTAGCCACTCCACCCAAAGTATCTCCTGCAGGCGATGGTCGAATGAAAACATTTGGATTTACGGCAAGATCATTCATGCGAGTTTTATCTCCCAAAATGCTTCCTCTTGACACTGCACTCGATGGATCGACAGCCAAAACGGCCACTCCTCCATCTTCCTCAGAAAACAAGCCTCCAAAATGCTCAATAAAAGTACTTTTTCCAACGCCCGGAACACCTGTAATCCCAACCCTGATTGAGTTTCCACTCAAGGGCAAGCATTTTTGAATGAGCGCATTCGCTAAATCACGATGCTCCGGTAACTGACTTTCTATCAATGTAATGCCAGTACTCAACGCAGTTTTGTCTCCAGATTTTATCCCAGCAAATAACGCCTCAGGGGTCGATTTTAAACGCCTGTCTTGCTTCTTTCGAATCCAATCATCGATGTTCTTGCTTTTCATGTTAGAAATATGGGAAAAATTAACGTATGAATTAGAGGAATTAAGAATAATTGCGTAATTTTGTTTAATAACGATTAGGTAAGATTAAACAAATATGATAAGATACTCCATTAAAGACTTGGAAAACTACACTGAGATCAAGGCGCACACCATTCGTATTTGGGAACAGCGATACAATCTTTTGTCTCCTAAAAGAACAGAAAGTAATATTCGCTATTACTCTCACAAAGATCTCAAAAAGATTCTGAACATCAATCTGCTTTATTTGAATGGATTGAAGATTTCGAAAATTGCGAAATTGTCTGAGGAGGAAATCACCGAGAAAGCGAAAGAAATCATTATTGATAAATCGGTTTCTGGAAATGAAGACGTAGATACACTGTTAATAGCGATTACTTCCATGGATGCTGACGAAATTCGTCGCCTTGTTTGGAGATTCGACGAAGAATATGGTTTACGCGAAATGTACGGCACGGTAATTAGCCCGCTCCTCATAAAAATGGGAGAATTGTGGCAGACGAATTCGATTGGGATCGCTCACGAGCATCACTTTTCGAATATTCTTCGTGACTTTTTGATTTTGAAGATAAACGGGATCACACCAACTAAACGAATTTCGCGTAAAGTAATGCTCTTCTTACCACAGCACGAAGATCACGAATTAAGTCTACTCTATTATCAATATTTATTGAAGGAAGCTGGATACCAATGTATTTATCTTGGTAAAAACGTTCCACTGTACGATTTAGAAAAATCGATCGCTCAAGTAAAGCCAGATTTGATTATTACGAATCTCATCACACGGATTGAAGAAAAACGAGTCGTTCCTTTCTTCGATGAGTTGGTTAAGACTTGTAAAGGCTCTGAAATCCGAATTGCAGGAGCATTCTCAAAGGAACTTTTAAAGATTATCCCACCTAGTATTAAGGTCATTTCTTCAGAAGAAGAACTCTTGAAAATATAGTATAACTCACTTTGTTTAACTTTTTATTGAAAA
>JAQXBM010000022.1 GCA_029252405.1 Crocinitomicaceae bacterium
ATCAATAAAATAGCTGAAATGAGACGTGTAAAAACAAGAAAAAGTGATTAATTCATCAATCTATATCATTGATTTTCTGGGGATAATGGTTTATTCCATCATGGTCGTACTTTTTTTGATTAAAGGGGTCAAAAATGGTACGGACCGTCTTCTGTTGCTGTCATTTTCAGCTATTTTATTGATGGCTGGTATTGAGTACTTTTCACCAGATCATTACGGATGGCAAGTTTTGGTGACAATCATTCAGTTGCTCCTTGGACCGCTTTTACTCGAATACATACAGCGCGTTGGTCAACTAGAATCGAAGTTCCCAAAATGGTTGTATCTCATTCTTCCAGCACTTTTCAGTGGCTATTTAATTTATTCAATTGCTGTGGGCACAGATGATCAGGCATTTTACATTTCTACAGGGAATTTGATTCTAGAATTCATGTGTTTTGTTACGGTAATTGTGTACGGTTTCATGGCCATTCTTTTGCTCCAAAAAATTAAGATGGGGAGTTCTTTGGTTGATCGCAGAATGCAGCAGTGGATGGCAGTGTTAATCGGATGCTATCTCGCTGAAGTATTGATCGCGTTTATCTACCTTTTTGTGTATGCAATAACGGATGAATCGGAGTTGTTATGGCTCTCGGATTCAGTCATTTCCATTCTCATTGGAATTGTTCTTTTATGGAAAGGGTTAGAACTGAAAATACTTGTTAAAGAGAATCAAAATCAGTCTATAGGAGAAGGGCCTTCAGCAGAGGGTCGTTGGTTATCGTTATTCAATGATATTGATGCCAGGGTAAAGCAGGATGAACTATATCTTCAACAGGATCTGCGCATAAATGATTTGGCCAAGGCCATGGGGAGTAATAGTAAATACATATCGAAAGCGATAAACACGGGCGCGGGCGAATCAATATCGAACTACTTGAATGGGATTAGATTAGCGCAGTTCAAAGCGAAGTTTCAAGATCAAACGAATGCGCACATAAATCTAGATGCGCTAACCAAAGATTGTGGATTCAGCTCAAAATCATCTTTCAATAGATTTTTTAAAACTCAAGAAGGTATCACTCCTTCAGAATATAGAGACCGTCTTCGAAAATGACGAATGGAAATAAAAAACTCCGTCCACATATGAATTCAAGTGAACGGAGTTGTTGTTGAAATAGCATTAAACTAGTTCTGGCTTTTTATTTGTTGCAGAATTGCTTTCGCGCGGAAAGTTTCGATGTGACGTTGTTTCACCTGCTGCTTAGTCATTCCTTTCAATCTGCCAGTGTAACCGTTAAATAAGTGACTAATTTTTAGCGGAGAATGAGGCTCGTGACTGTGAGTAGCATTGTGACAAGAAAAACAGTTCACCAAGTTGGAAACCGTTGCGTCGTGAATTGGCCCACCAGAGAATCCATATTGCACATATGTCTCCATAGTAATGTTAAATGCTGAAACCGACCCTCGGGTCAAGTCATTTGGAAGTGAGCTATCCAAGCTTCCACCAACAGTATCAAGATAATTAGCTTGAGCAGGGGTCCCCACAAAATCTTCAGTGTTAACCCAAATAGAACCGTTTAAGAAGTAATTTTTCCAAATGTCGTTCAATTGAGCTTTCACACTTGAATTTAATCCTTCAATATTATCCAATGTGGTCGTTTGCGGGTTTATTTGACTCGTAGCCATAAAAACCTTGTTACCATCCGCGTCAATTTCAACTGGGACACCATGATCGTAGACTGTGAAAACGTCTGTATCTAATCCAGAACTGGAAGTAACGTTTGCTGATGTTGCTGTTGCATTTGCTGCAAACAAAGGATATGCTTTATCACTAGTAACTGTTGCATCCTCGGTGTGCGTTGCGTTTGCCCAATCATACATTGGAGCGAGCTCATCGTGCTCGAATGTCGCCCAAACAAATTCAGGGTGGTTTTCTACTATTCCGACAACGTGTATGCCTAAAAGTGCAACACGTGTTGTTGCGTTGCTTCCATCAATTAGTGCGTTGGTTCTATAGTAAGTGGAGGAATCAGCACCGAGCTGCGATGCGTCGAGCCATGCTGTTTTCAATTCAAGTGCACCAATAGGATAGGTTACTCCTTTAAGTTCAGTCGAATCCGCGTCAATATTAACCATCGGACCGTACGTTTTCATTGTTTCCAGTAACAGGTCATTGGCCATGATCGAATAGAAAATCGTTCTTTTCGGTTCACCATTTTGGGCAGGTGACCTAAGTACGTTGTTAGAAGCCTGTAAAGTATCAGTCAATATTACTGGACCGCCTTTCACGCCAAGTGTATCTCCAACAGAGGATACTTGAGTAAGTTCTTGCAGGAAATAAGGTTTTCCATCCGTATCATTCGTGAGATACAGAAATTTCTGCCAAGACCAGCGTTGGAAGTCACAATTAGTAACGCTATCGTTGTTAGCGAAAACGCTTGTCGGCCCTTCATTTGGGGCTGGTGTTACGCGTTTTCCATCAACTTCAGCGAACCAAGATGCGGGAGCGGTTGAACAATCTGATACGGGTTGGTCGTTCTCCGCGAGAAAGTCAGAAACTTCGTCTACAGGATCAGCGGCTCCTTCACATGAAGCAAAGAAAAGCAGAGTAGACAAAAACATGATGTGGTTGAATGTTTTCATAAGTGTTAGAATTAGGATTCGATGGTAGAATGAACCCGGGTTAAAAGTCTAACAAAGGTGAAAACTCTAATCAGATAAAAAGCGCGTATAAATACCTGAAATCAAAAGTGAATGTCCAGAATTGGATGAAGTTCGAGCTCATTATCTGCGGCATTTCTTGGATATTTATGATCGATATCGATAAACGCAACTCCAGTTATCGGAACCGTTTCACCAACAAGATTGTCCTTATTCGTTTCAATCCATTCACGCACTGATTGAATATTATTGAGGAAAACCGATGTTCCAACAAATTCGCAACCTGGATTTGGTGACTCGCAGTTGATGTACTTGTCGTCTTCATCGGTTAGTTTGACTTTCCAGTCACCATCACGATGTTTACTGAGCTTATGAACTTTGGCCGTGATCGTATAGACCTTTTTCTCAATTGCTTGCCTTTCGCTGGTCTTTTCAACCTCGTCAACAGATAGCTGACCGATTTCTTCAACTGAAATACTGATTGGAGTGATGTCAATTTCGGATGCGGCATCGTCGATTGCTAACTTGATTTCCCGACGGGTGTTTTTTCCATTACATGAATCAGGATCATTCTTCTTACAGGACTGGATAAATACGATACTGGAAAGAAGTGCGATAAAAAGAAGGGGTAGAATCGATACCTTTTTCATGACTAATTTTTCTTTTGATGAAGGTAAGAATTTTCGATAAGAAGTCGTGAAAAAGAAAAACCCTGAGATTATGATATCTCAGGGTTTGCATTTATCTTTTCAAGATAGCAGATCGTCTGCAATCCTTCTTATTACATTTTCGATAAATCCGGAGCGTCACGCGTGAAAGCTGGAATTCCAGTCACGTCCATTCCTGTAATCAACAAGTGGATATCGTGTGTTCCTTCGTAAGTTAAAACAGACTCTAAGTTTGCCATGTGGCGCATGATTGAGTATTCACTTGTGATACCCATTCCACCATGAATTTGGCGTGCTTCACGTGCAATATCCAAAGCGATTTCGACATTATTTCTTTTCGCCATTGAGATTTGAGATGAAGTTGCTTTTCCGTCATTTCTCAATTGTCCAAGTCGAAGAGTCAACAATTGTGCTTTCGTGATTTCAGTAATCATTTCCGCCAATTTCTTTTGAATCAACTGGAATGAACCAATTGGAACACCAAATTGTGTACGCTCTTTCGAGTATCTCAAAGCTTGATCGTAGCAGTCCATTGCTGCTCCAAGTGCGCCCCATGCAATACCATATCGAGCCGAATCCAAGCATCCAAGTGGTGCTCCTAATCCAGATTTATTTGGAAGAATATTTGCCTTTGGAACACGAACATTATCGAAAATAAGCTCACCCGTAGCAGAAGCACGAAGTGATAATTTCCCATGCATTTCTGGAGTAGTGAAACCTTCCATTCCACGCTCAACAACTAGTCCGTGAATTCGTCCTTCTTCATTCTTCGCCCAAACTACAGCAATATCTGCGAATGGCGCATTGGAAATCCACATTTTTGCACCGTTCAAGATTACGTGATCACCATCATCTTTGAAATTGGTAATCATTCCTCCTGGATTTGATCCGTGATCTGGCTCTGTCAATCCAAAACAACCGATCATTTCACCAGTTCCCAATTTAGGTAGGTACTTCATGCGTTGTTCCTCATTTCCGTATTTCCAAATAGGATACATAACCAATGAGCTTTGAACAGAAGCAGTAGAACGGAGTCCTGAATCACATCTTTCCAACTCTTGCATGATCAATCCATACGAGATTTGATCTAAACCTGGTCCGCCGTATTCAGCCGGAATGTAAGGCCCGAAAGCACCAATCTCACCAAGTCCTGGTAAAATGTGGTTTGGGAACGTTGCATTCTCGTAGTGTTCATCAATAATTGGTGAAACTTCTTTCTTTACCCAAGCACGAGCAGCATCGCGCACAAGCTTGTGTTCTTCTGAAAGAAGATCATCCATGTTGTAGTAGTCTGGATGAGTATATAAGTCAGTTCTCATATCTGAATGATTTTAATGGACTGCAAAATTAACTATATTTTTGAGGAGTGTTAAAAAAGCGCGTATTCGATTCGATAAACATGTTCAAAAGTCGCAATCAAGCCGTAACTTTGGCACTCCAATAATAAACAAGCAAGATTAAGTGGAAATCTACCTCAGTATTTCGGGAGAAGTTATCCCAAATGAATTAGTACCTCGGTTCGAATCCTTGGAGTGGTTCATGGGATACGTGCTATTCTTTGCTTTCATCACCTTGGCAATTGCCCGTTTTGCGAAAGCAAGTATTTATGAAAGTTTGGTTTTGGCTAACGGCAAATTTCAGGGAGTCGTATCCTTTGTGAGGGAGACAATGCCTCTTGGTAAGCCTAGTTCCTTACTTCTTCTGTTGAATTACGGACTCTCCGCTGGAGCAATTTGTTACTTGTATCTTCAAAACACCGATTCAATCCAGCTTTCTAATAATGCGTTTGCCTTTTTGATCCCAATAGGCATTCTAGCCTGGAACCTTTTGAGTTTTCAACTTACGTATTGGTTGACGGGTTCATCAGGTGTGTTTGAAGCGCCCATGACATTGAAAATTATTGGAGCTCAATTTTTAGGCTTGATTTATTTCTTCTGCGCAGTGTTTTGGCTGTTCGTTTCAGGACAAGGAATAATGTTCGCACAACTTGCCTTAATTCTGTTTTTTGCCGAGTCAGTTTTTAGAATTGTTAAGAGCGTGAACCTAGTTTTAAAGCGTGGAGTTTCATGGTATTATATAATTTTGTATTTTTGCACCCTTGAAATTCTACCATTGTTGATGATATACATAGCATTGACGAGAGGTTTCAACTAGAAATAACTTGACTTAAACTGTTAACCAGTGGGAGTAAAAACAATATTAGTATCACAACCGAAGCCAGAAGGAACGAAATCACCGTACTTTGACTTGGCCGAAAAATATAAGTTGAAAATTGATTTTCGCTCATTTATTCACGTTGAGGGAATTGGTGCACAGGAATTTAGAACTCAAAAAGTTGAGCTAGATAAGCATACAGGAATCATTTTAACTTCAAAGAACGCGGTTGATCATTATTTCAGAATTGCGGAAGAATTAAGGTATGAAGTGCCTGATTCAATGAAGTATTTCTGTATTTCGGAAGCTGTGGCGTACTACTTGCAAAAGTATGTTGCGTATAGAAAACGTAAAATTTTCTTTGGTAAGCAGCGCATTGAAGACCTGGTTGATATTTTGAAAAAACACAAGAAAGAAACATTCTTGCTTCCATGTACGGATCGTTTGAGAGATAAAATTCCTGCAACACTTGATGCGAATAATTTGAATTTCACCAAAGCTGTTTTGTACAGAACGGTGGCTTCTGATCTTTCGGATTTGGAAAATGTCTTTTACGATATGCTTGTGTTTTACAGTCCTGGTGGAGTTGAATCATTAGTGAAAAACTTCCCTGAATTCAAACAAAACGATACAGTTATCGCTGCCTTTGGTCCAACAACTGCAAAAGCAATTGTGGACAATAACATGCGATTGGATCTACACGCACCTCAACCAAATGCTCCGTCAATGACTGGAGCGATTGAGAATTTCGTGAAAGGATCTAAGAAATCGAAGTAGTTAGGATCAATTTCCTTTCAATGACTTTATTACGGTTGCGATACCCTCGCTTGCTGTGCATTCAATTTGATGAAATCTGATGGAACGCATAATTCATCTGCCTTTGGGTCGATGATGAATTTTTGCTGAGCCTTCGCCGCGAATTGAATTAGTCCTGCGGCAGGATAAACTTGCAGCGATGTTCCAATAACAATAAGTATATCCGCCTGATCTAATTGAATCGCCGCTTCTTCGTAACAAGGGACGTCTTCCCCGAACCAAACAACATGTGGACGAAGTCTATAGCCATCTGGACAAATAGTAGTGTGATCAAGTTTCCAACCGTCAATTGGGTAATATTCTTTTTCTTGATTGGGACCAGAGCTCTTTGCTTGTCGGATGTTTCCGTGTAAATGAAGAACGTTTGAACTGCCCGCTCGCTCGTGTAAATCATCGATGTTTTGGGTGATGACAAGTACTTCTCCGATCTCTTCTAATGACTTTACGCCAAGATGCGCGTCGTTTGGAGTCGCCTGAATAATGGTCCTTCTACGCTCATTGTAGAAGTTTGTGACTAAGTCCGGGTCTTTCGCCCAAGCTTGAGGAGTGGCCACATCTTCTATTCGATAATTTTCCCACAAGCCATTGGAATCACGAAATGTTTCAATTCCACTTTCTGCACTCATTCCCGCTCCAGAGAAAACGATAATATTTAACACTCTATTCATAATTAGTTCATTTAGCTTTACAAGAGTGTGTGCAATATACTTAAGTCAAAACAAACACTTGCATTTGCGTAGAGTAGTGCAATACCCTATCTTTGGTTTCGATTTTTAGAACTAAATTTAATTTAAGAACAAAAACTATGAAAAATTTATTACTCTGTGGAACTCTTCTTTTAGCAGGTAGCGCGTTTTCGCAAGTGCTAACGGAAGATTTCGAAGGACTAGGTGGAGCTCTTCCAACTGGTTGGACAACATCTGCACCAACTACTGGTGGAGAATTCTATACAGGAGATGCTGCTGCTGCCAATGCTGCTGCTTTCTGGCCTGTTAACGGTGGAACTAATTTCGCAATGGCAAACGATGACGTTTGTAACTGTGATATGAGTGTTTCTACATTGACAACTCCTTCAATGGACCTTACTGGTCTTTCTGGTGTTGTTGTTTCGTATGACTTCATTGATGACATCACTTACGGACCATCTTTGCCTCACGAGGTTTCTGTATCTGTAGACGGAGGTGCAACGTGGACTAACATCTACACGCACAACACAACTAACCAAGGTAACTTGGATTGGGCGAACAACTTAGTGCCTCTTGGAGCTGCGGCTGACGGAGCAACTAACGTTCAAGTTCGTTGGACTTACGATGATAACGGAACATGGGCAACTGGTTTGGCTGTTGATAACGTTACTGTTCAAGAACCAGCGCAAAACGATGCTAGCCTTACTGGTGTAACATTGAACCGTTGGGCTTTGATTAACACTAACACAACGCTTACTGCTGAAGTAACTAACGTTGGTGGAAACCCAATTACTTCTTTGGAAATCGATTGGAATGATGGAACGTCTCACGTTCAAACTGTTTCTGTAAACATCGCACCTGGAGCTTCTGCTTCTGTTGATCACCCAGATGCTGTATCTTACGCTACTGCTGTTGAAGAAGATCTTAACGTTACTATTACTGCTACAAACGGTGGTGCTGACGGAGATGCTTCTAACAACAACGTTGCTTCTACTCTTCACAACACGTTGAGTCAGCAAACTGACAAAGCAGTTGTTATTGAAGAAGGAACTGGAACATGGTGTGGATGGTGTCCTCGTGGTGCCGTAGCTATGGACTACATGATTGCTACTTACCCAACTGATTTCATCGGTGTTGCTGTTCACAATGGTGACCCAATGACACTTGCTGCTTACGATGGTGGAGCTGGAATCTCTGGATTCCCTGGAGCAAACGTTGACCGTGCATTATTAGGAGTATCAGTTTCTCAAGCTGCTTTTGAAGCATACTACAACGACCGTGTAAACATGGGAGTTCCTGCAAACGTTGACGCTACAGTTACTGGTTCAGGAGGAAACATGACTATCGACGCTTCTGCGACTTTCTACACACCTGTATCTAGTGGTGACTTCCGTTTGGCCGTTGTTATTTCTGAGAACGGTGTAACTGGAACTTCTTCAGGATACAACCAAGCGAACTACTACTCAGGTGGCGGACAAGGACCAATGGGTGGATACGAGTCATTGGCTGATCCAGTACCAGCTGCTGACATGGTTTACGATCACGTTGGTGTTGCATTGTTAGGAGGATACGACGGACAAGCTGGTTCAGTTCCTGCAACAATCACTGATGGTACAGTTGCTAGCTACTCTTTCAACTACACAGTTCCTGCAACTAGCGATGAGAATAACATGCACGTAATTGTATTGTTAATTGACAACGCTACAGGAGAAATCGTTAACGCGAAAGAAGTTGATATGGTTGTTGGATTGAACGAGAACCCAGCTGCTATCAGCATGAATGTATATCCTAACCCAGCGACTGACAACGTAAACGTTGCATTCGAAGCGGCAGGAGATTACACAATTACAATTACTGACATGTCAGGACGCGTAGTTTCAACTAACGCTTACTCTAACTTGTCTGGTGCTCAAAACATCGCACTTCCAGTTGCTGATTTGATGAGCGGAAACTACTTGGTTAGCGTTGCTACTCAAGGAGCTTCTTACAACCAAGTTCTTGTAATCAAATAATTAGATTACTAAAAAGCCAACTTCCTTAGGAAGTAGGTGAATAGGTTTTAAAGCCGTTTATTCCGTTCCGATATTTATCGGAATCGGGATAAGCGGCTTTTTTCATTTCCAGACCTTATTCCAAAAGCATTTTCGTATCTTTGACAGCTTCAAAAGCGACCAACTTATGGCGAAAATTAGAAAACAGGATGCCCTTGATTATCATTCAACTGGAAAACCAGGGAAAATCGAGGTAGTACCAACGAAACCCTATGCAACTCAACGCGATCTATCACTGGCATATTCACCAGGGGTAGCAGAGCCATGTTTGAAAATTGCAGAGAACAAAGATGATGTATACAAATACACGAGTAAGGGAAATTTAGTTGCGGTAATATCAAATGGTACTGCAGTACTAGGCTTGGGGGACATCGGTCCTGAGGCATCTAAACCTGTGATGGAAGGGAAGGGGCTTCTCTTCAAGATTTTCGCTGATATCGATGTGTTTGATATCGAAGTTGACGCAACCGACCCAGAAACATTTATTCAAACGGTCAAAGCAATTGCTCCAACCTTCGGAGGAATTAATCTAGAGGATATTAAGGCACCAGAAGCATTTGAAATCGAGGAACGCCTAAAAGCGGAATTGGATATTCCAATTATGCATGACGATCAGCACGGAACTGCCATCATTTCGTCAGCGGCTTTATTGAACGCCCTGGAGCTCGCCAAGAAGAAAATTGAAAAAGTAAAGATCGTTGTTTCAGGAGCTGGAGCGTCTGCGCTTTCATGTGCCAAGTTGTACCACTCGCTGGGAGCGAAATTGTCGAATATTTACATGTTCGATTCCAAAGGGTTGATCCACAATGGAAGAACTGACTTGGACGACACAAAGAAATTCTTTGCAAACCACAAGAAAGATGTTGCTTTTGAAGATGCTTTCAAGAAGGCGGACGTTTTCCTGGGTTTATCAAGAGGAGGTCTAGTGAAAAAGGAAATGATCAAAGCGATGGCTAAAGATCCAATCGTTTTTGCTTTGGCGAATCCTGAACCGGAGATATCGTACAAGGATGCGACGTCGGTGCGTAAAGATATTATTATGGCCACAGGACGTTCAGATCATCCTAACCAAGTGAATAATGTACTGGGATTCCCATTCATTTTTAGAGGAGCGATGGATGTTCGAGCAACGACAATAAACGAAGAAATGAAACTAGCGGCGGTGAAAGCTATTGCGGCACTCGCCAAGGAAAGTATTCCAGAAGAAGTAATTGAAGCCTACGGTGAAAAGAATATTTCCTTTGGGCGCGACCAAATCATTCCAAAACCGATCGATACCCGATTGATATACTATGTTGCACCAGCTGTTGCCAAAGCAGCCATTGAATCAGGAGTTGCAAAAGAACCAATTACTGATTGGGAAGCGTACGAAATGGAATTGAAGAATCGTTTAGGAATTGATAACAAATTGATTCGTACGATTACCGAAAAAGCACAGCGTTCACCAAAACGCGTTGTATACGCAGAGGCAGACAATATTAAAATTCTCAAGGCGGCGCAAACAGCATGGGAGGAAGGTGTAGCTTTTCCAATTTTGCTAGGTAGAAAGGATGTCATCGAAGGACTTATTGAAGAGTACATGATGGAGTTTCCTGAGGTGGAAATCATTGATCCAAAGTCTGATGAAGAAAAAGAACGCCGACAGGAATATGGGCTAAAATTCTTCGAAAAACGCATGCGAAAAGGAGTCACTGAATACGAAGCGATTCAAATAATGCGTGAGCGTAATCACTTTGGTGCCTTAATGGTGAAAATGGGGGATGCTGATGCGATGATTTCTGGAGCCACTAGAAACTACCGCGATGTTGTACGTCCAGTTATTCAAACGATCGGACTTCAGAAAGACATGAATGTTGTTGCGGGAATGTACATTTTGGACACAAAGAGGGGCCCACTTTTCCTAGCAGATACTACATTGAATGTGAACCCTTCAGCAGAAGATATTGCAGAGATAACGGCGAATGTTGCTAAAACGATACGAAAATTCAAGGTGACACCAAGAATCGCCCTTTTGAGCTATTCTAATTTTGGCTCGGGAACGGGTGAAGATGCTACGAAAATGGCAAAAGCGGTAAAGATCATCCATGAGGAAAATCCAAACTTAATTGTCGATGGAGAAGTGCAAGCAAACTTCGCGTTGAACAATGAACTCATGAATGAAAAATTCTCATTCTCAACGCTTTCGAACAAGAAAGTGAACACCTTAATCTTCCCGAACTTAGCAGCAGGTAATATTGCCTACAAGTTGATGCAAGAGATGAACGATGACGATTCCATTGGTCCTGTTTTAGTTGGATTGAGAAAGTCGATCCACGTATTGCAAATGGGAGCTTCTGTTCGTGAAATCATTAACATGGTGAAAGTTGCCGTGGTAGACGCTCAAAACAAATAGTATGATTGCTCAATTGAATGGACGACTCATTGAAAAGGCTCCAACTGAAGTTGTTATCGACTGCGGAGGTGTTGGATATGAAGTGAAAATCTCGCTGAATACCTTCTCAACAATCGGAAACGATGAAAGCCTTAAACTTTTTACCAAGTTTGTTGTACGGGAGGACGCACAGATTCTGTATGGCTTCTCAACAAAGGAAGAGCGTGAAATGTTCAATCATTTGGTGTCAGTTTCTGGAATAGGACCGAGCACAGCAATGATCATGTTGTCATCGATGGTGCCTCAAGAAATTGCTAGCGCAATTCAAAATGAAGATGTGCGAACAATCCAAAGCGTTAAAGGGATTGGGGCGAAAACAGCACAAAGAGTGATCATCGATTTGAAGGATAAAATGTTAAAAATGGCGTTTTCGTCCGAAAATATGTTCAATGCGAACAATACAAGTCGATTTGATGCGTTAACAGCATTGATTTCCCTAGGGTTTGATAAGAAATCCGCGGAAAAAGCAATTGATAAAATAGCAACTGGTGATGAGTCAGTTGAACAATTGATTAAAGGAGCACTGAAGATTCTTTAATCAATCGAGATAAAAATTTTGATTACGAGATACTAACTATGAAGTACGTTGGACTACTACTGTTGTTTTGCTTGGTTTTTGGGCCCGTGTTGGCGCAAGATCCACCCGACACCAATCTAATTTGGCCGCTCAATCCTACCTACGATCCTACTCAAACAAACGAGCAGAGCTTCGATTTGGGAGATCCTAATTCCGTTGAACGCACCATCGTATATGATCCGGTGACTGGAAAATATATTTTCAAAGAAGTAATCGGAGGTTCTGAACTGAATTACAGAAACCCATCCATGATGACGCTCGAAGAATACATCGAGTACGAACGTCAAAAAGCATTAGCAGATAACTGGAAAGAAAAAATTGACGAGCAAACTGCTGAAAACCAACCATTCGAATTCCCAATCAAAGTAGGAAACAAAGTATTTGAGAACTTCTTTGGATCAGATCAAATTACCATCAGAACTACAGGAAGTGTTGAGATTTCTTTGGGTGTAAACTCTTCGCGATACGATAATCCAATCCTGCCTGTACGTCAGCGTAGAATTACCCGTTTTGATTTCCAACAGCAAATCAACTTGAACTTAGTTGGACAGATTGGAACGCGAGTGAAACTCGGAACTAGCTACAACACACAAGCGGCGTTCGATTTTGACAACATTTCAACGCTCGAATACACGGGTGATGATGATCAAATCATTCAAAAAATTCAACTCGGAAACGTTTCATTCCAACCACCAACCTCCTTAATTCAAGGTTCGCAGGTTCTTTTTGGAGCATACGGTCAATTGAAATTTGGAAACACGACGGTTGATTTAATCGGGGCGTCATCAAGAGGTCAAAAGAAAGAAATCAACATTGCAGGAGGATCACAAACGCAGCAGTTTGAAGTTTCGGCGGACAATTACGAAGTCAACCGTCACTACTTCCTGAACATGTACCACCACGACAACTACGATAACGGGATGTCGTCATTACCAATTCCAAACACGACGATCAACTTAACGAAAATCGAGGTATGGGTGATGAACCGAACAAACGAAACGGAGAATACACGTAACATTATCGCATTCTCCGATTTAGGAGAAGCAAAACAAGAAAATTGTCAGGGTGATCCTGGTGGATACTCTCTGTCGGAATTACCAAGTAACGATGCCAACAACTTATACGATTGGGCAGCGAATCAGCCACTCGTTCGTGGATTCAACAATTCTGTTCAAGCCTTGGCTGGACAATTTGCTGCTCCAGGTCCGTTTCAACAAGCAGTTCACTTCGAGAAAGTAGAAAACGCACGTAAGTTGAACGACAGTGAGTTTAGCTACAACGCTCAATTAGGATTCATTTCCTTGAACATGCCATTGAACAACGATGAAGTGTTAGCCGTTTCATACGAGTACACAAATCAAGGAGAGAAATACCAAGTAGGTGAATTCTCTACCGATGGTATCGCTGGACAAGAGGCCTTGATGGTGAAATTATTGAAGCCAACAATCACCAATCCAAAGAATGCTGTTTGGCCATTGATGATGAAAAACGTTTATTCGATTGGTGCTTACCAAGTGGATCAACAAGGATTCCGTTTGGATATCTTGTACAACAACCCTTTGACATCTGTAAATGTTCCATTCCTTCCGATTTCGGATTTAACGAATGGTCAAATTGCAACGGATTTGGACGATAAGCAGATTGTGACCATTCTTGATATGGACAAACTGAATCAAAACAATCAGCTCTTTTCGGATGGTGTATTTGATTTTGTTCCAATTAACTTCAATGGAAATAAGGCAGAGTCTGCAGGAACAATTAACCGACGAAATGGACGAATTTACTTCTCGACCGTTGAACCTTTCGGTAAAACCTTGGCAGATAAACTAGCGGCAGACCAACAGATTCCGCAAGTCACAATTGATCAAATCGCATACACAGAACTTTACGATTCAACGAAAACTGCAGCACAGCAGATTCCTGCTAAGAACAGATTCAGCTTCAAAGGAGAATACCAATCTTCGATTACATCGGATATTCCGCTGAATGCATTGAACGTTCCAGAAGGAGCAGTTACTGTTACGGCTGGTGGAATTCTGTTGACGGAAGGTCAGGATTATACGGTTGATTACAACTTGGGTCGAGTAAAAATCTTGAATGAATCTTACTTGAACTCGAACACACCAATTAAGATTTCGATTGAGAGTAATTCCGTCTTCGGTTTCCAATCCAAATCCCTGCTGGGATCCCGAGTCGCCCATCGATTTAGCGATAAATTCAATGTCGGAGCGACATGGATGCGAATGATGGAACGTCCAGTAACGCAAAAAGTGGACATTGGAAGTGAACCGTACAAAAACAACATTATTGGATTTGATTTAGCTTACAGAACAGACGTTCCGCTATTGACGAAATTGGTCGATCTCCTACCGGTAATTTCAACAAAAGAACGATCAACATTCTCATTCACGGGAGAGTTTGCCCACTTGATTCCTGGATCGCCGCGTGCGATTAACAAAACGGGAACATCATACATTGATGATTTCGAAGGTGCACAGAGCTCAATTGATCTTCGATCAGCAACAGCTTGGCACTTGGCATCTGTTCCGAAAGGACAGCCCGATTTATTCCCAGAAGCAACAAACCTTGATCTTTCAGCAGGTTACAAACGTGCACGATCAACGTGGTATGTTGTCGATCCATTGTTTGCACAAGGTTCAAATATTACGCCTCAACACATCAAGGATAATCCTGAATTGGTGAGCGATAGCCGTGTAAGATTGGTGAGTCAAACGCAAATTTGGCCGAACCAACAATTGGCACTCGGAACAATCGGAAACATTCCAATCTTGGATTTAGCTTACTATCCAAAAGAACGTGGGATGTACAACTTTGATACAAGTCCTACAGTTGACGCAGACGGTTTATTTACCGATCCTGAGAACCGTTGGGGTGGAATCATGCGTGCCTTAACAACGAATGATTTTGAGTTGACAAACATTGAGTATATCCAATTCTGGATGCTTGATCCTTTCAATGAAGATGCTGAAGCCGTGGATCCAACCTCGAATCACACAGGTGGAGACATGTACTTCAACCTTGGAAATATTTCTGAGGATGTATTACCAGATTCACGTCGTAGTTTCGAAAATGGATTACCACCATTTGACGATTCATCACAAGACAATTTGGATGAAACAACGTGGGCGCGAATTTCAACTTTGCAGCAAACAGTTAATGCATTCGACAACGATCCACTGGCTCGTGTGAATCAAGATGTTGGTTATGATGGTTGGAACAACGAGGAGGAAGCATTGTTCTACTCAAGTTATGTGAACTGGGTACAAACTTCATCGACGCTAAACGCAGCAGCGAAAGCAAGAATGCTGGCCGATCCATCAAACGATGATTACCGTTACTACCGCGATGATGTTTACGATCAATTGGAAGCAAATATCTTAGAGCGATACAAGAAATTTAGAGGAGTTGAAGGGAACTCTCCAACAATTGAAATGTCTGACACGATGAATACTGAGGGTTACCCAACTCAGGCGACGAATCAACCAGACATGGAGGAGTTCAACAACAACAATACATTGGATGAAACGGAAAGCTACTTCCAGTACAAAGTAAGCTTGCGTCCAAACGACTTAGTTGAAGGAAAAAACTTCATTACGAATGTTCAAACCGTATCTAACGGAACGAAAACAGAGCGTTGGTTGCAGTTCAAAGTTCCAATTCGTGATTTTGAAAAACGCGTCAACGGAATTCAAGACTTTAGAACGATTCGTTTCATGCGTATCTTCTTGAAAGATTTCAATGAGGAAGTAGTGGTTCGTTTTGCACGTTTAGAGTTTATTCGTGGAGAATGGAGACAGTACTTGGAGTCATTGGTTGAGCCAGGAGAAGGCGTAACAACAGATCCAAACTTAACGACTTTCAACATTGGTGCTGTGAACGTTGAAGAGAACGATCAACGTGAGCCGATTAAGTACGAGATTCCACCGGGAATTACACGTGAGGTTGATCCATCACAAACGTTCCAACGTCAGTTGAACGAGCAATCGTTGACACTTGAGGTGTGTAACTTACAAGACGGAGATGCGCGTGCAGGATACAAGAACGTTCAGTTCGATGTAAGAACATACAAGAAATTGAAAATGTTCGCTCACGCAGAAAGAGTTGAAGGGCAGTCTGCTTTGAATGATGATGATTTGACACTCTTCGTTCGTTTGGGTACTGATTTCGTAGACAACTACTACGAGTATGAAATGCCACTGAAATTGACAGATTATGGAGCTCAGCTTCCAGAAGATATTTGGCCTGAAGAGAACAACGTAGAAATCGTTTTTGAGGACTTCTTAAAAATGAAGAAGGACAGAAATGAGCAGATCGCGTCAGGAGGTTCAAATGCATCCTACGCTGTTGAATATTCAATTATCGATCCAGCGAACCCTACACGCGTGTTGAAAGTAAAAGGTAGTCCGAACCTTCAGGGAATGAAAACGATCATGATTGGTGTCCGAAATCCGCACATCAACAAAGATACACCTTGGAACGATGACGGTCTTGCGAAATGTGTAAATGCATGGATCAATGAGCTTCGATTAACAGACTTCGTGAGTGAAGGAGGATCGGCAGCAACTGCGCAAATGCAAGTTCAATTCGCTGATTTTGCCAACTTGAATATGTCAGGAAGTTACTCAGGAATTAACTGGGGAGCTGTTGATAGTCGAGTGCAAGAAAGACAGCGTAACCAAAAGCTCAACTTCGACATGAACGCAAGTGTTCAGTTGGGTCAATTCTTTGGAAAGAAAGCACGTGTTCAATTGCCATTCTTCTACAGCTATTCTGTTGGAGTGATCAACCCTGAGTTCGATCCATTCAATCCAGATATTCGCTTGGCAGATTACGAGGATGCAGCTGATCGTAGAGAAAGAGCCAAGTTAGGACAAGACTTCACAGAGCGCAAAGCCTATAACTTCACGAATGTGAGGAAGGAATTGAAGGCGGGTGCGGATAATCACTTCTGGAGAGTCTCCAATTGGACCTACAGTTATGCCTATTCCGAAAATTCGAGACGAGACTTTAATATTCAAAGCGATCGAACGAGAACGTGGACATCGAGCTTGAACTACAATTACTCGTTCAAATCGAAGCCGATTATGCCTTTCAAAAAGGTGAAATTCATGCAACGTAAGAAATGGTGGGCGCTTATTCGCGACATGAATTTCTACCTGACACCGAAGAACATTTCATTCGGAACAGACGTGATGCGTAATTACAATGAACGCCAAATTAGAAATAACTTTATTCCGGCAAATACGCCAGACAGTTTGCTTCCTAATTATGAGCTTGATCCAGTTTTCTTGAAGCAATTCAACTGGAACAGAACGTATGCAATGGACTACGACATCACCAAGAAGTTGAAGTTTAAGTTCAATGCGAATAGCCGTTCGATGTTCGAAGAAGGCGACGGTGCCGTGGAACAAAATTCATTCAGAGATACTTTGAACTCTCAATTGAGTACGTTCGGTCGAGGAATGGATTATGCGCACAACTTCTCGTTCAAATACACACTTCCATTGAACCAGATTCCAGCATTGGACTGGGTGAGTGCGAATGCAACGTGGAAAGGATCTTACAACTGGCAGCGTGGACCATTAGCTCAACCGCAGTTTGGAAATACCATCCAAAACAGTCGTGATATCAACATGACGGCTCAGTTGAACTTCACATCACTTTACAACAAAGTGAAATTCTTCAAGAAAGTGAACAATGGTGGTCGTAACCCACGTGGACGTGCATCTGCTCGTGATAAGGACGGAGACAAGCGTGGTGGAGCATCGAAAAAGCCAGAAGCGGAAGAAGAGGATGATCCGAACTTAACGAAGAAGCAGAAAGAGCGCAAGCGTCGTAAGGAAGAACGCAAGAAGGATCGTGAAGAGCGCGAGAAAGCAAGAGGTGGAAAAGTTCACCCGATTGCTGGATTCTTTGCTCGTGCCTTGATGACGGTTCGTAATGTAAACGGAACGTATTCGATTACGGATGGAACTTTCTTACCGGGATACAACCAACGTGCTGGAGTCTTAGGATTTGATCCTGGGAACAATGCAGGAATCGGTGGATTCGTCTTTGGTCAACAACGATTCAATGTATTCGGACAAGAAACGGGATTCAATATTGCTGATCGTTTGGCATCAAATGATCCGAACTCAACATTCATTGTTCAGAACTCGAACTTGAATCAGCAGTACACATTTACGCACAACGAAAACATCAACCTTCGTGCAACACTTGAGCCAATCAAGGACATGTCGATTGAGTTGACGGCAAACCGAGTATACAGCAGAAGTTCAGGAGAATTCTACAGATGGAATCCTGAGTTGAACGAAACATCACCGAATATATTTGAAGCTGGTTTCGAGAGTCAAAGTAGAGTAGAGATGTCGACATTGACGTACTCGAACGTATCGATTTCCTCTGCCTTTGCATTGATTGGAAAAGAATACGAATCATCAGTATTCCAACAGCTGTTGGATAACAGAGCAGCCGTTTCTGAGATTCTTGGAAATGCAAATGGAAACTCTGGATTGTTGACTTCAGGTTTCTACGATGGTTATGGCAGATCTCAGCAAGAAGTTGTTTTGGGAGCCTTCTTGACATCTTACACGAATCGTGGAGTGAGTGATAAGAACATCAACCCTGTGCGTAATTTGCCACTTCCAAACTGGTCGATTAACTACAACGGATTGAAGAACTTCAAATTCATGAAGAAAGCGTTGAAAAACTTCGTGATGCGTCATGGATACACATCTTCAGTGAGCGTTTCAGGTATTCAAACAAACTTGAATGCAGCCTTCGATGCGACTGGTGGAGCAACTGCAAGAGACTTGCAAAATAACTTCATCGCACAAGATCAGATTCAGAACGTAACGATTACTGAGCGCTTCTCTCCATTAATCGGATTCGACGCGACATGGAACATCAAGGATCAAGGCTTAATCACGAAGTTTGAATTCAAGAAAGACAGAAGTTCTTCCCTTTCATTGAACAACAACCAAGTGACTGAGATTCTCGGTAGCGAATGGGTAATTGGAACAGGATACAAATTCTCGAAAGTGAAATTGCCATTCGAGAAAATCCCTGCTAGTCCAGTGAACGTTCGTGTGGATATTTCATTCAGAGATAACTTGACAGTGATTCGAAACATCGATGAGAATAGCAACCAAGCAACAGCAGGACAGAAGGTAATCGCGATTAAATCATCTGCAGACTACAACTTGTCGAAGTACTTGGTGATTCAGTTCTACTACGATCAGACATTGAACACACCGAAAGTGGCGACGTCTTACCCAACGGGTAACATGAGTACAGGTCTTCGTTTACGATTCAACTTGGCTGGAGTTCAATAATGAGTTGTACAATCCGAAATGCAAAACGAGGAGATGAGGTCATTCTAATTGATCTCATCAAAGGCTTGGCGGAATACGAGAATGATCTCGAGGCCGTTCAAAACACACCTGAGAAACTAGGGAAAGATTTATTTGATGCCAATCTTTGTGAAGCCATTTTGGCCGAGCAAGATGGTCAGGTGTTGGGCTTTGCCATCTATTATACTTCATATTCAACGTGGAAAGGTCCTTGCATGTACTTGGAAGATTTGTACGTCGTTCCTGAAGCTCGTGGAACTGGTGCGGGAGGCAAACTCTTCGATCGTGTTGTGGAGATCGCCAAAGAACGAAACTTCGCACGCATGGATTGGCAAATCTTGGATTGGAATACCCCAGCCATCGAATTCTACAAAAAGCGCGGGGCTAGAATCGATGAAGATTGGCACAATGGGCGTTTGTTTTTCCGTTGAGATGAGTAAGATTTAATCAGTTTTCCCAAGTACTTAATTTTTCACCACGAGGAGTACAAACCACTCCTCGGCACAAGTAGCTACATCCATTTTCATACAATCAACTTCCTTGTATCTTGACGAAAAGTCAAGCCCGTGCCTTAGTGGTAAAAATTCAATCATATCCCAATTTCATCACTTTTCTCTGAATCAATGGATTCTCGGTTACGATCAACAAATCCTTCTATATATTCTACAGATTCAGCATCATATTTAAGCTGTTGTTTCTTTTATGCGGTTTCTGCTAAATCTTTTATTTCTGTCATGCTTAAAGTGTTCTAACTAACTTATGAACAACAAAATATACTCCTTTCCTAGCCTCAAAGAATAATACTCACACTTTTTAACCCCAACACCCCAACACCCCAACACCCAATCTGCAAAACCCCTCCCCATCCATGGCACACTTTTGGAAGGAAAGTGTTAAATTTAGCTTGCAATACATTTTCACCCTCTCAAAAAGATCAAAAGATGTGTTGCTAAACCAAAACAATAGGCTCCCAACAGACTGCGTCGTCCGATGTGTCAGACGGAAGAGTTCGTGTTGTTTTACATTAGAAAAGTGCAAAATGAACCATATGAATCGTCTGAAAGCTACTGCGCTCTTGACCTTCGTGATGCTATTATCTGGTATCTCGTTCGCCCAAGACACCATTGTGGAAGCGACAATCCTCGACTCGGCAGATGTCCAAGCTGATAAATTATACAACAGCGGAATCTCCAAATTCAAAAACAAGAAATACAAAGACGCAATTAGCGACTTCACAGCATCCCTCGATTTACGAGCAGATTTTGAACCGGCTTACTTCAACAGAGCGAACTGCAAAGTGGAAGAAGGTGATTTCGCTGGAGCTATCGTCGATTTCGATAAATCCATCGAATTTGTGGCGGATAACCCCGAATCATGGTATTTGAGAGGTCAGGCGAAATACAAATCCAGTGACTCCGAAGGAGCCATCACCGATTTCAATCAAGCAACGACCTTGAAAGCGAGTCACGCACAAGCGCATTACTACACAGGAGTGATCAAGTTTGAAGGGAAAGACTACGAAAGTGCAATTGCAGCATTCGATAAAGCGGTCAATGCGGATAAGCGTCATGCATACGCCTACAACGATCGCGGGAGTGCGAAGCGTCAGTTGGGTAACATTACTGGGGCCATCAATGATTACAAAAAAGCCCTGTTGATCGACAACAACATGGCATTTACCCACAACAACTTGGGAAGCGCTCAACGTAAAAACGGCGATTTCAAAGCGGCCATTCAATCGTATTCGAAAGCGGTTAGTTTGGACAAACAATACTACATCGCCTACAACAACAGAGGAAGTGCTTACTTCGATGCGGGTGAATACGACCAAGCGATCATGGACTTCAGTCGTGTGATTGAATTGAAATCAGATTACGCCTATGCCTATAACAACAGAGCAAGTGCGAAATTCAAAAAGGAAGATTACCAAGGATGCATTGATGATTGCAACAAAGCGATCGAGTTGGACGCAAATTACGGATACGCCTACCAGAATAGAGGAAGCGCGAAGGAATTGTTGAGAGACGATGCTGGAGCCTGCGCAGATTGGAAAAAAGCCGTTGAGCTTGGTGCCGATGGAGCCAAATCATTTATTGGAATTTGCAATTAATCTTAAGAGAAAATGATGACTAAAACATACATACTTATCGCGGGATTGTTGCTGACAACGGTTGGAGCCTTCGCGCAAAATGTCGAATTCGACAAAGCCAATTTCAAAGACGACAAAGAAGGATTGAAAGAAGCGAAGAACAACATCAAGGATGGAGATAAAATGTACGAGCAAGGTGCGATCTTCTTCAAAGAAGCCATTCCTTTTTACGAAAAAGCAAATGCCTTTAATCCTGATAACGCGCTCTTGAATTACAAATTGGGGGAGTGCTATCTCTTCTCCGTGTACAAATCAAAAGCGAAAGATCACTTGCTGAAAGCGGTGAAATTACAACCGTCAATCGACCCTAGAATCAATTACTATTTGGGGCAAGCCTACCATTTGAACAACGAGTTTGATCGCGCCAAGGATTTCTACACAAAGTACCGCGCAACGATTCAAGATTCATGGGAAAGAGATGATATTCAGCTGAGAATTCAACAATGTAACAACGGGAAAAAGATCGTAAAAAATCCAATTCGCGTGTTCATTGATAACCTCGGATCGAACGTGAATTCGGAATACCACGAATACGGAGCGGTAATTTCTGCTGATGAATCTGTGATTATTTACACTTCAAGAAGAGAAGGATCAACAGGAGGTAAAATCGACCCAATGTTGAATGAGCAGTACGAAGATTTGTACATCTCCTATAAAAACGAAGATGGAACATGGGGCAAAGCCCAAAACATGGGAGATAACGTAAACACCAATGATCACGACGCCGTTTCTGCGATTTCAGCGGATGGACAGCGAATCATTATTTACAAAGGGAAATCGGGAATGGGCGATTTATTCGAATGTGTCTTGGAAGGATCAGAATGGAGTAAACCTCAAGGTTTGGGCAAGCACATCAACACCAAAAATTTCCAAGAGCCATCGGCTTGTTATTCGCCTGATGGAAACATCCTATACTTCGTATCGGAGAAGCCAGGAGGAATAGGTAGCCATGATATTTACCTGTCTCGAAGAGATGAAAAAGGAAAATGGGGACCAGCTGAAAACTTGGGAGCGACCATTAACACGAAATACAAAGAAGACGGAATCTACATGCACCCGGATGGAAAAACACTTTACTTCGGTTCTGAGGGTCATACCTCGATGGGAGGAATGGACATTTTCAAATCGGTGTACGATGCAACGACAAAAACGTGGAGCAAGCCAGAGAATTTGGGTTACCCAGTGAACACGGCCGATCAAGATGCATTTTTCGTAATCTCTGCGAGTGGACGTCACGGTTACTACATGTCATCGGCCCACGAAGACAACAAAGGATTGAGAGATTTGTACATGATTACCTTCTTGGGAGATGAGAAGCAGATGGTATTGAACAACGAAGACAATTTATTGGCAAGTGTTGCCGCTCCAGTGAAGGATGTGGTAATCGCTCCAGAAGTGGTGGTGAAAGAAGCACAATTGACGCTTTTGAAAGGGGTTATTTCTGATTTCTTGACCAAGGAAGTGCTGGGTGCTGATATCGAGATTGTGGACAATGAAGCGGGCGAAGTTATCGCGACGTTCAAGTCCAACTCAACGACAGGAAAGTTTCTCGTTTCACTTCCAGCAGGAAAGAATTACGGTATCGCTGTAAAGAAGGATGAATACTTGTTCCACTCAGAGAACTTCGATATTCCAAACACGGCGGCTTTCCAGGAAGTAGAAAAGAACATCGAATTGAAGAAGCTTTCAGTCGGGAGCAAAATCGTACTTCGAAACATCTTCTTCGATTTGGACAAAGCCACGTTACGTCCAGAATCAACAACGGAGTTGAATAGATTGATTGGATTGATGAACGAAGTTCCAACGCTCAAAATCGAGTTGGGAGGTCACACGGATGCGCAAGGATCGGATTCGCACAACCAAAATTTATCAGAGCGAAGAGCTGCAGCCGTAGTAGATTATCTCACGAAGGCCGGAATCTCAGCTGGTCGATTGAAATCTGCGGGTTACGGTGAAACGCAATTGGTGAATGGATGTAAGAATGGCGTTCGTTGTTCAGATGCACAACATCAGGAAAACAGAAGAACAGAGTTTAAGGTATTGGACTTTTAGTCGCTAAACTCTTCAGGGCGTTTTAAGAATTGTAGGACTTTCTGGTATGGGATAACAATCCTGTCGGAAGTTCGATTCATGGAAAAAAGGACAATTCCTTCTGGATTCAGTAGAAAGTTCTCTTTTGCCAATGCGAGCACTTCTTCTAAATTGACACAGCTGATGCCATACGATTGCTGCGCGTTGATATGATCAATGATCAAACTATCGAGGTGAGGTTCATAAAGCGGTGAATTGAACAAGTCAGTCAAGTTGATTTTTTCAAGTTTCCCGCCCTTCCATTCGTAATTGTGGTAGTAGATGGTTTCCTTTTTGTCGTAGTGACCTCCTCCCCATTTATTGGTGCTCTTGTAGATGCTACAGGCATAATATGACTTACTGAAAAAGTGCGGTCTTTCTTGCTTTCTGCGTTCTGTATCGTTGAGCTTTTGTAACTGTTTTAACTCGCCACTATAGTGAATAGATAGCGGCATGATATCATTTTTCGTGGTGTGGAAACGCGATGCTTCAAGAATGATTCTGTTGTTGATTTTCTTAGAAGCGTCGGTGTTGTCATCAGACACAATTGGGAATCGGTCGATTTGGTTCTGATTCGTTGGGATCAGTAGCGTCGCGAGATCGTATTTCTCCAGAAGCTCTCCTTCTGTGCTTGGTGGTACGATTTCTTGGAAGGTCTGGTCGACCACACCAATCAGCCCATCTTTAAACACAAGACGTCCATTCGGGTAATATCGGGTTGAAATACTGTAGTAGCCCTGAGAAAGATGATTGAGGAACGATGTTGTCACAAACCATTGACCGCTTTTCTTCAAAAATATGGCGTTTTTAAACGAAGATATATAATCGTATTCTGCGGGCATTAGCAGTTCCAGGTTCGAAGACAGTACTCCCATTTTGCCGTCAATTCTAACCAAGTTCATGCTGGACATATTAGATATCGAATGATCCAATTCTAGTTCGGATACGATCTTCCCGCCAGCTGAATAAAACTGCCAATGGCTGTTCGTTTTGGGACGTCGAATACAATATTTTGCCCTTCCTTGTATCCCAGATACGGGCACGATGTACTGCTCTTCTGGAGGCATTACCCATTTCGAATGGCCTGTATTATAGATCCCCTGTTTACCGTTTCGAAAACTGCATCGATACAGATGGCCACCAAGACCTTCGAATTTGTCTAAGTCAACAAGGTTAGAATCAATGCCCCCATCCAGGAATAACACAGTTAGCAGCTCATCTTTTTCAGCGATGTAATACGAACCGACCCGCCTTAATGTAGCCCCTTCGGGCGATACAATTGAACCCGATGGATCAATGAGCACATCGAACTTAAATTGAAGATGATGCTTGAAATCATAGCGCGATGAATCCATCAGTTCAAACCGACCATTGTCTTCTACATACGCTTTCTTGTTGCGAAGTGCATAGACCACGTACTTATTGTCCGTGCTGATTCGAGAGAATTGAGTAGACCAATCTTTGTTCAAGGCATGGAATTGAAACGCCCGGTCGCAGCTGTCTAACACGAGCTGGTAATCCATGTCCAAAACAGATGTGTAGTTTTCAGTCTTCGCGGCATAAAAATTACCGCTTAAGGGATAGATAGACTTAAAATTCAAAGCTCGAATCAATTCTCCTTTCAAAGAATAGTAAGCCAAGGAAGTATCGTTGTAGAATTCAAAATAATCAGGAAGGACAATGCGTGGTCCATGTTTGTGACGCTCTTCGCGTGTTACAAGTTTCACCCCGTCGTATTTTTGAGGAATGACTTCCTTTCCACGCGCATCGAATCCACCGATAAATCCTTCGTCGTTTCTTAGGATCTGAATCGGGAGCGTTTTCGAATAAGTACTGTGTTCCAAATCTTCCAAAACATCGGTAAACCTGCCCTTGAGTGTTTTCACTTTGCGAAGCTGCGAATCGAAGATGATAAAGCTCTTTCCTGACTTCGACCAACAATAATAATCACCATCAATTTCGACACGAAACATCCACTGACATTCTTCAGTGCTGAACACACTCCGACCATAGTGGTACAACATTTTTTGGTAAGGCGCTTTTCTGCCTTGCTTCGTCGAGACCATAACGATGCTGTCATGCAGACTCAAGGATTCTTCGCTGGCATACCAATCCTTCGGCCCTGAGCCCATTTCACTACCGTCCGAATCGATCACCCACCATTTGCCTTTTTTGTGTTGAGCAATCGCTTTTCCTCCTGCCAAGCGTAGTTCGTGATAGTCTTCTGAACGATCGCCCGTCTCAAGGTTAAAAAAGGTAAATCGTCCTTTATAAAAGGCTAGTGCGGTTCGAACGCTAGGTGATTGCAGATAATGATCGTCGTCATGGATATCAATCGCCTCAAATTCATGCGGAATGATGTGTTTCCCCTCGTAGGAATACAGCCCTGACTTTCCTTCTTTTTCGCTCAAAATGTACTTTGGACTCAGTTCAGAATAACTGCTGAAACTGCGTATTCTCAAACGGTTAAACTACAAAAGGTAGAATGGGAGAGAGGTCAGCATTCATAAGGCCGAAATAGCCGTTTTTCTTTGCGTAGAAATGCGGATGAAACACGGTTGTATCTAGCGAGCGATTGTAGGCAACATCAAAGTAGATCTCATCAAACTCAAAAGGAACATCAATTTGAAGCAGGCTATCAAGCAGACCCACTTTTCCATCGAAATTGCGAGCCCTCAACCATCGCTCGTAAGGTTCAATGTGCTGGTAATCGGAGGGAAGTATCTCTTTTCCTTTGTAATCAATTACGCCAATTCTCCCGTTAGCACCGATCATTAGCCAATCTTTATCGAGCAACCGTCGAGAGTATCCATCGATTCTAAAAATGGTGTCATATTGGCTTTGCAAAACGTATTCGCCTTTTGGATTGAGTAATCCGAAACGCCCCCCTTCTTCAACAACCCAGCAATAGTTGGAACGGTCATCAACGTTGCTATAAATTGGATACACACTTAAGAACTTCGCTTCATGAACGGTGTCACCGATAGCATTTTTGAATCCGGTGTAACATTTGCGGTAATCTTCAAAAGGAAATACCGCATCGCGATTTTGCGACACTGCATGAAATGCCAAGAATTGGGTACAAAAGATGGCTAGAAGTATGACTGTTTTCATAAAGTACCATCATAACACATCTGATGTCGTTTGTTACAAGAATGCCACGGATTTTAGGGTTAAAATGAGTTGGGCATGTAGCCTGTCTACATGCTTTAGTCCAGCCGCAAAAAGCTGTTCCGCTACGTCCCAGTTGGGTCGCTTCGGCGGGCTCAGCGCTCACCAGCGCCCGTCCTCAATTCGCTTTTTTACGACAGGAGCTGCCGCACTCCGCCAGCATGCTGAGGTTAGGGATCTAAGAATCAGTTAAAGTAATGCGAGTCTAATTATTCAACTATCAACTTCTTCAACTGCAATTTCCCACGGTAGTTGATTTTCACCAAATAAATTCCAGAAGGCAGTGCACTAGAATCAAAGGTAATTTGATCCAAGGTCGTCGTTTTAGGAAGATCGACCAATTTGCCCTGTGCATTGTGAATTTCGATTTCAGCTTCTGAAATACTTCCCGCCTCAACGTAGAATTTCCCCTGCGTTGGATTTGGGTATACATCAATGGTGTGAATATCATTCAACTCTTCGTAAGTCAATGGAAAATCAATCGTGAAATTGTAAATGATGGACTTCCCAAAATCAGGATCAAATCCTTTCACAACTCCTCCACCAACGGCACGAATTCGAACGTATCCGTTTCCATCACTGTTCGCCCAAAAGGCAATTCCGTCATCGTCCGTGTCAAGCAATCTGAATTGGTAACATCCAAGTCCAAGGTTGAGCGTATCGCGGTAAAGCGTCGCATTCGACATTCCTGTGCGCTCGAAAAGGATAGCTCCAGCATCATCCAAGATTTGGTAGCTGCTTTCATTGGCTGCATTATTCGATTTGAATTCAATGAAGAAATCCGTTGGAACAACATCTGGAATCTCGAACCCTGTTTCGTAGTGATCGTTCAGCGCATATTCGTCCGCACCAGCATTTGGATTGACAACCTTCGCATGGAAAACATTGGTCGTCGAAAGTCCATTCCATAAGTCAGCCGGAGCTGGTAGTTCCACTTCTTCTTTTCCGAGGAAATCCAAACTTCCGGTCCACGTATACGTTTGGTGGTTTGCATCATCGTTGATCCAGTACTCAATTTCAACTTCCGTCAAAAGCGTGCTCCCTGTATTTTGAAGAACCACTTTCGGCGACGAACAAATCGCGTTTACACGATCGTATTCCACATAATCCGACGGGTTCATGATGTCAACAATGGCTGCATCCAACACAAAATTCGCCGCACCATATTGCACCAATTGATTGTTCACGATGTAGTTCGAAGTTCCTGAGCCGCCGTTTACACCATAATCAAAGTTGTGAGACTGACCCGCAGAAACAAAAGGTGTCACATTAAATTCTTGTAAATCCGTTGGACGCCCTGGACACCAACCTGCACGGTCGTAAATCCATGTTCCCCCTTGCGGGTAAATCGGATTCTCAGCACATTCCTTCCAAACTTGCCACGTATACTCGTTGGCACCACCATTTACATCGATGTAATGCGTTTGAGGTAAGAATTCTCCTTCTTGTCCGTGACCTGTAATGGCCGATCGAACTTTGAACGTAGATGCAAATGGTTCCAATGTAATGTCTCTCGGCTCAAAGGAACTCTCCGCTTGAATGGATGCATAACCTTTGCTGTCGTTTCTCCAGATCTGACGAATGTCCATTACTTCACATGGAGGAGTTCCCACGATGAACCAAAATTGGATGTCGTAGTCTTCCAACCACTGACCACCGCGTTCCATCGTCATGCGTTTATTTCCTTTCAGAACTGGCGTGAAATCTGTCAAGTCGAATTCCCATGTTTTTCCTGTTGGACCTAAATCCAATTGAATTCCATAAGGTGTTACGAAGGACACAATTTCGTAGCGCATTGGGTAGCGATTGTAGTAATTCAATGTTCCTGGAGTAATTGATCCGTCTGGGTTCACAGGAATCGATTGAATTAACACCCCATATTCATCGTACACAAAATTGTAAGTTGCCTCCCACAACCAAGTTGTCGAAAGTGGCGCGATATCATCATTTTGAAGTGTTCCTGCATTGGAAATCACTTGATATTCAGTCACGAAATTTCCAGGGTTCTGAATTGTGTCGTAAATCGTATCGTTGACAATTGTAAGGTTGTACGTTCCTTGCATGAAGGTCAAATTAGGTCGCTCCGATGTCAATTGTAATTCTTTGAAAAGTTCAACTCCGCGAGGACGAATCCACTGTTCACCGTCCATTACCGAGGCATCATTGGCATTTGAAGAAGCATCTGAAATGGTAGCACCTGTTCCTTCGTTCAAAGGGTAGTAAGCTTCAAGGTTGGCATAATTCGGGTGACTCGCATCAACCGTTCTATACATCCAATCTTGAATTTCTGCCTGCGACAATGCTGTGCTCCAAACACGCACTTCGTCAATAATTCCATCGAAATAGCGGTTATTCGTTCCACGACTCAATCGTAGGTTAATCCCTGAAGTCGTATTCGTTAAAACTGGTTCCGTCAAACTTGAGCTGATCGTCTCCAACTGTCCATCGACATAAAGTAGAACATCCTGAACATCTGAACCATCGAAAGTACATGCTACGTGGTGCCACTGACCATCATCAACTAAGGTCGTTCCGATAATGTATCCTCCATTCACTTCAACGCGAATAGCGCCATTATCGTTAATTCTAAAGTTCCATTTTTGCGAAGCGCTGTTCTGGCCCCAACTCGTAAATTCTTTGTTATTCACTGTTGAATTGATCCATGCTTCAGAAGTACGTGCGCCACTTCCATCAATTCCTTTGTACGAATCAGCTTCGATGTAATTCACTCCGTTAAACAGGTTATTGCGATCTCCAGCGGTGTACATTCCGTAATCCATTCCGGTATCGTCGCTATCAATATCGATGATTGCGCTATTTTGAGAATTCGTGAAAGAGAATTCTACAATGATATTAGAAGTTCCGTCCCAGTTGAAGGGTGCGTAGAACTGCAAGCGATTTGGCCCGTTGACAAAAGCCGTGTTGTGAAAATATACTTCGGTGAATCCTGCTAAATCCGGATCGGCATCGTCTAATTCCGTTTTTGGTGTCTGCTTGATTCGAACGCGCAAAAAGTCTGTGACTCCTCCTGCATTGGAAACGTTTAGTGAGAGCGCATGGAGATCACCGGCTGTGACTCCTGCTCCGAGTAATTCCGTGGCAGTAAACAAGTAATGTGATTTCCCGTTTTCGGAATTCGCTGGGAATGTGTGGTTAGTTGTCGAGGCTCCAGCTCCAACAATGGATTGTGTTTCCGACACGATGTTATTCAAGGTAACCGCTTGCTGAATGTGTCGGTAATAGCTGTAAGTTGGCGTGTTTGAGTAGTTAAATGTTGTTCCTGAAAACCCTGTGATGAGATGATCTGAGGTCGTGGCGAGCACAGAATCAATTCGGGTAGAATCGTGAATGTAGGTGTTACAACTGTAATCCCATTCGCCACATGCCACGTAGTTTCCTCCTGTTGTATTGACGTTTCCATCGCGACAACGCATGTTGTATTTCATGATGATTTTCTCGTAAGTCAATGTCGGATCATCAGGAAATGGAACCATCATATCTCTGACACCAGAATTCCCAAGTGCAGTCATGGACCAATCGAATGATTGAACAATGATGGTATCACCTGGAGATTGTGCGAGAAGCGAAAATGAACAAAGGCTAAGCGCCAAGACTAAGAGAAGACTTTTCATACTGTAGAAATCAAGATTTACTAATCGTCGCAAGGTACGAAGATTAAAAATTGAACGGCATTAATTGTCCGAATTCGAACGAATCAGAAAGCGTGGTGAATGAAAATTCACAGTGTTGAAACTATCTTACCTAGGACTTCTTGTACTGAGAATGAAATCCTACAACAAATCGTTCGCTAAATTTGCCAACTCGGAACGTTCACCCTTCTCCAACTTGACATGCGCAAACAATTGTTCTCCGCGCAAGCGATCAACTAAATAGGCCAAACCATTACTGTTCTCATCCAAGTATGGCGTATCAATCTGATTCACATCACCTGTAAAGACAATTTTGGTATTCTCTCCTGCTCTGGTGATAATCGTTTTCACTTCGTGAGGGGTTAAATTCTGCGCTTCATCGATGATGAACATGATGTTTGAAAGGCTTCGCCCACGAATAAACGCCAGCGGCGAAATAACAATCTTCCCATTCTCTTCGAGTGCCAAAATCGCTTTGTGCTTCTTCTCGTTTTCCCCGAATTGCGCCTTGATGAATTTCAAGTTGTCCCAAAGCGGCTCCATGTATGGACCAATTTTGTCATCCGCACTTCCAGGTAAGAAACCGATTTCTTTGTTCGACAAAGGAACGATTGGCCGCGCGAGAATAATCTGATGGTATTTTTTGTGTTGCTCCAAGGCTGAAGCTAGTGCGAGTAAGGTTTTTCCAGTTCCCGCAACTCCTTGCAGTGCGACAAGTTTGATGTTATCATTCAATAATGCGTTCAAGGCAAAGGCTTGTTCCGAGTTTTTCGGCTTCACACCGTAAACGAATTCCTTTTCGATGCGCTCAATCTGATCCAACTTTGAATTGTACACAGCCAGTGAAGACGAAGTACCATTCTTCAAAATGTAATAGCCGTTAGCGATTTTATGCTCGCCCAAAATCCCATCTTCTTCAATGGATCCTTTGGTAAAAATCTGACGGATTTGATCTGAATCCACGTTTTCAATCAGTCGAACTGCTCTCGTTTGCAGCTCTTCGGTACTCACTTTTCCTGTTTCGTAATCCTCTGCGATAATTCCGAGGGCTTTCGCTTTGATTCGAAGGTTGATGTCTTTGGTGACGAGCACGACATCGCGTGTTTTTTCCTCTTGCTTCAAACAAAGAGCAGAGTTGATGATCTTATGATCGTTTTTTCCTCTGGCGTAAACATCTTCGGCGTTCATTTTGTCTGGATCGCAATTCATAATCACCTTAAACTTCCCATAACTCTTGCCCAAGCTGATCCAATTTTGAAGACCGTCTTGACCAGAGATCTTGTCAATAAAGCGAATCACTTCGCGAGCGGTAAAGTTTTTTGAATCGTTTCCAACTTTGAATTTGTCAAGTTCTTCTAGAACAGTAATTGGAATTGCGACATCATTTTTTTCGAATGAAGTAATGGATTGGTGATCATGCAGGAGTACAGATGTGTCTAAAACAAACACTTTTTTCTTTTTCGCCATAGAGGAGTTTTAATTTCTTGTTTACTGAAGGGTTAGTTTCATAATCTTGATCGGTGAAATGACTGATCGGCTTGTTTCTTCATCAAGTTACAAGAATTAAGCCTTGAATCCTTTTAGACCAAATGGAGTTATTTACAGTGATTTGTTGATGGAAGAAAGATCAATTCTTTATTTCAAATTTTAATTGAAATTCAGGAAATCGAGTCGTTTCATTGTCAAACCTCAAGAAAGGGATTCTCGATGTTCTAACCAAAATGTCAAACATTTGAACGGATATGATGACCAGTTATACGTAAAATGAGAATCACATCAATTCGTTGAGCTTATTTCCCTAAAAATCATTAATTTCAGAGTAACCAAATCACTGTAATCCCATAATCGTAAATAGAATCCGAAGTACCGGAGTACATTTATGACATAAAAATTCACTGAAAACCCAACTACTATGATTTAAATCAAACCATTCCTATGGATAATACGTCTTTTAGAAAGATACATTACCCACGCCTAACTTCTGCGAAATGAAGAAGAAAGATTAAGTTTAAACAAACGAATTAATTGATAAAGCCTTTTTTATCTATTGTTTTTATAATTTCATTCGCGAGTTCGGCGCAAAACCTAGTTCCTAATGGGAGCTTTGAGGAGTATTCTGATTGTCCTTACGAAAATGAATTAGGAAGTAATGGACAATTTGAGCGTTGTAATGATTGGTATTATATTACACCAATGAACGTCGGAACGCCAGACTATTTCAATTCATGTAATAATTCTATGGGAGGAATGGTTGGAGTGCCAAACAATTTTTGGGGTTATCAACAAGCCTATGATGGCAATGGGTATATTGGATTTGTTGCCTATGATTACTCATTAGGTTCTGACCTAGTTACAGGAAAAGAGATCGCCAGTTCAAAGCTAGATTCTGCTTTGAAACCATGCACAAAATATAGATTCTCAATGTATGTTTCATTATCTGATAAATCCCCACATGGATGTTCGGGATTAGGTATTTTACTATCAGATGATGATATAAATTTTCCATATTTGGAAGACTACTTATCATTGACTCCTACATTAGAATTTAATGAAATTGTTCTGGACACATCTTCTTGGACTAAATTGGAAGGTGTATTTGTTGCTGAGGGTGGTGAGACAGTTTTGAACATTGGTTACTTTAGTGAAGTGGACACTTCAGAAGTTGTTCTAAATGATAGCGTTACTATGAGTTTTTTCAATTCAATTGCAGCAGCTTATTACATAGATTCTGTTTCACTAGTTGAGGTGGAAACGGTTGAGAATTGCATTCCTCAAATACCTAACGTATTTACACCAAATGATGATGCGATCAACAATGAGTATTCTATTGAAGCGTTAAACATATCGGAAATGGTAATTTTTAATCGCTGGGGTAAAGTAATCGTAACTCTGAATAAAGACAATCCTAATTGGGACGGTACCTTTGAAGGGAAACCTTGTGCTGAAGGAAGCTATTTCTATCGAGCATCATTTGAAAATACTTACTTAACAGGATTTATCGAATTGATTCGTTGAATTTCAGCGAAATGGGTGAGAGAATGGTTGTGAATTTGAAAGACGCTGAATCTGAGAGTTTGGGTTAAAGGGACTTAAAAAACGGTGAATTGATCAAAAGTTCTTCAAATCATATTCCACTGCGACATCAATCAACGCACATAGAATTTCATGGCGCTCATCGTCTAGATTATCCAGAAAAAAATGACCAACCCGCACACGCTTCGTGAAGTCCAGTTCCTTGCTTAATTCTCCGAACTTAGTTCCATTCATGAAGGCAACAATCGGCCTCCCTTTCTGAACATCCATGTAAGCCAAAACTCTTTTCAATGAGAAAAAGGGAAGTCCATATTTGACTGACTCTTTAATGCCCAAGTGAGAATCGAGAATGAGTTTGCGCACAAAGCGTAGTTCCTCAGCACAATGTTGTCCGCGTTTTTCTATGACGGATTCGAGGTTCATTCTTGCTTCAGTTTGTCCTTCAGGAATTTCGTTAGACCAATGTTGATTTTACCGTAGGCGACTTTAGATTCAAGAGAATCAATCGTGAAGAGAACGGGCGTATAGTTGAAATCCCACAACACGGATTGAGTAGAATCTGCAATAGTGGCAGGTTGAAACGAACTCGTGTAAAAACTAACCGATTCGTCATCCGTGAGCATTTTCATCGGAGGAAAATACAGCATTCGAACCTTGTTTTCCTCTCGTGTCAGAATTCCTTTTGAATAAAGTTTCCGAATGAACTCTGGACGGTTATCTCCCATTGACATCTGCAGAGCAAAGCCGGAAATTTTCTTCTGCTTGTACTTCACGACTTCGGTGATGTTGAAGTTTTCGTCCAATTCAGAAACAATATACGGCTCCACAATGGTTTGCAATCCACCTTGGCGGTAAGTGATGTCGCCGTTCCAAGTTTCAAGGAAATCGCTCAGTGGGAAGCTGATTTTCCTTGCGGCTTTCGCGAGAACAGCATACAGCGGGTGGTCGGTATCTTCTTTTAAGCGATCAATATTGAGGTGTAAATTGATCAACCTACGCGTGAATTCTGTTTGTTCAAATCGCTCTCCGCTATCTTTTAAAGCAAAGGGAATCGTATCGATATTCGTGACGCGGGCGTGCAAGGTTAAACTGAGAGAATCCGAGCTAGAGGCAATCAATGCTGACTCAACACCGTATTTGCGCAGCTCTTTGGAAATTACGCTCACCTGAAGCGATTTTTCAGAATACATTTTCTCTTCAATAAACCTTCTCCATCGCGGATAGATCGATTTGATGCGGGCGTTGTAAACGTGGTCGAAGTATTTTTTGAACGACTTTCGATCCGACAACAGTAACCAGTCTTTTCCGTAAGCTACCGTTATATTGTATTCGGGAAATATGAAAATTCGTTGATCAAACAAAGTTGAGTCTTTGAGCTCCGTAATTTTGTCAAAACGCGTGATTCCACCGTAAACTTTGGAGCTATCAGAGACGTGAATCATGACTCCCCATTTCTCCAATTCTAGATTGTTTTCATTTCCAAAAAAGTAAACAGGACGCTGTAAATTCAAGCCATTCGTTTTACCTTGACTCAAAATGAACTCGGGAGAAATGAATTCTCGAAAGGAAATTTGGTTGTTGTAAGTTGTAGGGATTAAATCTCGCGAGAGGTTCAAAACGTTTGTCCGTCCGATAATATCGTCCATGGGCAAGCGATCGAGAAAACGGGGTGGCTGAACCTCCTCTTCCCAAGGTTTTATGATCAGAAGCGCAATGACTCCAACACCAATAAGAACGAATGCACCTAAGGCAACAACGCGACGCATAGTAAAACCCTATTTCGAAATAACGTAAAGACTGTTGATTAAATCCAAAATGTACGTTCCAGGATCTGTTCCTTCTCCGTTGAACTGGTAAGACAGTTTGAAATCTGTGCTTTTCTTAGACGCTTTTGAGCTCGACATTACAAGGTCGCCAGATTTACCGCGGATGACATCCAACAACTCATTTTCGTAATCGCTGAACATGCGTGCTGGAAGATCTTTGATGGCGCGATCTGTATTTACTTTCGCGTACATCATTCCACTTTTCTTCGCTGCTTTGGCCGTTTTCTTATCCAATGCCAACGAACCGTATCCATTTGAGTGATTGCGCGCTAAATCTGCATCATTGGTAACAATGAACAGGTCGTTTTTAAGAATGTAAAACAAGGGAACAGTATTTAACATACCATTTTCGAACTCCCAGTAATCGCCTTTGTTTTGTAACTCAGGATATACGCGAGCTACTCTCTCTAAAATGCGTTTTGGGATATCGTTTCGTTTCGTTGAGAACCCGAAAGTAAATACCGGCATTTCCTCTTCCGCTTCAACTTCTTTTTCTGTGTATTCAAATGTTTCTTCGTCGTAATCGAAAATGATCTTTTTCGTTTTGATCGTTTTTACGCCGTTATACGTTCCAAAGACATTCCCTTGGTACAAATCGAATACCGCATCTTTATTCACGAATTCATCGAAGAGTTCAAGGGTAATTGCTGACAAAGAAACGGGACCTTCAGATTCCGTCAACATTGGCATCATGTATGCGTAAGTCGTTTCGTAGGCTTTACGCATGTTCACGGTGTATGTGAAGAATCCACCATTGTTTTCAGGAATGTATTTCAATACTGTTTTGTCGAATTTAGTATCGGTCATTTCCGTGTAGATTTTCCCAAGATCTTCGCTGTACCCCATGTTCATGTCAACGTCGATAGAGTTATCACGAATATTGATATCACCCAAAAGCAAGTTGTCTTCGTACAATTCATCTACGTTTCGAACGAGAGAAGGATAGATCATTCTCATGTAATCCATATCGTTTTCGTTCGCGATATTTCGGGAGTTGTCCATGAAGAAGATACCATCAGAAGTATGAGAAAGCTGTTCTTTGAAACGCGTATCCTCAGACATTAAACTTTCGTTTTCCACAAATAATTCATCGCAAAGGCGTTTGATACAATCGGCTTGAAAGACCATTTCAACAGAATCCCTCAATTCCCAATATGTTTTTTCGTAAGGATTTTCATCGGCAACCATTTCTGTGTCTTCCTCGATTGGGTTGTTCGTGTTTTCCTCAGATTCGTACTCTTCGAATTCATTGAAGCCTTCTTCTTCAGCTTCCATTTCTTCAAAAGCTCTTTCGAGTTCAATTTCCAATGTCTCCTCAATTCCTTCATCTTCCCAGTAATTCCAATCATCGTAGTAGCGGTAATCGTTTCCGCGAGCATACCAAATTGAATCTGTCATCTCCTCGATGTCGTAAAAACTCGGTTCTACCCGGAAAATGATGGCTGAATTCCCGCGAAGGGCAATGCGATTAAAGTATGATTTATAGAAATCAACACCATCGTAATTGCTGTCAATTTGCTCGTAATCATCAAATACTTGGAAGAACTTTTCGCGACCCGAGATTCCTAGTGTGAATCCAGATACACTAAATCGTGTTCCGCTTCCTTGGAAGAAGTTGATGCGTTGTTCAAAATCGACACCTGAATCTTTTAGTGTTCGACCAGAAGTTGAGCCGTCGAATAATTCCTGTTGCACTTCCTCCATAAATTGATATTTCACGAGGTCATCCATTGAAATCTTTTGCAAGACATTCACATTGTTGATGCTGAATACAGATATAGCGTCTTTCGGAACGAGAGCCTCAGATTGTTGGGCAAAAGCGGAAGTGAAAAGCGCAGTAAATATTAGGGTCGATAGTACTTTCATAGGATCAGTTTACGCTGAACATTTCAACGTTATTTCTATTATCCAAAAGTACGAACCACAGTTCGATTCTAAAACCTTCTTCGAGGTTTGTTTTGAACAAATTGTGTATAGATTGTCTTTTTTAAGGGAAATTGTGAAATCTCGAGATAGATCAGCTTCGAAGTTGAGCAGAAGATTACTCCCCTCCTCCAGATTTCAAATAAATAGTGTTATCCAACAACTGATTTTTCTGAGAAAGCGAATACGCATCCGTTCGCACCATCACGGCCTTTTTGTTCTTCGCTAATATCGCATTAGAATTGTCACAATGATCGACTTCGTTTGCGAAACGCGTAATCGAAGTATATGTTCCTTCTTTCAAGAGTTTCGTCTCCTCTGCGCTGAGTTTTTTCGCTCGCTCAATGTTCATTTTGGGAATGGATCGGGCGAGTGAGCCATCTGCATAATTCAGCCAATTGTGATTCAATTCTTCCAAGTAACGTTTCTTGCTATTTTCTTGCGCTACGGCCTTAATTGCGGCTTGAAGGTTTTCCACAGAATTGAAATCGAGCTTTAACTTGAAAATGAAATCCGTGTAGTTCGATTCTATCGTAAGGTTCGAAATGCCTTCTTGCCCTTTCAGCGATGTAACAACGTCGTCTACATACCCTTTGATTTCTTCCAAGGAAGGAACACGCTTTCCGTCCAAGCTATCAAGAGCGAGGTACGAGTTCAGTTTTACCTTACTTGAACTGATGTTCACCGTGTATTTGAACGTTCCCGAACCATCTTCATTGATGGCTAAATCATCGATGATTTCAATGCAGCTCGTGAGCGACAAGAACAAGCCGATGGCGAAAAACGAGAATAGGTATTTCATACTTCAAAATTAGACAAATCCCAGATTGCAAAAATGATGCCGCAGGAGTTGAATCATTACAAGATACAAATTTACACAACTCACTTCAGAAAGTTTAGGGGAGATGCATGACCTCGTTTCCTTTATTCGTATCTTTGCGCCCAAACAATGGCTATGTCAAATCAAGAACGAATTTCTACAGATCGCGCCCCGAAACCAGTTGGTTTATACCCACACGCTCGAAGAGTTGGTGAATTGTTGTTTCTTTCAGGAGTTGGTCCTCGTGTGGCCGGATCTGATAAAACGGATTCAGCGGTACCAGGATTGAAGCTCGATCACAATGGAAATTTCATTGAGTTTGATTTTGAAGCGCAATGTCGCAGTGTTTTTGATAACGTGAAAATCATTTTGGAGGAGTCTGGTTCGAGCTGGGATCAACTAGTGGACGTAACCGTATTCTTGGTAAACATGAAACGTGATTTCCACACGTACAACCGCATTTATGCTGAGTACTTCAAAGATAATTTGCCGTGTCGAACAACGGTTGAAATTAACTCGCTTCCGACGCCAATTGCCATTGAGTTAAAATGTATTGCAACAATTAAATAGATATGATTTCATTTATTATTCGCTGTGTACTCGCAGCAGCATCCTTATTTTTCACAGTCGCTCTATTCTACAATGGATATTGGGGTTGGGGAATCGTTTTGATTCTCGTAACGGCTATTATCGGATTCTCGTTCTTCAGAAATGAGAACATGATCTTAGCGTTGAACGCCATGCGTCAAGGTGACACGGAAAAAGCGAAGAAATACATCAACAAAATTACGCACCCACAGTTTTTGGTGAAGAAGCAACATGCGTATGTTACCTTCCTTCAAGCGGTATTGAATACGCAGGAGTTTGGACATGCGAAAAGTGAGAAAATGCTTCGTAAAGCGATTGGAATGGGCTTGAGAACAGGTCAGGACAACGCCGTAGCAAGAATGCACTTGGCTGGAATTTGCGCTCAAACTGGACGTAAAAAAGAAGCGTTGACATTATTAGCTGAAGCAAAGAAATTGGATACATCAGGAATGATGACCGATCAGATCAAGCAAATGCAGAAACAGCTGAAAGTTGCGCCATCCAAGAACCAAATGAGAATGGCTCAAATGGCTGGAGGTCGTAAGAAAGCTCCTCGACGCAAATAGGTTGTGAGCGACAAGAAATTGTACGTCTCTGGCTGGGAAGATTATGAACTAATCGACGCTGGAGGAGGAAAGAAGTTGGAGCGCTGGGGATCAATTGTCACGATTCGTCCTGAATTGCAAGCTTACTTCCGATCTGGAAAACCATTCGCCGAATGGAAGCACTTGGCGCATTGGGAATTTATCGAAAAAGGTGGTCAAACTGGAGTGTGGAAATCCTTAAAACAGGATTCACCCCGCGAATGGACCGTTCGTTACAAGCAATTGACATTCAATCTCAAGCTGACAAAATTCAAGCACGTTGGACTTTTTCCTGAGCAACGAATCAACTGGGACTTCATTGAAGAGCGCTTGAACTCCAATTCGAAATTTTTGAATCTTTTCGCCTACACTGGAGCAGCATCTGTCGTTTCTAAAAGCGCAGGAGCCGAAACCTTTCATGTTGATTCTGTCAAGCAATTGATTTCTTGGGCAAAGGAAAACATGGAGTCGAGCAACCTTTCCAACATCAAGTGGGTGCACGAAGACGCGCTGAAATTTGCCCAGCGCGAAGTGAAACGTGATCGAAGCTATACAGGAATCATCATGGATCCTCCTGCCTGGGGAATCGGCGCCAAAAAGGAAAAGTGGAAACTCGAAGACAAGATTGAAGAACTCCTAGAGAACGCATCGACCTTGATTGGAAAAAAAGGTTTTTTAGTAGTGAACACCTACTCACCGCAGGTCAAACTTGAGTTGCTTCAGCATTTGGCCAACCGTCATTTGAAAAAACATCAGCCCGTCGTTCAAGAGTTGTGGATGAAAACATCTACAGGGAAAGAAATGTTCTACGGAAATGTACTTCGCGTCGGATAGAGCCCCATCTTTTACTTCTTAATTCGTGATTGCTTATATTTGATTAGCCAAACACTACCTATTTAAACATTTCAAAATGAAAACGATACTGAACAATTTTAGCTTCATTTTTGGTCTATTTCTGTTAACACTTCCGACAAATCTATCCGCTCAAACAGGAATGAAGTTCGACGACGTTAACGACTATGTCTCGGTTCCAAACGCATCGGCGTTAATTGCCGGATCTTCGACATTCTCACTTTCATTTTGGGTCTACCCGGAAAATACGGCTGCTGGATTCCCGAATTTTGACGGGTTCGCAGGATTTCGAAACAATTCAAATGCGGATTTCTATTTACTTCAATTGAGTTCGACAAATGTTGAAGCGCGTTTTAGAAATAGCGCTGGTGCGAATTATGATATTGTTTTTACAGGTCTGAACTTGAATCAATGGAACCACTTCGTATTTATGTATGACGGCTCTAACATCACCCTTTACCACGACGGAGTGAATGTAGGTTCAACGCCTGCGGCTGGAGTCATTGCAAGTACAACAGTGCCATTGGAGATAGGAAGAACGTTCTTTTCGAACCCGAGTTTCTTTCTGAATGGAAAAATGGACAACGTTGCTCTCTGGAATGATGCCTTGAACCCAAGCGAAGTGGCAGTGTTATACGCTACTCCGTGCTCACACGATTTGAGTGATCCTTCATTGTTGTTGTGTTACGAATTCACCGAAGGAACCATAAATGGGAACAATACAAGTATTCCAAGTTTGTATGATAGCAAAGGAAATATCAATGGAACGTTCAATGGTTTAGCGTTGACTGGAACGACATCTAATTATGCGCTTGGTGTTACTCCTTCCGTGACTGCATCAGTAATTAATGAAAGCACGTGTACGGCTTACACATCGCCCGCCGGTAATACGTACACTGCACCTGGAACATATATGGATACAATTGTAAATGTCTTTGGTTGTGATAGTATCATCACCATTAATTTGACGAACCTAGAGTACCAGACAACAATTGCAGAAAGTGTTTGTACTTCGTATACCACACCAAGCGGGGGAGCGACCTACACGACAAGCGGTGTTTACATGGATACCTTAACGAGCGCTCAAGGGTGTGATAGTATTCTGACCATTAACTTGACAATTGCGACGTATGAAACGACTATCACGGAAAGTGCCTGTGAATCGTATACTGTTCCAAGTGGAAATGCGACCTATACAGCGAGTGGTGTTTACAATGATACTTTGTTGACAATTCAAGGCTGTGATAGTGTGCTTGTGATTAATTTGACAATTAATAATTCGGCATCGAGCATTACAGAAACTGCCTGTGATACATACACTGTTCCAAGCGGAAACGTAACTTACACCAGCAGTGGAACCTACACCGATACCTTGACGAATGTCGCCGGATGCGATAGTGTTCTTACTATTTCACTCACGATAAATACGGTGGATGCTGGAGTATCCTTAATGGGTTCTACCCTCACATCCTCGGAACCTATAGGCCAGTATCAATGGATAAATTGTGCAACGAACGCGCCAATTGTTGGGGCTACGAATCAGTCATTTACACCGACCGTTATTGGAAGTTATGCCGTCGTTGTGAGCTCAGCTAATTGCACGGACACTTCAGTTTGTACACAAGTTGATCCAACGAGCAGTATAGAAGAGGTACTGCTGAATTCGGTTGAGTTGTATCCTAATCCCGTGGATCATCAGCTTACAATTGATTTTACTTCAGAAATAGATCAACTTAGCATCCGAGTAACAAATCTCGCAGGTCAGAAAATGATAGCACAGGAATTTGAAAACGTAAAAATCGTTGATTTATCCCTGGTTGATTTTGAGAGTGGCGTGTATTTCGTAGTCATCCAAATGGGTACTGTTTCCAAGTCAATTAAAGTCGTAAAGCTCTAGCAGTTATTCTGTAATTATAGTGATTTAGGTACCCGGTTCTCGATCGGCATCATATTTGCGCGTTTTGGTGTATGCGCCTTACACTATTTTTGATCGTTTTTGCAAATTGCTCAATTTTTGCCCAGGAATTGGCTCCACCACCTACTGCTAAAACACCTAGTGTAGCATCTCCCAAGATACGTCATGAAGTTATTGATCTGTGCGGTTGTGGATGGGAAACGCATTATGCGGGCGGAAGCCGTGCACTTTCTTCCTTCGTGAATGAGCACATCCAATTGCCTTCGAATGTTAATTGGGGAAATCTCACGCGGGTTCGAGCCTATGTGCAGTTCGTTGTGGAAAAAGATGGGAGTATGTCAGATTTAAGGGTGATACACACGAATTTTCCAGAAATAAATGAAGTTATTCTTTCCGTTTTCAAAAAAATGAGGAATTGGGTAGCGGGAGAATATCACTGTGAAACGGTTCGAACAAATGTACGTGTTCCTATCTCATTAGTAATAAGATGATACGCCATAACAAATTGATTTCGATGAGCTAAAGAATACTATTCCTCTCAAATCTACGTTTGATACTAAACGAATCCATATTTTTATTGAATGAATAGAGTCTTACTTGTTGTTTTTGGATTGCTCGCTGTCAGTATTGTTGCTTGTAGAAAAGAGCAGCAGAACGTGGTAGAAATTCCAGATTTCGACTTCCCTGAAACGCACACGTTTGACCAATTTCTTTCCTCTTACGCGATTTATGATAGCGCGATGGCGGATCTAATTCCATCCGACGATTTTCATTTTGTGGAGTTGAGCTCTGTTCTTTACACGGATCAAGCGCACAGACAGCGTCTGGTGAAGGTTCCGGCAGGAACGCAAATGACGCGACTTTCGGACGGTTCAATCGACTATCCGGAAGGAACAATCTTGGTCAAAACCTTTTACTATAACAACGACGAGCAAGACCTGAGTTTGGGAAGAAGAATTCTCTAAACGCGACTCTTGATTAAAGAAAGCGGAACTTGGAACATCGCTATGTATATTTGGGATGAGAATCAGACAGAAGCATGTTTGCAACTAAATGGTGCGGAGACGTACGTTAATTGGGTTGATGCGAGTGGAAGTAATCAATCAACGCTGTATCATTTTCCAACACAAAACGAATGCATGGTCTGCCATCAATCTTCTTCCACGATGTCACCAATTGGCCCATCAATCAGAAATCTCAACAGAGATGTTCAAAGAAATGGCTCAACGCTCAATCAGTTGGATCATTTGCAGGCGTTAGGAGTGCTGGGGGGAGCGAACGCAAATCAGGAGGCACAAATTCCAGATTACAAGGATGTCAGCGTTGCTTTGGCTGATCGCGGGCGGGCATACCTCGATATGAATTGCGCACATTGCCATAATCCTAGCGGATGGGATATTCCCGCAGGAAAGGATTTTGATTTCAGGTATGAACCGGCATTTGATCAAACGGGAATTGAATCCGGAAAAGACCGAATTTTGACCTTGGTACAAGATGGGGAAATGCCCTTTATCGGCGTGACCTTATCAGACGAAATAGGTATAGCACTATTAGCAGAATACCTTCAAAGTTTATAGAAGCGTGATCCCTTTGATTCGAAGCCTCATTTATCAGTTTAAATAGTTGACTAAAAGTTTCTCCTACTTCCCGTTCCAGCAGCAATACCTGTTAGTTCATAGGCATCATCTTTTAACTGGAAAGAAAAGGTGCATTGTGCTTCGTTTTTATCTTTCCCCGTAAAGGAGTATTGTACTTTAAAACTAGGTTCATCTCTTTTCAACTGAAGTTCACATGTTTCAAAAGAAGGATACTTGCTGGTATCGATCATTTTCATGGCGTCCTCCACAATTTCTCTTGCAAACTGCATGAAGCCGCACATCATTTCTGCTTTTTCAATTTCTTTTTTTGAGCCGTCCCTCTTAAGTGTATCCATTAACTCTTTTAATTCATTCGTATGAAACGCAAGTTCAATGAGCGAGTCTGTTTGACCTTTAAGAATGAGATCAATATATGGAGCGCATAGTGAATCTAAGAGAGGTTCTAAAGACGCCGAACTGGATGTTATCCGGATTTCTTGAAGTTGATGTGGATGCTTTTTCTTTTTGCCCTTGTAAATTTCAAATTCGACGTGAGCAGAACGATCTTTTGTGAAAACACGGTTCAATTTCATTGTTGAAACCGTGTATTTTTTAGATATAGACTCACTCAAATTAAAGGTTTTAGGATATTCGAACTCCCCAAACACATCACTTTGAATGTCTAGCATATCTTGAACGTCGAGCGTTTCGTCCTCTTCAAGCTTCCATTTATTCTGAATGCTCGTTGTATCCCCACTCATGTAGGTAACAATAAGCGCGCCGCCATTAATGCCGATTCCACTATCTGTTTGGCAGAAGGACGTCATTCGTCCTAGAAAGAGAACAGCAGTTAAAATGAGAAATTTGCGCATCAACTGTGATTACTTCATCAAGTTCATCTCATCTAAAAGATGGCTTGCTCCAGCGAATTTATCAATGATAAACAGGACATATCGAATGTCCACACTGATCGTTCTTACGTACTCATCTTGCCAGAACAAATCACTTGTCATTGATTCCCAGTTTCCGTCGAATGCCACACCGATGAGGTGACCTTCTGCATTAATTACTGGACTTCCAGAGTTTCCACCTGTAATATCCGTATCGTGCAAAAAGCAAACAGGTAATTTACCATCCATTCGCGCGTACGGTCCAAAATCTTTGTTTGACAACAGTGTTCTCAACTTTTCTGGAACGTCGAATTCGTGATCGCCAGCAACGTATTTTTCCAAAATTTGATCCCCTGTCGTGAATGTTTCGAATGGTTTTCCTTCCCAGCTTTTGTAGTTCTTAACTGTTCCGTATGTCACACGCATCGTGGAATTCGCATCTGGATACATGAGTTTTGGTTTAGACTCATCTCCCCAATCATCATCAGTTGAACTTCCTATCGTCGCGCGGTTGTAGTTTTGAATTGCTTGCAGATATAAACTCTTCAATTCGCTCAACTCGCTTTCACGCGTCATTTGATCCATTTGAAGCTTGCTTCTGAACATGTCAATCAAACTTCGGATGTATAGTACTCCAGGATCTTTATCGAGTGTTTTTGATTTAGGCTTCTTCAAGAATTTCGCTAATTTCTTATCGTTTCCGAGCACGGATTTCTTCATCACCATGTCGACGAATTTCTCATTCGATCCTTTTGCTTTTTTAACGTAAAGAGTATGTTCGAACATATCTGGTCGGCGATTTTTAGAGACGTCATTTTTCAAAGCGTCCAAGGCAAATTTGAATATCTCACGATCCATGATTTGTGAGTTTGAACCGAAGTATTCCTCACCACTTTCTTGGACCATGTCACTCAAAGCTGCGAATTTGGCGTCATCTGGCCCGTCAGCCTCAAGCGTATTTCCCAATCTCCACATCGAGATACCCATACCTGTTACGAATTCTGGTGCGAAACCAGCAATGTTTACAACGCTCATGTCCATGTCTAAATCGTCGCTTCCGCCATAGACTGTTGAGAATCGAGAGAACATATCGCCGTAAAACTCTTTGAGTTCCATGTCTTTCTCTATCCAAGATGACATGCCAGCCTCGTAAATTTTCTTCTTGCCTACTAGATCAAACTTGTTCAATCCGCGCAATTGACCTTTGTAGTATTTGTATGCGTTCGACATTGAAGCATACGAAGATGCATTTTCAATTTCCAAAGTTTCCGAGCGATCCATTACAGAACGCATAACGTTCAAACGCTTTTCAAATAATTTCACCAAAGCAGGAGCTTCAACCGTTTGCAGGTTTTCTACTTCGTAAGAGGTCAAGTAGCGATCTGTGGTTCCTGGGTATCCCATCACCATTGTGAAATCGCCATCAGCAATTCCTTCCATCGAAACAGGCAAAGAATGTGCTGGTTCGAATGGCTTGTTTGATTCAGAGAAATCGGCTGGTTCATTGTTCGACCCGGCGTAAATTCTAAACATTGAGAAATCACCTGTATGGCGTGGCCACATCCAGTTGTCCGTGTCTCCTCCAAATTTCCCGATAGAAGAAGGAGGCGCTCCCACCATTCGTATATCGCGGTAAATCTCATAAACGAAAACGTAAAATGCGTTTCCATCGAACATCTCTTTTACATCAACAGTGTATTTTCCTTCTTCGCTGTATTCTGCTTCAATTTTCGACTTTTCTTCTTGAATCGCCATGTAATCTGGAGCACCACTTTCATCCTTTTCAAGGTTGAAAATTCGGTCACTCACGTCCGCCATGCTTTTGAGGAAAGTCACCGTCAATCCAGGGATGTTTTTCTCTTCACCCTTGTTTTGTGCCCAGAAACCATCTTTCAAGTAATTGTTTTCTTCGGTACTTTGAGAAGCGATAGCGTCGTATCCACAGTGGTGATTTGTTAAGATCAACCCTTCGTCTGAGATGATCTCTGCAGTACAAAAATTACCTAATTGGACAATTGCATCTTTCAAGCTAGCGTTGTTTACGCTGTAAATTTCTTCAGGTGTCAATTTACAACCAAGGCGTTTCATTTCCTCGTAGTTGTAATCTTTGATCAACATTGGCAACCACATTCCCTCATCTGGTGGAGGGTTATTCGCGAATAGAGGTGTTGCAAAAAATAAAAATACGAAAACGGATAGGAGTTTCATAGATATTTGATTTTGAGTCTCAAAGATGGGAAATATATTGGAAAAAGTGAAGGTAAAAGAGAATTCACTAATTCAGGTAATCCAAGTAGCCAGTGTAGGTGAAGAAGCCTGTAACAAGGGTGCCAAAGATGAAAAGAACGTAATCAAGAGCTTTCGAATCGTACTGAGTTTTGAAGTAATAGTATCTAAGCAGCTGAACTCCCCAGCCCAAGCAATAGCAAATATTGATGAAGACAAAATAGAAGATCGATTGGATAATGAATCCGCCTCCGAAAATGTATCGGTAAGAATTAGGACGCTCCACTAGATGCAGTGATATAACGATAGCGATGATAGACAGAATGATCATATTGAAGAGCAATCGCTTCTTTTCCCACCAGCGCATGATTCCCAAAATCACATCCTTAGGAGATTCATCAATTTCGCTATCGATTAAATGATCTTCCAATCCTTCAAAATTTTGTCCGCCAAAACATCACTCAGCTTGAAATAGCTTTCATGCGTCCAGCCACCTACGTGGGGTGATAAAATCACATTTTCTGCATTGAGTATATAGTTGAAGTCAGGGGAGAGGTCCTGTTCAAAAAATGATTCGAAACTCGCTTTTTCGTACTCCAAGACATCCAATCCAGCGCCCAGTACTTTTTGCGATTTGAGTGCTTCTACCAAAGCAGAGGTACGAATGATTTTCCCGCGTGAAAGGTTAATGACGTAGATGGATTTCTCAAATGAATTGAAAAACGCAGTGTCCGCCATGAATTTCGTCTCTTCCGTTTGAGGAATGTGAAAGCTCAATACGTCAGCTCGCTGGAAAATGGCTTCCATTGCCACTTCTTCGACATCAGCAGAGCCAAATCCGCTTTTGTATTTATCGTAAGCAAGTACTTCTACCTCAAACCCTCTGAGTTTTTTCGCGAATGCCTGCCCGTTATTTCCAAATCCGATGAGTCCAACGGTTTTACCATCCAATTCAACGCCACGATTGTGCTCACGTTCCCATTTTCCAGAGCGAACATCTCGATCGGCGGTGTGTAATTTATTGAATACGGCGAGTAGCATTCCGAGTGCGTGCTCACCAACGGCATTCCGATTTCCTTCGGGTGCGTTGTACAAATTGATGCCTCGATTTTCGGTGTATTTCTCGTCAATGTTTTCCATTCCAGCACCTGCGCGCGCAATGAACTTAAGTTGAGGAGCATTCGACAAAAATGCCTCGTCCATTGGAAAACGGGAACGAACGACGATTCCTTCTGCATCAGCAACTTCTAGAATACATTCTTCGCGTGATTTTGAAGTAGCGTCTGCACAATTGAAACCAGCGGCTTGCAATCGATCTTCAAGAATAGGATGGACGCTATCAATAAAAACGACTTTCATTTACAGACCGTAAAGTAACATTCCGATTGTGAGGTAAATGAATAGCCCAAGGACATCGTTGATGGTTGTAATAAATGGACCTGTTGCCAAGGCCGGATCAACTTTGTATTTATCAAGCAAGAGTGGAATAAGTGTTCCAAAGACGGCGGCAAACATGATTACCGTGAAGAGCGAAATACTCACGACTAATCCCAAAGTTGGGCTTCCAAAGATCAGTGTGATGGCATAAATGATGATGGATAACAACAGTCCATTGATGATACCAACCAGTGTTTCTTTTCGAATTTTTTTCCAAATACTTCCGAACTGATCGTTTCCTTTTGCGAGCGATTGAACCACGATTGCCGCGGATTGAACTCCCACATTTCCTCCCATAGCCGCGATTAACGGAATAAAGAAGGCCAATTCTGGAACTTTGCTGATTCCTCCTTCGAAACCAGAGATTACTTGAGCGCCCAATATTCCGCCGAGTAGCCCAATTAAGAGCCAAGGAATTCGAGCACGTGAAATACGCCAAACAGTTGCACTGGCTTCTACTTTTTCGGAGATACCAGATGCCATTTGGAAATCTTTGTCGGCTTCTTCTTTGATGACATCGACAACATCATCAATTGTAATTCGACCAACTAGTTTTCCTTGCAAATCAATTACTGGAACAGAAACGAGATCGTATTTCTCCATCACCTTCGCCACTTCTTCGTCGTCAACTCCAGTTTTCACTGAAATCATGTTTTTATTCTGATATAAATCAGCGATGAGCGTGCTTTGCTTTGCAAACAACAGTCGTTTTAACGAAAGGAAACCGACTAATTTATCTTGATCATCGACCACGTAGATCGTGAAAACCTTTTCAACTTCTTCTGCTTGTTTTCTGAGTTCGAGCACACATTTGTTCACGGGCCATTCCAATCGAACCTGCATGAACTCTTTCTGCATCATACCTCCGGCAGTGTCTTCGGCATAATTTAAAAGATCAACGATTTCCTCGGCGGCTTCGGGGTCTTCAATGAGTCCGATTACCTCTTCCACTTGATTGGGCGGAAGTTCGGCAATGACATCGGCTGCATCATCGGAATCCAAGTTTTCGAGTTGATCGGCAATTTCTTTGTTGGAAAAGCTTTGAAGGAGTCGTTCACGGACATCTTCCTCTAATTCGACGAGTACCTCACTTTGCGTGTCTTCATCTAAAAAACGGTAGAGGTATTCAGCTTCTTTTTCTTCGAGTTCGTCAATGATTGCAGCGATATCTGCCTCGTGGAGCTCAGAAACATTTTCCTTGATCCAAGCGACATCATCAGTGCCGATTGCATCCTGCAGTGTTTCAAAGAATTCCTTGGTAAGCTCAAATCGCATGACGTACTCGAATTTGGTGGTACAAAGGTACGGAGATTATTTAAACCCTTACGTCGAAGTCCGTTTGCAGAATTGGGCTAAATTGAGGTGCCACTGTGCTCATTGGGTGCGGGATTACGCCAAAAGCACTTTCGAAACGGGTCGAAAATCTGGATATTCACTCAAAACCCCATTTTGTTCGATGAAAACATCATTTCACTCGATTTGAACACCGTTCAGCAAAAAGGTCGGTTTTCCGAATGGGTAAAAAACGCTTGTCCAACGTACCTTTACGGCAGCGAAAAGCACATTTGATGTGATTATTTCAAAAAATAAAACGATACTAACTCCCACACATCGGCTTATTTTTAATACTTCAAATTGCTGAACGTTGCATAGAGGCCCCTCCTACATGAGTCAAAAAGAAGTTAAATTCTTTTTGCGAGAATACTCTGAAATTTGACCGTTAGGAACTATTTCATACATTCTTATCTTTTACATTTCGGAATCCGTTAGCGGGTTCCGTTTTTTTTGCCTTCATTTGTGACGTAAGGTTGAGCAAGAATAAAGACCACACCACCAACAGCATACATCAGACAATCTATCAAGTCGGAAATATGAATGTGCCCCTCTGGCGAGTTGTTTGGCAGGTACCATTCGAAATAGATTGAAACGAGCACGACTTGCACAAGAACGGCAAACCAGTGAATCTTAATTGCTCGATCTTTGCGGATATATCGGATAACAATCAAGGCGAATAAGCTCATTGCAGGAACAAACAAGAGATCTGTTAAGTGGAAACGAATAAAGTCTGGAAGTTCCGAAATCGTCGATCTGAGATAGCGAATCAGGAAATAAGTACTCATGATAAACACAAAAGCGATATGCGCTCTGTATTTAGCCATTTGGTGATGCCGCGAGCCAAGCAAAGAAGGAGGTAATTGCGAAGAATGCTACGCTGACTCCGTAAACGATTTTATAAAGAATTCTTAATCCGAGGTACTTTGAATTTTCCCATCGACTTAAAAAGAGATCGAATTTTGTTGGAGGTTTACTCTTCCTGCGTACTTCTCGCTCTTCTTCTCGTTTTTCTTCAATAATTTGAGGGGATAACACGGTGCCGCACTTGGTGCAATAATCTTCATCTTTGTTCCAAGTGGCGCAGTTGGGGCATTTTCTTTCCGTAGCCATGTCGTACGATTTGCCACAAATTTAGCAATTAATCTTGTGTTTGTACTGTTGATTTCTTCTCTGTTGGTACAAGAAACAAGCCCAGAAATAGAGCGAAAAAGGTAACTCCCGTTTGCGTCTCTAGCGTATCTTCCATAAAGAATGAAGAGATCGCGATTATTATGAAAAGGAGTGCTAAAATGGATTTCTGTTGGAAGTTGAAGCGGATAAATAAAAACAGCAGGCTCACGAAAAGTAATAATCCAATGACACCGAATGAAATCCAGTAGGTTAAAAACTGATTGTGCGCTCGACGGCGATTTTCTTCTGTCAAAGGCGAATTGGACGCTTCGTAGTAATGATTGAAAGCGTCTTGAACATCACCAGAACCAACTCCGACGAGCCAATTAGATGTGGCCAGTGAGAATCCTGCTTTCCAATACTCAAAGCGCTGCAATAGCGAGTGTCCGTTTGGACTTTCTGCGTAGTTGAGTTGGAAGCGAAGTGCGTGCATTCGAGGCATAAGCCCATTGAAGTGAACACTTGGACGTCCCATTTCGATGTTTCTGATGTCTTGCTCCGTTAATTCTTTGACTCCCTCAGCATCTCGTGGTAATTGTTTTGAAGTCAAATACCGAATCAAGGTATGGTGTACCTGGTTTCCTTCAACGGTGGTTCCAGCGAAGGGGATTCCTGATCGCTTGTTCCACTCTTCCTCCAGTTCTTTTGAACACAAATAAATCAAGATTGGTTCATTCGTTTCGGAATCGATGTATGTAAAATTGTGTTCGTAGGGATTTCCCTGAGCCGTTACTTCTGGAAGAGAATCGTACTCCGCCATATCGACCGTCAATGGTTTGAATAACCAAACTAGCGGAAGTATCGCGATGATCAGTAAAGCAACTCCAAAGGCAATTGCTAAGGTCTTTCGTTTGAGCCATAAATGATAAATCGCGTATATAACTACTACCGCTCCAAAACTGATTACTCCAGAAATCACTTGGCTGTAATATGTGTAGAAGGCGAACCAGGCGAGCAAAATCATGCATGGAATGATCCTCTTTCTCTTTTCTTCCGAACAAACGAGCGCAATCGCACCCGCCATTGAGATTAAAAGTCCGTATCGAATATGAGACGAGGTAAGCGACATTCCTCGAATATTATTGTAGAAATGATCGCCTATAATGTGTTGATACGAGAGGAAATTGTAGAGCGATGTGATCAGCATTGCTGCTAAAAAGGTCATAAAAACGATGTCCAAATATTTTTTTGATGAAATGGGCTTTGCTACCAGTACTGTTGGGATGGCTATAAATGGAAGCTGCTGCTTAATCGTGTGCATGGCTTCATCAATATTAGACGACCACAATAGGCCCATCACGTTCAATGCGTAGATCACCACAACAAACCAAAAAATTCGATTAGATTTAAACTGTTCCCAGTACTGTTTATAGTTTGCTTCTACGATGAGATTGAGAACCACAAACATCACAGAAATAGACATCATAACCTTGCTCCAAGGAAGCGCAAAGGCAATTCCGGATATTCCCAAAATATGGAGGTAAGTGTGCGTGTTATTCCCGAAAAATCGGTTCAACATAGAGTAGAAGCTTTTAGCCTGAGTTCGATTCGAAAATTGAAGTTCAGAATTTCATTTTAGTAGTGAACCAATGTTGAGTTCAATTAGGAAACGCTTAATTTCCTAGAATAGTATTGTACTCCTTTAAATTTTGAAAAATTTTGAACGCTTCATCCATGTCGTTGTCATAATTGAAGGCATGTTCTGCTCTTCCGCGTTGGAAATGGTAGCGTGAAACAATCTCATTTTCAATCAATTCAACTAGTTCTAGTTTGAATTTTTCCAAGTCACGTTCTTTTGATGGTACGACCTTTTGTAGTAGCGCATCGTATTCGTCTTCGGCACCTTCGTAGAAACCTTCTTCTTCAGCAGCCTCCTTCATCTTTTTCAAAATCTCTTCGGAAGCCGTCGAGTAGGTGAACTCTTGCTCAAGCACGTACTTTTTGAATTCTGCGTACTCTGCATCTGAAAGTTTGAAGTCCGATGCATCTGTAATTGAAGCGTGCGAATAATAGTAATCCGTTGCGTAATCGAATACGAAGTTGTTGGCAAAAACAGTTCCCGTCAATCGACTGAAATCTTTCTTTTCTACATCGATGTCTGGTTCGACTCCGCGTCCGTCGATAACATCACGTCCGTTTTTCGTTTTGAAAATCGTTATCAATGAATCTGGAATGTCTTTCGGACGATCGCCGTCTCCTCTATCATAATACTCCAAACGCTGAACGCATCTTCCTGATGGGGTGTAGTACTTCGCAATGGTCAACTTCACTTTCGATCCGTAATCCAAGTCGTACGTTCTTTGCACGAGCCCTTTTCCAAATGAAGTCGATCCGATGATCACCGCACGATCCAAATCTTGTAAACTTCCACCAACAATTTCACTTGCTGAGGCTGACCCTCCATCCATCAAAACAACAAGCGGAATGTCCAAATCCATTGGGTCTTCAGTTGTTTTATAAACACGATTTTCGTCTTCAACTCGACCGATAGTACTAACAACTACTTGTCCGCGGTCAACGAACATGTTCACAATTCTAACCGCTTCGATAACCAATCCACCACCATTTCCCCGTAGATCGAGCACAAGCGACTCCATTCCTTCTTCTTTTAATTCTTTGAATGCTTTTTTGACATCTGTTGAGGCCGTTTGCGTAAACCCATTCAACTTGATGTATCCAACCTTGTCTTTTAGTAAACCTGAATATGGAACGTCCGGCAATTTGATTTCATCGCGATCCACTTTGATCATTTTCACATCGCTTCCTTGGCGCTCAATTTTCACATCAACCGTTGTACCTTTTGGTCCTTTCAGCGCCGTTGATACTTCACTCGAGCTTTTGTTTTCCATGGATTTCCCATCAATCTCCAAAATCTTGTCACCAGCTTTTAAACCGCTCATCTCTGCAGGCTTTCCTTTATAAGGTTCCGCGACATACACGAAGTCACCATTTTTGCGAATCAAAGCTCCAACCCCACCGTATTGCCCAGTTGTTAAGAGGCGATAATCTTCAATATTCGATTCATGATAATATACAGTGTATGGATCTAGTTCCTTCAACATGGCATCAATGGCCGTCTTTGAAAGGTTTCCAGCCTTAATATCATCCACAAAGTATTTCTCGAGATGCTCATAGATTTGATCCATGAGCTCCATTCCTTTGATGATTTCAAAACCATTCGACTGAGCAGCCGCTTGATTTGAGAAACCGATAACCAAGGTTACGATTCCTGCTGAGAGTATTGATTTAATTTTTGACATCATTCGATTCGAGTTGAGAGATGATTTTTTTAATAAGTTTTTCTGTTCTTCCGTTCAGCAAGCTTAAAGATAATTCTTCCTTCGGAGTATAAACTAAAAACAACGCAAGTTGCTTGTTTTGCTTTTCTAAATAAGTGTCGAGTAGTGATCGTTTAGAACGAAACGCTTCTTTACATAGTCGCTTGATCCGGTTTCTTTGAAACGCTTTTCTAAATGTTCGCTTCGGAGCAGAAAAAACGATTTGAAAGGAAACATCTTTCGGCAGGGTAGTTTCTTTGAATTTTAATACAAATGGATACGATTTCACCTGCATTCCACTTTCAAAAACTTCGTCGATAATCTTCGGACTACACAGCTTGTTCGCTTTGCCTAAGCTTAAATTCATTCGAGCTGTTTACTGATCGCGTTTGTCCTTTTCCAAACGAGGAAGGTTGATCTTTTCCTGAACGATAAAACTCGTTGGAAAGAAACTTTTCAAATCGTCCATCACTTTTTCAGCTTCCAATCGTGTGCGAAAATCTCCAACGCGCAAAAAGAAGTTTGGAGCACTATAAGTAGTGTACGTATCAATTCTTGGGTACTTCGAAATGAAAGTTCCGCGAGCATCATTAATTGCCGAGCGCTCAGAGTCAAAAAACAACTGGATTCTAAACCCGTCAATTTGAGGGTTAATCGCAGGAGGATCAATCGCACCTTCTTTTGAAACCAAACCATCGATTCGACTGTCTTTAATAACTGTTACCTCGCCAGATTGAGCAAAGCTCAACGACGTTACAAAGAAAAATACACTGGCTAAAATTATTTTCATTTCTGTGCGATTAATATAGTGTACAACAAACTTACGAAAATAGTTTCGTCAATCTTCATGCCGCAATCGGACTCTTGTCTGAAATAACGGTGCTTGAAGCGTTTACGTACCGACGGAAATTGGTGATTCCCAAAAGAATGTTAAAAAACGTTATTTAGAATGATTTTAAATTAAATCTCACACCGCTTAAATTGTCACAATACTGTCATAGAATCTCACATTTCTACTAAATTTGCTACCGTCAAAAAGTATGTTTTTGATAAAAGACGAACAGTTTTTTACATAGAAATATCTAGTAGTCAGATGTTTAGAAACTTAAGTAAATGGTGTCTTAATGCAGTAGCAGCAACGTTGTTACTCGGGACATTTTCAGTAAACGCCCAAGAAGAGCCCGCAGAGGCTGCAATTGATGGCGGAGGATTATTTAAATCGCAGTGTGCAACATGTCACAATCCACACAAAGACGGAACAGGGCCTAAGCTTTACGGAGTTCGCTCTGCTTGGGAAGAGGCAACAGGTTCTGGAGAAGCCGTAATAGAGTGGGTTCAGAACTGGGAGGCAGCAGCTGCCAAGTATCCGTATGCAGCAGGAGTCGCTCAGAAGAAGGCGACTAAAATGAACAAATTCCCAAATGTTACGGATGCTGAAGTTACAGCAATCCTTGACTGGGTTGATGCACAACCTGAGCCAAGACCTGACGGAGGTGGTGGCGGAGGAGTCGCTGGTGGAGTTGTTACACAACAAGAAGATGGAGGTTTCCCTTGGATTTGGGTAATTCTCGGAATTTTGTTTGTAGTAATCATTGCAGCAGTATCTGGTGTTCGACGTCAGTTGAAAGTTGCCGCTGGAGAGGCAGACGCGGGTGAGTCCTTGTCGTATGGTGAAGAGTTCAAAAAGTGGGCATGGAAGAATCTAAGATTCGTTCTTATTGGCTCAGTTGTAGTTTTTATCTCAGTCGTAGTTGTTGGTTTGCAGGGGCTAGGAAGAATTGGAGTTGTTGAAAACTACCAACCATCTCAACCAATTGATTTCCCTCACAGCGTTCACGCAGGAGAGCAAGGAATTGATTGTAAGTACTGCCACAACTCAGTAACAAAATCGAAATCTGCTGGTTTGCCAACAGTGAATGTTTGTATGAACTGTCACAAGCAAATCGCAGGTAACGACGATGAGCAAAAAGCGAAGATTGCGAAAGTTTACGCTGCTGCAGGATGGGACGGAGAAGGATACACTGGTAAAACTGAGCCAATTGTTTGGAACAAAGTACACGTTCTTCCAGATCACGTTTATTTCAATCACTCACAACACGTAGTTGTCGGAGGTGTTGATTGTAAGCAATGTCACGGAGACATGACGAAGATGCAAGAAACAGCGAAAGTTCAGCCGGTTTCAGCATTGAATGAAGTTGAAGGAAACATTCAGTTGACAAAACCAACTCTTACAATGGGATGGTGTATCGAATGTCACGGAGAAAAAGAAGTCGCTACAGGTTCAATTGATAATGCAGGTGGAGGATACTACGAGGAAATTCACCGTCGATTATTGAACAACGACAAAGACTTGTACAACAAGTACCTCGAAGATGGTAAAGTGACTGTGAAAGAACTCGGAGGATGGGAATGCTCTAAGTGTCACTATTAATAATATTGAAGAAGTTGATTTTATAGATATGGAAATGAACAGAAAATATTGGAAAGGCATGGGTGAATTGAAGGAAACTCCTTCGTTTATCGAGTCTGGAAACCAAGAGTTTCCCGCGGAAACGTCTGTTGAGGAGTTTTTGAGTGATGACAACTTGAAAGAATCATCTACAGGTCGTCGTGATTTTCTTAAATTCTTAGGGTTTAGTGTTGCTGCTGCGACGGTTGCAGCTTGTGAGGCGCCTGTTACAAAGGCAATTCCTTATGTAAACAAACCTGAGAATGTTACTCCTGGGATGCCAACATGGTACGCATCTACTTATTATGATGGAAACAATTACGCAAGTATCCTTGTGAAAACGCGTGAAGGTCGTCCAATCTATATTAAAGGAAACAAAGACCAAGGAATCACTAAAGGTGGATCGAATGCCCAGATCATTGCATCCATCCTTGGATTATACGATAGTTCTCGTTTGACTTTGCCTCAAACGAAAAAAGGTGGTGAATGGGAAGGAAGCAAATTCTCTGATGCTGATAAAAAGGTAAAATCTGCCTTGAAGTCTGCGAAGAGTGTTGTGCTTGTTTCGAATACAGTTATTAGTCCTTCATTGTCGTGGGCAATTGGAGATTTGGCTGAATCACTTGGTGAAACAAGAGATCCAGAGACAGGTGTTTTCACAGAAAATAAATTCTCTCACATTCAATACGATGCTGTTTCTTACGCAGGAATGCGTGCAGCGAACAAAGCGTCGTTTGGTTTGGAACAGGCCGACGGAAACGGAATCATCCCAACTTACGATTTCTCTAAAGCAGCAACAATTGTATCTGTTGGAGCTGATTTCTTAGGTTCTTGGTTGATGCCAACAGTATTCGCAGGGCAATACGCTGAAACACGTAATCCTGACGGAAAATGGATGTCGAAGCACTTCCAATTTGAAGCGTTGATGTCGATGACAGGTTCGAACGCTGATGTTCGTGCTATGGTTAAGCCATCTGAATACGCTAACGTTCTTGCTGCAATTGCAAAAGGAGTTGGAGCGGATGTTTCAGGAGCGGACACGAAATTAGGAGACAAGGCGCAGAAGGCTGCTAATAAAGCAGTGAAAGCGTTGAAATCTTCAAAAAAGAAATCACTTGTAGTTTGTGGTTCTAACAACACTGCATTGCAGATCTTAACAAACGCGATCAATTCTAAGCTTGGAGCTTACACTGAAACGATCAACGTTAACGAAACAGTAAATATGTTCCAATCGCATGATGCGAAAATGAACAAATTTGTTTCGAATACGATCAATAAAAAAGGACCTGATGCTGTTATCTTCTTAGATACAAACCCAGTATATTCTCATCCAAATGGAGAGAAGTTAGGGGAGGCATTAAAAAATATTAAGCATAAGATCTCAATGGCTTCACACGCTGATGAAACAGCAAACAAGTGTGATGTAATCGTGCCAGATCACCATGCACTTGAAGCTTGGATGGATTTCAAACCAACAAGCAGTCACTATGCAATGGCGCAACCGGCAATTCGCCCACTAGGGAACACAGCTTCATCACTTGAATCAGTATTGGTTTGGGCAGGAAAAGCTTCTCGCGGAGGAAAAGATTCTAAAGTTGGATACGATTACATTCAAGCACTTTGGAAGCAATGGGGATATTCAATGGACCCAATGGTTCAATCGATGTACCCAACATTCGAAGGATTCTGGAATGAAGTAGTACACGGAAGTACAGGTGATCCTGGAACAGTTGCTGCTCCAACAGCGCCAACTTTGAATGATTCAGCGATGTCAAAGGTTTCAGGAAAACTTCCAAAAGGAGGAGGAACTGAAGTTGTGATGTACCAAAAAGCAGGTATCGGAATTGGGACACAAGCGAACAACCCTTGGTTGCAAGAGCTTCCAGATCCATTGACGAAAATCACTTGGGACAACTACATTACCATGAATCCAACTGAAATGGATGGAATGGCAAAGAAGTTTGACCAAGAAAACGGATTGGACCTTGCTGATTTAACTGTAAACGGTAAAACGGTAACACTTCCAGTTTACCCACTTCCAGGTCAAGCACTAGGAACAGTTGGTGTAGCATTGGGATACGGTCGTGGAGCGAACGGAGAGGATATCGGAACAGCAGCTTACCAAACGAAAGAATACGGAGGTAACGAAATGTTGGAGAACGGTAATCCAAAACCAATTGGAGCCAACGCTTTCGCATTCGTGAAAAGCGAGAACGGAACATTGTCTTACGATGCTTCTGGAGCGAAAGTCACTCAGAAAAATGAAACTTATTTAGTTGCAGGAACGCAAATCCATTCAACAGCAATGGCGCGTCATTCAATTGTTCGTGAAACAACATTGGATATCTACAACAAAAAAGATAGAACAGCATTCAACCCAGAGCATACGCTCTCGAGATTAACGAAAGATGGTAAACACGAGGAAGCGCCAGTTGGTGAGTTCGATTTGTGGGATGCTCATCCAGTAGAGAATATCGGACACCGTTGGGGAATGACTGTTGATTTGTCATCTTGTATCGGATGTAGCGCTTGTTTGATTGCTTGTCAATCAGAAAACAACGTTCCAGTTGTCGGGAAAGACGAAGTTCGAAGAGGTCGTGAAATGCACTGGTTGCGTATCGACCGTTACTATGCATCTGATGAAGAGGCTGCTGTTGGAACAAGAAAAGATAAAGATACGTTTAGCTATACGGAGGCAGAGAGACCAGAGGAAAATCCTGCGGTTGTTCACATGCCAATGATGTGTCACCACTGTAACCATGCTCCATGTGAGACGGTTTGTCCAGTGGCAGCAACAACACATAGCAATGAAGGATTGAACCAAATGACTTACAACAGATGTATCGGTACACGTTACTGTGCGAACAACTGTCCTTACAAAGTGCGTCGTTTCAACTGGTTCAACTACCCATCATACAAGAAATTCACAGAAATCAACCCAGCACAAGACGATTTAGGTCGTATGGTATTGAACCCAGACGTTACAGTTCGTACACGTGGTGTGATGGAGAAATGTTCTTTCTGTGTACAAAGAATCCAAGCAGGAAAATTGGAAGCGAAAATTGACGGACGTCCGGTTCAAGATGGAGATTACTCTACAGCTTGTTCAGATGCTTGTCCAACAAACGCTATCATCGTTGGAGACTGGAACGATTCAGAATCATTGATTCGTAAGTCAGCTGACAACCACAGAGCTTATCAAGCACTTGAAGAAGTGGGTGTGAAGCCAAACGTTTGGTTCAAAGTAAAAGTAAGAAACGAAGAAAATTCATTACTCGATAAGTTGCAGAAAGAAGAAGCTCACCATGGAGGACACGGTGAACATGAAGCTGAAGCAGGTCATGGAGATACTGAACACGGACACGGTCATTAAGAATAATTGAATAGAAACAAAACACAATTGTAATGCATAAGGAAGCAGCAATTAGAGAGCCCCTCATCTTAGGTCACAAGACTTATCACGACATTACAGAGGATGTATGTCGTCCAATTGAGGACAAAGCTCCTAGAACTTGGTACATTTTATTCGCCATCGCATTAATCATTGGATTGTACGGTGTTGGATGTATCCTTTATCTTCTAGGAACAGGAGTTGGAGTCTGGGGATTGAACAAAACCATTGGATGGGCTTGGGATATTACCAACTTCGTTTGGTGGGTAGGTATTGGTCACGCCGGAACCTTGATTTCTGCGGTACTCTTGCTTTTCCGTCAGAAATGGAGAATGGCGATTAACCGTTCTGCTGAGGCGATGACGATCTTCGCCGTATTCATGGCAGGATTGTTCCCGTTGATTCACATGGGACGTTTATGGTTAGGATACTGGGTATTGCCACTTCCAAACCAATTCGGTTCTCTTTGGGTAAACTTTAACTCACCACTTCTTTGGGATGTATTCGCGATCTCGACTTACCTTTCTGTATCACTTGTTTTCTGGTACATTGGTTTGATTCCTGATTTCGCTACAATTCGTGACCGTGCGAAAAAACCAATTCCAAAGAAAATGTACTCGATGCTTTCTTTCGGATGGTCTGGTCGTGCTAAGCACTGGAACCGTTTCGAATTAGTATCATTGGTACTTGCCGGTTTGGCAACACCACTTGTATTCTCAGTTCACTCGATTGTATCATTTGACTTCGCCACATCGGTTATACCTGGATGGCACACCACGATTTTCCCTCCCTACTTCGTTGCGGGGGCGGTATTCTCAGGGTTCGCGATGGTACAAACCCTACTCTTAGTAATGAGGAAGGCTATGGGACTCGAAGCATACATCCACACCAAGCACGTGGAATACATGAACATCGTAATCATGGTAACTGGTTCGATTGTAGGTACCGCCTACATTACCGAGCTCTTTATCTCATGGTATTCAGGAGTTGAATATGAAGGTTATGCCTTCTTCAACCGTGCCACTGGACCTTACTGGTGGGCATATGCATCCATGATGACGTGTAACGTGATCTCTCCACAGTTGATGTGGTTCAAGAAACTAAGAAGAAGCTTGTTGTTTACATTCATCATTTCGATCGTAGTAAACATCGGTATGTGGTTCGAGCGTTACGTAATTATCGTGACATCTTTGCACCGCGATTACCTTCCATCTTCTTGGAGCATGCACTTCCCAAGTCACATTGATATCGGAGTATATGTTGGAACGATCGGATTGTTCTTCGTATTCTTCCTATTGTTCGCACGTTTCTTCCCAGTATTGGCATTGAACGAGGTGAAAACAATTTTGAAATCTTCGGGAGAATCTTACAAGAACGCTCCCGATCCGCACCACGATGATGATCCTACACCGGAAACACCGAAAGTGGAAGCAGTTGCACCAGTTGTTGAAGAGGCACCAGCCGAGGCTCCAACGAAAGTAGAAGCACCGAAAGTGGACAAGAAAGTGAAATTATCAGCGGAAGAAGCAAAGGCGAAAGCTGGAGCATTGATCTCAAAATTGGGTGAAGGTTCTGCTGAAACAAAAGACGACTTGAAAGTAATTTCAGGTGTTGGTCCAGTATTAGAAGGAAAACTCAACGATATCGGAATTTTCACTTACGCTCAAGTAAGTAAAATGACAAAAGAAGAGTACGACCTTTTGGACGAATTGACAGGTTCATTCCCAGGTCGTGCTGAAAGAGACGATTGGGCTGGACAAGCGAAGGAATTAATGAACAAATCAAATTCATAGATCATGGCAGATAAAGTAATCTATGCAATGTACGACGACGACGATGTGCTAAAGAATGGCGCAAAGAAGTTGGTGTCGAAAGGAGTGAAAATCAACGAAGTGTTTTCTCCATTCCCTATTCACGGTATCGATCCAATTATTGGAGTAAAGAATACGCGTCTAGGAATTATGGCTTTCCTTTATGGATTGATCGGATTGACACTGGCGACGGTAGGTATGAACTACTTCATGATTCAGGATTGGCCAATGAACATTGGTGGTAAGCCAAGTTTCACGTACATGGACAACATGTTATCGTTTATCCCAATTACGTTTGAGTTCACTGTATTGTGTGCAGCTCACGGTATGGCAGTAACATATTTGATTGTCAACAAAACGCTTCCTGGAATGCCGGCGCAAAATCCGGATCCAAGAACAACAGATGATAAGTTTGTAATGGAATTGCGTTTATCTGAAAATACTTCTTTCTCTGCAAGTGATCTTGAGGGAATGTTGAAAGACACAGGAGTAATTGAGTTAGACCAAAAAGAGATATAATAAGGTACGTATAGTCAGTAGACGCAATACACGGAAAAATGAAAATGAAAATCAGATTGGTAGGAGGAGTGATGCTAACAGCAATTTCGGTTGTACTGTTTGGATCATGCGTTTCCGATAAAGACAGTTCTGGACTTGAATACATGCCTGACATGTACCGTTCACCAGCTATCGAGCCATATGTAGATTATGGTCAAATTCAGGGAAGAGAAGATGCTGAGTTGGCATTGCAACAATCGGCATTGACGCCTCCGCATGGTACAATTCCTTACTACGGAACGAACCAAGAGGATGTTACATTGATGTTGCCTTGGGAGATTTTGCCGAATGCAGTATTCGCTCAAACGCACGGATTAAAAGGATTTGATTTTGCAGATCCAGAAGAAGATACGTACGAGAACGATGCCGCAGCTTGGACTTGGAATCCGTTGAAATTGGAAATCCAAGCGAACCTTGAAGGAGAGGAAGTTGTTCGCAAGAATTTGACTTTAGCGAATGCTAAGAAATTGTACGCTGCGAACTGTATGCACTGTCATGGTGAAAAAGGAGACGGAAACGGACCTATGATGGCAAGTGGAGCTTACTCGGGTGTTCCAAATTACAAGGATAAAGCAAGCTTAGCTGATGGACAGCTTTTCTACTCGATTTACTACGGTAAAGGAATGATGGGATCGCACGCGTCACAATTGAACAAAAAAGAAATCTGGTCATTGGTACATTACATTCGTAAGTTCCAGGATGCAGATTACGATAAAAGCGCAATGGAATCTGTTACGTTGAAGGACGGTCAGAAAGAAGTTACGAAGATGGTTGAAGTTAGCGCTGCACCAAAGGTAGAAGTAGATCCAGAAGCGGACGTTGATCCGGAAATGGAACCAACAGAAGAAAATTAATAAACGATACGTCAATTAAGAGCTAGAAAATGGAATTCAAAATTGCAAATAAGGCCAAAATGTTAACTGTCGCTCTAATGGGTGGTGGGATACTGTTCTTGGTCATCGGATTGATAGTGCACATGGGAGATGATAACTTCCTAACACGATTGCTATCAAACACATTAATTAATAGCTTCTTCTTCTTCTCGATTGGATTAGGGGCACTGTTCTTCTTAGCACTGCAATACGCAACTGAGACAGGTTGGTACGCGACAGTAAAAAGAGTAATTGAAGGATTGGCTGGTTTCTTACCAGTTGGTATCGTATTGATGTTGGTAGCTTTGTTAACACTCGCTATCACGAGTGGTGGTAAGTCTGGAGACTATCACGTATACACTTGGATGGATTCAGCGTTCACCACAGAAGGGAATCATCATTATGATGCTATGATTGATGGAAAGTCAGCGTACTTAAATCAAGCATTCTTCTGGATCAGAACAGTTGTTTACATGGCGACTTATTACTTATTCTACCGTGGATTCAGAATGCGTTCATTGGAAGAAGATAGAGTAGGTGGAACTGAAATTCACTTCAAGAACTACCGTAAAGGAGCTTTATTCTTAGTATTCTTCTCAGTATTTAGTTCAACATCTGTATGGGATTGGATCATGGCGATTGACGTGCACTGGTTCTCTACATTGTTCGGATGGTACACATTCGCTGGAATGTGGTGTACAACAATGACAGTACTGGTAATGCTTGTATTGTACTTGAAGAAACAAGGATACTTACCGAAGGTAAATGATTCACACATTCATGATATTGGTAAATGGACATTCGCGACATCATTCTTATGGTCGTACATGTTCTTCTCTCAATTCATGTTGATCTGGTATGCAAATATCGGAGAGGAATCAACATACTACATTCAAAGAATTGAAGATTACCAATTGATGTACTTCGGAATGTTCTTCATCAACTTCGCATTTCCAATGTTGATTTTGATGTCACGTGACGCCAAACGAAACGCAGGTATTTTGCTCTTTGTTGGTTTGATCATCGTAGTAGGTCACTGGTTAGATGTTTACATCATGGTATCAGGAGGTTCAATGGGAGCTAGCGCGAGCATTGGATTCTTAGAAATTGGAATGGCGCTGGCGTTCTTAGGATTGTTCATACGAGTTGTACTGACCAATCTGACGAAGGCACCGCTGACCCCAATAAATCACCCGTTCCTTGATGAAAGTATTCATCACGATATTTAATAACAATTTTTCTACTGATAGATAACAGAAAGAGATGGTAACGAAATTGATCATATTATTAGTAATAGTTCTAGGAGTAGTAGCAGCTGCACAGTTGATGCGACTTTATGAATTATCCGCGAAAATGCGCAAAGAAGGAGAACACGATATCTCTAGGCGCGACAACCGATTGAATGCAGGTCTAATGCTGGCGTTCATGATTGTTCTCTTCGGAGGATTCATCTGGTTGATGGTGCAGTACGGATGGGTTGGACGTGGTGAAGCGGCTTCTGTTCACGGTCATGAATTAGATTGGCTCTTGAACTTGAACTTCGTGATTGTTATCGCGGTTTTCTTCCTATGTAACTTCCTTTTGTTCTTTTATGCGTGGAAGTATGTAAAAAAGCCAGGTGTTCCTGCTTATTACTTTCCGCACGACAACAAATTGGAGATGGTTTGGACTGTTATCCCAGCGATCGTGTTGGCGGTAATCATCATCTTCGGATTGAGAAGTTGGAACAGTGTAACAGATCAAGCTCCAGACGATGCAGTTGTTGTTGAGTTATTCTCTAAACAATTCGATTGGACAGCTCGTTACTCTGGTGAAGACAACAAACTTGGAAAGTTCGATTACAAATTGACTGAAGATGCTAAGAATGAGTTGGCATTGATGACGACTGAGTCTATTCAAGAGGCAATTGATTCTATGCAAATGGGATTGAAAGGAATCGACAACTTGGAATCGCAATTGAACGATCGTCACATCATGTTGACGCCAGAAGATCGTGATGCAAAACGCAAAGATCTTGGAAACAAGGAAAAATTGATTCGTTTGTTGCACCAAATGAAGGCAAAGCACGATTCGAAAATCGACAAGCAAGCATTGGATGATTTCATCGTGAAAGACACATTATACTTATGTAAAGGACAAGAGTACGAATTCAACTTCCGATCGAAAGATGTAATTCACTCTGCATACTTCCCGCACTTCCGTGCTCAAATGAATACGGTTCCTGGGCAAACAACACGTTTCAAATTTACTCCAGACAAGACGACAACAGAAATGCGTGAGTCTCGAGGTGTAGAGAATTTTAACTACGTTCTCTACTGTAACAAGATTTGTGGTGGATCTCACTACAAAATGAAAATGATCATCGTTGTTCTTGAAAAAGACGCATACGATGCATGGGCTGCAGTGAAAATGAATGGTGTGAAAAACGCAGATGGAACTTATGCAACTGTTCCTGCGATTTTCGACGCAATCCAACACCCAGAGAAATACCCAACGGCGGCACCAGCTGCACCTGAAGATCCATCGGAAGGTGAAACTGAAGAAGCTGAAGGAGGGGAGGCAGTAGAACCTGTAGAACCAGAAGTGGCTGCATTGGAGCCAGAGAACGCAGAATAAGGTAATAATAGAATTAGAAATAAATTAAAATTAGGATAGAATGGCTGCAGTAGCACACGACGCACACGGACATCACGATGATCATGGACACCATGAGGAAAGCTTCGTATCCAAATATATTTTTAGCCAGGATCACAAAATGATCTCTAAGCAGTTCTTGATGACTGCTGTATTCATGGGTGTAGTAGCAATGTTGTTATCAATATTGTTCCGTATCCAATTGGCTTGGCCAGGTGAAAGTTCAGACTTCTTGTCGTTCTTCCTTGGAGATCAATGGGCTCCAGGTGGGGTGCTTTCTGAGGACATGTACCTCGGTTTGGTAACCATTCACGGTACCATCATGGTATTCTTCCTTCTAACAGGTGGATTATCAGGAACGTTCTCTAACCTTTTGATCCCTTACCAATTGGGAGCACGAGACATGGCATCAGGATTCTTGAACATGTTGTCATATTGGTTCTTCTTTATTTCATCTGGACTAATGTTTATCTCATTGTTCATTGAAACAGGACCTGCAATGGCTGGTTGGACGATCTATCCTCCGCTGTCCGCCTTACCACAAGCAATTAGTGGTTCCGGGCTCGGGATGACGTTATGGCTAGCATCAATGACCATTTTCATTGCTTCATCGTTGATTGGATCGTTGAACTACATCGTAACAGTATTGAACTTACGTACAAAAGGAATGTCAATGACTCGTATGCCACTTACAATTTGGGCATTCTTCGTGACAGCTATCCTTGGTGTACTTTCTTTCCCAGTTCTTCTTTCAGCAGCATTATTGTTGATGATGGATAGATTGGCTGGAACGAGTTTCTACCTCTCGGACATTATCGTTCAAGGTGAAATGTTGACAAACCATGGTGGATCACCTATTCTGTATCAGCACTTGTTCTGGTTCCTAGGTCACCCTGAGGTATATATCGTACTTCTACCAGCACTTGGATTATCATCAGAAGTTATTTCTACGAATGCACGAAAACCGATCTTCGGTTACCGCGCCATGATTGGTTCTATCCTCGCAATTGGGTTCTTATCCTTCATTGTATGGGCTCACCACATGTTCGTTACAGGAATGAACCCATTCCTAGGTAGTGTCTTTGTATTTACTACCCTACTGATTGCAATTCCATCAGCCGTGAAAGTATTTAACTACATCACGACACTCTGGAAAGGATCGATTGTCTTTACACCAGCAATGTTGTTCGCGATTGGATTGGTTTCAACCTTCATTACGGGAGGTGTAACTGGAATTATCTTGGCAGATGCTGCCTTGGATATCACGACACACGATACGTATTTCGTAGTTGCCCACTTCCACGTGGTAATGGGACTGTCCGCCGTCTTCGGTATGTTTGCAGGAGTCTATCATTGGTTCCCAAAAATGTATGGAAAGATGATGAACAAGAAATTGGGATACATGCACTTCTGGATTACAATTGTTGGAGCATACGGTGTATTCTTCCCAATGCACTTCGTTGGACTAGCAGGAGCGCCGCGTCGTTACTATGATTACTCAGTATACGGAGACAATGACATTGATTCATACACACAAATGATGGACTTGAACGTGATCATTACTGTGTTCGCAATCATTGCGGCACTAGGACAGTTATTGTTCTTGTTCAACTTCTTCTACAGTATTTTTAGAGGTCCAGCATCTCCTCAAAATCCTTGGAAATCGAATACACTCGAGTGGACAACTCCAGTGGAGCATATTCATGGTAACTGGCCAGGAGAATTGCCAACTGTACACAGATGGCCTTACGATTACTCCAAACCAGGAGCCGAAGAAGACTTCATTCCTCAAACTGTTCCATTGGCCGAAGGCGAAGAAGAGCATTAAGACTGAAAAAATAGATTGGATCCCGTTCATCATTGATGATCGGGATTTTTTTTGTACACTGCTTGGTAGAATGTGCTAGGGGATCTCAAACATTATTACTGAAATCTATCACCACGATCTAATATCCCGCAATTATAACTAAGTTAGAGTGCTGAATTCAATCACTATCACAACACCTAACTATGTTAGAACGCATTATTCATTCTAGATTCACATCCGTGATACTTGGAATAATTCTTATTGCATATGCCATTTACAATATTTATGAAGAGTTCTATGAACTTACCCATGAACATATTTTAATAGTTGTAGGTATTCTGCTACTCATTAGCGGAATAGGTCATTTAAACGAGGGGATCTACAATGTTGCGCACACGGTCTCGCCGAACAAAGAACTACCGTTTTTGAAAAGGGTGAGTAATTTTTTTCACCTTCGGTCAGTACGACTAGTTCTTGGAACAACCATACTAATTACGGCAGCCTATGGTCTTTACGAAGATTACGAGAAAATTCATTCCAAATCAGTTTCCATGTCTGTTGGAATTTTCATGATGCTCTTACCTATGATGAAGGTTTTTCTTGGTGGAGAAAATGTGGTAAAAGGAATTAAAAAGAAACCTGGAGAAGGTGAGAAGCAAAAAACGGCTTAGCACTATTTGGAACGCGTATTCAGAATTCTCCTGCGTTAATGACGGTAGATGTTAACTCTAGGTCATACACTGATGTCCTTCCAGCATTGATCACAATTTCCGTTATCTCTGCCGGTTTGTAACCTGTAAACGTTGATTTTAACGTGTATTTCCCCGGAGCTATTGGTCCTATCTTGTACTGCCCCACAAAGTCGCTTGATCCTCCCGCAACTTCCTTTCCATTTTGTTCAAGTGAAATGTTTACAAACGGCAGTTCTACTCCGGTTTCCCGACCTGTGACTTTCCCTTTTAGTTCTCCTGTGTCCATGTATTCCTTTTTTCCGTTTAAGTTAATGAAATTAATGCTTTTTTTCGCGCTAGGGCGGAGGGCGGCAGCTTCTGTTAACGGTGATGCTGTGATGACCGAGTTTAGCGAGTATTCTTCTACCAGCCAAACTCCTGATAGAACGCAAACCTAGACAGAACTTGAGCACGTAGACTGTTAAAGCGCCCAAATACCATTTCATCCACAATCCAACAATCCAACAATCCAACAATCCAATAATCCAACAATCCAACAATCCAACAATCAAAATCAATTACTACCTTTACCTAACTCGAAAGAGAACTCAATTACAAGACTAGAATTTGGACGATTCATTTGATTATAGAGAACAAGCTGAAAATTCAGGGGACCAAGATTACGACAAAGTTTTAAGGCCTAAACGTCTTGAGGATTTTGCTGGACAGCCGAAGGTTGTGGATAATCTGCGCGTCTTTGTGGAAGCAGCAACGCTCCGTAATGAACCGTTGGACCATGTTTTATTGCACGGACCTCCTGGACTCGGGAAAACAACCTTGGCGAATATCATTGCGAATGAACTCGGTGTGAATTGTAAAATCACCAGTGGACCTGTATTGGACAAGCCAGGCGATTTAGCCGGACTGCTCACAAACCTTGAACGCGGTGATGTATTGTTCATTGATGAAATTCACCGATTGAGCCCCGTAATTGAAGAGTATTTGTATTCGGCGATGGAAGATTACTGCATCGACATCATGATCGATAGTGGACCCAACGCGCGAACGGTGCAAATCGAATTGAATCCTTTTACTTTGATTGGGGCGACAACTCGATCTGGTTTATTGACTTCACCTTTGAGAGCGCGATTTGGAATCAACTCCAGACTGCAATATTACGGTGCGAAAACATTGACCATGATTGTTGAGCGTTCATCGAACCTCCTAGATATTCCAATCAAGGAAGAAGCGGCATATCAAATTGCGTTTAGAAGTCGGGGAACACCGCGAATCGCGAATGCTTTGCTGCGAAGAGTGCGAGATTTTGCGCAGATCAAAGGTGATGGAACGATTACACTTGATATCACAAATGTCGCATTGGAAGCGTTAAATGTCGATCAAAACGGATTGGATGAAATGGACAACAAAATCCTTTCAACCATCATTGATAAATTCAGTGGCGGACCTGTTGGAATGACAACCATTGCAACGGCTATTGGAGAAAATGCGGGGACATTGGAAGAAGTCTACGAACCTTTCTTGATTCAAGAGGGATTCATGCTGCGAACTCCACGCGGAAGAAAAGTGACCGAAAAAGCCTACAAGCATTTAGGAAAAGAAAAAGGTTGGACCCAAGGAGGATTGTTTTAATCTTATGGATATTCAACTCGAATCGAACGACTCGCTGACAATTGACATTGTAGAATCGGGTGCGGTAACATGGGAGGATCTCATGCGTTGCGTCAAGAACTTTCACTACGGAAGGAATTCCAATCGCTCGGATTTATCCCTTGTTTGGTATGAACGCAAAGGAAGCTGTAGTTCGAAGCATGCCTTTTTAAAACATATTGCTGATCTGAATGAAATTCCTAATATCGAATTGATTCTTTGCCTTTACAAAATGAACGGGGAGAACACGCCGAAAGTGGGTTCGGTTCTCAAGGAATTCAACCTTGAATACCTTCCCGAAGCGCATTGTTACATTCGTTTTGGTTCAGAAGCCGTTGATGTAACAACCATGCTGTCGAGTTTCAATACAATTGAGTCAGCTGTTCTTGAAGAGCAAGTTATTCAACCCGACCAAGTCACGGAGTACAAAGTAGATTACCACAAATCCTACATGAAAAAGTGGGGAACAGAGCACCTTTCGGATAAATCCTTTGAAGAACTGTGGGAAATCCGTGAGAAGTGTATTTTAGCCTTGTCAGCTGATAAAAACGTCTAAATAAGACTATATTACATCTATGAAAATCACGTTTATCTGTTTTATTGCATTCAGTGTTTCTCTAGTTTCTTGCAAGAAAAAACCCAACTATACGCTTACTGAAACAGAAATCCCCTCGAATTATGAGCTAGATATCAATCAAGACGGAATTGTTGACTTTGCGCGTGAATATTCGCAATTATCGACCTATGACGACCCAGTCTCAGGGAGTTCAGTAATAGGTTCATTTACCCCAAGGGAGAATGTATCTTTCTTGTATGAGCCAAATGTTGGCTATCTTTTTCTCGCTGCGAATGATACCATTCATGATGCTTCGACTTCTTCGCTAAGTTGGTATGAGTATCCCGCTGATCTTATAAGTAAGGATTGGAGTGACGAGGCTGGGTGGGATGCTACGTGGTCAGTGAATTCAGACATGAACGAATATTATCTAGCTTTCAAGTTGCAGAATGGTACAACGGATGAACTAGGTTGGTTGAAGTTAGCGATTAACCAAACTACGGGCGAAATTACTATAATTGATCAGGGAATTTCTAGTAGTAGTTACATCGTTATTTAAATGATAATCTAATCAGTAATAACGTCACAGAAAATCAGAAAATCGGACAATCGGAAAATCGAACAATCGCCCCAACATACCGCCCTCATAAAAAACAAAGCTGCTGAGCTAGGCTTCATGTTTTGCGGCATCTCAAAAGCGGATTTCCTCGAAAAAGAGGCGCGCGAATTGGATCGATGGCTCAAGAATGGGAACCACGGGAAAATGGCGTACATGGAAAACCATTTCGATAAGAGATTGGATCCACGACTGCTCGTAGATGATGCTAAAAGCGTCGTTTCCCTCATGCTGAATTACTTTCCCGAGAAAACGCAAGAGGATTCATCAGCACCGAAGATTTCGAAGTACGCTTATGGAATGGATTATCACTTCGTCATCAAAGACAAACTCAAAGAACTCTTCGCGTTTATCCATGAAGAAATAGGTGAAGTAGGTGGGAGAATGTTCGTTGATTCTGCGCCAGTAATGGACAAAGCTTGGGCAAAACGATCTGGACTTGGCTGGATGGGAAAAAACACCAACATCATTCATCCTAAAAATGGTTCCTTCTTTTTCATAGCTGAGTTGATTCTCGATATCGAATTGGAATACGATGGTCCAATGAAGGACTATTGCGGAACCTGCACAGCCTGCATCGACGAATGCCCAACGGATGCCATTGTCGAACCATATGTTGTCGATGGATCGAAGTGCATTTCTTACCTGACCATCGAACTTAAAGATGAATTGCTACCGAAAAGCTTTAGCGGACAAATGGACGACTGGATGTTCGGTTGCGATGTCTGTCAAGATGTGTGTCCATGGAACCGGTTTTCGACACCACACTCCGAAGCGAAGTTCAATCCGCACGAGAACCTCCTCAAAATGTCTAAGGCCGATTGGCACGATCTAACCGAAGAAGTCTTCCGGGAACTCTTCCGAAAAAGCGCGGTCAAACGAACCAAATTCTCAGGCTTAAGTCGAAATTTGCGATTTTTAAAGTAGCCCTCTTGAATTCGAGGGGTGAGCGGAGCCGAACTCCGACCCCACCGCACCCACGAACATGATCTAGATCAGCATCCTGACTGGTTTTAAGCATTTTTTCACCCAATTTTCCAGCGTACTTTAGTCCCGTTTTAAAAGGAAACGAATTTGTTACACCAATCAGCAATTATGGATAACAACGAAGAGTACCAAAAGAATCTGCTCGAATTTGAGCGAAAGATAGAAGCCGAGGAAAAAATTGAACCGAGGGATTGGATGCCAGATGCGTACCGCCATCACTTGATTCGTCAAATGTCTCAGCACGCACATTCCGAAGTTATCGGGATGCAGCCTGAAGGAAACTGGGTGAATCGTGCTCCGAGTTTGCGAAGTAAGAAAATTCTTATCGCGAAAATTCAGGATGAGGGAGGACATGGATTGTATCTCTATTATGCCGCAGAAACGCTTGGCGTGAGTCGTGATCAGTTTGTGCAATGGCTCCACGAGGGAAAAGCAAAGTACTCTTCGATTTTCAATTACCCGAGTTTGTCATGGGCAGATATCGGCGCAATCGGCTGGTTGGTTGATGGCGCAGCAATTGTGAATCAAGTTTCGCTGTGTCGAACATCTTACGGTCCATATTCAAGAGCAATGGTGCGTATTTGTAAGGAAGAAAGTTTCCATCAACGTCAGGGTTATGAAATCATGTGTGACATGATGAATGGAACGGAAGATCAACGAAAAATGGCGCAAGATGCGATGAACCGCTGGTGGTGGCCATCGTTGATGATGTTTGGACCAACGGACAACGATTCTCCAAATTCGCAACGTGCGATGAAATGGAAAATCAAGCGGGAATCGAACGACAAACTCAGACAGAAATTCATTGATAAAACGATGGATCAAGCGGAATTTATCGGATTAACTGTTCCCGATCCGGACCTCAAATGGAATGAAGAAACGCAGCATTACGATTTCGGTCAAATTGATTGGGAAGAGTTTTACGAAGTGATCAAAGGAAGAGGTCCGTGCAACAGACAGCGCCTTGAAACGCATATCCAAAGTCACCAAGAAGGCGAATGGGTGCGAAATTCAGCACGAGAGTACAGCCGTATGATGAAAGAAGCAAAGAAAGAATTGGTTTAAAAACGAGATTATGAGTAATCAAGCAGAAACAGGAGAATTGTGGGAAGTTTTCTTACAATCGAAATCAGGATTGGCGTTTAAACATGCCGGAAGTGTGCATGGTTCAGATGCTGAAATAGCGCTTCAAAATGCGCGAGATGTATACACGCGCAGAAACGAAGCAGTAGGTCTTTGGATTGTTCCTTCAGATCAAATTATTGCGGCTTCGCCATCTGACAGCGAATCATTTTTTGACCTTGCAAACGATAAAATCTATCGACACCCAACTTTTTACAATGTCCCAGACGGCGTTAAACACATGTAAACTATGGAAACGAAAGAAATGATTGCGGCCTACGCAACACGCCTAGGAGATACCAGTTTAATATTATCGCACCGTTTGGCGAAGCTGTATGCTTCTGGACCAACATTGGAGGAAAGCGTAGCGCTCACAAATATCTCTTTGGATCATTTGGGACAAGCAACGACATTTTATCAATACGCAGCTAAGCTGAATGCGAACGGTTTGAATGAAGATGATATCGCCTACCGAAGAAACGAACGCGAGTATGACAATTTTCAACTCGTTGAACAGCCAAATACTGATTTTGCGTTCGTGATGTTGCGCCAATATTTGGTGGATGCATTCAACTACCATTATTATTCGGCCTTGTGCGATAGTAATGATGAAACATTAGCTGCCATTGCGGCAAAAGCCATCAAAGAAGTAAAGTATCATTACAGACACAGTCGCGAATGGTTATTGAGACTTGGAAAAGGAACCGAAGAAGCGTACAATAAATTGGACAATGCCTTGGTACATTTGTGGAGCTACACCAAGGAGATGTTTACGCCCGATGCGATTGATGAAGCGCTCGCGAGTTTGGGAATTGCGGTAGATTTGAAGTCCGTGCAAGAACAATGGGAGAGAGATGTCTTTGAATTCTTCAGTGAGCTGAAGTTGCAAATCCCAGAAAAGATCTTTCAGGCGAAAGGATGTAAAGAAGGAAATCACACAGAACTTCTCGGACACATCTTATGCGAAATGCAGTATTTACCGCGTGCCTATCCAGATGCGAAATGGTAAGTGGTCGAAATAAGTGCTCTGAAATAAATGGATTTAAGATTCTAGCGCTTCAATCTTTTCCTTTACTGTTCCAATTTCTCTTTTTCGAATGATTTTTAGAATTACGCGTTCAATCCAACCTTTCCCTTTCAAGAAGTGAAGGTAGTTAGCAACTTTGTGATCTTTTTCCGAAATCAATAAACTGCGTGCATTTCCATTTGTGACCACCACTTCATTGGCAAATTTCCAGGCGGCTTCACGGGCGATATTCATCCCGAAATTCACGATGTAGTCATCTGTGCGCCCAAAGAATTTCAAAATCCAAAGTAGCTTCGGCCAAATTTTCGCCAAGTCTTCTTGAACCTCATTTGTGAGTGCTCCTAAAATTTCATTGATTCTGTTGAAGTCAGGTTCCAGTGCTTCAATCGTTTCAGGAGTTGTAATCTCGGCCGCTGCGATTCCCAAATCCAAATTGATGTGCGCGTTCATTCCGAACAATAGATGCTGAAGCACAATGAACTTTTCTTCCTTTGCCGCTTCAAAGGCTTTTTCCCATGAAGAAGAAATAGGTTTGCCTTCTTTGTAGTTCGAATAAGCATCCAGATAGCGGTTCGCAAAAACGACATCTAACTTTTCCATTCGGGCATCATCATCGAAATAATTTGTTCCGAGTTTGTTTTTCACAGTGACCGTCACGAGGCGGTAAAGTGCAGAGAAATAGCCCAATGGGCTCTCATTTTCTTTGCAAGAATCTATTATTTGATCAAGTGATTCGATGACTTCGTCGATGGTGCGTGCGCTCATAATAGTGTTGTTGGCCGCTACCAAGATATGAATTCTCGCCAAAGGAGGATGTTAAACAATTAACAGATTGCTAACAGTCATGATTAGTAGCTTATAATGCCTTTTCGTAATTTGTTACCTCAAATCAATCTACTCATGCCCGATCAAAACCAAAATGGCCCCATTTCGTATAATATGGCTCCGTACAGCGGACCTTGGACGAAAGTAGAAGCTGGCCATCTGTTGAGAAGAACTGTTTTCGGACCAACAAACCAACAAATGCTTACGGCAGTTTCCGACGGAATGGCAACAACCGTAACCAATTTACTTCAAATTCCAGTAGTTGCAGAACCCATTACCTTTCATCCAGACGAGGCGGTAACGGCTTTCGGCAACTCTTGGGTCAACGATGTTTTTCCATCTTCACCCACAGATGCTGCAACAACCGCAACGGCAAGAAACCTTTCCTTGGCCGTTTGGCTCATGAAAGGATCAAACGAAGGACAAAGTGATATCTCTCAGAAGATGTGCATGTTTTGGCACAATCACTTTGCGGTAACAGCTGTAGCTGATCCTCGTGCGACCTACGATTATTTCGCACTGATCCGTCAGCATGCGCTTGGGAATTTCAGACAGTTCGTGAAAGATATGACGATCAACCCTGCGATGTTGCTTTTCCTCAATGGTAATACAAATACACTCTTCAGCCCGAATGAAAATTTTGCGCGTGAGTTACTTGAATTGTATACCGTGGGTAAAGGACCTCAAATTGGACCTGGTGATTACACCAACTACAAGGAAGAGGATGTAGCTGCAGGAGCCAAAATATTGACAGGTTATTTAGTTGATGGAATAGGCAGCGATACCTTAACTGACGTTTCGGCGGTTTATACGGATATTCTCCACGATCCTTCAACGAAGACTTTGTCTTCTCACTTTGGAGGAGCAACGGTCTCCAATAACATGGGGAACGAATACTCGGATTACATCGATATCATTTTCCAACAACAAGCAGTAGCAGAATACATCAGTCGAAAATTGTATCGCTACTTTGTGAATTACGACCTCACAACGGATGTGGAAACTAACGTGATTCCGATCATGGCGGCAACTATGATTGCCAACAACTACGATATTCTTCCTGTGATGTCAGAGTTATTGTCGAGTGAACATTTCTACGATATCTCTGTTCGAGGAGCATTGATTAAGAGTCCAGTTGACATGACATTCTCTATGTTCAACAGTACAGAATCAATCCCTGGGTTTGACATTGTATCGGATGCAGAGATGTACTTATTGGTATATCAATACATCACATTAATGGGACAAGAATTTGCCGCACCACCGAGTGTAGCAGGTTGGCCAGCGTACTATCAAACACCGGCTTATTCTCAGTTATGGGTAAATTCAGCCCTATTGAAAGCGCGTTTCCAACTTACCGATTTCATGACCTACTTGACGGGAATTCCTGGAGGCGGTAACAACTGGGAGTTGAACACACTCGCATTCTTGGACAACCTTTCGTTTCCATCGGATGCGCCATCAGTGATTGACGATATCGCAGACCTTTTCACACCAAAAGGAATGTCAGCAACGCAGAAACTTATTTTGAAAGCCGTTCTAACAAATGGTCTTCCAGATTTCGAATGGACGATACAGTACAATGATTATCAGGCTAATCTTGGTAATACAACTTTTTCGGATCCAGTAAAACAACGTGTGCTGCTGGTACTGCAACAGGTATTCCACATGCCAGAATTCCAAACGATATAGTTCCCTAAAAATAACGAGATGAAAAGAAGAGATTTTGTAAAAAGCTTAGCACTTGTATCAGCGGGGACTCCTGTACTTCTCAATGAGATGAAGGTACAATCGATAGGTAAACAATTATTTAGCGTATCCAAAAGTAACGAAGATCGCATTTTGGTAATTATCAGAATGAATGGAGGAAATGATGGTTTGAATACCGTTATCCCAAGAGATCAATACGCCAATTTAACAATACAACGAAACAACGTATTAATTCCTGAGACGGATGTCTTAGAGTTAACTACGGACGTTGGACTTCACCCGAAAATGGGAGGAATGAAATCCCTGTATGATTCTGGAACATTGGGAATCATTCAGAACGTGGGTTATCCAGAACAGAATAGATCACACTTTAGATCAATGGATATTTGGACATCAGGTTTAATTGATTCACAAGCCGATACAGGTTGGTTAGGTCGATACTTTGATGGAGAATACCCAGGATATCCATCGGGTTATCCATCAACGGCGTGCCCAGATCCATTCGCGATCAGTCTTGGATACGAAGTGTCTGTGACCTGTCAAGGGTTGATGGCAAACTTCAGTCACGCAGTAAATGATCCATTTGATGTGTATAACCTTTCAAGTGGTGGTGCGATCAACGATGGAACTTATTACGGCTATCACATGGAGTACTTAACGACTTTGATTAACCAAGCGAATGCTTACGGTCAGCAAGTGAATGCAGCGGCAAATGCTGGAACGGGAAGTTTGGCTTCTTTGTATGATTTGACGAATCCACTTGCTCAGCAATTGAGATATGTGGCACAAATGATCGACGGAGGTTTGCAAACGAATGTATACATCTTGAATGTGAATGGATTCGACACGCACGATGCGCAAGTATCAGCGACTTCAACACAAGATGGCGCGCACGCAGATTTATTGCAACGAATTTCAGATGCAGTGGCTTCTTTCCAAGCGGATATTGAGCAAATGAATTATCAAGAGCGCGTGGCAGGAATGACATTCTCTGAGTTCGGTCGTCAAATTGCATCCAACGCGAGTTTGGGAACTGACCACGGTGATGCTGCTCCAATGTTCTTATTTGGCTCTTGTTTGAACACGAACATCATGGGAGCGAATCCAACTATTGATAGCACAATTGTGAATCAAGCGGGTCTGCCTATGGAATACGATTTCCGCGATATTTATGCCTCAGTATTGAAGGATTGGTTCGGAGTTCCAACTGCGGAGATTCAATCATTCTTCGAGCACACCGTTCAGTACTACCCAGTGATGGGAGCGTGTAACGTGGGAATCGAAGAGGAAGAATTGACGGTTTTAAAAGCCTTGGTTTATCCAAACCCTGCCAACACGAATGCGAAGATTCGCTTTGTAGCTGAAAACGAATGGGTGAAAGTCGATGTGTTTGATCTTCAACACCGCACAGTGCTCAATGTATTTGACGGGAATCTGTCTCAAGGAGAGCACAACATTCCAATGGAAACCGCAGAACTACCTGCCGGAGAGTACATTGTTCAGATTAAGAAAGAATCCGGTTTGGTTCACTCGAAATTAGTGAAGGTGAAGTAAACGAAATTGAAAGATTGAATAATGGGTGCGATTCTGAATGGAGTCGCACCTTTTTTCTTGCAGAGCGCTGGAGAACACGACCAATTGAATGAGCGCTAAGACGCAAAGATTGTTATCTTCAACTTTATTTACCCTAACAATTCACTATGAATTACCTCATTCCTGATAGCGAAAGCAGCCTATTTGTCACGCACGAATCTAATTATCGAAATTTGAAAGTGTATTCTTCAGGGGAACAGTTGGTCCACCTTTCCGAGGCTAAATTATTGCAGGATGGGCACACAGTTCAAAACGAGGATTTAGGGGAAGTAGATTTGCGTCTTTCGAATAAAAACGTGCTGGAAATTCGTGTGAACGGGCTGTTATGCGCTCCGGAAAATCCCATTTCGATAAATGAAGATAATCTGATGGGACTTAGTACTTTGTTCAGGATAATTGCTGTCATTTCTTCAATCGGAATGGCTATTCAATTTTACGCTTTGCTTCGAATCGGACTGAACGTCGCAGACATTATTCTGGTACTCTTTTTCAGTATTCTGTGTACGATAGCATACTTTTTGGCTGCAATTTTCACGAAGAAGGGGAAGGTTTGGGCATATTTTGTTGGAACGGGGACATTTCTGCTCATGACGCTTATTTATACATTTAATGTGCTTACTTCAGGGCTTTTTGAGAGTCTGGTTATAGTATACTCAGTATTTCTGTTGCTGCGTTTGAGCGTTGTAGGCATACTTCTGTATTATCTAAAGTCAGTTATCCGCATTATGAATGCTCCAAAGAATTCTGAAAACCAAGATATTCTCGATAGTTTTTAGGTCGAGTAATGGTGTGATTTCAGATTTGGATTTGCGCTTTTTTGACCAAAACTACAGTTCGGACAGTTCAAATTTGAGATTCGTTCGAGCGTTCTCTTCCCAGAGATTTTGAAAGAGCTCTGTTTTGTAAATCTTATCCATTTCGAGGAAGTGCTTCAAGACTTTTTTACGTCCCTTTTTGTAAAGGAAATCAGGATAAATTTTGTACTCTTTTCGTATTTGCTTCGTGTATTCGAGGTAACTTTCTTGTTTCACGGCAAGGATGGAGAGATCAATATCCAAGAGAAATTCGGCATCGAAAGTGGATAGATTCTCGGTCAAAGTGTGCGTTTTTGTGGCAATAATCAATTGGAAGCATTCTTCAATAAGATCATTGTCTAATCCGAGTTTAGTTAAATGATCCCTGGCTAAATCAGCACTTTTTTCCTCGTTGTCGCTCTTCGCCGCGTCGTAAATTGCATCGTGATACCAAATCACCCAGAAAATGGTACGCGGTGATTTGAGCAAGTGTTGATGTTCCTCAGCAAGTTTTAGAAGTGCCTCAATATGATTCAACGTATGATAGTGCCTTCCGGCGGAATTGTACAAAATCGTGAGCTCAAGGAAAAACGCATTACTGACTTCCGGTAAACCTTGAGTTAATTCCTTCCAATTGCTCCGCAGGTAATCTGAGACTTCACCTTGAGTCGAATTTTCACTAGTACTCATCACAGTTGTTTTGTTCAAATTTAACCCAATAAATTCGATCGAGGAAAAAATAGAAAGGTGCAATTCAGAATTGAATCGCACCTTTTGTGTTTGATAAGAGTATATTATTTGGAGAGAATTCGCATGGTTGATGATGTTGAAGTATTTCCAACAAACAAGTGAACAACATAGAGATCATTGTTAAGATCAGCGGGAAGTTGAATTTTCTGAAGGTTGTCGCCAGTATCTGTATTCCCGAGCATTCTCGTCATTACAGATTTACCATTCAGATCGACTAAGTTGATGAACATTACATCGTCCAGTTGAGTGTTCAAGTTGATGTGAAGCTGGTTTCCTTCGGCTGAATACGCAACTTCAAAATTGGAAATAGCCGATGTTTGTTCGTTGATGCTGAGAGCCCTTCAAAGGTATATTGAGAAGTGAAAATTGCATCATTTTCCGCTCCTCCGTTGCCATCTGCTAAATTCGAAGCAACATAGAAACGTACCGGTCCAATATCCGTAGTTGGAGCATCCCATTGCCATTCGCATCCTGGATTTCCCTCATCACTGCTCATCGATGTATGACTGGCATATTTACGATTGTTTGCACTGGGTTGAATTACTTTCGTTTCATTATTCGTCTCAATAAAGTTTCCCGCCATTTCATCATTCACCAAATCCAATACAGTCGCCTGAAAGCCTTCTTTGACATCTCCGCTATTTAGTTCTAAACGAACTGTGTAGGTCTGACCGGGGACATAATCGGAAACAGCTGTACCACCTTGAGATACGATAAACTAATGTTGGGCGTCTCCATTTTGAAGTGATCCATCATGACAATCATAGCATGTACTTTCACCTGGAGCGCCAGAAGCGCCAGCAAATATTCCAACTGAGAATCGTGATTGCGCTTCAGAATTATACGCTTCAAAGGACCGCGAACTCTCCTTTTGCACAGATGTGAGTCCTACAAACGCCAAGAGACTGATAAATAACACTTTACTCATAATAACTTCGTTTTAGACAAAGATATAGGAAAGCAAAAGTTATAGACATGTACATTTGGGAGTAAAGCATGCACAATTGAACTTGAAATTCTAAAGGCAAAATAGGTCAATGCATACTGTGAATAGATCAAAACGACACTTAAGGGTTTTAAAAACCTGATTTTCCGTTTAATTATTAGGTTTATGTAAAGCAGGAAAGAGAATTAAACCGCTCTAAGTTCCTGAAATATTACTTACTAAAACTTCTTCTCTATGATTAAACTTGTACTTTTCACACTCGCTTTTTGTTCCTTTTCCGTTTCGGCTCAGACGTATTTTGAGGAGGACTTTAATAACCAATTTCTATTTACCAATTGGCAGAATATCGACAATGATTCTGATCCCAGCGGGAACTATGACGATTGGAGCAATATCCAATTTACCGCGGACTTCCCAGAATTTGAGGAAGGATAGGCAACATCTTTTTCCAGAGTTAATGGAACACCATACACTCCAGACCATACGCTAATCTCTCCTTTAATCGATCTCAGCACGGCATCTGCATCTGGACTGAGTTTACTTTATCAGGTGGGTATCGTGGTTGATGCGCCAAACTCCAACGAACATTATTCGGTATATGTGATCACTTCTAATACTTTGAGTGCAGTGCTTAGCGCAACTCCTTTGTTGAGTGAGACTTTACCCGATGGCATCGGAATTCACAGCCGTTACATCGATGTTTCGGGCTTCGCTGGACAGCAGGTTTACCTTGCGATTCGTCATCACTATTGCACGGATGAAGGGTTGTTGGTTGTTGACAACATTACCACCTCTTGATGCAGCACTTTCATCTGTTGAGTTACCGAGATTTGCATTAGTTGGATCGAATAATATGGTGAATGTTAATGTGAAAAACGAAGGGTCTACAGAGATCACGGATCTCACTATAAACTGGAATGATGGAACGGATCACATTGCGAACATTCCAACGTCCATTCTTCCGGGAGCTACTGCAACCGTATCTCACCCAACGACTTTTACGGAACCTTCCGTCGTGGAGAAGAATATTCTTGTCTCGATAACAGAAGTGAATGGTGGGCTTGATGGCAATCTGGCGAATAATTCAGGAAGCACATTGTTCAATACGATTTCACAATCTCCTCCAAGAAATGTAGTGATGGAGGAAGGCACAGGTACATGGTGTACATGGTGTCCTGCGGGCATAGTCGCTTTAGAGGAGATGCTCACGAATTTCCCAAATGACCTAATTGGAGTAGCTGTGCATAGCGGCGACCCGATGGAAGTTACAGGTTATGGAGGCTATTTTAGCTCGTTTCCTTCATTCGATATTGATCGCGTATTTCAAGGTGTGTCAGCAACGACATACGCATTGGAAAACTACTTTTTACAGCGACAAGCAATTGAGGCACCCGCTACCGTGGGAGGAACGTATTCAGTGAGCGGAACCGCTTTATCAGTCAATGCGACTTCCGAATTTTGGACGAACCTATCATCCATTGATTATAGATTAGCAGTTGTGGTGGTTGAAGACAGTGTAACAGGTACAAGCTCTGATTACGATCAAGCGAATGGATACTCGGGTGGTGCTTTTGGCACTGTAGGCGGATATGAGTTATTGCCGAATCCCGTTCCTTCATCACAAATGGTTTATGATCATGTGGCAAGAAAGTTATTAGGAGGGTATGCGGGTCAAAATTTTTCTGTGCCGACCTCAGTCACTGATGGACAAATGGTTTCATATTCGTACAACATTACACTTGGCGCCGAAATCAATACGGATAATCTTCATGCCTACGCCATATTATTATATCATTCTACCGGCGAAATTATTAATGCTGGCCCATTGCAGAAAGTATTGACCGTGGCAGAGGAAGCAAATGACATTGAGTTGTTGGTTTATCCAAACCCTGCGGATGAGAATTTCAATGTGCAATTTACAGCAGCTGGAGAAAAGTATGAGATCAACATAACAGATTTGCAAGGTAGAAACGTATCCACGATGACTTTGGAAGAATCGTATGTATTGCAGCATCATACCGTCGATGTATCTGCATTGGCTCCTGGAAATTATATGCTTAGCGTTGCGAGCAGCAATGGATCATTCAGTCAAATGGTAACGGTAAAATAGTAAAGAATTACACTGATTTGGGAGTGGTTTTAATAAATCACTCCTAAATTCAATCCAAACACTGCTGCTCGATCATAATCAAGGTAATTGGGTCGAATATCATGCTCGTAAAACAATCCAGCGATGAAGTTTTTGTACGTAAAATTCGTCGTGATTCTACCAGCTAATTTCCATGCATTCAATTCCATTTTATGCGGAATCCAAATTTGATCATTGAGCGAAAAGTAATTTCTTAATCCAATCTGAACATCCCATTTTTTCTTCGCGCTTTTGTGCAAGTAATAATATTGACTTAGGTCAAATTGAAAATGATTCAAATTTACGTAGCCGAATTCTTTGGAGTTGTCCGTATAGCGCACAAAATAGTCTGAGGTTTTTTCTAAACCAATACCCAATTCGTTCCCAAATCGGCGCTTGGAAACACGCCCAAAAAAGTACGCTTCGAAGAAATGAATTTCCGTGTATTTTGAGTTGAGGTCGAAGCTTGGGTTGAGATGAAACTCATCTTTGAATCCCACTTTTGCTCCAACTTCCAAATGGTGCTGTTGGCTCAATCCGAAGAAAGAGGAGAATAGAAATATGACGGTTACAATATGCTTCATTTCTTGTCTTTCACAACTCTAAATCCAATATGAAAATAGGCCGCCGATTGCTCAACGCTTTGTCGTGCTTCAGGTCGATATCCAGCGCAATGTCCGGCCTGACAGAGAAAAGACCCTCCTTTGATCACGCGCAAGGTATCTGTAGCATCCATTTTATCTGGGTCATAGCTTCTTCCTTTGTACGCATCGAAAGGCTCAGTAGTGCTCATCAACGCACGTTTATAGTGGATCTCTGAATTGTATACATCCGCACACAATTCCCAAACATTTCCAGATTGATGATGAATTCCCAATTCATTCGCTTCGAAGGAGAGAATATCAACAGGTCGTGGATGCGTTGCATCAGCAGTAGTGATGTTCATTTGGGTTGAGTCCGATTTACCTAATTTTGCTGCATATTCCCATTCTATTTCCGTTGGAAGACGACAATCGGCCCAAGTGCAATAGGCGAGAGCATCGTTATAGCTTATTTGAACAACGGGCAAAACGAGCCATTGTTCCGGATCCACAGGTTTTCCTTCGGGCGTGCGCCAATTTGCATTTTCGATGAGGTTCCATTCTCCATCTTCATAGACAAAACCGCCATTCTTTTCCGCGTCAGTTACATAACCTGTTTTGTTCACGAAAAACTCAAACAATTGATTGCTTACTTCTGTCGCGGCGAGCTTAAATTCATTCACTGAGCAGGGAACTGCCGGACTTTCGTTTTCCTGTCCGTCTTCAGAACCAAAAAAGAATTGACCAGCAGGAATCAACACTGGCTGCTTGTTTTGATAGGTCAACGCTCCAGTGCAGCTGACAAGCATCGAAAACAGAAGGACTGTATAAATGAAGTTTCTCATGCCGGAAAATAATATGTTTTGTCGCCAATAATGAACTTGCGATCCATGATGCGCGGCCACAAATAATCATCGGGTAATTCGGCGTTCCATTCGTCAAAAAAGCGAAGCAGTTTCGAACGTTCTTCTGAATTCAGATCACTCAAATCGATTTCTTCCGAAAGGTCATTCTCCAAATTATAGAGGTGCAGCCAATCGTCACGCGTGCTCATGATCAACTTCCATTTTTTGTAGCGAATCGCATGAATATGATCCGTTCTCCAATAGATTTTTTCGTGTGGTTCGTTCGATTTTTCACCAGAAACGAAGGGCAATAAATTCACCCCGTCCCATTTCTTTGATCTAACTGCTGGATTCGTCAAGTCCACTTCGCAAGCTGCAACAGTAGTCGCAAAAATATCCAATGCTGACACCGGATAATTGTAGACTACATTTTCGGGCAGATGTCCTTTCCATTGCATCATGAATGGAACGTTCACGCCTCCCTCAAAATGGGTAATTTTCCCTCCTTTGAAAGGACCGTTTTCCGTTGCACCTGTGTATGACGCTCCACCGTTATCAGAGATAAAATAAACAATCGTGTTTTCTTCCAGTCCTTGCGACTTCAATTCATTCATCACCTCACCAATGGAATCATCCAAAGCTTTAATCATGGCTAAATACACGCGCTTGTTTTCGTCTTTGATATGAGAAAATTGATCGTAGTAATTCTGTGGGGCTTGAAACGGAACATGCGGAGCATTGAAGGACAAGTACAAAAAGAAGTTTGAATCTTTATGGCTCGAAATGTACGATTTCGCCTTATCACGAATGGCAAAAGTCAGGTATTCATCTTCTTGAACTACTTTATTGTTTTCTCGAATCGTGGCATTGTCGTTCCGCTTCATTCCCCATTGATGTTTCGCACTTAAGTCATCGTGGATATGGTTCACATAACCTGGCGTCTTCTGCTCGGGAGTGTAGAGCGAAAAAGCCCCGTAAAATCCATATTGATAATCGAATCCGCGATTGTTTGGGAGATGTTCGTTCCCATGTCCCAAATGCCATTTTCCAATAATCCCTGTTGAGTAGCCCGATGCTTTGAGAATTTCCGCTAGATTAATTTCATCTTGAGGAATTCCCTGATGCTCTATTTCTTCAGGATTTGGATAAGAAGGAGGGGTGCTGACTTTCCAATCGCCAAGACGCTTTGCTTTTTTACCCGCTGCGTACTCCAATTTATTCGTAGGATAAAACTCCATAGGCTGCGTTTCGAATCCATATCGCTGTTGGTATTTCCCCGTTAGAATTCCAGCTCTGGATGGAGCGCAAATAGGTGCGGTCACATAGGCATCTTTGAATCGGATTCCGTTTTCGCCAATTGCATCGATGTTGGGCGTTTCGATATGCGTGGCACCGTATCCAGAAACTTCATACTTACCTAAATCATCTGCCATGATCAGAATGATGTTCGGTTTCTTTTTATCCTTTTGAGTCTTGATCGAAGCGAGTATTTCCTTCTTTTCCTGTATTCCTTTCGCATCAGGAACAATATCCCACTTGTCATCGGCAGTTGAAATACCGCAACTTGAAACGAGCAGTAAACTAAGGAAAGGAAAGAGAATTTTTTTCATCAGCCCCTAAAGATAAACATTCGGGTGAACTGGAATTCAAGCACAAAAAAAGGCGAACCATCAGATCCGCCTTAACTATTTTTGTTGGAATAGATTACATTCCCATAGAGCTGAACTCCTCAAACGTCATTTCCTCGTATCCGTCTGGAACAGTCATTTCGAATTTCGAAGCCTTCGTTGCGTTATCCAATGATGTTTCCACTTTAGATGCGGTAAACGACATAACTAGTCCTTCACGATCAGTTGAGTACTCAAGAGCAAGTCCTGGAAGTTGAGCAATCGCTGATTTGCTATCAGTAGTCGCTGTTTCAATTTCCTCTGTGTACCAGTATTCCATTTCATTACCGTCTTCGTCAGTAACAACTGCTTTCTTACACTTGTATCCAGCAATTTCTTTCTTCTCTTTGGTTAAAGTAACCGTGTACTCAGGAGCCTCTTCTTCTTTGACATCCATTTCTTCAGAACTTGTTACAATGGCTTTATTTCCCATCATTCCTCCCATCAAAATGAGCACTTCTCCAGAAACGTTATCTACAACAGTTGACATTGACATCATTGATCCCATGTCCAATTCTGTGCGTGCTTTGTCATCCGAGAAGTACAAGTCCATTGAGCTTCCGTTCATCATCATCACAGCCATTGCCATCTCTTCTTTGTCGCTGGAAACCTCTATGTCATAAGAAACAGATCCCTCCTTCATTTGAGCAAATGACATAACCGAAGTTAGAATCGTCACTGCAAATAATACTACTAATTTTTTCATTTTTCGTTTGTTTATTAAGGCAATTTACAAATTTCGAACCAAACTAACCACGATCAATTTTAAGAGGTGAAATCCTCTTTATGAGCGGTTTGATTCAAGTTTCATTTATCCCATCAGCCAAAGAATGCCCGATAGATATCATTCCCATTCGCATAGAGTAGCAGTGCAATCAAGAGGAAGAATCCAATTGTTTGAGCGTACTCTAGCACTTTCTGAGGCGCTTCTTTCCCTGTAATGATTTCGTAGAGCAAGAACACGACATGTCCACCATCCAGTGCTGGAATCGGGAGAATGTTCATGAACGCAAGAATGATAGAAATCAGAGCTGTATTCATCCAGAAGCTGTGCCAATCCCACGTTGGACTAAACAAGTTTCCGATCGCTCCGAATCCACCTACTGAGCTGGCACCTTTCTTCGTGAATAGGAATTTCAACTGACCTACGTAATCACCGAGTGTTGTCATTCCCATCGAGAATCCACGGCTGATGCTTTCACCAAAACCGTATTTTATTTCTCGAATGTGCATGGTGTCAGCAGATTGTTCAGACTTAATTTTAAAGCCAAGCATTCCACTTTTGTTCACTTTTAAATTTAGCGAGACAGTATCCGTACCACGGAGCACCAAAGTTGGAACTCTTTTACCAATACCGTTATAGGCATTCGTAGTTACTTCATCGTAGTAATTGATTTTTTTACCGTTCATTGCCAAGAACACATCACCTGGGCGAAGATTACTCACGAATGCTGGCATAGCGGCAAACAGTTTTTTCACTTGCGTCCCCTTAATTTTACCAGTAATGGTGTCACCTTCACTATCAACATATTGAACGTTTACAGATTTCTTCTCGGCATATTCCGATGAGTGCGTTCCAGGTTTAAGAGAAGCAATCGACTTGCCACCGACCTTTAAAATAGTAGATCCTTTTTTGATCTCCAGTTTGTCATTAAAAACCAAGGATCTGTGAACGTATAAATCAACTACTGTGTTCGATTTATTTCTCAAGTTGAAAGGTGCCATTGCTCCTTCTTTCTTGAACAATTCGTATTCGATGTTTTCTGGAAGAGAGATGTCCTTTATTGTTCCATCTGCTTTTTGAACTTTCAAATCATACTGATCGCGAATCATGATTGCACGATTGATGTCTTTGTAATTCTTTACTTTTTCCCCGTTAATTTCCAAAATGTTGTCCCCAGATTGCAAATCGTATTTCTGCATGTAAGGGTGAATCGACAGTCCATTTTGGAGATCCTTTGTGTGCAGTTCTTGCTCTCCATAACCGAACATCACAAGAATGTAAATCACAATACCTACAATAATGTTCACTGTAACACCACCGATCATAACGATTAAACGTTGCCATGCTGGCTTCGAACGGAATTCGTCTGGTTTTGGTGGAGCCGCGAGTTGTTCTTTGTCCATTGACTCGTCAACCATTCCGGCAATCTTCACATACCCACCGAGTGGAATCCATCCAATTCCCCATTCCGTGTCTCCAATTTTCTTCTTAACAAGAGAGAACCAAGGATTGAAGAATAAGTAAAATTTCTCAACGCGGATTTTGAACCAGCGCGCTGGTAGGAAGTGCCCTAATTCATGTAAAAAGATGAGGATCGACAATGAAAGAATTAACTGCGATGCTTTGATCCAAAATTCCATAGGTGTGTTTTAAAAAAGAAGTCAAATATAAGGATTAAGTGAGGATTAGGCTACTGTTGAATTGATATCAACGTAGTCATTTTGTGAGAAATAAGCGATCATCGCTTCCTTAATTAAATGCTGCTGATCGCGGTGCTCCAATTTCGGCAATTGTTGGATCAATTTAAAGTGTGGCCATTGATCCTCATCGCGCCCTTCAAACTCGTAATAGCCGTAAGGCTCCAAAAGTGTGCAAACTGCGACGTGCAGCAGTTCCGTTTTTTCCTGTTTCGAGAAGTCTTTGTGCCCGATTCCCAATTCGTTGACACCAATCAGAAACAAAATAGCCTGGACGTCAAGTCCCTCGCCAAATGTTTTCTCCAGCTCCACTTTGAGTCGCTGAAATTTTAATTCAATGTCATAATCCATTCTGCAAAAGTAGGCATAAACCTGAGTTTTATGCTAAATCTGTTCCGTTTGAATCACGATCTTTCTGAAACGTTGTGTATTTTTATGAAAGCAAAAAAGAATCAGATGAAAAAAGGAATATTTTGGAGTTTAGCAGTAGTTGGAACAATGATCTTCGCATCGTGTGGAGGAGAAGCGGAAGAAGTGGAGCAAGAAGCACCACTGGAAATTTGTATTTACAAATACAATAATGGATCTTCTGAGTTTTCATGGACAGCGTACAAAACTACAGCGAAGGTTGCAGTGGGTGGTACCTTCAACGAAATTGAAATAACGGGCGATCAATCATCAGATGATGCTGTGGCGCTTATAGAATCAATGAAGTTCTCAATGAATACAGAATCAGTTGAGACGAACAACGTGGAGCGCAATGGAAAAATCGCCAACTTGTTTTTTGGAGTGATCAACACACCAACAATTGACGGGAGTGTAAAAAAATTGAAAGACGACGGCAAAGCAGTAATCGAAGTAACAATGAACGGAGTTTCCGCTGATGTTGAAGGTGATTATTCCTTGGTTGATGGAAAATTCTCATTCAATACATCAGTAGATGTGAGCATATGGAATGCGATGTTGGGAATTGAAACATTGAACGAGGCATGCTACGATTTGCACTCTGGCGACGACGGAGTTTCTAAACTTTGGACAGAAGTGGCACTTTCTTTCTCTACACAATTAGAGTCTGACTGCGATTAACCATCATTTTTTATAGATATTAAAAGTGCGACTTTGGGCGCACTTTTTTGTACATGAACGTATTAGATATTCTTATTTTGATTCCGGTTGCTTTTGGAATCTGGCGTGGATTCAAAAAAGGTTTCATCATTGAGCTTTTCACGTTTTTGGCGTTATTTATCGGCTTGTACGGTGGAATTCATCTCTCTGATGGAGTTTCAAGCTTCCTTCGAGATACATTTTCAATCACCTCGGAATACTTGCCAACCATAGCGTTTACCATCACCTTTTTGCTCATTGGAGCGATGGTTTATTTCGCAGGAGTAGCGATTGAAAAAGCGGTAAAAGCAGTTAGTTTGAGTTTACCGAATCGATTGCTGGGTGCGGTGTTGGGAGCTTTCAAAATGATTCTTTTCGTTGGGACAGCGATTATTTTGCTGCAATCCTACGATGAGAAATCCGACATCATTTCGGAAGAAACCAAAGAAGGATCCTTGCTATTTTTACCTGTTGAAAGCACGACCGCTTTTGTCATTCCAGCGCTCAAAGAGAGTACCATTTTCTTGAAAAATGCGTTAAATGATAAAGAGTTGTTGGATCGATTCAAAAAATCAAATGCTGAAGAAGCCGATACAGCGGATCAAGAACAAAATTCAGAGGAAGCCGATGCAAAGCATCAAGACTAAATAAAAACAAATGAGAAAAGTTGTTTTACTGTACATATTGCTTATTCCACTTGCTGGATTCAGTCAAAGAAAGGAAAACATCTTCGGGAAGAAGAAAAAGCCTTTGCTAGAGATTTCGGTCAAAAAGTCGGGGCCTTATCTCGGACTTCAACGCGGGAAATACACGGTTCTCGAAATTGGAGCAGAGCGACAGTGGAAACAAGTTCGCTTGAAGAATCCACATACGCATGCAGCGCATTTGGGATTCAATTACAATTTCAAATACAACATGCTCGGTTACGACATGGGATATTGGTTCAAAACCAATCGTCTTGGTTTGACCTACGGAGGAAATATTTTCATGCGCACCAACTTTACAGATACCCGAATTGGGATTGCTCCAGTAATTGGCTACAAAATCTGGTTGCTGCACCTCCAAACAGGTTATCACTTCATGCCGCGACTTCCAGAAAACTTCGAAACGAATCGCTTTTTCGTGTCATTGAGGATTGGAATTATCAACGAGCGCGATGTTGATTTTGAGTGGCGTAAACGTAAAAAGAAGTGATACTTTTTGCTAAAAAAAAGTGGAAGAACAAGTGATTCGTTAAGTAGTTATTTTCATATCTCAACACAATGAGGGGTGAGGTTCTCGCGGTGCATTGAGCATGTCGAAATGAACCCCGGACTTCGAGAGCCTCAGTCCTCCTAGTCATGGTTTTCCTATCTATCAATCTTTTCATTTTTCAATTCTGGAACCTTTTCATTTTTCAATTCTCACAGAAAAATTCTCCTAAACCAAGGAATTCGCGTTCTCAATTGCTTGTAAATAAAGGAAATTGCGTAAATTTGCACCCTCAATTGAGATTATGTCGTCAGGAGTTAAAATTTTCGCGGGTAGAGCATCACAAGAATTGGCAGGTAAAATCGTGCAATCGTACGGCACAAGCCTTGGTAATGTGAAGGTTACGGATTTCAGTGATGGTGAGTTTCAACCATCATTTGAAGAAACAGTTCGTGGTCAAGATGTGTTCTTGATTCAATCCACGATGCCTCCGACAGACAATCTTTTTGAATTGTTATTGATGGTAGATGCCGCAAAACGCGCCTCTGCTAGAAAAATCATCGTTGTTATTCCTTATTTCGGATTCGCTCGACAAGATCGAAAAGACAAGCCGCGTGTTGCCATTGGTGCACGATTGGTTGCGAATATGTTAATGGCAGCAGGTATTGATCGCATCATGACAATGGACTTGCACGCAGATCAAATTCAAGGATTCTTTGAAGTACCAGTTGATCACCTTTACGGATCGACAATTTTCTTCAAGGAGATTGATAAATTCAACAATGGAAACTTGATCATGGCAGCTCCAGATGCTGGAGGAGCAAAACGTGCGAATTCATACGCTAAGAAACTCGACATTGGTTTGGCAATCTGTCACAAGCAACGTCGCAAAGCGAACGAGATTGCTGAAATGACTGTAATTGGTGATGTAACAGGTAAGGATGTAATCCTTATTGATGACATGATCGATACGGCAGGAACGTTAACGAAAGCAGCTGATCTATTTATGGAGAACGGAGCAAAAAGCGTAAGAGCATTTTGTACACACGCTGTTCTTTCAGGTCCAGCTTACGAGCGTTTGAGCAACTCGAAAATCACAGAATTGATTGTAACGGACACAATTCCGTTGAAACACGAGCACGAGAAAATTCGTGTGTTGACAGTGTCAGATTTATTCGCGGATGTTATCCGAAGAATGATCAACAATCAATCTATCAGTTCACACTTTGTAATATCATAAAACAAAAATAAAATGAAAAAAGCGCAATTGAGCGGTTCGTTAAGAGCGAACGTAGGGAAGAAGGACGCGAAGGCAGTAAGAAATGCTGGACGTGTTCCTTGTGTGCTTTATGGAACAGGTGAGCAAATTCACTTTTCTGTAAGGTCAGTAGACATGGAGAAATTAATTTTCTCTCCAGACGTATTCCAAATCGAGATCGATCTTGATGGAACGAAAAAAATGGCGATCATTCAGGAAAAGCAAATGCACCCTGTAACTGACAAACCACGTCACATTGATTTCCTTGAGTTGGATGACAAACGTCCAGTAAAAGTGAGTCTTCCAGTAAGAACAACTGGAGCATCGATTGGTGTTATGAATGGAGGTAGACTTCGTGTACCTAACAGATCACTTCGTGTATTAGGACTTCCAGCAGATCTTCCAGAATCAATTACAATTGATATCACTGATTTGCGTATTGGAACTTCAGTTCGTGTTAGCGGATTAGAGTTAGAAGGAAGTGTTACTTTACTTGAGCCATCTGAGGCGGTTGTTGTAGGTGTTAAAATGGCACGTGGAGCATCTGAAGATGAGGAAGAAGCTGAAGGAGCTGAAGGTGAAGAAGGAGCTGAAGGCGAAGGAGCTGAAGGTGAAGCTAAAGACGGAGAATAGTCTTAAATCTTCTCGATTATATTTGTCCCGTCATTCGCAAGAGTGGCGGGATTTTTTGTTTCAGTTGTTTGTAGTGGGCGTTCGAGCGGGTTATTCGTTCCTTTCTTTTTGATAAAAGGAAATCCTCTTCTACCCCTAACGCGGACAACCGTTTTCATTAAGGTCACTCATGTAACGAAGCATAAATTTTTCACTCAAAAACAAACCATCGACTGCTTTGTGTGTTGATTCCATCGAGCCGGTGCCTTTGCGAACCGGATGGTTGTCGGGGTTGAGGTCAAAATATCTCAACAGACATCTTCCAATCGTGAGAGTTTCACCTGAGGTCATTATATGCCCGCCATTCAGCATAATTCCATTCCAACCAGTTCTTCTTCTTCCAAGATTGCCTGAAGCTTCTCTTTCTAAATTCAATTTCCCTAATATATTCCTTCGTACTCATATACAACTTATGGTACCTCGAAGACGAACTTCCTAAATCGATTGCTTTAAAAAACGAAGCTTCCTGATATTGTTGAATACCTTCAAGATCCGATTCCTTCTGGTCGAGTAATGGGAGAGCTGAGTTTGATAAGTCAGCCAGAAAATCCAGATGAACAAAGGAATCTTTCGCACGACTAAAATTGTATTGAGCAATAACCCGATCCCAATTAACCGTTGTGGAGATTACCAAAACAGCAATCAACGCCAAGAAGTTTCTTCGAATTAAATAATAATTGGACTTCGTGAAACGCACCTTGGTATAGACAGTGTACAATCCGTAGATTGTTAGAATAAGGAAGAACACAATCGCGATCCGTTTGTAGGCCAAAGAATAGTATTGAATGTAATGCCAATTACGAATGGCAACAGAAACAGTTAAGATGAGGTTCTGAAAAATCCAGATTACCGTCATTCGCTTTAACCACTTGTTTTTCGGATAAAAATTGAGGTTTCTTCTGAAAAAGTACAGTACCAACACGATCGATAGAAGAATTGCAAAAATGAGAACATACGTTCCTTCATGGACAAATTCTTTGAGGTATTGCCCTTCCCATTCAAAATTGATCCAGACATAATTGATGTCCATCACATTGAGCCCAAGAAGAAGAACATTCAAACTTGCGAATAGAAATAAAGCTGATTTGTATTCGTTTATCAGCGCCAACATTAAAGTATTGCGCATGGGTGTCGATCGAACGCGTTTAAGTTCATCCGAAGATGCTTCGTCCTTCTCAAGGATACGTCTCTTCTTGGAGCGATAAACGACAAATAGCGCTATCAATACACCGAAAAGAAATACAAACAACAACGCAAAGTTGAAATCGGAAAAAACAGAAACAAAGAAATCGCTCACTGCATCTACAATGGATTGGAAAATCGCCCCGAGTTTGGGATTTGCCCAACCGTAGATCCCTGCAAACAAAAGGATAATGATCAATGGAATGATGAATATTCGTTTTCGTAAAAGTTTAAATTTCGTCGACTTTGAGCGAATACTTGTACCCACAATTTCATTCTTGAACAGTGAAAATGAAGAAGAGAAATTACTAACGGACAGTTGCAGTGATCTCAGCAAGGAGCGAATTTCTGGAGCTGTGACCACACCAATGAATAAAATAAACACAAAGAAATTGACGGTATAACTCAGCGCAGAATAATGAATGACAGTCATCAATGATGTTATCAAAACCCCTGAAAAAGAAAATCCAACATTAAATGTTTTGAGAGAAAATCGCGTAGAATTATAGAGCCACCCCAAGGCGAGAACCTCAAAAAGTAAGAGGTTAATGCCTAAAGCATTATTGTAGAATAGCAAGGTGAAAACAACTGCAAACAATGCAGCAAAGAGTAGATTGACGTTCTTTTTCATATAGGATAATAGGTTGCCCTAAAAACGGATGTCATTAATGAGTGTTTCATTGGGCGCCTCATTTTATAGTTTATTGGGAAAACGCAGGGATACACTTTCTGTCAAGATCTTTTTGTAATTTCATTTCATGCTCAGACTGGTAACAATTCTTCTTTTCGCATCGTCCTTTTCCTTCGGACAAGAAAACGAAATCATGTATCGAATCACAGATCGTGAAGACGATGAAAACTGTGGCTATGTCAATGCCAATGGTGATACACTTATTTCTTTTGGCGAGTGCTTCGCATGTTTTTCGGATTCCTTGAAGTATGCGATTGTTTACAAAGCGAGTGAGAATGGGTCTGGCTTTCCAGCTTTAAACTCAAAAGGAGAGGTAATCTTTCGGGTGTTTATTTACGATAACGGCCCAGATTACATTGAAGATGGAACCTTCAGAATAATCAACGATGGAAAAATTGGCTACGCCACCGCAGCCGGGGAAATCATTATCCCTCCAAAATATGAAGCCGCCTGGCCGTTCGAAAATGGAAAAGCTCAAGTTTCAATTCATGCAACAAAAGAACAGGATGGCGAACACGGGTTTTGGACCAACGCAGATTGGTTTTTTATCGACAAAGAGGGAAAACGAATAGCGGAATAAAGCGCCTGATCACTTCAATACAACTTTCTCCACAACAAACGCAGCGTCCAGTTTTATCATCAACTGATACGTTCCACGCGCAAAACTCGAAACATCAAAAGAAGTTGTACCCGAATCAAACTCGCGCACAACTGCACCTTTCGAATCTATCAAATACAAAGAAGCTCCCGCAGGAACACCCTCAATTTTCAAGACCTCACTCGCTGGATTCGGATACACCACAATCGATTCAAACAAGGCATTGAGTTCATCCGTATTTATGATATTGACATATCGCTGACCGTCAGAAACAAATTCCGATTCCCATCCAGCATAGTTCTGAGCTCGAACCGAAATATAATACATCTGGTCATTCACTGGAGAAGCAAGTACTTCACTAATCGAAGATGCGACTCCATTCGAATTCCAGGTAACAACATCCGCTAAATTAGGAGCCGTTCCAATCGCAAAATCAAAATTCGAAATATCAGAATGGACATCTTCTATCAACCAATTTGCGTCAAACGTTGCCGTCATGAAGGTGTCAATGTCGCTTCCAATTCCATCGTTCACAAAATCCAACTCAGGAGCAGAGAAATCCAATAAGTATGTTTCACTTTCAATCGCCGACCAATTTTCTGAAGCATCCAACGCAACACTGTTTACCAGTCCAGTTTCGATGGCATTTTCACTTTCAATCGACATCAATTCTCCAAAACCTGCAGGAATTGTCACCTGATTTCCGCGCGAGCGATAAACAAATACATCATCAAAATTCGCAGAGCATCCACCTGTTCTAACGGAGATTGAATTTCCAGCTGTTAATGGAGCAGGATCTGTCCATTGCGAAACCAATACATTGTCAAGGTACACTTTGATCTCTCCACTCGTTGGATCGTAACTCACCTTACAGTTGTACTCAGTATTGGGAACAATAGTAACTGCATCATTCGTTTCAACACTGAATACATCATTCGTTACGCGGTAAATTTGAACAATATCCGTCGATTCTCGGAAGTAAACGAAGTACGAATTCCCACGATTTGGCAATGTTGGAGCATCACAGAAAAAGTGCATTCCCGCGCGCTGATTTGACCCAGTAGAAGTGATCGTTTGGTTCCATTCAAACAAGAACTTAGTGGAAGCATCCTGAGTAACCGAAGCATACGCATTCGAATTTTGTTCGTTCACATCAGCATAGGTAAATTGTCCATTCACGAATGAGTGTAATCCAACCTGATTGGTCCAAGTCGTGTTCACATCTTCAAAATCTTCATGCACAAAACCGTAGGTTCCGTCCGAATTCCATCCATTATCCGCGATGTTTCTCTCAGCAACTAAATAGTATCCTTGATCTATCGCACTTTCAGTATCTGAATCGGTGATGTTTACATCAAAATCATCAATTTGCCACGATGGGCCAGCTGCTATTGATGTTGTTGGAGGAGTGAAATCATTCAAGATTGAAGTGTATGCAATTTCCCAACCCGGATTTGTTGTTCCACAATCACTTCTGAACTCAACAACGATGCTACCACCACTCGAAGTAACCGTTCCAGGCGAATTCGTTCCTGTGTATTTTCCAATCAAGGGTGCATCAACTGTTGCTCCGTCATAAATGAAGAGGTAATCGTAGTCAATCTCGAGATCGAATGCGCTAAAGTTCAAGGTCACATTCTGGGCACCTGTTGGCTGAAACAACCACAATTCACGTTCATCATCTTGATAATTTCCGGTTGGACCTCCAGTATCATAAAAACTTCCAGAAGCGGCAGTAATTGGTGTATAAGTCGGAGTATTGTTGATCAATTTGTAATATTTCTCCCAATCCCAGTTTATTCCAGGATCGGTGTGCGTCTGATTCGGATAATGCTGGTGTCCTTTAATTTTTGTGCATCCTCCTAAAACATCCGATCCGGCTGAAGCGTCTCCAAAGTACGTTCGAAGTGGAGCAATTCCATATCCGCTGTTAACAACATCTCGACTCAAATCAGACGAAGCATCATACATTGCTTGCGTATACCAAATCGGGTCATTCACATATCCTTCGTGCTCGTATCCAATGGTGTATGGGTTCTCTGATCCAACATGCCAACCCTTATCTTCTTCCAGAACCATTTGAGTCACTTGCCCATCTGATGAACGGATCACGTAGTGGAAGGAAACATTTGAAACACAGTTTTGAGACCAAGAAATCGCGCCAGCATATGACCCTTGAATGGTGTGAATGGTAATCGCTGAAACGGCTACTCCGTTTCTAGAACTGAAATTACATGTTGGTGCTGGATTCCAAATTGCAGGACCATATTGAAGTGTCTTCGCGGAAGCTGGTGAGTACGAATTGCCTTTATCAGAGAGAATTCCAGTACTTGTCAAGCGAACTTTTTTGGAAGAAAGAACCTCGAAGTTCACTGTACCGAAAACTTCTTCTAGCGAAAGAGTGTAATCTGGAAACTCGAAATGAACCGATCGTTTATTGTCGTTGAGGAACCGCAACACTTCGTATACTTGCATGTCACGGGCTAACAAATTCACGACTCCAGAGTCCGGAATTTCGCTCAATTGTAAGAGCACGTTTCGAATACTGTTTCCATCAAATTTGTCTCCGCCATTCGCAATTTCTTGCGCCATTAAGTGATTGTATGCGTATCCGTAAGCTTCAATCTCATTGTGAACATCAGCCTTTTGATCATCCACAGAAATACCCGAAAGCTTCGTGATGTATTTTCCGTTTTCGTTGAAATAGTTTTTTCCGTCGTCGTGCAAACCCATAATTCCATAAGCGGTAGGCAAGCCAGAACAGGAAGGAGCGATGTTTTCCAGTTTCTGCATTCGCGTATTCGTCCAAGAAACAGCTTCCAAAATACCCGGTGTGATGTTGGGGTACTGCCAATAAGTTGGCTGAAATTCTGGAGATGCGTGACTTTGAGCGAAAGAAACGAGAGCGCACAAAATCGCTCCAAAGGAAAGCAGAAAGCGTTTCATAAATGTTGATTGGTGTGTTACCAAAAATACGAAATTGTTACGGGAATCCAACTAGTTGATTCTAACCAATTCAGCGATTGATTTGATAAAAATTCATAACTTGCTTACAAACGCTACCTATGAAAAAGATCATATTCACCTTGATGTGCCTGATTGGAATGCAATCAGCCTTCGGACAAGTTTCATTTTCAATTGTTGAGCCCGCTAGTGTTGCAGGGGGATATAATTTCACAAGTAATGGAGATGGAACCAATTGGGGATTACCAGATCTCGATAATCCTGCAGATGCGATTGAAGATACGGTGATGTTGGTCGATGATGGCACCCCTGGACTGAACGCTCAAGGAATTCCATTGGCGAACGAAGGTTGCGGAACACTGATCAATGATTTGACAGGGAAGATTGCTTTTGTTTACCGCTACGATGGTGTTTCATCGAATGTATGCTGGTACGGAACAAAAGTGCTCATGGCCGAACAGGCGGGCGCCATTGGTGTAATTATGGTGAACAGGGAAGATGCCCTAATCGATGTGCCAGGAACAACGGATGGACCACTGACGTCAATTCCATTTGCGTTTATTTCGAAATCAGATGGAGCAGCAATTCGAGCAAGACTGGACGCTGGAGAAGATGTGATAGCCTTCCTTGGGAACAAGCTTGGGTTATATGCCAACGATGTTGGGATCACGACGCAATCAACGGTTTCACCGAAAGTCTCGGCCACCTCGCGTTTAACGGCGCTAGATGCTTCTGAATTTGGGTTTGATGTAGGGACGAAAATCTTCAACTACGGAAGTGGGAATCAATCGAATGTTACGGTTACAGCTACAGTTAACGGACCAGCTGGAACATGGACGGAAACAAGTGGCACGTATTCTCTAAATTCAGGCGATAGTATTGATGTGTTTACGGGCGGAGTAAATGACCTTCCAGCATATTCTCAGGCAACTTATCCAGATGGTAGATATACGCTGACCTATGATATTGATTTAGGAATTCCGGATGAGTCTGGCTTCGATAATTCGCTCAGTTACGATTTCGTTATCTCCGACTCATTGATTAGTTATGGCAGTCTCGACTCAACAACGAATGAACCTGTTTCCAATGCCAATTATTCGGCGAATTCCACTGTCAATTTGGAAATGTGCACGGTTTTTGAAAATCCCAATGCCAGCCGTTTAGATGTAGTAGGGTTTTATTTTTCAGCTGTAACGGGCTATAATTCTGGAGTTTTCTTAGACGGTGAAGAAATTGCATTGTATTTATATGAATGGAACGATGTCTTCACAGATTTGAACGATCCGGCCTTGGCATTTAACGCGCTAAATCCAGTTAGTGGAGGTTTTTACTATTATCCAAGTGATTTGCAGGACGAAACAGTGTATGGAGCGTTGAATTTCCCCGTGCAGATGATGGACAACCAACGTTATTTGGGATGTGTGCAAACGGTGAATCCAGACGTTTACTTCGGTTTCGACACGGGAATCGAATACAACCGCTCGATAGATTTCACACTAGAAGCCATTTCTCCAATTTTTACAGATGCAGGAGAGTTTGCTCTTGGTTTTGGTACAGATATTATACCGGCTATGGCGATGAAAGTGCAGGCCATTGCCGATATTGATGAAATCGATCATGTGTACGGAGAAGTTTACCCAAATCCAGCGACTGATGAAATGACTGTTTCGCTCAACCAAGATTATGGGACAGCTCAACTATCAATTGTTGATTTAACCGGACGCCAAGTTCATTCCGATATCCTGACCTCCAGTACAATGCAACTTGATGTGAGTACATTGAATACGGGGCAATACCTAATCACTCTTGAGTTTGAAAACGGCTCAAGCACTCAATTCAAGTTTGCAAAGAGATAGATTAATTGAGTTGTGGATCGGCCAAGAGTTTCGCCTTTTCAACCAACATGATGAATTCACGGCGGTACCCATATTTATCTTCACCTAGAGCGGCTGTTGCACGGTCGATAATTGCATCGTAATTGGCATCTCCTGCGTACTGTGATTGTCGCATTAATAGACCAAATTCAATCACGGATTGGATGAACTCGAAATCTGGAGAACCCTTCGTCTCAGGAGAAGTAGAAATAGCTTGCTCAATCAATTTACTTTTCACGCCATCAGGATGCTTGTAGCGAAATTTCACCGTAGCCAATTCAGGGGCATACCATCCATTGGGTGATAGTTCAACCTTAGAATACTTTAATTCAGTCCCATCATTTGAACCTTCCGAATTTTCAAGACCAGGAGGTATGATTTCATAAACTGCAGTAACAGTATGTCCTGCTCCTAATTCACCAGCATCAATGGTGTCATTGGCAAAATCTTTATGCTGCAACATGCGATTCTCATATCCAAGTAGTCGGTAACTGCCAACATTTGCAGGGTTGAACTCAACTTGAATTTTCACATCCTTCGCAATCGTTTTGAGTGTCGCGCCCATTTCGGTAACGAGTACTTTTTTCGCCTCCAAAATATTGTCGATGAAGGAGAAATTTCCGTTTCCGTTATTGGCGATCTTCTCCATTTTATCCGATTGGAAATTATCGTGTCCGAAACCAAGAACCGTCAAATACACTCCTGATTTCCGTTTCTCTTCAATCAATTCAACCAGAGCATCGTTACCAGAAACTCCTACATTGAAATCGCCATCAGTTGCGAGTATGATTCGGTTGTTTCCCTGCGGATCGAAATACTCTTCGGCAGTTTTATACGCTAAATTGATTCCTTCTCCACCCGCTGTGCTTCCACCAGCTCGAAGTTTGTTCAACGCATCCAAAATTTGATCCTTATTGGCACCTGATGTTGGAGGCAAAACCAGTCCTGCAGCGCCTGCATATACGGCAATGGCCACGCGATCTTCTTCTCGTAATTCATTCACCAATAATCGAAATCCTTTTTTGAGCAGCTCCAACTTTTCAGGATTGTTCATCGAACCAGAAACATCCAGTAGGAAGACCAAGTTATTCGTTGGCAGTTGTGCCTTTTCAATCGATTCACCTTTGATTCCAATCTTCAACAATTGGTGTTCGGTGTTCCAAGGACATTCAGCAAATTCTGTGTTGATCGAAAAGGGATGTTCTCCAGATGGCTCTTCATATTCGTATGGAAAGTAATTGATGAATTCTTCCAGTCTTACCGCACTTGGGTTAGGCAAATTATCGCGATTGATCATTCCACGAACATCGCTGTAGGAAGCACCATCAACATCAATACTGAAAGTAGAAAGTGGATCATCCGAAGTCGGTTTGAAAGCATTTTCTTGGATGGATTCGTAGCTTGAGTTTAAGCGCTTCTCGAATTCACCATCAAGACCGTTTTGATCAAAACGTCCATCCGCTTCACGAACATTTTTATAGGGAATCATTCGCTTAGTTGGGATATGTTCGTTAACGTAAACTCCATCTAAGACGCCATTGCTTGGAACATTTACAGGCCCTCCGTTGATGGTGGTTGTTGGAGCAGGGCTAGAGAATCCGTACGATACATTTGGTGACGGAGATAATGTCTGAGTAGTTGCAAGTCCAACGCCGGACCCACTGCCATTACCAACAGAATTTGGTGCAGTCCACGTAAAAGTTGCATTATTGGGGGCGAGAGCAACCTGATACTTAGCAGGAGCTGGTGGAGGTGGCACGTTCGTAAAGGGAACTGCTGTTGTTATTTCTTCAACCTTAGGTTCGGGCTCAGGTTTGAAATCATATGCCGCAGGTTTGATGGGTTCGATTTGAAACTCTTGTGCTTCGCTTGTCGTGTCCTGTTCTTCTGTTTTCACTGAATCCTCTTTTACCACTGGGATTTTAGTTTCAGCCACTAGTTCTTCTTGGACAGGGCTATTGTTCGCAAGGAATTGTGCACCCACGTATCCTATTCCTAAAAGCGCGATTCCAGCGGCTACATACCACCAAACAATTGCTCTTCGTTTCGTTTTCTTTTGATCCAAACCTGCTTCTACGCGATCCCACAAATTCGCAGGTGCCTCAAATGGATTCATGTCTGGATTATCTATATGTCGTTCGTTTTTCATTTTTCTGCCTTTAGATCTTAACCCGTCGTTTCGGGGTCTCGATTTTTTGATAAACTTTCGTCCGCAAGAGCTGTTTTGCGCGACTTAGTTGAGACTTACTCGTTGACAAACTGATTGCTAAAATCTTGGAAATTTCTTCGTGATCATATCCTTCAAAATAGTACAAGGTGAAAATCACTCGACAACCTTCTGGAAGCGTTGAAATGGATTCATTGAGCTGATACATTAACTGCTCGCGTTCATCATTCTGAAGGTTAAATTCCTCCTCAATGGGTTCATTTTCATCCAAAGAGAAGTGAATTTTTCTTCGATTCAAATGATTGATCGATTTGTTGATCATGATTCGCTTAATCCAAGCTCCAAATGTTGCTTTTCCTTGATATTGATCGATTTTAGTGAACACATCAATAAACGTTTCTTGGGTGATGTCGGCCGCATCATCTAGATTTCCCAATAGGCGCACACCAATATTGAACATGGCCTTATTGTACAGATCAAAAAGGTCTTTTTGTGCCTTCCTGTCTCCGTTTTTTGAGCCATCAATTAAGTGTTGATGTAAGTCAAGAGTCGTTCTCATCTATATTAAAGACACATGGATTTTCCAAGAGTTGGAATTTAGATGAAAATAAGTAAAAGTTTTTTGAGAAACGAATGAGGACTACCTGCGCTTTTTACGCGTTTGATCCTTTTTACGTCTCTCCTCCAGCCATTTAGGTTGAGGTTTTGATCCTGATTTTGAAGAGTGCTGAGGTTGATCACCAATCAATTTTTCAATCATATCTGTACGATTGGCCTTTTTCAAAACACGTCGAATATGACCATGATTTTCTCGCTTGTACCAGAAAAAGAAACGGCGTTGGTTCAATTTATCCTCTTTCTTTTTAACTGTGTCGTAAGGTTTCAAGGTATATGGATGAACACCGCTGTAGTAAATTACCGTCGCGACAGTCATTGGAGTAGGCGTGAAGTCTTGAACTTGCTCCAACTTAAATCCGAGATCTTTCGTTTCTACAGCCAAATTCGCCATGTCTTCATCACCACATGCTGGATGAGAAGAAATAAAGTAAGGAATCAAGGGTTGATTGAGGTTGTGCTTTTCAGAAATCGCATCATATTTTTCCTTGAACTTGTGGAAGTATTTGAAGGACGGCTTTCGCATGACACGAAGTGTCGCATCCGATGTGTGTTCGGGTGCAACTTTTAATCGTCCACTAATATGTCGAGTCACCACTTGTTCGATGTACTCGTCGTGGTTTCCGTCTTCGTTGTTTTTGTTGAATTCATCAACCAGTAAATCGTAGCGAATCCCGGAACCAATAAATGCTTTTTTCACCTCTGGATGTGCATCGACCTTTTTGTAAAGTTCAGTCATTGCCTTGTGAGAAGTATCCAAATTTGAACAAATCACAGGGTGAATGCAGCTCGGACTTGTACATTTCGCACAAATTTCCTCCACCTTACCCTTCATCTTGTACATGTTGGCAGATGGTCCACCGATGTCAGAAATATACCCTTTGAATTCTGGATGCTCCGTTACGCTATCCAACTCCTTCATGATGGATTTTTCACTACGCGAAGCAATGAATTTCCCTTGATGCGCTGAGATCGTGCAGAAGCTACAACCACCAAAGCACCCACGGTGCATGTTGATCGAAAACTTAATCATGTCGTATGCCGGAATCGCTCCTCGTTTCTTGTACTTCGGATGAGGCATGCGCGTGTAAGGAAGATCAAACGATTGATCAATCTCTTTCTCAACCATCGTTTTGTAAGGTGGATTGATCACCAGAACATTATCGCCGACATCTTGCGTAATTCGATTCGCGGCCCATTTATTCGACTCAACTTCAACAATCTTGAAATTCGCCGCAAACTTGATTTTATCTTTCAAACAAACTTCGTGACTGGCCATTTCGACCGTTGCCCATTGTTTGTTTTTCGGTAATTCTTCTGATTTAGGTTGAAGAAATGCTACTTGCTTCAGCGTTCTCAAATTCTCAAATGGAACACCTTTTTTCAATAAACGCAGCATTTCACGGAGCGGTTGATCGCCCATTCCGTAGACCAAAATATCGGCTTGCGAATCAACTAAAATGGATGGCATCAACTTGTTCGACCAATAATCGTAGTGCGTAACACGACGAAGTGAAGCCTCAATTCCACCAATCAAAACAGGTACATCTGGGTAGAGATTCTTCAGAATTTTGGAGTAAGTCGTTGTCGCGTAATCAGGACGAAATCCTGCTTCTCCTCCTGGAGTATAGGCGTCTGTAGAGCGAAGACGTTTATTAGCCGTGTAGTGATTCACCATCGAATCCATGCATCCTGCCGTTACCCCAAAGAAGTATTTTGGCTTCCCAAACTTCTTGAAGTCGCGCAAATCATCTTTCCAATTCGGCTGAGGAATAATGGCAATTGTGAAGCCTTCATCTTCAATGATTCGACCAATAACCGCTGTACCAAATGCAGGGTGATCGACATAGGCATCGCCTGAAATGAGGATGACATCAACTTCGTCGATACCGCGCTTTTTTAATTCATCGCGAGTAATTGGTAACCAGTCCGTAATTGGGCGCATAAGTCTTGAATTGATGCAAAATTACGTTAATTGAATCGAAGTGAACGTTAAAATCGATTTTTAGCTTAACAAAAACCCCGTTTGAGATTCGCGTGACTTATAATCTTACTATCTTACAAGTTCAATGAATCGACGAATTTTCACCCTTCTATTAGTTCCTATTTTGCTTCTGGCTTGTTCCGAGGAAAAGAGAAGATTATTCCGTCAAGGCAAGAAAATTTCAAACGATTTTGTCTTGGAAATGCAGCATTTCTTTTCAGAGTCGGAGGACAACATGTCATTTCCCGTTTGGTTTGATGATAGCCTGATCAAACAGAATAATGTGAAAAGCATTCACAGAAAAGTTTTCAATTTAAATGGAAAGGTCGATGATTTTGCATCTCTAAAAGCAGAGAAGCGGTATTCTTTTGATGAAAAAGGGAGAATAACCAGTGTCCAAATTAGTGAGTATTACGAAGGGCAGATGATCAGCGATGTTACCTTTAGCTATTCTGGCGTTAAAGATATCTACGGCTTCCAAAAGGTGAAAATGGAAAAAACGAACGTATCAGATATTGAATTGACGGGTTACCAGCTCTATGAAACGGAACAGACTGCTTCGAACTTCATGGCATATGTCAATGTAGAAAATGGCGACTATCTCTTTTTCCTGCCGAACAAAAAACATTGGGGAGCACTTTCGGTGGATTCCATTTTAAGTCCAACAAGCGAAGATTTAGTGGTGTACGGAACACCCAGAACTCCATCGAAGCGTTACCACGTGGTCAATCGTGTGAATGAATTCAACGTCAGGACTGTTGAATATGCGAATAAGACAACCAATCCAACGGAAATCCAGTTCGAACGAGAGCCCTTTGATTACAAAAGAACAATTGAATACAACAAGAAGGGGGCGTGCACGGGCTTCATTGATTCTACCTTCAGCATGGATAACTACATCATGCGACGACAATCGAAATTTACATTTGAGAATAATCAACTACCGATCCGCGTTACACACATGAGCGCTCCATCGAACGAGAACGAAAAAAACGTTCAAATAGAAACTTTTGACTACACTTATTATGATTAAACTGAACCAACTCCTATCACTTTTCACCTTTCTTCTAATAAGTATAGTTTCTGCTAGCTACGCGCAAGAGGTCGATACCATTGACATTGATGGAGAACAGTATTTTGTCTATCCGTTTAAGGTAAAGTTGAGCTCACATACTTTGTACTCCCAGGCCTTGAAAAAGTCTACATTACGCGGACGTTTATCTTACAAGAAGTACAAGGAAATGTCACTTGAGGGATTAGGAGCGGAAATGACGAAGAAGGAGTTCAAAAAGCTCAAGAAACAAGTTCGTAAATTTCAGTCGAGATATGAGCGCGAGATGAAAAATGAGCGCAGCGATAAGTATTTGTCAAAGCGAAAATTTGTGAAGGCCATCCGTGAGAACCCTTATCCACTTTTACAACAACGATTTCGGGAAAACGTGGATATTACACCAATGCTCGATCCAATTCCAGATGGAAAGTACGTGCAGCTGTATGAAGAGTTCTGTTTCATCAATGATAAAGGAGATTGTGAAGGGATGTCTGATCTCGTGGCAGGATATTTTACCATCAAAAACAATACACTTGATGGTGAGGCTGCTTGGGTTGATCTTCAGGGCGACACGCTAAAACATGGAATGTTCGTAAATGGAATCAAGCATGGCGAATGGAAATTTGAACAGCGAACAATAGATTACGGAATGTCTGAGCAGCAAGCGGATTTATACATCGAACGCGGTTTTCCAGACATGGATACGCTCACGGAATATATCACGTACGACAAAGGTTCAAAAACGGGGAGTTATAGGAAATTCTTTAATTCTGAGTACCCAATTGATGAAGGTTTTTACACGAATGGAGAACCATCAGGAACATGGACCACCCGTGCAATAATTACGAAAGGCTACGGCAAGAATAAAAAACGCTATCGAAACAATGAATTGGTCACCCAGACAGTAACATTCGAAGAAAGCGACAGTTTAGTCGTTCATCCTAGATGGATTCGTAAGGAAACAGTAAGCATTTACGGAGCCGATCGAGAGCAGTTCAATTTTTATCCGAAATACACGCTCCCAGATTTACCTTGGAAGATGTACGAAGTTGCTTACGAAGAGGAAGAGGTATTGGAACTGGAAGAAGAATTGGAAGGTGCGCCTTACGATTTAGATCATTACGACGAGGAATACTACGATGAATTCGCCTACGAAGACGAATACTACGGAACCGATTTCGGATACAATGATTACGAAGCAATTACGTATGATAAAAATTCGAAAACGTACATTTCGCGAGGAGTTTTATTGGACAGCATTGGTGCACGACCTAAATATGCTGACACCTATGAAGTGACGTACAAAAATGGTCAGCGCGCTTACAAATATGAATTCGAAAATGGAAACTTGGTTGAAGAGGACACCATTTTTTGGGACAATGGAGTCGCACATGATATAATCACTGAAGTACCAGATTCAAATCAGTATTTGCGTTCGATTTACGATTACGATGGGAAGTTGTACCTCGAATTGGCATACGATTCTCGGGGAGATTTTATTCGCGTGCAAGAGAATCACAACGAGGAGGAAGTCTTTATCATTGACGGATACGAAACTACCGGAGGACAAATTGGAAGTTTCTATTTCTACAATATCTACGACACCTTGGACAATGAGGCAATGGTAGATTCGACTCTGTTATTCCAATCGTGGTTTGTAGACGATTCTACCAAAATGTACACATCGACTTACTATCCAGATGAGAAACGCTTCGCTTCGAAGGCATACAGCGTAGCGGGATCTGTGATGATGATCAAGGAGAAGTCTTTTTCCGATGATTTCGAAAGTTGGACGGGTAAAGAATACAAGTGGGTAGGCGATATTGAATTGGAGACGACGAGTTCAGGTTCACTCCACGAATTCTACGATCCCGATACGATTCCCATTCGCCATATTCGATCTGAGGATCGTTTTAATGTGGCAAGCGACTACGTGATTAGTAAAGGCGGTCAGCCTTACACAGGACCAGTCGAATTCAAGTTTGGAGAAAAGAAATTGAAGATTGGCAAAGATGATCTAAGCATTTCATTGCCAGAAAGTGAGTACACCAGCGATAAGCTAGAAAAGGACTTGGAGCGTTTCCGAAAAACGGGAAAAACGAAGTATCCAATCATCATGAATTTGATCGACCCGACGGAAACTGATGAAAACATTGGAACGTACATCTACTATAATTTCTTCCGCCAACCACTGGGTAATTTTTTCAATACGGGTGGACAAAATTACTTTGATGATTATTACAATGAGTACGAACAATCCCGCTCAAAAGACAAAGATGCCAATGCTGTTTTGACCAACATACAAGGATTCATGGTGGATGGAAAGCCAAACGGATTGTGGGTTGGAATCGATCAGTTTGGAAAGAAGATGACAGAAGTGAACTTCTCGAATGGTGAGGCGAACGGTGAAGTGATTAACTATCGATACGCATTTCCAAAGGAGGAAAGTGAATACGACTGGATGGATTACGATTATGACAATCCGCTCAGAGATTCATTCCCAGCAAAACGCATGCACTATGTATCCGATGTAACGAATTACTTGAATGGAAAAAGGCACGGAGAATCCCGCAGTTATTCTTGGTACGGTGACATTACAAGCGAGTCGAATTTTGAGGATGGACTCATGGAGGGTAAAAGTATCGAGCGAAATAAATTGGCGATCACGGAAGCGACGTACAAGTATGGTGAGCCGGACGGATATGTGAGAACATACTTAACGCATCGACCTGGAGATTCAATCCTACTGTACAATCTCAATTTCCAAGATGGATTGCTCCAAGGCGAGTCGAAATCATTCCACACAAACGGAAAATTGGCAAAACGTGGTTTCTTCTTGGATGGACGTCCAATTGAAGATTACGAAGCATACGATTCTCTCGGGTTCAAATATCATTACGTAAAATTCCAATACTCTTTCCCGATTGAGGAGAAGATTTGGGAAGAGAATGAATTGAGCGTTCGCTACCTATTCGATTGGCAAGATTCGATCTATTTCGAACCATCTGATATCACAACAACTCAATCCTTGGAGAGAATTATCTCAAGGTTGGGATTGGGCGGAGGATATTTTGAGCGCCCATATTTCGGGAGAAAAAGCCTTGTTGATAAAACGGGAATCGATTATCACATGACGAAATACTATCCGAACGACACCATTTCTAGAGATGGTGATTTGAGCTACGGTCGAAAAGTCGGTTGTTGGAAATATTACAGCTACGGTGGAGAATTACTCTACGAAGTACAATACCAAGATTCAATTATTGAAGTCAACGATTCCATCAAATTTAAGTCGAAAGGAATACTCACTGATTTTGATAAAAATGGAAATCCATTATACGAAGCACACGTAATCGAAATGTCGTCGAAGTACGATTGTGCACACACGGATCATTACGAAATTCGTCAGCTCTACACGAAATGGGAGGCCGATGATTCCTTGGGTCGAATGAATGGATATGTTCAAAATTTCTACGACAACGGAACTTTGCAAAGTGAAGGAAACATGAAAAATGGTCTGCCCGATGGAACGTGGAAATATTACGATCCTTACGGTAAGTTGAATCAATACGGCGTGTATGTCCTCGGAAAACGCGATGCAAGATGGTTGTCAGGAGATCTTTCCAAAACGAAATACCTTGGTGACATCTGTCTCAACCCAAGCCTTCCTGATTTGGAAGAGGAGATTAAGTACCGTGAGAATTTGCTCGATATTAAAATCACGAGCTACCGATTAGGGAAAGCGCTCAATACGCAGTACTACGACATCAACATGAATAAATTCATCGATGAGGACGAGGAGGAAGATCAAGAAATGATCGAGGAAAATTAACATGAAGGAAGAGTTCACTAACAGCCTACCATGGCTCGCATTGTTTGTATTTTTCTGCGGATTTTCATCTGTTGAAGCGCAAACGACTGTGGATTCAATTCAGCACAATGGCAAGCAATATTACGTCTATCCTTTTCGTAAAAAAGTAAAAATTCACCACGATTACTGGAAACTCATTGACGATGATACTTTTTTCGAAGATTACAACAACTACTTCAATCGATTCAATGGAGATTGGGATTTCACTCGTGAAGCCTTTCAGATGGCCGAAACAGAAGAATACCGAGAGGAACTAGAAAGGGAACTGCGCGATCATTGGAAGTGGAAATTGAGAGGGCGAGGGTTTGGAAAAGCCGCTACTCGAACCCTTCGAAAGAGACCAGGAGAATTGATGGATGTATCATACAATCACGGCAAAGATGTTCTTCCTCCATTCGGAACCATTCCAGATGGAAAATATGTGCAGTTGTTCGAAGAATTTTGCCTGGTTGATGCAGACGGGAAGTGTCAATCAGATGGCTATCAAATAGCAGGTTATTTCACCATCAACAACAATGTAATTGACGGGGAAGCCGTTTGGTTGAATTTTAAAGGAGATACACTCAAAAAAGGAAGTTTTGTTGAAGGACTCAAAGTAGGCGAGTGGGAAATTAAGCACCCGACAGAAGTGCCCTACAAGATTCGTGGTAGAGACAGAAAGCGCCTAAAAAAGGGTGGTTCTATTTGGCAAGACTACGCCATGGGTCTTACGAACTTCAAAAATGGATTGCCCGATGGAACATATCGATACGAGAGCTATGGAAGCACCCAGCAAGTTCGAGGTGAGTTCAAATTAGGAGAGCCTTCTGGTGAGTGGAGGTATCTCACGAATTCACAACTTACATTGAGGATGCAAATGGCAGACCCAAGTGATACAGTGCTTTCAAAAAAGTCACTTCTTCGAGGAGCGTACATGGAACAACCACGCAGGTATTATCGAAAAGAAGGTGACGAACGCGTAAAACATGACATGGACTGCCGTGAAGCACCAATGCCTGCGTTTCCAAATAGTTTCTATGAAATTCAGTTCGAGAAACTGGATGAAGAGTTGGAATTAACAGGCGAAAACGAGAAATCATTTGATTTAACAGATGCCCGCAGATATGACCCCCACAGCTACAGAGGTTATCGAAGAGGTTCGGACGGTGATGTCATGGTTGTTGATCCAGTTACGGGAGTGTTATATCCACGTTGGCATGTAATGGATAGCCTTGGCGCTCGCATGAAATATGATGGCGTTTACGAACAGTACTATATGAACGGCCAGCTTTTCTTTCGATACGAATTTGAAAATGGACAGCTCAAAAGTGAGGACACGCTATTCTGGGATAACGGCAACCCGCTAGACGTTATCGTTTTTGAGCCAGACTCGAACAAGTATTACAGAAGTCTCTACGATCGGGGCGGCTATTTGTATGATATCATGATTTATGATTCACTTGGTTCGTTCATTGAATATTACAGCAGCAAACCTCCAAGAAATTACGAAGTAGAAATTGACGGACTCATTGCTGAAGAGAATGGATACGGACGCCGGGCGTATTTCAATGTGCAACCTGTAGCATTTTTTTACAGAGATAATGATACGCTGAAATCAGAAAGCTTGAACTCTAAAGTACTACTGACAAGAACTTGGACAAGGGACACGACTATTCAAACGAATATAGTTTACGACGCGGTTTCTCACGAATACATTTCGGAGAAATTCAATTGTTTTGGAGATGTGCATTCACGGATTTCCAGGTCTTTTTCTGATGATTTTTCCGGATGGACGGGAAAACAAGAATCGACCTACGGTGATTTAACCTTAAGACGAAAACGATCAGGGATTCGATATGACGTTGATGAGGTGGACACACTGAAACATTGGAGTGTCAGACGCGCTTGGAATTTATACGACGTCACATCGGATGTAAGTCTCCTGAAAAATGAAGAACTTTTTACAGGAGAATTCAAAATGACATCAAAAGGTGGCCAGTCGAGAGTGAAGTCGAAATCAAACAAGGTTTCTGTTCGACACTCATCAGGTTATTTCGGTTCTAACAGGTATTACCGCGCTCGGAGAAAGGACAAAAAAGCGAAGCGATTCATGCTGAATTCCATCACGAATGGACTTACGTTTCAGGGAGCGAGTAGTCAGGTAAACTCTGATTTTTCAGAGTATTTTTTCCGCCTCGTGCACGATTATAACAGATTCATGAACTACAATGCGCACTCCGCAATGTTCAGTGTGAAATCAGTTGAAGGAAACTTTTTGGATGGGAAGGCGCACGGTATTTGGACAGCATATGATAGCAAAGGGGATGTGGTGAGCTCGCTCAATTTCAATAGAGGAGAGGCCGATGGAGAATTGAAATTTTACAATTATCAGAACAAGCGTCCGAAATACGGGTATATATTTGAGGACCGATCGTTGGATACTTTCCCAAAGCGCCGCACGCGCTATTTGAGCCAAGTAATCAACTTTAAAAATGGTTTGCGCGAAGGTAAAGCGGTTGAATACGATTGGCTCGGAAGAGTGATGACTTCAGGAAGTTTTGTGAATGACGAGATCGATGGGAAAATGATTTCCAGAAATCAGGAAATGCACACGGAGGCGACCTTCAAAGAGGGATATTTAGACGGATATTTAAAAACCTATTTGACTTTCCCTGAAATGGACTCCATCCTTCTGTACGATATAAACCTGCAAAATGGAATGCTGAATGGCGAGTCGAAATCGTACCATACAAACGGAAAATTAGCAAAGCGCGGTTTCTTCCTTGATGGCGAACCTATTGAAGATTATGAAGCGTACGACACCCTCGGTTTCAAGTTTCACTACGTCAAGTTCCAATACGGGATGCCTGTTGAAGAAAAGATTTGGGAGGAGAACGCACTGAGTATTCGCTATCAATTTAATTGGGAAGATTCCATTGAATTCCATCCAGACGACATCACTTCAACGATGAGTTTGGAGGCATTATTGGCGAAGGAAGGATACAGAACTTATTCAGTTCAGGAGAAATACTACGGCCGAACAGCACTGATTGCAAAGGACGATATCGAATGTCGAATGACGAAGTATTATCCAAATGATACAGTAGCCAGAGATGGACAGTTGCTCAACAAGCAGAAAACCGGGCTATGGAAATTCTATAGCTACAATGGACAATTCCTCTATGAAGCGAACTATTTCGATTCAATTATCGTCATCAACGATTCAGTAAAATTTAAATCAAAAGGAATTTTAACCGATTATGATGATGCTGGAAATCGACTGTACAATGCTTACATCATCGAGAAGTTCGAGAAGTATGATTGCGCTCACACGGATCATTATGAAATACGTCAACTGATCACCATTGATGAAGAAAATGACAGCACAGGACGAATGAATGGGCACGTGCTCAATTATTACGACAATGGAACGCTGCAGTCCCAAGGAACAATGAAAGACGGCATCCCCGACGGACTTTGGAAGTTCTACGATCCTTTCGGTAAACTCAATAAAATGGGGAATTACACCTTTGGGAAACGCCACGGACGTTGGCTCGAAGGCGATTTAGAAAAGAAGAAGTACTTGGGTGAAATCTGTATGAATCCGAACCTTCCAAACATTGAAGAACAGCAGGAATACCAAGAGAATTTATTGGACATCACCATCATCAACTACGTGATGGGGAAATTGAAAAACACGCAATACTACGATCTTGATATGAATCGCGTGATGGAAATCGAAGAAAGCAAAAACAACTAATCGAGCTGTTTGAATTTAAAGGTATAGGTCGATCCACTTTCGTTGATGTCTAAATCATAATTTCCTTCGAGCTGCTCGGTGAGAGCATCAATCAGGTGAACGCCGAATGTATCTTCCTCCGTTTTTTTCCAGGAACCATTATCGAAATAAACCAATTCCAGTGTTTTTGAACTTGAGATAGCGTTAACTGAAAGTCGAATCTTGGGATTCTCCGTTGCGCCGAATGCGTGCTTCACAGAATTTGAAATCAACTCGGTGATAATTAGTGCGATCGGAACAATCGTTTTCATTCCAACTTCAGGCACTTCAATCGAAAAGGACTTATCGATGCTTCGTGGAATTTGACTGCTGCGCAGGATGTCGGAAGCTAAAGACTCGATGTATTCAGCCAGATCAACAGCAGAAAGATTTTCACTTTCATATAGTTTTTGGTGAATCAAGGACATCGTCAAAACGCGATTGATCGCATCATCAAAGTGTTCCCGTGTTTCTGCAGATGCGATTTTATTCGATTGCATGCGTAGCAAGCTCATCACAATCTGTAGGTTGTTTTTCACGCGGTGATGAATTTCTTGCAGCAAGATGGTCTTCTCTTGATCTCGGCTTTCAACGATTTCCTTCTCCTTTCTCAAGGCTTCATTCATCAAACGCATCTCTTTCTCAGCATGATTTTTCAAGGAGAGAAATTGGTGGATAATGTATCCGATCAGCGAAAGGCAAATGGCAAACTCAATTCCTTTTGATAATAGTTTGAACGAATCCGTACTCTGAAGAATCTCGACTGCGCTGCTCAACCTGAAAAGAAAAAAGAAAACAGTGCATGCAACCGTGGCGATCATCATCAATCCTCCCCACGTTTTCCCATGGGTGAAATACACGTACATCCCGATAAGCAAGGCCCAAAATGGTTCGAGGTAGTGGATGTAGTTATCCACTTGAAACATCGAATACAGAACGGACAAATAAAGAATCGCTGAAACGGATGCAGACGTGATTCGAAAGTTTCCAGTGCGTTGGATGACGACAAGCGAAATCAAAATCAATAACCAACTTCCCCCGTAAATGAAGGCGTAAATGGACTCATTGATGACAGAAATGACCGTTAAGAATGAGAGTGCAACGACTAATAACAAATGCATGTTCCACGTTAATCGAATCCTCGCTGATTCGTAGAAGTCCAAATTTGGCGTTATCGGAGCTTGGAGAAATTTAAACATTATCTATTGATCGTGTCGCAAAGATAATCATCGTTTTCGTCTTGGGCGCTTTCCTTCCATAACTCGCATAACGGTGAAATCTGCCTTTCCAACTTTCGTGTTTCCAGTCAGGAAAGTGTAATAGAGCGTTGGGAAGCAAACGACATTTGCTGCCGTCCACAAAGGATTCTGGCGAACGCGCATTTTATAGAAATAAAACTGGTCATCCATCACAATAGAAGAATTCGGGTCGAGGTATTTTAGATCTCTTTTTTCCGTTTTCGGCTCGTTAACAGGAGTCGTAAATTCTTTTGCTCTCCCAGAGTTTTCATCAAAGGTGTAATACGTCAATTCCTCGGTTAAATGCTTGAGTTTTTTCTTCTTCGGAGGTGATAATTCGGCATCTTCGTTTCCAAAAAGCACAATGAAGTCTCCATACTTGTAGACCACTCGAATATCTGATACATTGTTTCCGAGGTACGAAATTTTACGATCCACACTTCGCGCCCACATGATCTCACCTGCCGCAGAAAGTCGAATGGCTGACACGTTTTTGTTTTTACAGCTCTCTTCAGTATGATAGACATTCTCACCATTCAGGTTGCTCTTGGTCTCCGTTTCTTTGTAATTGTATTGCTCTGTAAAGAAGAAAACCAAACTGCTGTCAGACATCGAAGTGATGTGCTGAATATCGAATCGAGTTCCGAGAACTTCTTCCTGAGATGGCAACACCTGCCCTCTTTTTACCCGCATTCGCTTTTTTGGGAAAATTCGATTGTAGATAGAACGTGTGAAATAAACGAAATTGACCTTTGTTTCTTCCGTGTTGTTGATGTCGATATCTGCGTAAAATAATCCTTGATTATCAATTCCAGTAGTGTCTTCGACCAAATCCCCAAAGAAACCAAATACGCGCGTTTTCCCTCCGGCGCTGTACAGGTTGAAATCTGTGATTGTTCTGAAGTTCGTTGTGAATTTCACGCTTTTCTGTGTGCCTGATTCAACACTGGCAACGGTCAAAACGGGATAAGTTTTCGCGTGCTTTGCCTCCAAGTAATAGAGTTCCTCAACAGTGTATGCGACAGTAGAGCGAATTTGAAGCGGCCCATTTTCACTCAATTGATATTCCGAAGTGATTCTCCCTGGATAAGAAACTGGCTTTTGTGGAAGAAGAACACTTTTTCTTGTTGAAGCGGATAACTGTGAACTGACAGTCACATATTGAAATTTTAGCGTGCTATCAGCATATGTCTCCGTGCCCAACACCATTAGACCCGATTCTTGATCAGAAAGAACAACGCACATGGTTGGATCATAAACTGAAGCGCGATCTTCCACTTCTTGTGTGTATTCGAATACTTTTTTGAGCGGTAGATCTGTTTTGAAATCCGATTTGAATGACTGCGCGTAAATCTCTTCTGTTCGAGTTGTATCAGTGTTGATGAGCTTTCTCCAAAAGACAAAAATCTTACCTTCTGAAAGAACCGTTTTCACGTAGTCCAGTGATGCAAGAGCGCTTTCTTGACCCTTGTTTTCAGGATATCCTTTCAATGGCAGACGCTCTTCTTCGGTCATGTTGAGCGTGTTTTTTGTCATCGAAACCAACATCAATTTCGCATCGTCGTAAGGCTTCGACTTCTCAACATTTCGTTGAAGGAGATAAACTAAGGACGTATTTGTCCCCACAAACTCCGTGAAGAAGCCCGTTTTTCTGTTCGTATAGCGGAATTCATTCGACCATTCGAATTCCATGTATTGGGACGAGGCGAACTGACTGCACCCAATGTACACTAAGAACGTAAGTGTCCTCACCAAGTTGAGATATGTTTGATTACCGATCATTTCCTAGTTCTCTCCTTTAGGAAGTTTGATCAATTTCAAATCAACGCGTCTGTCGGCTTTTTTCATCTCGTCCGTGTAATCTCCCGCATGAATCGATTTCGTTTCACCGTAGTAGTACACTGAAATTTTACTCTCATCAAACTTGTAGAAATAAACCAGCTTACGCTTCACCGTTTCAGCTCTTCGTTTCGATAATTGCAAGTTGTAGTCCAATGATCCATCACGGTCAGTGTTACCCACCAAGTAGATTTCATACTTTTCATTCTTCGGCAAACGTTTGAATAAATTATCGATTTTCAAGCGCTCTGAATCAGTAAGTGACGCCTCGTCAACATCAAAATAAAGTGCCAAGTTCTTAACGACATTTTTACCTTGTAAGACAGAATCAAGTTCATCTCTTGTTGTGATTAATTGATCACGTAAATCAATACGTGGGTTGTCAATTGTTTGCTGATTCGTGTTATTCGCATCAATTCTTTCCTTTTCATCTTGAAGATTGATGTTGTTGATATTGCTCGAGTCGATTGGACAACCGGCATTGTAGAATGAACCAGGTACATCCGGACATTTGTCTTTCTCATTCAGGATTCCATCTCCATCAGAATCCAGACAACATCCTTCATTTTCAAGTGGACATCCATTATTGAGTTCAACTCCTGGTACGTCTGGACATCTGTCAGCCGCATCAATTACACCATCACGGTCACGATCTGGACATCCGTAGTGAATTCCAAGTCCTGGTTCTTTTGGACACATGTCGTTCATGTCAATCACACCGTCTCCATCTGTATCTGGACAACCTTTCGTTGATTTTGGACCTTTGTCGTAAATACACAAGTCTTCTTTGTCGATAATTCCATCTCCATCAGTATCTGGACATCCGTTGTACTCAGGTAACCCTGGATCGTAAGGACACTCATCATATGGGTCGGAGATTTTATCTCCATCAGTGTCTTTCGGCACTTTGTAAAGCACGCTGTACGAAATACCGGCGTAGACGTTTCTCGCTCGTGAAGTTTTTTGTCCGTAAAAGAATCCGCCATTGTTCGATCCAGCAAAAATGATGAAGCCTTTATAGTTAAATCGACCTGCAGCCCCTATGCTCACTGTTCCGTTTCCTTGATGAGAAATAGGCAACATAATTGACCAGTTACTCTTTTCAATTCGTGGTGTCAGTGTTTGAATGAAGAATCCTTTCATCTGCGTAATGTCACTTTTGAAATGCAAAGGAATGGACATGTTGTAGCTCACGTAGAACCATTTTCTCAGTAGGTTCATATCGAAATTACCGTGAAAAGCTGAAGGTAAGGCCATTCTGAATTTTGTCGGCTCTGCAGCTGGGATCTTCGTGCTCTGATTAGCTAGCTCATCGTCTACATATTCAAATGGTGAGTTCTGGAAAGATAAGATGTTAAGTGATGATAGGTTCACTAAATTATTAGCAACTCCCGGTATCGGAGGGTTAGTAAAGTTGTAGGAAGAAGTTGAGTCACTCAAATAGCGTATGAATCCAAGATCAGTAAGTGAGGCCGATGCCTTCCATTTATATTTGTTCATGTCGTAGCGAACAATGCGTTTCACTCCGTCCATTTCATAATATTGATCTTCATAATCTGGACGATATTCGTACGTGACACCTAGGTCGAAAGCCAATCCGCGATGGTCGTAAAACAATTGAGTGTTATTTTCACTTGTTCCAAAATCGCCATCCAGGTCTGTGAAGTTTACTATAGTTGAGGTTGTGTCATCGAATTCGTATTGACCACTATTCATCTGAAGGTATGAAGCATCCAATCCATTTAAGATTTTCATGGTAACTCCGGCTTTCAAAAAGGTGGTGTTTCGATTGAAGATGGTGCGAGCGTAGGTAAATGCATGCTCGGTGAAATCCATCGTGTTCATAGCCATTCCCGAAATATTGTTGGCACCAAGTACATTTTGGTCATAGTCCAAAGCTGCATTTTGCGCCCACACCAGAGACAAGCCCTCAAGATTTTTCATTGATCGCACGCGAAGCGAATAGGCTCCGGCATTTTTGTGATCAAACTCATACTTAAGATTTAATGCATCAATGTTGATATGGCTTCTTAAATAACCTGGTTTTCTCGGCTCCTTGTACTTCACACCTTCACCATATACGATGTATCGATTTGAACTAAAGTTGCTAAGCTTGGAATAATTCGCGTGAAAACTGATCGAGAACTTGCTTTTCGAATCGACAATCGACGATGGATTGTAAGACGCCAGAAACGAACTAACGGAATTATCGTTAACGATTCCTGTATATTGGTTCTGACCGAATACTCCAGCAGGAGCCATCAGGGCTACTAAAAGGAGTACCGTTGAGAAACGTAAAAAAGTTCTGGATGGATAAAAGGTTTCTTTCATATCTAAGCAATTCAGTTGGTGTCGACCATTCGATTTATAAATGTGCAAAAGCGCAAATGGTAAACAGTCTTATCAAACTTAAAGAAACAAAACAACAATTCTTGGTTTTGCACGAAATTTCTTAAGTGACAAGAGAACACTTGTTTTGGCTCAAAACGCTAACCACACGATCTACAATTTAACAAATAGTTAACAAATAGTTAACAAATTCCATTCCACTTTTTTGATGTTGATTACCTCTATCATGATTCCGGTAATTTAAGCCGGCCTTTGCTTAAAGACAACTGGAAGAATACTGGAATTAGTTGGTGCGTTTTCCGTTAAGGAAAGAATGATTGTGAAAGCTCTCCTGCTATCTCACGCCAAGTCCAATTCGTTGATTACTTTTGTAACTCAAATCGAACTCAATTTAAAAAGATGCAGGTACAAAAAAGTGAGGATCAATCAATGTGCAATCACCGCGTATTCATTACGGATACAGAAAACGAAATTTTTGGAATTTCAAGTGAGAGTGCAGAAGCAGTATATAATTTTTTAGAGTTGGATAAGGACACGCAATTTGTTGAGGGCATGGACTCTCTCGAAATGTTCGTCAAAGAATCGGATAACGCTGAAAAGATGCGCAAGCATGGAGCAGCATTTAGAAGCCGATTGGACAAGAAAGTGATGGAAATTGCCTTGGCGGGTGATCCAGATGCGGTTTTTGCCTTTTTAGAAGGATTCCTTTTGGCGAGCTACCAGTTTCTTCCTTACTTCAAAGATGCCGATGAGAAAGCATTTCAATTGGAGAACATCATTGTTGATGAGCGCTTCGGGGAAGACAAAATCCTTGAACTGATCAATATTACAGCGGCAGTTTTTTGGGCAAGAGACATGGTGAATGAACCAGTTTCATATCTGAACGCAGAACAATTAGCAGCTGAAATTGTTGAGCTTGGAGAAGATACCGACATGACGGTAAACGTTCTGGAGCAAACGCAAATCGAATCATTGAAAATGGGAGGACTTCTTGCCGTTAATCAAGGTTCAATTGATCCAGCGACATTTACAATTGTTGAATACAAAGGAAAAGATCACACCAACAAAAAACCAATCGTCTTGGTTGGAAAAGGTGTTGTTTATGATACAGGAGGGTTAAGCTTGAAGCCAACTCCGAACTCAATGGACTTGATGAAAAGCGACATGGGTGGAGCGGCATGTATGGCAGGAGCAATTTACCTTGCCGCACTTCAAGAATTACCTATTCACATCATCGCACTGATTCCAGCAACCGATAACCGTCCAGGAATGAACGCTTATGCACCTGGAGATGTGGTCACAATGTACGACGGAACGACGGTTGAAGTTCTCAATACAGACGCAGAAGGAAGAATGATTTTAGCGGATGCTTTGGCTTATTCGAAGAAATACGATCCTGAATTGGTGATCGATGCTGCAACTTTAACTGGGGCTGCTGTTCGAGCAATTGGCGCGCACGGAAGTGTTGTGATGGGGAATGCAGAAGAGAAATACTTCGAACAACTCGAGGTGGCTGGCGACAATGTTCACGAGCGCACGGTGCGCTTCCCATTTTGGGATGAATACTTCGAGGAAATGAAATCGCCAATCGCAGATTTGAAGAACCTTGGTGGACCAACTGCAGGAATGATCACAGCGGGTAAATTCCTCGAGCACTTCGTGGAAGCACCGTACATTCACATTGATTTGGCAGGACCAGCTTTCTTAGGCAAAACTGATGCGTACCGAACGAAAGGAGGTACAGGAGTAGGAGTTAGATTACTTTACAACTTCTTTAAAAATTACGAAGCTTAATGGACAGAAAAGAGCATAAAAAAGATAAATCGCGAGATGTGCGAATTGGAATATCCATTGGTGACACAAACGGAATAGGAATCGAGGTGACAATGAGAGCGCTTGAAGATTCACGCATTTTGCAAGATTGCACGCCCATTATTTATGGGTCTCAAAAATTATTCGCGCATGGCAAGAAGCAATTCCGCATGAATAATTTCAACTTCACTGGAGTGAAGGCGGCAACGGATGCACGACGTAAGAAAGTGAACATTGTCAATGTTTGGGAAGATGAGGTTGAAGTGAAATATGGCGAAACCAACGAAACAGGAGGGAAGTACGCCTTTCGTTCTTTGGAGGCAGCGACACAAGATTTAGCCGAAGGCAAAGTAGATGTTTTGGTTACGGCACCGATTTCCAAGGAGGCAATGGCGAAAACAGGATTTCAATTTCCTGGACATACGGAGTATTTAGCCGATATGGCTGGGGAAGATGAGGCATTGATGCTCATGGTTTCCTCGACAATGAAGATTGGACTAGTGACTTCGCACATTGCTTTGAAAGATGTTTCTACAACGGTAACTGCGGATAAAGTATTGGCGAAAATCAATGCGTTTAACGCAAGTTTGAAGAAGGATTTCGGAATTCAACGCCCGAAAATCGCCGTGTTTGGATTGAATCCACACGCTGGTGAGAATGGAAAAATGGGAGATGAAGAGAAAGAATCAATTGTGCCTGCGATTGGGCGAGCGCAAAATGATGGAATTCTCGCTTACGGTCCGTTTCCAGCTGATGGTTTTTTCGGAAGCGCTGGCAAAGCGAAATACGATGGTGTATTAGCAATGTATCACGACCAAGGATTGGCAGCATTCAAAGCCTTGGCTTTTGATGAGGGAGTGAATTTCACAGCGGGACTTCCAATTATCAGAACGTCGCCCGATCACGGAACAGCCTTCGATATTGCAGGAAAAAATATAGCGTCAGGAGATTCAATGCGTCAAGCAATTTACTTAGCCATTGACGTGTTTAGAAACCATCAATTTGAAAAAGAAATTACGGCAAATCCACTTGTATCTCAACCAAGAGAACGAAAAGGAAGAGATCAGAAGAGAAACGACAAATAAATTTCATTGAAAGATATCAACATCTTTCGGTTAAATTAGTTAACTTTGCCGCCCGCCTTCGATCAAGAAGGATCTTTTGAGACCGAATTCCAACGGGAATAGGAGGTAGACAGATTTTGAGCGAAGCGGGAAATAAGAGATATAACATTGGCAAAATCGGACGATAAGCAATTCATAATTCCTTTTGTAGGTTTAAAACAAGGGAGACACGAATTTCAGTTCGATATTACTGATACGTTCTTTGAAACATTTGAATACTCAATTATCCAACAAGGAGATGTACACATCGACTTTACGTTGGATAAAAAAGATACCATGATGGTAGGTGAGTTTCAGTTGAAAGGGCATGTGAAAGCACCCTGCGATCGTTGCAACGATCCAATTGAAGTTCCCATCGAAGGTGACTTTAGATTGGTGTACAAATTCGGAAACGAAGAAGAGGAAGATGAAACACTAGTTGTTGTTTTTCCTGAAGAATTTGAAATCAATATTAAAGCGTCACTTTTGGAGTTCATGAGTGTATTGCTTCCATCTCGATCGGTTCACGATGAGGGAGATTGCAATCAGGAAATGCTCGACTACCTGAATGAATACGTTGTGAATCCAATGGATGAAGACGATGATAATCTTGATGAGTACGATGAAGCCGATGCGGAGCATCAAGACCTTGAAGACGAGGACTACGATGAGAACGAAGAAGGCGAAGAAGAAGATGATGATCAACCAGACGACACACCAGTCGATCCGCGTTGGGCAGCATTGAAAAACTTAAAAAAGGATTAATACTCTGCAAGGAGAAATTATAAAGAATATAAATTAATAGAGATGGCACATCCTAAACGAAAGATCTCGAGAACGAGACGAGACAAAAGAAGAACACACGTTAAAGCAGAAGCGAAAAACATCGCAACTTGCCCAACGACTGGACAACCACACTTGTTCCACCATGCACATTGGTATGAGGGGAAACTTTACTACAAAGGAAAAGTTGTAGCTGAAAAGGAAGTAGCAATTTAATTGTTGCTAACTAGTTCTTCATTAGTATGAAGATTAGAATTGATGTACTTGGAAGCAATTTCGTTTTGAGGCAGGCCGGCCTAGGTTTGTTCCTTGAAAGAAAAGGCTCTCAAGTGAAACCACGATAACGTTTTTAGGCGACCAAGATCCAATCTTGAGTGGCCTTTCGTTGTTAAATGATGGTACTAAAACGTAAAATTTTATTCTTGGAAGTACATTCTGACCGTACCAACAAGACGAACAAAGCATACAACTGATTATGGGAAAGATTACAGCTGCAATTACAGGAATTCAGGGTTATTTGCCAGAACACGTACTTTCGAATGAAGACCTTTCGAAAATGGTGGATACCAACGACGAGTGGATTACTTCTCGAACGGGAATCAAGGAACGAAGAATCATGAAAGATGGTGCTTCTTCTGATATGTGTATCGAAGCAGTAAATGGCTTGTTGAAGAAGACTGGAAACAATCCAGAGGACATCGATTTGGTAATTGTTGCGACTGTAACTCCAGATCACCCATTCCCAAGTACATCTAACATTGTTTGTGCTGCTACAGGAATGAAAAACGCCTGGGGGTACGATTTGATCGCTGCATGTTCAGGATTCATTTACGCACTTTCGACGGGAGCTCAATTTATCGAAACAGGTAAATACAAGAAGGTAATCGTTATCGGTGTAGACAAAATGTCTTCAATCATCGATTACAAAGACCGTACGACATGTATCATTTTTGGAGACGGTGCAGGAGCAGCTTTACTAGAACCAAATGAGGAAGGAATGGGAGTTCAAGACTTCATCCTTCGTGCAGACGGTGTAGGGAAAGAGTACCTACTTCAACCAGGTGGAGGATCTGCACACCCTGCATCAGTTGAAACAGTTGAAAAAGGAATGCACTATGTTCACCAAGAAGGGAAACAAGTTTTCAAATTTGCTGTAACGAACATGGCTGAGGTTTCTGCGGAAATCATGGAAAAAAATAACTTGGGAAGTGACGATGTCGATTGGCTCGTTCCTCACCAAGCGAACTTGCGTATTATTGATGCAACTGCAAACCGAATGGGATTACCGAAAGAAAAGGTAATGATCAACATTCAGAAATATGGAAACACCACTGCAGGAACGCTTCCATTGTGTTTGTGGGATTATGAAAAACAATTGAAAAAAGGAGATAATTTAATTTTGTCAGCCTTCGGTGGAGGATTCACATGGGGTGCTGTTTACCTAAAATGGGCATACAATTCTTAGGACGGAATTGAAATTAATGTATTTTTACTAAAATAAATCTGAAGGAAAATGAATATCAAAGAGATACAAGATCTAATCAAATTTGTTGCACGACAAAACGTTACGGAAGTTGAGATCGAACAAAAAGATTTCAAACTGACAATTAAATCACAAGAGTCAAAATCAGAAGCTCAGCAAATTGTTGTTCAGGCTCCACAAGCGATCCCACAACCAGTTGCAGCGGCTCCAGTTCCAGCAGCAGCCCCAGCGGCAGCGCCAGCTCCAGCAGCGGCACCAGCTCCAGCTGAAGATGATTCAAAATACATCACAGTTCTTTCACCAATGATCGGTACATTCTACCGCTCTCCTGGTCCAGACAAAGACAATTTTGTTTCTGTTGGAGACACAATCAAACCAGGTGACGTTGTTTGTATCATCGAAGCGATGAAATTATTCAACGAAATCGAAGCGGAAGTTTCTGGTAAAATTGTAAAGGTATTGGTAGACGATTCGTCACCAGTAGAATACGATCAGCCACTATTCTTGGTAGATCCATCTTAAGTTAAACTTTATTGAGGATTGTTTTGGGGACTTCCCTGATTCAACTTCTAACCATATAAGTAGAACACTATGACTATGTTCAAAAAGATATTAATCGCGAACAGAGGCGAAATCGCATTACGCGTAATTCGTACAGCAAAAGAAATGGGTATCAAAACGGTCGCTGTTTATTCAACAGCTGATAAAGATAGTCTTCCAGTTCGCTTCGCAGATGAAGCAGTATGTATTGGTCCAGCGAAAAGTGCAGATTCGTACCTTTCAATTCCAAACATTATTGCAGCAGCAGAAATTACAAATGCAGATGCTATCCACCCAGGATACGGATTCCTTTCTGAGAACGAAAAATTCTCACGCGTTTGTCAAGAGCACAACATCAAATTTATTGGTGCAACGCCTGAGCAAATTGCTGGAATGGGAGATAAAGCGAGTGCCAAAGCAACAATGATTGCAGCAGGCGTTCCGTGTATCCCAGGTTCAAAAGGATTGTTGAAAGATTTAGCTGATGCGATCAAAACAGCGAAAAAAGTAAAATACCCAATCATTCTAAAAGCAACTGCCGGTGGTGGTGGTAAAGGAATGCGTGTGGTATGGAAAGAAGAAGACATGGAGTCTGCTTGGGATGGTACTCGAGCGGAATCTGCTGCAGCATTCGGAAATGACGGAATCTACATGGAGAAATTCATTGAAGAACCACGTCACATCGAGATTCAAATTGCAGGAGACCAATTCGGAAACGCATGTCACCTTTCGGAAAGAGATTGTTCAATCCAACGTCGTCACCAAAAATTGGTTGAGGAAACTCCATCACCATTCATGACAGATGAATTACGTGAGCGTATGGGGGAAGCAGCAATTAAAGCGACGAAAGCTGTAAACTACGAAGGTGTAGGAACAGTTGAGTTCTTGGTTGACAAACACCGTGAGTTCTATTTCATGGAAATGAACACGCGTATTCAGGTTGAGCACACCATTACAGAAGAAGTAATCAACTATGATTTGATCAAAGAACAGATCAAATTGGCAGCTGGTGAAAAGATGTCTGGCGAAAATCACTACCCGAAATTACACGCGATCCAATGTCGTATTAACGCAGAAGATCCACATGCTGATTTCAGACCTTCACCAGGAAAGATTACAAGCTACCACTCACCAGGTGGACACGGAATAAGAATCGATACGCACGTTTATTCAGGATACATCATTCCTCCATTCTACGATTCAATGATCTCGAAATTGATCGTTGTTGCGCAAACACGTGATGAAGCAATTACCAAAATGAAACGTGCTTTGGATGAATACATCATTGAAGGAATCAAAACAACAATTCCTTTCCACCAAAAATTGATGGAAGATCCGAAATTCAATGAAGGTGACTTCACAACTGATTTCATGAACACATTCGAATTTTAATTCGAAAAGAAATACACTTGAAATCCCCGATCCCGATATTTATCGCGATCGGGGATTTTTTGTTGGTGTTTATTTAAAGGTTTAAGCGATTTTCAGAGATAGCCTAGGTTGCCATTTAGCCGTAGTGCTGCATAGCGAAGTAACGATCACCACAACCTCACTTCCCAAGCCAATATTCCACAATTAATCGATCTGTTCCAACACTTGACTATCCATTTCATTCCCTTCGTGATCGATCGAGACGAACCAAACATTAGTCGTGCATTCTCGATTTAAAACATCAGAATTTGATGAACAATGTTGCACGGTGCCTTTAATCAAATATCTTGAGTCCGTCTTTTCCGCAGAGTATCCATACTCATTGTAGAAATCTCCGAACGTGTTTTGCCACAATTTCTTTCCTTTCTTGTTGATTTTAATAACAAACATATCGTAGTTACTATTTCCGTAAGAGCTGGTAGAACCTATGATCAAGTATCCATCTTCGGTCGCGAGTATAGAACTTGCTTTGTCATAACTACTTCCTCCAAATTGTTTCGACCAAATTTCGTTTCCATTTTCGTAGTTTTTCGTCAGAAGTATGTTCGAAGGATCATTTTTGTGTGCCCCAATTGTTGTTACTTGAATAGAGCCATTCTCCACTACAATTTTCGGTTGAAACTGTAGGTTCGTTTTCTTTTTGAAACGAATATTCTCAGCCCTTCCATAACTCAAAAGAATCTCAGTTACTCGATCAAATTGATCTCGTTGTGTTTTCAATATCATGTCATTGGCCAATAGTTCATTTCGGTTAATAGCCTCCAGTCCTCGTTCTTGAATTCCACTCGAAAAGACTGTTTTTAACTTGTTTTCAGCGGTTAACTTAAGATCGAAACTCATTTCTAGTTCTTCACTGAGGTAGGTGCCAACATAACCTTCTAAATCTGAAAAAGATGCAGGTAAATCAGTACTTCGTTCGTATACCTTTGTCTTGCCCGATGGATAAAAAGCGATCATTTTATCTTTTTCAAAAACAAGTTTAATGCTTGGATCGTAACTCACTGAAAGGACGTTAGAACTTTCAGTTTGGAGCTCAATAGGATTGATATTATCTCTTCTCCAGTACATCTTTCCTTCGGTCTCTACGATTCGAATTAATGTTCCCTTTTCGGAGTGGTATTGCCCCATGATTTGAGCCTTCATTTCTGTCTCACGGTTTTTGAAACGCTCGTCATAAGTTATTTCCGTTTCTGATGATTCCAGTTCAGGAAGGAAAACAGCAGAGATTTGATCGGCAATAGTTGCACTATTCAGATTGCCATTGTTGCTCATGATGTAGATCGTTAGCGCTTCTTCCGGGAACCGAAGTGTTTGAGAATGGTATCCAGCTGTTGCTCCATCATGATGAACAGCAGGTCTATTGGACCAATCATCTAATCGTAGTCCAAAACCATAAGTAGTTCTTTCGCTATTTGGAATGGCTTGCTGACTGGCGATTAAAAGTTCATTGTTCTCCTTTTTGGCGTTTTGCACAGCCTGCTCGAATTTCAATTGGTCTCTTAACGTTGTGAACAGGAATCCTTCGCCGCTCGTTTTAGTAATGGTCGGTGATTCTAACCAAGCGCCACTCCCCCAATCTGAATAAGGTTCCGCTCTATTTGGAATGACTCCCATGTATCTTTCGACGAATGCAGTTTCGGTCATTCCCATTTTCTGAAAGAATCGTTTGGAGTAATCCGTGAATTTCTCTCCTGAAACAGCTTCGATTATTTCCGCTAGAAGCACGTATCCTGTGTTGCTGTAAATAGAATTCGTTCCAGGTGCAAATGCAAGTTCGTTCTGTTTTTCTATCAAACCGAGTACATCACCATTGTCCAATCCCATTTGTTTCCACCAAATCAAGTTCTTGAGGCTCATTAACTCTACATAATCGCGAATGCCGCTCGTATGATTTATGAGGTGCCGAATTTTGATTTCTTCTTCTACCTCAGGATAAAGTGAAGGGAGGAATTTTCTGATGTCATCTTCCAGGTCGAGTTTTTGCTCAAAGGACAATTCTAAAATCATCAGTGCAGTGAACTGTTTAGCAGTTGAGGCGATGTTCGAGCGTGTCTTTGGAGATGCCTGAACATGGTGTTGTAAATTTGACAATCCACGGTACTTTTCATAAATAACTTCTCCATTTTTCACGACCCCAACAATCAGGGCTGGGTCGTTTTCCTCGATTTGCGCATCGACTATAGAATCAACCTTTTGAAGTTCTAGTGTTTGTGAAAAACATGCAAGGGTTGCAAGGCATGTTATTAGCGAAAGAATTTTTTTCATATCGATTATTTTGAATCATTGATTTCGAAACAAAAATCCGCTGGATATTTTTACCAAACGCTTCAAATCTTGATTTGAGCCTAATTTAATGTTTAGTTGAGCCGTATTTTAACTGAATCGATTATTCGTTGGCCAATTTCGATAAGTACTCCCGTGGAGTCATAGAGGTACTTTTCTTGAACGCTCTATTGAATGTGGCTTTGCTGTTGAAGCCACAATCCAGCGCAATTCCTAGCAATGTAGAAGTAGTATGCTCGCCATCATTCAGCTTTTGTTTGACAGCTTCTATCCGATAGTGATTGATAAAGTCATTAAAGTTCATGTTAAATGAAGAGTTGACAACGGAAGAAACGTTCTTGGGCGTTGTGTTTAATTCTTCAGCAACATCATATAAAGTTAAACGAGGGTTTTTAAACAATTGTTGCTGCTCCATCAGTTCAGAAAGTTGAGGACGCCAAATCGAATCATCTTCCTTTGAGGATTCCTGTTCAATTTTAGGGTCGATCGATTCAGTATCCTCAAAAATGCTGATTGGGTCAAATTGTTCGCGCGTTAATGTGGTGCGTTTGATGATACTGCTGTAGCCACTAACGGCGATATAATAGAAAATAAAGGAAAAAGAGATATAGTGCCAGAATTGACTTCCGAATTCACCCCACTCTGGGTTTAGAATGAAGAACAAAACACGCAGCACGAGAATGCCTAGAAAAGCAATCATGAAATTTCTGATCCATTGGAACAGGATTGTTTCGGCGTAACTTACTTTATCGAAAACCAGTTTTTTGTATAGGATGTAGTAACGAAGGCTCAGAATTAGATAGAATGCCATTGAAATCAAACCTGCTCCCTGATACCAATTTGCCAAATCTTTGTCTCTGCCATCCGCATAGAAATAATACTCGTCGAGAATCAACTTATCGGTAATGAAAATAACCAAGCTATAGATGATATAACAGAACGCAGGCAAAAAGTGAATGTATTCCTTCCGCGTAAGTTTAAAGTTGAGATTTAGCAAGCTTTTGGTGTAGAAGAAAACTACAGGTCCAATCAGCAAAATCTGCATGAACGGGATAAAGAAAAGAATATCACGGGTCGTTTTTTGAAAATACCAGCCGGCATAACCTAACATGTATGGCGCTACGTACATCGCATAGAGAAACAAAAGTAAGCTTAACCACTTACTGGATGCATCCTTATAGACAATACCTTTTCTCAATGCTAGCGCAGAAAATACGATACCATGGAAGAAGAAGATAAGGAGTAAGGAGCTCTTCTCACCAAAACTAAAAGGAAAGTCCATAGACCGGATTGATTAAATTCATTTCCTAAAACTAAAGTTTTTGTAGGATGCGATCAAATGAAAAAGAAAATGTGCAGGCTGATGGACATTGAGCCTGTCAAAGTTCCGAAGCCAGAATTAAAACTTATCCTTACCTTCGAATTACAAAACACGCACAGCATTCATGTTTCCCCTAAAATTTAGGCCTTTTCAAGAATTCATCAACGAGAATACCATCGAACGAACACGAAGTCGTTTCATGGATTCAACCGTGTTGACTTTTGAGATGGACAAGCGTTCATTCAAAGCAATGGTGCAGGGTTCTCGGAAATATGATGTGCACATTGAGTTCGACGACGTTCAAGTGAAAAAGGCTACATGCTCTTGCCCATATTCAGACAAAGGAGCGTGCAAGCACATCATCAACGCAATGTTTAAGGCCGATCAGCAACTCAGAATGTTGGAGGCAAAGGAACATGAAGATGTCGAGAATTCTAGCCTGATTGATATCTGCCGAATTGACGACAAACTGATCCTTGAAAATCAATTGGTGTTAGACTTGGATGCTTACGAAGTCGAAAGCATTTCCGCACCTAGATTGGAGAAGCATTATGCATGGGACACCATGCGGATCTTGAGTTCGGAAGTGAAGCCAGATGATTTCTCAGGCACCTTGTACAATCCAAGGGCTGAAGCGACTCAATTTAGCATCATTGAGAAAAACGGGAACAGCGTTTTGTATTGCTCATGTGACAATGCGAGTGAACAATTGTGTTCTCATCTGAACTTTCTTCTACTGGAAATTCTGGAAGAATCTGAACTTCAATTGTCCTTCAACAATGAGTTGCGCCATTCACTTCTCCGAAAAAATGCTGCTGATTTAGGAATGAAGAACCCGAAGCAGTTGGACGACATTTTTTCGATCAATATCGAAAGCGGTCGTGTTTTTATTCAGCCTAAAATCAACATCCTCGATTTGAATGCTGAAACAATGACAACGTTGAAGAATGAGTTGGTACCAGAGTTTCAATTTCCCAAAAGCAAGAAAAAAGACGATTCGAAAGAAATAATCATCGTTGCGGAGAATCAATATTCCGATCAACTTGACTTCAAATGGATGAAAGCGCCGCTAACGAAAACTGGAAAGATCAAGGCTCCGTTATCGTCGATAGACATCTTAGAAGAACTGAGATCTGATCTAAGTCCTGAGGTACTTCCGTTTTATTTGGCGCTTCTCAAGCAGAAAATGGGCGACAATGATTCCGAATTGGATGAGAAGATCTCAGAAGCAAAGCAGTTGATCAAAAACCCACTCAAACTAGAGTTTTACTACTTTCAGAATGACAAATTTTACGCGTCGAAGATTACACCAAAATCGATAGCACCAATCGAAATAAAGCGCGTCGAGACCAGTGCGTCTATCTATGTCAAACAGCAAAATGACTATTACGTTCTTACGTGCGCAGTTAAAGTTGATAACATTGAGCTCAGCAGCCAACGCATAAAATTCGTCGGTTCGTTTTACTATTGGCAGGGGAAAACCTTGAATCTAATCGATAACGTACCAATCATTCGTGTCATCAATTTCTTCGCTGAGAACAAACACGAATTATTCATTCACAACTCTCAGTTTTCTCAATTTCAAGATGAATTCCTCAATAAACTGGAGCAATCCATTTCAGTGAAATACGAGCATGTGAAAAAAGCGCCTGCTAGATTGGTCAAAAAGCAATCCTTGGACGCGATTACTGAATACATGATTTACTTGAGTGAATCGGAAGATTATATCACCATTACCCCTGTTGTCGCTTATGGCGAAACGGAAGTCGCGGCTTTATCCCATAGGTCGATTTTTGCCGAAAACCCAGCTGGTGGATTGTATTCCATCGAGCGCAGAGAAATTTTAGAACAGCGGTTCGTTCGAACTGTTCGAGAGCAACATCCATTATTTGATGATCAGCACGGAACGGACTTTTTCTACTTGCACAAACAAGAATTCTTGGAAAGTGGCTGGTTTTTGGACGCGTTCGAGCAATGGCGGAAAAACGAGTATTCCATTTTAGGTTTTAACCAGCTGCGCGATAATCGAATGAATGCGCACAAAATGTCCGTTCAAACTTCTGTGAGTTCAGGAATCGATTGGTTTGAAATTCATGCAAATGTCAGTTTTGGTGATCAGAAGGCAAGTTTGAAGGAGGTCCAAAAAGCGGTAATGAATAAAACGCGTTACATCCAATTGGGCAACGGAACACTGGGAGTTATGCCAACCGAATGGGTCGATAAATTTGGTTCGTATTTCCGGTCAGGCACAATTAAAGATGATTTTATCAAAACGCATCATTCCAATTTTCAACTAATTGATGACTTGTTTGAAAAGGAAATTCTGTCAGAAGAGGCCGTATTGAAACTGGACGATTACAGAGAAAAACTCTCCAATTTTGACTCAATTGCATCAACAAAAGTTCCAAAGAAACTGAAGGCTACGCTTCGCGACTATCAAAAAGAAGGTCTGAATTGGTTGAATTTCTTGGATGAATTTGGATTTGGTGGATGCCTGGCAGATGACATGGGATTGGGAAAAACGATCCAGATGATCGCCTATATTTTGCATCAAATTGAAAAAGGAAGAAAGGAAGCAAATTTGGTCATCGTTCCAACCTCATTGCTCTTCAACTGGCAATTGGAATTGGATAAATTCGCTCCACACCTAAAACGATTGGTAGTATATGGTGCAGATCGCAAAACGAAATCCGCGGACTTCTCGAAATGCGATATCGTCATCACGAGCTACGGAACCATGCTTTCCGACGTCGAACATTTGAAGGAATACCGTTTCAATTGCATCATTTTGGATGAATCTCAAGCAATCAAGAACCCTAGTTCCAAACGATACAAAGCTGCTCGCTTACTGGATGGTCGCCAGCGATTGGTCATGACAGGAACACCAATAGAGAACAATACTTTCGATTTATATGCTCAGCTCTCGTTCGCCTTGCCCGGATTATTCGGTTCAGCTCAGCGTTTCAAAGACGAATACAGCACACCCATCGACAAGTTCAAGGAAACGAAACGAGCGAAGGAACTACAAGAGAAAATTCATCCATTCGTGCTGCGAAGAACGAAAACACAGGTAGCAAAAGAGTTGCCAGAAAAAACGGAAATCGTGCTGCATTGCGAGATGGGCGTAGAGCAAAAGCGCGTTTACGAAGCTTACAAAAAGGAATTCCAATTGTATCTCAAGAAGCAAGAAACGGATTCACTCAACAAAAACAGTTTGCACGTTCTTCAAGGTTTGATGAAGTTGCGCCAGATTTGTAATTCACCTGCTTTGCTTTCTGATGATGAATATTACGGAGATGAATCTGCGAAGCTGACTGTTCTGATGGAACAAATCAATAGTTTGAAAGGCAATCACAAGATTTTGGTATTCTCACAATTTGTCGGGATGTTGGATTTGGTTAAAGCGGCTTTGGAAAAAGAAAAGATTGATTACGCCTACCTCACAGGTAAAACCAAAAAGCGAGAGGAGCAAGTAGAGGCTTTCCAAAGTGATGACAACATTCGTGTGTTTTTAATCAGTTTAAAAGCGGGAGGAACTGGACTGAATCTTACAAAAGCGGAATACGTATTTCTGATTGATCCTTGGTGGAATCCTGCGGTTGAAAATCAAGCAATCGATAGAGCTCATCGAATTGGTCAGGAGAATAAAGTGGTCGCGGTTCGATTAATCACACCCAATACAATCGAGGAGAAAATCATGGAATTGCAATCAAGAAAGAAGGAGCTCGTTCAAGACTTGGTGCACACAGACACCAGTATTCTCAAACAATTGAATAAGGAAGATTTGATGGAAATGTTGTAGTCTGGGGGGTGATTCCTTTCAAATTCGTCGTAAATGGTGCGCTATTTGTAACGATAAACTTACATTTACAAACCGCTACGCGGGAACCAACCAACCGATGGAATACTTAAGAGAAAACTGGTTAAAGATTTTTGGAATTCAACTCTCACTGGGAGTTGTAGCTTTTTTCGTGTTTCAACAGTTTTTTCCTGCGAAGATGGATAAAGTTGCCCCTGTGGCAAAAGAGGTGGTTGTTGTAGAGGAAGAACCCGTAATTCCACCTCCACCGCCGATCAAATACAGTCTCGTTGCCTCCAAAGATACAACCGCGTGGTTGGAATCATTGACTGCAGGCGATACGCTGATGGCGTTAATGGTGATTAACCGAACAGATAGCTGGAGGCTCAAGCACATCGACACACTTGTTTTTCCCGATTCGATTGGAGTTGGAATTGACATGTATGCGCCATTCCCAGAACAGGTTGAAGGACTAGCAGCAGTAAAGAAAATCCTCTTTGTTTCACATTACATGCAAGCATTTGCGGTCTATGAAAATGGCGAACGAATCAAATGGGGACCTGTTAGTTTGGGTAGAAAAGTGAAGCCAACTCCAGTAGGGCTTTTTGCGACTAATTGGAAATCTAAGCGCACGACTTCGACAATCAACTCTTCGTGGATTTTAGATTGGTACTTCAACCTCGACAATTTCGAGGGGATAGGAATGCACCAATATGCTTTACCTGGTTTTCCAGCCTCACATGGTTGTGTTCGTTTGTACAATGATGATGCGAACTGGCTCTATCATTGGGCAGATCAATGGAAGATAGAGGAGGGTAAAATTGCTGTTTACGGTTCGCCTGTCGTGATTTTTGGTGAATATCCTTACGGCGAAGGTAGGCCGTGGGTAACGATGGCAAAAGATAGCATGGGATTGGAAATTACACCAGCGGGACTGACAACCGTGACAGAGGAATACCTTCCAATTATCATGGAGCGACAAGTACAGCGCGATTCCCTTGAGCAAACCAAACTTCTAGCGGAAGACCCTGCCTAAAAACGTATCCAAACGTAATTTAACAACGAATTTGCCTTGTAATTTGAAGAAGCTTGTCGTTTGAGCTGCTTTACTTATGAGCGTAGCTCCATTACTGTGATCTCTGGCATAATACCGACGCGCCCTGCGAATCCTAGGAATCCGAATCCTCGATTAATATATAGATATTGCTCGTTTTCTTGATAGAGTCCTGCCCATTTAGCATACCTCAAGGAAATCGGACTCCATTTGAAGTTCGCGGTTTCAATTCCCATTTGAGCGCCATGTGTGTGACCTGAGAACGTTATATTGATGTCTTTAAATTCTTTCTTGACTATTTCATCAAAGTGGGTTGGATCATGAGACAAAAGCAGTTTTACTGGCGCGTCTATACCTTCGTATGCTTTTTCTAAATCCCCCTCTTGATGAAATCCTGCTCCCCAATTCTCTACTCCAATCAGTCCTATTTTTTCTTGATCTTTTTCCAAGTAAACGTGTTCGTTCAAGAGCAGTCTCCAGCCCATTCGGTCATGAAGTTCTCGAACGGCCTTTCTGTTATCTAGCTTGGCCTGTTCAGAATCCCAATTAGCATAATCGCCGTAATCGTGATTCCCTAAAATAGAATAGACGCCCATTGGCGCTTTGATTTCCGAGAACATCTCAATATACGGTTCCATTTCACTCGCGTTATCGTTAACGATATCACCAGTAAAAAAGATGACGTCCGCTTTTTGTGCCATTACGAGATCGACACCTCTTTGAACAGCTTCTTTGCTATAAAAACTCCCTGAATGGACATCTGAAATTTGAACAATTTTTAATCCATCAAAAGTCTTGGGTAAATTGGGTATGTTAATTTTTTCCGAAAACACTTTATAGCGATAAGGTCCCGCAATCATTCCCCAGCTGAGCGATGTAAACGGTATTGCGGCAACGCCTAGCCCTGTTTTAAGCAGAAAGTCGGACCGTCCAATGGCATTTTCCGACGTTGTCGTTCCTTTGATCTTATTTCTCGTGAAGATGCTTAACCTCCACACGTCATCAATAATTAAAAAGACAGTGAAAGTTAATTTTGTCAGGATATTAATAACGATAAAGGAAAACCAAAAATTCAATAACCATTTCGGTTGAGCGCTACTAAAAAAGAACATTATCGTAATCGACAAAACCGACAATATCAACAGAAAAAAGTAGCCGTATTTAACCGTGTTTTTAAGCCAAGAACTCCAATGATTCCAGCGAGAACGCAAGGAAGCAAAGAGATACCATTCGAGCAATCCAATGATTAAAATAAAGATAATGAAAGATATCGCTGTTGGCATTTCTCTAGTTTTGTGATGCAATTTAGATATTCGTGGTATTCAGTTGAATACATTTTGCGTTAAAATGTCGCCACAAATTGGATTGCAAAGTTCGATCTTTCTTAATCCACAATTTCACATTCATAACTCACACCCGCACCCAATCTCCCAAATACAATCTTTCCCTAACTTTACCGTATGGGCGAAGGCGCTGAAAAATATAGTCGAAAAGGAGTCAAAACCAGTTACATCTCAACGGTGATTGGGATTTCCTTGGTGCTATTCGTAATCGGTTTGGTGATCGCGGCGGTTTTAGGACTCGATCGTGTTCAAACACAATCGAAAGAAAGCCTTGTATGCGACCTCTTTTTTGAAGCTGATTTGAACGAAGCGGACATCAAGCAAGTCGAGCAAGAACTGAAAACATGGGACGAATTTCGAGAGGTGTACTTCGTGTCTCCGGATCGAGCGCTTGAAACTTTCCAAGAACCCGGACAAGATGCTGAGGCAATATTAGCTGTCTTCGGAGATGAAAACCCAATGCCCCCGACAATCAGTTTTAAACCGAAAGAAGAACATGCCAATTCAGAAGGTTTGGAAGCAATTCGAACGAAACTCATGGCGGGTTACGGAGATCGAATTGAAGAGATGAACTACGACAAATCGATGGTGAAAAACGTCAATTTAGGCTTTAAACAGCTGGTTTGGCTCATTGGAGCTGTCGCATTACTGTTAATTATTGTTGCATTTGCCATGATGAACAATACCATTCGCTTGGCACTTTATTCAAAACGTTTCTCAATCAAAACAATGCAATTGGTGGGTGCACGCTCGGGATATATCCGACGACCGTTTTTATGGCAATCCATTGGAATGGGCCTTATCAGCGCAATTTTAGGGATGTCCATGGTGCTGCTCGTTATCTACGCAGTCAACAATCTGGTTGATTCCGTTGATGTAAGCATGGACATTTTTCACTTCTTAGTCCTACTCGGAGCACTCCTAATTATAGGGATTGTCATCTCTTTTGTCTCAACTTGGTTAGCACTTAACAAATATTTGAGAATGAAATTGGACGATTTGTATTAAATTTGGTGCATGAGTAAGAAAAAATCAAGTCCAAAAGGAAAGAAAGCAGAAATGCTTGACAGCGAAATGATCCAACAGCCTGTTGAAAAAGCTGCTGCTCCAGCTGAACAGGAAACTGTCGATTTAACGGAATTCAGAAAGACGCAACCGTTGTCGTTTAGCAAAGCGAATTACAAATTGTTGTTTATTGGACTTGGAATTAATATCCTCGGATACATTTTAATGATTGGTGGTGCTGCTGAAGAATTGGATCAATTCGATGCAGATGCCTTGTTCAGTCATACACGTATCACGATTGCTCCTCTCTTAATTTTAGCCGGTTTTGCTTTGATTGCTTACGCGATTATGAAAAAGCCAAAGGCTGAGCCAGAAGCGGAAACGGAAGTTTAAATAACCCTACATGAGTTTTTTAGATGCGATTTTACTCGGAATCATTCAAGGATTAACCGAGTTTCTGCCCGTTAGCAGTAGTGGACACCTCGAAATTATGAAAGCGATTCAAGGACAGGAATTGTCTGGTGAATCAAGTATGATGATGACGGTCGTGCTGCACTTCGCAACTGCATTGAGCACCATCGCCGTATTTTGGAAAGAGGTTTTACGCATCATCAAAGGACTATTTCAATTCAAAATTAATGATGAGTTTTTGTTTTCAGCGAAGATTGTCATCTCCATGATTCCAGCCGCAGTGGTTGGTGTGTTTTTCGATGATTTCATTGAAAGCTTCTTCAGCGGAAAGATTTTATTAGTTGGATTGATGCTCATCGTAACTGGAATAATTCTATTTATTGCTGAAAGAGCGAAGCGAACCGATAAATCTGTTGGATTCAAAGATGCAATGATAATTGGGGTCGCTCAAATGATCGCCATTCTCCCTGGTATTTCCAGATCTGGATCAACAATCGGAACATCAGTTATTCTAGGAATTGATCGTGAGCAAGCAGCGCGCTTTTCGTTTTTGATGGTCGTACCATTAATTTTAGGGAAAGTCGCAAAAGACGTGATGAGTTCAGACTTTTCAAAAGAACTTGCGTCATCAGAAATCTCAAGTTCAGTATATGCCGCAGGATTCGCAGCGGCATTTCTCGTTGGAATCGTCGCTTGTACATGGATGATTCAACTCGTTAAGAAAAGCAAGTTGAGTTACTTCGCTTACTATTGCTTCATTGCTGGAACTGCCACAATTTGTTGGTCATTATTCGCTTAAGATATGAGTTCACCGACAAGTTCAGCACCAGAACACATTCAAGAATTTGCAGCAGGAAGCACCATTTTGGTGGATAAACCCTTGAATTGGACCTCCTTTGATGTGGTCAATAAGATTCGATGGAACCTCAAACAAGTATTGGGCGTTAAGAAAATCAAAGTGGGACATGCAGGAACACTCGATCCTTTGGCAACTGGATTACTCGTTTTGTGCATTGGAAAACACACAAAGCAAATCAATGACATCATGGTAGGAACAAAAACCTACACGGGAACGATCTTACTGGGAAAAACAACACCATCCTTCGATTTAGAAACAGAATTCAACCAAGAATTTCCAATTGATCACATTACGGAAGAAGACTTTGAGCAGGTCCGAAAGTCGTTTTTAGGAGAGCAGCAACAAGTCCCGCCCATCTTTTCAGCCAAGCAAATTGACGGTAAACGTGCTTACGATCTTGCAAGAGCAGGAATAGAAGTAAAAATGAAATCGAATTCGGTCACAATCGAAGATTTCAAAATTGATACTTCCGACTTGCCGAACGTGAAATTCGAAGTGACGTGTAGCAAAGGAACCTACATCCGTTCCATCGCAAATGATTTTGGGGAGCGACTCAAATCGGGTGGAACATTAATCGAACTTCGCAGAACACAATCAGGCGAACAACATATCAACGAGGCAAAAACTGTTGATGAGTGGATTGAGTTTATTCGGTCCGATCGTCCGATTGTCTGATTTTCGGATTGTCCGATATCTAAGTTGAAAACGGCGTTCTCGGATAATCTGATAATCTGAGAGCAAAGCGATCGGAAAATCGAACTACCCACCCAAACCGAAACAAAAACTTTTTTATCTTTGCCACCCTTGATTTTAAACGCAAGAATCTCAAGGAATAAAAACCAAAGCAATCGGCGTATGAACAAAATGAAATTATCTCAATTTAACTTCGAATTACCTGAGGAGTTAGTTGCAGAATATCCGAGCGATAACCGTGATGAGGCCCGTTTAATGGTTATTCACCGTGAAACAGGGAAAATTGAACATAAACTCTTCAAGGATTTGATCGATTACGTTGACGAAGAAGATGTGATGATCATGAACAACACGAAGGTGTTTCCTGCTCGAATGTTTGGTAATAAAGAAAAAACTGGAGCGAAGATCGAGGTGTTTCTTTTGAGAGAATTGAACCGCGAAAGCTTGCTTTGGGATGTTTTGGTTGATCCAGCACGAAAAATCAGAATTGGAAATAAATTGTACTTCGGTGAAGACGAATCATTGGTTGCGGAGGTAATCGACAATACAACTTCACGTGGACGTACTTTGCGCTTCTTGTTTGATGGACCTTACGAGGAGTTCAAGCAGAAAATAACGGAATTAGGTCAAACACCACTTCCAAAATACATCAAGCGTGATGTAGAGAAAACGGATTCTGATCGTTACCAAACAATTTACGCAAAAGAAGAAGGAGCCGTGGCTGCACCAACCGCAGGATTACACTTCTCACGTCAATTGATGAAGCGTTTGGAATTGAAAGGAGTTGATTTCGCCGAGGTAACATTGCACATTGGATTGGGAACTTTCCGTCCGGTGGAAGTTGAAGACCTTACGAAACACAAAATGGATTCTGAGCAAATGATCATTACGCAGGGATGCGCTGACACAGTAAACAAGGCGAAGAAAAACCGCAAGAAAGTATTTGCTGTTGGAACGACTTCGATGCGTGCGATTGAAACATCTGTTTCTACAGACGGTTTATTGAAGCCATACGAAGGTTGGACGAACAAATTCATCTTCCCACCATACGAATTCAGTATTGCGGATGCATTGATCACAAACTTCCACACGCCATTATCAACATTGTTGATGATGATTTCCGCTTTCGGAGGTCACGAGCGCATGATGGATGCTTACCAACAAGCAATCAAAGAGAAATACAAATTCTACTCATACGGAGACGCAATGTTGATCCTTTAAGAGAACGAATTTTTAAATCATACTGAGAGCTCCGACATTTATCGTCGGAGCTTTTTTTGTTCTTGGAAGATGGACTTCGAGAGCCTCAGTCCGCAAATCGTTTGTAAAATGTTGGCATTTCGGAGAGTTGATTGAGGGCTGAGGCTCTCGAAGCCCGAACTCCCTATCACCACCCTCTCAATTAATCAATAAATCCAACGCTCCTCGTCCAAATTATGACTACTTTTGTGGCGCAAAACACCTTCATGGACAAGACACAGGATATAAGCGCAAAAGCTCCGAGTAAGGTAAAATCATACATGGTTTTTACGAAGTTCCGCTTGTCCGCCTTAGTTGTGGTTTCTGCACTTTCTGGTTACCTCTTCATGGGTGGTTCAGACTTGAAAGAAATACTCTTGTTGGTTGTTGGTGGAACACTCGTTACAGCAGCGTCAAATGGTTCAAATCAGATTTGGGAGCGCGAGCTCGATAAAAAAATGAACCGAACATCGAAACGACCACTTCCACAAGGTCACATGTCGGTGAATGAAGCCTATACAATCGTGATTGTTTGTTTAATTGCTGGTTCCGCGATGCTCGCGATGCTCAACTTGTCATCTGCATTACTCGGACTGGGAGCATTCATCTCTTACGTGTTCATCTACACACCGATGAAGCGTAAATCGCCTTGGGCGGTATTCGTTGGGGCATTTCCAGGAGCGATTCCACCAATGTTGGGTGCAATTGCCTTCAAAGAGGAATTTGGAATCGTACCAGGAATACTATTTTTTGTTCAGTTCATTTGGCAGTTCCCACACTTTTGGGCAATTGCTTGGGTGGCTTACGACGACTACAACGCTGGTGGATTCTCACTTCTTCCTTCTAAACAAGGAAAATCAAAAAACTCGGCCTTTCAAATAGCCGTTTATTCATTGCTACTCATCCCATTCAGTTTAATGCCGTGGATACTCGGTTGGACAGGTTGGACATCCATGATTCTTGCTACCATCCTTGGTGCGGCATTTTTCTGGTATTCGTATAAATTATTCCTCACGTGCGATGACAAAGACGCACGGAGAGTCATGTTTGCATCATTTTTATATCTCCCCGTAATTCAATTCATCTACGTGTTTGACAAAGTCGAGGGATTCATTCCATAAATCAAATGTTATGAAAGAAAAAAGTTTTAAAGAAATTAAATCAGATTTTAGCGAAGACGGAAACAAAGAGCAAATGGGTAAGGCCAAAATGAACCTTGTCTACGTTGGAATTTTTAGCGTCTTGATGTTTTTTGCCGGACTCATCTCCGCTTACGTCGTAAGTATGGGTGATTCATTTTGGTTGAAAGTGCCATTTCCAAATCCATTTTGGATCAGTACAACACTTATTTTAATTAGTAGTGTAACGCTCATCCTAGGTTTGCGCTTTGCTCGATCTGGAAACACCAGCGGACTTAAATCCATGATGGGGATCACCTTCGTTTTGGGACTAGCGTTCGTGTATTTTCAATTCAAAGGGTACGGACAATTAGTCGACAATGGTGTTCACTTCAGTTTCAACAGAATTGTGGTAACCGATGGTCGCTACGGTGATTACTTCGAAATTGAAAAAGACGGAAAATACGTTGAAGTAAACGGAAATGACTTCTTCCTCAGCGGAAAGAAAATGAATGATGCGGAAATGAAAGATTTACAGTCCTTCATGGCACAATTCGAGAAACCTTCCGATAAAATGACCTTCAACATCAAGGAATACGGGAAATACAAGATTTTATTCAATAACCGTGAGCTGACTTTAAAAGATGGACAACTCGTTACTCATAAGGACGAGCCACTTGAATATTTGGATTCAGAACGCCTCAGTTTCTTAGCGGTGAATATCTGCGATGGAAGAGGTGATTTCTATGTTCGAGGAGAGATGGGGAAAGATTTCCATGTCTTCTACAAAGGCAAAGAATTGACATACGAAAACCGAGAGTTGATGTATCAAGGAGCAAAACTGGATCCATACCTTCAAGTGAAAGCAATGGAATCTTACGATACCGCGTCTTCCTTTTTATACATCATAACATTGGCGCATTTAATTCACGTGATCATTACAGTATTATTCCTTTTGAGGGCTGTAATCTTCTCATTTTCAGGTAAAATTAACGCGAACGATACCATTCGACTTAAGATGACAGGAATATTCTGGCATTTTTTAGGTCTATTGTGGGTGCTTTTGCTACTATTTTTGCTTTTTATTCATTAAACTTGCATAAAAATTTTTCAGGATGGCAGGACATGCTTCGAAACAGATAGATTCCAAAACCTTATGGGGCGGACAGATGTCTCCGTTTAGCACGAGCTACGGTAAATTAATGATGTGGTTCTTCCTTGTGTCAGATGCACTGACGTTTGGAGGCTTACTAATTGCGTATGGTTTTACACGTCACAGTTGTCAAGATGCTTGGCCGATTGGTGAGGAAACCTTCAACTCATTACCGTTTTTAGGGCACGGATACCCGTTGATTTATGTTGCATTGATGACATTTATCTTGATCGTATCATCGGTAACGATGGTATTGGCGGTTGAGGCAGGTCACCGAATGGACAAAAAAGGAGTTGTGAAATGGATGATTGCAACAATTATCGGAGGATTCTTCTTCGTTGGTTCGCAAGCATGGGAGTGGTCTCACTTCATTCACGGTTCTGAATTTGGAAAGATTGAATTGGAAGATGGTTCGATGGCAATCGTCAAAGGACATTTCGGAGAAGTGGAAAACTTCACAATTTTCGAAGCTGGACGTCACCACAAAGTTGGAGATCAAATCACGTCGGATGACATGGATTTGGATCACGAATACCGTCACGCAATCGCCGAAGGTCACGTTGAAAACAATGTGATTACACTTCACGACGGATCGAAAGCCAACATTTCTAAGAAAGATAACGAGCACATGGAGCTCATGATCAAAACGGATGGAGGTGAACGCAAAATTGGAGATCACATTAAAGATCACGACCTAGCTGCTGAGTTGTACAACAAAACGGTAAACGCTGGTGTCAAAGGAAATGTAATCTTTGGTGCAAACCTTGAGCAGAATGAGTACGGTCCTCAGCAATATGGACAGTTCTTCTTCTTCATTACTGGATTCCACGGATTCCACGTATTCTCAGGAGTTATCATCAACATCATTATTTGTTTAGGAGTAATCAGAGGGGTGTATCACAAACGTGGACACTACGAAATGGTTGAAAAAACTGGATTGTACTGGCACTTTGTCGATCTTGTTTGGGTATTCGTATTTACCTTCTTCTACCTTGTTTAATAGAAAATTGACTCAATTATGTTAAGAGACGACGTTATAGAATATTCATTAGATGCTCATCACAGTGAGGAGCAAGGAAAGAAAATTCGCAAGAAAATTTGGCAAGTAACAGCCATTCTAACAGCAATCACAATTTTTGAGGTAGCAGTTGGAGCAACAATTAAGCAAAGTTCAGATTACTGGCAAGTCGTTAAATGGCTTTTCATTGGATTGACACTGTTGAAAGCGGGTTACATTGTTTTGGTATTTATGCACCTTGGAGATGAGCGTAAAGCAATGAGATATGTGATTCTCGTGCCTTACTTCATATTCATTTGCTATCTAATATTTATTGCTCTCTACGAAGGAACAGCCCTCGGGAACATCTGGACCCTCTACAGAGCATAACGCTATACTAAATGGCTAGTAAGAAACCTGCCGGACGAACGAAATCGATACTCGCACTATCGATTTTGTTTGGACCGGCTCTTTTTTTGGTTATTATCGCGCTAGTCGGAGCGCGAAGCTGCGAGCACAAATTCAAAGTGCCTGATGATTACGGACAGCTTGTGGACTATTCGTTCACGGACGCTCGCGGAAAGAAGTACTCGTCAAAAGATTTCGAGAACAATGTTGTTCTAATCAATGTAATGCAACCGAAGTGTCCTGATAGCTGCGGAATCTCATTCTGGCATGTCAATCAACACATTTATCAGCCAGTTCGAAAGAGCAAAAAGAAGCTGGGTTCAGTTCGAATTATTTCATTTGTTACTGATGGAAAAGGAAATCCAGTGTCCGACGTTAAGCAGGTATCAGACATGCTAAAAGATCGCGTTGAAGGGTACGACCCAGATGTATGGTACGTAGCTTCAGGTGAGTCAAAGCTAATTTACGACATGGAAAGTAATGGTGAAACATTGCTACAAACAGGTGAAGATAAATTTGGTGGCGAAGGCTACCAAGAACTAATGCTCCTTGCAGATAAGGAAAATCATTTACGAATGGTTCTTCCTGGTGATTCTGAAGGAATGGTTCGCCGAATGAAGGAACACGTGGCGCTTTTACAGAAAGTCTACGACAAAGCGAAAAAGGAAAAGAGCAGAGGAAAATGAAACGTTTTGGAAATGTTTGGTTGATGCTTGTGACAATAGTGGTCATTGCATCATGTGGAGAAGAAGAGAAAGTCCGTGTACTTCCGCAGTTAGGACAATACGACGTTATTTATAAAACAGTTGATGGAATTGAAGTAGCAGATACAGTTTATCCAACAATTCCTGATTTTTCATATGTCAATCAAGATTCAACAGTCGTTACGTCGAAATCGATGAAAGGGAAAGTTTGGGTTGCCGATTTCTTCTTCAGTACTTGCCCAACGATTTGCCCAACCATGACGACACAGATGAAACGTCTGCATGCCATGACCAAAGATTTGGAAGATGATCTTCAATTCATTTCGTTTTCGATTAACCCACGCTACGATCAACCGACAATTTTACGTCGCTACATCAAACACCACGGAATCGAGGCCAACAACTGGCAGTTTCTTACTGGAGATGAAGAAGCAACGCACGAGTTGGGTGTGAATTCATTTCTTGTTCACGTAGCCTCAGACGAAAATGCTGAAGGCGGATATGCACACTCTCCAGCATTCACCTTGGTCGATAAAGAAGGAGTTGTGCGCGGGGTTTACATCGGAACAGATACGAAAGATGTAGATCGATTAGAAAAAGACCTTAGAAAATTATTGAAGCATGAGTACGGAGTTGAAGGATCCAAATAGAGTAGCGAAAGCGAAGAAGCTAATTTATGCAGTTTCTATTGTTGTACCCATTGTCGTTGCGGTGTTATTTTCGATACCACCAATTGAAGGGCTCGACTTTTCGTTTCTTCCACCAATTTACGCAACGCTGAATGGAGCCACTGCCGTATTGCTCATATTCGCGCTGGTCGCAATAAAGCAAAAGAACATGCGGCTTCATGCATTGTTAATGCAAACGAGTCTTGTCCTTTCTCTGGTTTTTCTGCTGTGCTACATTGCGTATCACATCACATCGTTGCCAACTCCTTACGGAGGTGAGTTTGGAATGATTTATTATCCTTTGCTCATTGCGCACATCTTCTTAAGTGTAGCCGTTATTCCGCTTGTATTGCTCTCCTATCTTTGGGCATGGGCGGGTGATTTCAACCGTCACAAAAAATGGACGCGATTCTCATTCCCAATTTGGCTTTTTGTTGCTGTAAGCGGAGTGGTGGTCTATATGATGATTTCACCGTACTATGGAGCTTAATCTAGTTTCACTTTTTGAATTGTTGAACTAGCACTTCCCAGACTTTTTCTGCTGATTGATCCCATGAGAACAATTTGCTTCGCTTCAATCCTATTTGCGAGAGTTCATTTCTGAGCGTTTCGTTGGAACAGATCTCCGTCAGTTTCTCTGTGATATCATCCACATTGAGCGGATCGCAGTACAAAGCAGCATCACCTGCAACTTCAGGTAAAGAGGTCAAGTTTCCAGTTAAGATTGGCGTGCCACAACGCATGGCTTCAACCAAAGGAATTCCGAACCCTTCGAAATAGGGAACGAAGGTGAATACGCTCGCAGAAGCCATCACTTGAGCCAGTTCCTCTAACGTTAAATGTCCCGTAAAGTGAATGTGTGATTTCGTTTGCTCATCAAAGGATAGATCATAACCCGATCGTTTCCACAGTGCTTCACCGACAATCACCAATTCGTACTCAAAATCGGGATCTGATTCCCGCACGTTTTGAAATGCTGCGATTAAGCGTTTTACGTTTTTTCGTGGATGCAAGGCTCCAACAAAGAGCAAGTACTTCTTTCCATTTGCGTACTTCCCACGAACCACCATTTTTTGATCCGATGGAAGCGGGTTAAAACTTGTCGAAGCACCATTCCAGGAGACGGTCACCTTTGCTGGATCAATACCGTAAGTTGAACAGATATCCTGTTTTGAATATTCTGAAACAGTAAGAATGTGACTTGCCTTCTGTGCAAATCGCGGAAAGTACTTTCTTAAATACTTGCGAGCTCCTGAGGGAATATCTTCTGGATGATGTTCAAAATTGATGTCGTGAATGACTCCAACCTGAGGGATATGTGAAGTCAGTGATAGAAATCCATCGGGAGAGAAAAAGAGATCGGCCTCGTATTGCTTGAGTGCCCGCTTCACAGAATAATTGAACCAAATTCGGAACAAAATAGGATGTCGCGCCGGAGGATTCAACACCACCGGGGTTACGTTTGGTCCAAAAATAAACTTCTCATCATACGCGCGATCAAAGAAGAAAATGAATTCGTGTTTGGGGTTGTTTTCAACCAAACGCTTCACAATTTCAAAGGTATACCAGCCAAAACCCTCCATCTTCGTTGGAAGCAAAAATCGTGTATTGACAGCTATGCGCATTGGCTAAAGTTAGGGAAATTCATGACTTGAGTGTAGACCTTACTTCCATAAGTGAAAGCGATTAACCCAATGATCTCATGGTCACGGCCATGTTCGTTTGCTTTTCCACTCCGATCGTTGTTTCCGGTCCGTGACCGCAGTACACAACTGTATCGTCAGGGAGGGCAAACATCGTTTCGAATATTGTTTTCCTCAGCGTAGCTCCATCTCCCCCAGGTAAATCCGTTCGTCCGTGACTTCCCTGCATAATCACGTCACCGTTAATGACGTAGCGATCTTCCTCATTGTAGAAGACTACATGCCCAATGCAGTGTCCAGGAGCGTCAATTACTTTAAATTTCATCTCTCCGAATACCAATTCCTCATTTCCTTTCATGAGTTTGTTTGGAACTTCAGGCTGAATGAATCCTCGTAAGCCGTAGAGATTGGCAGCAATGTGCGATGCAGTAAACGTCGGCAAATCCGTTTCGTTCAAATAAACATCAATTCCATATTTTCGATTGACAAAATCAAGTCCAGCGATATGATCCAAATGTCCATGTGTCAAAAGCACAGCAACTGGCGTCAAACCATTGGTTTCGATATAATTCACTAAATACTCTTCCTCACTGCCATTGAAACAACCCGGATCAATAATCACACATGAACTCCCGTCGTGAACAACAAAGGTGTTCTCTTGAAAGGGATTGAAGGTCATTTTTTCGACAACAGTTTTCATACTTGCTAGAATTTGATCCAAAAATAAGGATTCCCATTTGTTAAAAGATGGCTGAGGATCAATCAAAAATGCGCGAGTAGGTGCGTAAAGCATGAAAAAGGTCAATATTTAGCATGTTTTCTGAAGAAATCACGAAAACTTCTTTTTAGGCATTATTATTGAGGAACAGTTTTCAGTATATTTGACAAAAATTAAAAACATGAAGTACGTATTATTTCTCTTCGTAGGTTTATTCCTTGCAAGTTGTGGAACACCAGTGCCTTTAACGGATAAGATTCGTAACGAGTTTGGACTCGACAACGAGCAATCTATGGCAAAAGTTCAGTTCTTGACATCTGCAACGATTATTCTTGAAAGAAGCAAAGAATCAGGGAACCAAGGAACAACATCAGACGGAACATTGATTCAAAACTCAAGTAAGGAACAAGATCGAATTATCATTCCAATCGGAACAAAATGTGTTTTCGAAAGCTTTTCAGGAGATGATGACGAGCAAATAGTTGTGCGTTTCGAGCCAGGAGTTGGTCACACGATTTCATTCGGAATGCGTGCTGGACAATCTTCAGGGAAATATTACTTGCTTGCAGATTGGACGAAAAAAGAAGGTGGAGAAATAGAATATGCGAACAGCACGTACTACGCTACAACTTCAAGTGGAACTGCATACATTCAGGTACTCAGAAAGAAATTGCAAAAAACGAAGCGTAAAGACCGCGTCGTGAAAGGAATGAAAGTTTAATTCATTCAGTTAAATATTGAAGTCGCTTGGTCCCGATAGCTATCGGACTAAGCGACTTTTTTTTTACCCAAAAATCGGATTCAGCTTATTAACTTTACAGCATGGAATTAATCAATCGGGAAATTAGTTGGCTTTCATTCAATGAGCGTGTATTGCAAGAAGCGCTGGATGATACGGTTCCCATTATCGAACGAATGCGATTTTTAGGGATTTACTCGAATAACATGGACGAGTTTTACCGCGTTCGTGTAGCCTACGTTCGACGATTGATTGCCATCAAAAAGAAAAAAGTAACTGGATTCAAAGGAACTCCTGCTGATTTGATGGATGAAATCAGGAATGTTGTAATGCGTCAACAGATCAAATTTCAAATCGCATACAAGAAGATCTTACTCGAACTCGAGCAGGAGAACATCTATCATGTTACGCACAAAGAGTTAACTCCTGAGCAGGAATTGGAGTTGAAAACATATTTCAAGCAGGAATTGCAGCATGCGATTGTCCCAATCATCTTAACGAAGAAGAACCCCTTCCCGCACTTGAAGGATTCAGGGATTTATCTTGCCGTGGAGATGTATATGGAGGATAAAACGAAGCGAAGAATGGCGCTCATTCAAATTCCAAAGGAATTCCCACGCTTTTATCGAATGCAGGATGGCAGTACGCAGAAGATCATTTTATTGGATGATATCATTCGATTGAACCTGAAAACCATTTTTTCTATATTCGTTTTTGATCACATCAAGGCGTATACGTTCAAGTTTTCCAGAGATGCTGAGTTAGATATCGATGACGATATTTCTGTTTCGTTCATGGAGAAAATACGGCAGAGCATCAAAAAGCGAAAATTGGGCGAACCGGTTCGATTCGTTTACGACGAAAAAATGTCGGAGGAACTCCTCAAGTTCATGTTGAAGAATTTGAATTTGAAAAAAGGAATCAACACGATCCCAGGAGGGAAATACCACAACTTTAAGGATTTCATGTCCTTTCCCGATTTTTCAAGACAGGACTTTGTATTCGAGAAAAGACCACCAATTTGGCATCCGCGTATGGTGAACAAACGAAGCTTGCTCAAGGAAGTTGCGAAGGGTGATGTCTTGTTGCACTATCCGTATCAGCGATTTGATCACGTAGTAGATCTTCTTCGAGAATCTGCGATTGATCCTAAGGTGAAGTCGATAAAAATCAATGTGTATCGTGTAGCGAAGAAATCGCAAGTAATGAATGCTTTGATTAATGCAGTCCTTAATGGAAAGCAAGTATTCGTGGTCGTAGAGCTTCAAGCGCGTTTCGACGAGGAAAACAACCTGTATTGGGCAAATAGATTGAGAGAAGCTGGAGCGAAGGTATCCTTTGGGATGGAAACGCTCAAAGTGCACTCGAAAATGATTCAAATTCATAGAGCGGGCAGCAAAGGAGATACTTTAGTTTCGTACGTGGGAACGGGAAATTTCCATGAGAAAACCGCAAACATCTATGAAGATCTCGGCTTGTTAACGATTAACCCTAAAATTGGCGAAGAGGTCAACCGTATCTTTAATATTTTAGACGGTTTCACTAATAACTCGCGCTTTGAAACACTACTCGTTTCTCCCTTCACAACACGTCAGGAATTTGGTGAATTGATTGAGAATGAAATTCAAAATGCACAAAAAGGAAGGGAAGCATCCATCAGAATAAAATTCAACAATTTGGTGGATTCGGATATGATCAAACTGTTGTACAGAGCAAGTGCCGCAGGAGTGAAAATCGATATGATTGTTCGCGGAATTTGCTGTTTGATTCCAGAAAAAGAAGGCTTGAGCGAAAACATTCGGGTCCAAAGCATCGTTGGACGCTATTTGGAGCATTCGCGCTACCTCATATTCCACAATGGTGGATCACCAAAGTATTACTTGTCAAGCGCCGATTGGATGGAAAGAAATCTCGATGGCCGAATTGAAGTGGGATGCCCCATTTTTGACCCAAAAATTCAAGAACGACTGGAAAACATCTTCGAAATTCAGTGGAAAGGAAATGTGAAATCGAGAATTATTGATGAGTTTCAATCAAATCGCTACTATCGCGATGACAACGAGCCCTTCTTTTCACAAGACGAGATGTATAAATATTACGAGGAATCTGCCCAACTGGCCGCTAAATTGAATCCGACAAAGTAACCCCGCGAATCTCTTTGACGTCTTTTGGGTTCTTCACTGGAGTGGGTTTTGGCTCTCTCTTGTACAGGTAAAAAACGACATAACATAAACCAACGAGCAAAACGACGTACAGGATGATGCGAAGCAGGTATTTCTTCGATACGGGATTAAGCGCGTGCTGCTTAAGGTCTATTTTGCGTTGATCTTCATCTTCTTCCATTATTCAAATTTAAAAAATGTTACTAAAATCGAACTCAGGTTAGTACCTTTGGAGGAAATGACGCAAAACGAATACATTCTTGTCACAGGAGGAGCCGGATACATTGGTTCGCACACCGTTGTGGAGCTGATCCAAAATGGGAAAACTCCAGTGATCGTCGACGACTTTCGAAATGCTGTTCCAAGTATTCTAACTGGGATTGAAAAAATCGTTGAGCAATCGGTGATTTGTCATCAAATTGACGTTTGTGATCATCAAGCAATGCTTTCTGTTTTTGAGAAGTATAATTTTGAAGGAATCATTCATTTTGCGGCGTATAAAGCGGTCGGAGAATCGGTTCAAGAACCATTGAAGTACTACAACAATAATCTTAGGGGGTTACTGGTTTGCTTAACTTTGGCAGAGGAATTTGAAGTACATAATTTCTTGTTTTCATCTTCTTGCACGGTCTACGGATCACCGGAAAACTCACCTGTTGTTACGGAGGAATCACCTGTGCTCGAGGCAAGCTCACCGTATGGTGCAACGAAGCAAATGTGCGAACGCATCCTTTCAGATTTAAGCAATAGTGACTCGAAAATCAAAGTGCTGAACCTCCGTTATTTCAACCCAATTGGTGCACACTCTTCAAGTTTGATCGGAGAGTTGCCAACAGGCGAGCCAAATAACCTACTGCCGTATGTCACGCAAACGGCATTGGGAATTCTCGATGAACTTACTGTTTACGGAAATGATTACAATACAGTGGATGGAACATGTGTCCGAGATTTTATTCACGTTTCAGATCTCGCAGACGCCCACGTGAAAGGCCTCGACTGGTTAACAAAACAGACAGGTTCATTCAATGAAGTAATCAATGTTGGAACAGGTGAGGGGGCAAGTGTTTTGGAAATAATTCATACCTTCGAGAAAGTGTCTAACCAACAATTGAATTGGAAGTTTGGTGAGAGGAGAACAGGTGACGTTGAGCAAATTTATGCGGATGTCGCCAAAGCGAAGAAATTACTCAATTGGTCGACAGAACGTAGCATGGAAGATGCCGTGAGAGATGCGTGGAATTGGGAACAAAAATGGAGAAATGAAACAACTGATAATAGCTAGTATCGCATGTGTGTGTTTGTGTTTTGCAGCGCAAGCGCAATACGACAGCAAAGGCGATAGTATTCCTTCGAAATTTCGCCCTGGAGCTATGTGGTATTTCACTGGATGGCGACCTGCCAGCATTGAAAAAGTGCGCAAGTACGATCGTCTCATTTTTGATATCACCTATAACGATTGGATTGGAGACGAAGATTTATTCAAGAATCATTGGGCGTCAATAGGACTCAACACGAATTTGATGTTTGATATTCCATTGACGAAAGGAAATACTGTTTCAATCGGAACGGGATTATCGCATTCGTATCACGTAACGCGTCACAATCGACATCTAGATGCGAACGATTCCCTTGGAATTACAACCTTGGAGCCAAAACTCCCACAGGACACGTATCGAAAAAGCATTTTGGGAGGACATAGCTTCTCAGTTCCATTAGAGTTGAGATTTCACAAGGAAAGTTGGAGACATTTCAAGTTTCACATTGGAGGGAAAATTGGCGTTCAGTCGAGCATGTACTCGAAATACGTAACAGGACAATGGTTGGACAGAGATGTAATCAAAGATTACAAATTCCCTGATCAAAACTTCTTGCTGTATTCTGCACACATCCGATTTGGATTTAGAAATTGGGCGCTCTTCGGAAGCTATAATTTCAACACCATATTTTCCGATCCAAACAGTGTCCAGCTCAACCGCGTTCAAATGGGACTCAGTATTTCTCTTTTCTAAATCTTTTTCCAATATGTTTGTCGATACGCACACTCACCTTTTCGTTGATGCATTCAATGAAGATCGATCAGAAATTGTCCAAAAAGCCATTAACGCAGGAGTAGAAAAATTGCTTCTTCCCAACATCGACATCGACACAATTGATGCGATGAATGAATTATCAAAGGAATTTCCAAACAACTGTTATTCGATGATGGGCTTGCACCCAGGTTCGATCAAGGAAGATTGGAAAGATCGAATGGAGATCATCAGAAAAAACCTGTTTGAAGGCGATTACATTGCTGTAGGAGAAATCGGAATGGATTTGTACTGGGATAAAACCTTCGTTAAAGAACAGGCGGAAGCATTTCGCATGCAAGTAGAATGGGCAAAGGAATTGAACCTTCCTATTGTTATCCATGCACGAGAAGCTTTTGAGCCAATTTTTGAAATTTTGGATGAAATCAATGATGACTCCTTGACAGGAGTTTTTCACTGTTTTACGGGAACGCAAGAACAAGCTGAACACGTATTGAGTTACGGTGGATTCAAACTTGGGATTGGAGGTGTTTTGACCTACAAAAAAGCCCAACTCGATAAGGTATTAGAAAACGTTGACTTGAAACATTTGATCTTGGAAACGGATTCTCCCTACCTATCTCCAGTTCCATATCGCGGCAAACGAAACGAGAGCAGTTACATCTTGCACATTGCCGAAAAATTGACGGAAGTGTATAACGTTCCTCTTGCGAAAATTGAGGAAATGACAACTGCTAGTGCCAACGAACTATTTCAATTTTCATAGATGAACCCGAACGTACTCATAATCTATACTGGCGGAACGATCGGAATGATCAACGACCCGCAAACAGGTGAATTGAGATCATTTGATTTTAATTTGATCGATCAGCACGTTCCGGAATTGAACCGACTGAAAGTCGAAATGGATACCGTTAGTTTCGAAAAGCCAATTGATTCGTCGAATATGAATCCTGAGCATTGGATTCGAATTGGAGAGCTCATCGAATCAAATTATGAGCAGTACGATGGCTTTGTCGTCTTGCATGGATCGGATACAATGGCTTACACCGCTTCAGCTTTGAGTTTCATGTTTGAAGGATTGAAGAAACCAGTGATTTTAACAGGATCTCAATTGCCAATAGGAACCATTCGAACAGACGGAAAAGAAAACTTGATTACAGCGATTGAAATCGCAGCGTCAAAAGATGATTCAGGTGAACCAATCATTCAGGAAGTAGCGATTTATTTCGAATATCACCTGTACCGAGGAAACCGAAGTACGAAAGACTCCGCGTCTAATTTTGAAGCAATTAAATCGCCCAACTTGGTGGAATTAGCAACTGCTGGAGTGCACATTGAATATCACCGCAAAATGCTGTACAGAAGCAAGGTGTCGGAATTCTCCGTTCAGAAAACATTCAACGAGCGCGTTGGGTTGATCAAACTTTATCCTGGAATCGACTTATCGATTTACAAAAGCGTTTTTGATAGAAGTAAGGTCGACGGGATTGTTTTAGAAACCTTTGGAGCAGGTAATGCGCCAGCCAGCACTGAATTTGAACGACTTTGTACTGAGTTCATTTCAGATGGAGGAATCATCCTCAACATTACACAATGTAGCTCTGGAAAAGTGAAGCACGGAATGTACGAAACGAGTTCGATGTTTAAAAAGCTTGGGGTGGTCTCAGGTGGTGATATGACAACTGAAGCGGCCGTAACCAAAATGATGGCGGTCCTTGCCAAGGAATCGCGCGACGAAGCTCTGGATTTACTTTCGAGAAATACGAGGGGAGAAGTAGCGTATTAATCAGAAGGGAAACAACTGGCGCAACTCGCTTGCAACATTTTCCATTGTTGATTTAATCGGTGTGTCCTTCAAAGCGATCACAACCGGAATTTCCAATTTAATCGGGATTTCGCCTTTGACTTTCATCGGTCTGAGAAATGACACCATCGCGGTAGTTTTAACCGGCAAGTTCAAGAGCACGTTTTGATCCATGGGAACAATCATTTCGAATTCTACATCAAGCGTTTGCTGGACAGGTATGTCAACGCCTATTGTGCTTTGAACCCTCATTGGATCGTTAAAACCAATATCAACATCTTGATTGACTGGGATGCTCGCCCTAATTGGAATGGTAATGCCTTTGCCTTTATTTCCGCGAGGAATGAGAAACTTCTGATCCACTGGAATCATTGTATTCAAGTTCACGCTGATGCGCTCCATGACGCTAATTGTTGTGTCCAGTTCAATGTTTTCCTTTACGCGCAGATTGACAGGCACCTGAATGATATCTCGCACGGGTACATCCGCTTTTATGCGTACTTCTTGGTTAATTCCTAATTCAATGGCCACTTCAATCGGCTCTGTAACTTGGATTTCCGTATCCAAAGGAATTGTTGTATTCACAAAAACGGTGTGATTGATCTCCTCATTTCCCAAACTTTCCAAATGCTGGGAAGCAAGTTCTACATGATGTTCAGCATTGACTTTCACATAAATGAGAACAGCGATAATTGCGACATTCGTCAATGCAAGTGCAATAATCGCAAGCCTTGTTTTAGACATAGCAAGAGGTTAAATCTTTTGGAAAGATAAGAAGATTGGCAAGAAAGGGAATAGGCGCATTCACATCGGCTTCCGATACTTCTGGGAATCATCATTATTGGATGAATATTTTTGTAATTTAGCGCCCCGCCAAACGCGGTATTGGAGAGGTGGCGGAGTGGCTGAACGCGCACGCTTGGAAAGCGTGTTTATGGAAACATAACGGGGGTTCGAATCCCCCTCTCTCCGCATAGAAAGCCGAACACGCAGTGTTTGGCTTTTTTCTTGCCCACAACTGAAGCTTGCTTCAAGTTTGTGCCAAGAAAAAAGTCAAGTGCATTTTCGCAGAAAATGTTGGCTTTCGTTTCTTGCAAAGGATAACCTTTTGGGATCACAACTGTAAGGAGTAATCCCCCTCTCTCCGCGCATAAAAGGAGTCTTACAAAACAAGGTTCTTTTTTGGTTGCGGGAGCGGGATGAGAACCCGTTCGAACTGGAACGCAGTCCGAAAGCATGGAGCATAGCGGAACTAACCCCCTCTCTGCGCGCGAAATTGAAAGCCTGGAGAACACTATGTTTTCTAGGCTTCTTTGGTTTTATTTGACTTTTGAATGTTTATACCTTTCCTTGGAAAGCATTGCGATAGAATAAAAACGGATCAACGTTAAACCTTGTGGGTTAGGCGTAAATTTGAGTCAAAAGATACAAGTAAGATTTATCATTTGGAGTAGAGATTGGTTCGCATTGCAGTCGAGAAAAATAATCGGTCTAAAAGGAAACGATGTTCATTCCAAGTCCAACCGAGAAATAGAATCCAAATGGGTTATATCCAACTTCTACCTTAGGCGTCATGTAGTTGATGAAGTTGTTCATTCCTGGCAAGTGACCAAGTCCTCCAGCTCTAAATCCAAAACGAGTTTTATCAAATTCAGTATCCGGTTGCGACAAGTTCATGACAGGATAATAAACGAAGTGTGCGTACATTCTTAAATACTGAGCTGATTTGGCTTGTTTGTGGTAAAGATCAGTGATAATATTCACTTTGCTTTCTTGAGCAATACCAGCGTAAATTCCCAATTCATTAAATGTACCTTGATAGCTTTTCGCTACGGAACCGTTTCGATAAATAGCTCCGCCTTGAAGAGTTGTTTCTAGCTTGTAGGTTCCAGGGACTTTTATTTGTTGAACTGCCAAAGCGTCAAATTCACCTAGATATTTACCATCAGAAGTTTCGACATCAACTTTCGTGTAAAATGTTTTGACATTCACTTTTACATTTTTTACTTTTTTTCGATTGAAAATTTCTACCCCTGCACCAATGTTGATTCGCCCCGAAAGTCGTTTTACTTCTGCAGCATCTCCTAAGAAACCAAGTTTAAAGTCTCCCTCGAGATTTAATTTATTGAAAGCAATCCAAGCGTTCGTGGATATTCCAAGTGAACTTGTAGAATTTCCAGACATATAATCGAAGTAATAACCATATATGTAGTTGTTTGCTAGATCATCAGGGTTGTCATAGCTTACCCGATATGGAATTGTTTCCTGAGCAAAAGAAATCGAAGAGAGTAATAATAGAGATGTGATAAATAAACGTTTCATACCAATGATTTTAATATGAAACAAAGGTTTGAAAGATGTCAATCGATCTCAATAGGGCATATGCCCCAAATAGTTGAATCAAACTAGATTATTTCGATATGCTTTTTGAGTTGCTTCGACTTTGTTTGTTACCCCCAGCTTTTTATAAATGTTTTCAAGGTGTCTTCTGACGGTGTTAGGAGAAATGATCAGGTTGGATGCAATCTGTTTGTAGTTCAAACCTTTTGTTAGCTGCTGAAGCACTTGTAATTCCCGCTCAGATAAATCAAAATTCGATGCTTCCTTAGACATTTCTCCTTGATTTTGAATTATTTTCATTGCCTTAAGAGCAATGTTTGGAGAAAGTGCCGCACCACCACTCAAGGATTGAATAATACCATCGTAAATTTCTTGCGGGGAACTTTCTTTTACTAGATAGCCGATTGCGCCAGCTTGTATTGCTTCATATACAGTTTGGTCTTCATCCAAAATAGTAAGCATGATAACCTTAATTTGAGGATACTTTTGTGCAATGGCTTTGGTCGCCTGAATCCCATTCATTTCCGGCATTTGAATGTCCATTAAGATAACATCAATGTTACTATCGTCTTGCAATTTTACGAGTAATTCTTGGCCATTTACAGCATGATATTTCACCTTGAATTCATCAAACAAACCCAGTTTATTGATCAATGAATTACTTAAAAAACTGTTGTCCTCGGCTAACGCAATTTTAATCATCTTCAAACTTCTCTTTTATCATTGTTCCTTTCAATAGTGCAAATGTCCTATCTTTTATTAATACGCAAGTTAATTCGAGTTCCATTCCCCGTTCTAGAGTCAATCTTGAGAGATGCGTTTATTTCTTCTGAACGTTTGATCATCCCTCGTAGACCGCTTCCCTGTTTTTTGGCTTGATCAACAGAAAACCCTCTTCCATTATCAGAAATGCTAAAAGAGATTGTCTTCTCTTGCTCATTGACCGATATTTCAATTGTTTTTGCGCCACTATATTTTAATGCATTATTTATCGCTTCTTGAACAATTCGGAATAGGTTAATTGTTTCGGTCGCGTTCAATTCGAAATCAATGGATCCCCGATCTACGTAGGTTATAGCAATAACGGATAGTTCGTTAGTTTGTATACAGTAGTGTTCAATGCGCTGTTTTAACTCAGATAGGAAAATGGTTTTGTCACCAATTGCCCAAATGGTTTCGCGGAGTTGATTCATTGTTTCCTTGGCAAAAGAGTTAATGCTTCCAATTTCTGTTGATTCCTTCGCTTTAAAAAGTTGAATGTCCAGCGAAGAAATGATGTGAGAAAGTCGAGCGCCTATGTTATCATGTAGCTCTCGGGATATGCGCAACCGTTCTTGAATGACTCTTCGAGATTGTTCTTCCGCTTTGAGTTGTTTCTTCGTACGATAGTACTTTCTCAGAAAATAGAGACTAACTAAGAGGATACAAACCAAAAAGATCAATAGTATCTTGAACCATCCTTTCATCCAATTGGCTTTTTCCCGATGAAGTTGGTAAGATGAAATTCGCACATCTTTCGTGAGTTTGTTTCTTATTTGAAATTTGACTTGGGTTATTCCGTATTCAACATCAAGAATAAGTGGAGTACCGTTTTCAATTAATCGCCATTCTTTTCCAGTATGATAACTTAATTCGAACAAATTAGCGTCGGACGTAATAATCGCTCGAGGCACGAAGTTCACTGTAGATTGGTCATATCTTAGAGGAATTTTAGAGAGATTTGGAAGAAAGCGACCATTCAATTGAATGTTCCACTTGGGGAGTTGAGAAGGGAAGTCTTTATTCCCTTCGGAATAGGCGAATATGCCTTGTACACCGGAAAAATATAAAACGGAGTCACTTTGCTTAAATAGTCCTCCCTGTGCATATTCAGCGATAGGAAACCCATTTTGCAACGAGTAACTAATGAACTCACCTTTAGTATATTTCAGAGCGTTCGAGATTCCCGTAAACCAAAGTGAACCTTTAAATTCTGTCGTCGTCAATAGTTGATGCTCTGGAGAAGGAATGGAAATCAAGCGATCTTCATTGAGCATAAAAATTCCTCCGTCCATAGTAGTTAACCACAATTGACCATCATGAACTTCCATATCAGTAAAAACACGGGCATTTTTAGGTTGATAATTCTGAATGGTTCGAAAGGATGTATCATATATACTGAAACCATTTGTATTTGCTGCTAAGAATTGGTCTTCCTGTCGATGCAACGACATGATGTAGTATGCATTCTGATCCTCAGGAAAGTGCAGTACGCTTTCAATTTTTCCATTTGAATCTAACCGATGAACAGCAGCCTTGGTACAAAAAAGAAGGGAGCTCTCATCCTGAATAATCTGAATAACTGAGTTATCCAAAGGGTTTTCAGCGTTGAAGTAGATTCGTTTCATTTGACCATCTTCGATGCGGAAAAGCCCTTCACGCGCTGTGCCTAAAAAAACGCTTCCAGCGGATTCTAGAGCTGCAAAGCAGAAAAGACCATCTGTCAAATTTTCGAGTTCCGTCGGAGTCTCAGTATTTCTTTCGAACGCAACAAGTCCATTGGAGGTACAATTGTATAATTCACCTTTCAATTCAGCGAATGCCCAACACGAATTGTATGCTCCATCGAATAAATACTGGGGATAATATTTGTTCTGGATCATGTTTCGATGAAACATGTAGAGTCCGTTTTCTGCGGTACCAACCCATAAATTTTTATTGCGATCAATTAGGGAACACTCAGCCCGAAAAGAGCTAAGATGAATTTGCTTTTGAATCTGATTGTTTTCGTCCAGACTCAATTCAATGAGTCCTTCATTTGAGGTAAGAAATACAGTTCGATCATCGTACTGACTTATGGAACTGGTATAGGCACTGGAGATAACATTTGTGTCAGCTTTTAGGGTGTAGTAGCTGAGCTTTGACTTTTTATCAATGTGAATTTGATAGTTTCCTAATTTACACTTATCTTGAGTACTTAGTCTTTGATTTACGTGTGGTACTTTCCTAAGTTGATAATCAAGAAAGATGGTGTCTAATAAATTGCTTGATACGGTCAGAATTCCATCCTTGAGAAGATTACTTTTTCGGTAATCGGAATAACTGAAATTGTAAGAACGTACCTTATTTGTCCAAGAATTAATTTCAATAAGCTGATTTAACTGAACAGAGTAGATGCAAGAATCTTTAACTCCAATATTCACTACGGAGGATGGACCGGATGGAATTGTTCGTGTTTTAATACCATCCCAATAACACAAACCGGCTTGGGTTCCCATCCAGATTTGGCCTAATTCATCTTCTGCCAATGCCGTGATAGTAGCATACTTAAGTTCTTGGCTTGGCTTCAGATGAACACTAGCTTTAAGCTGCCTCTGACTGAAAACAAAGATAGGAGTGAAGAGGAGAAGGAATATTAAGACATTCTTTGGCACCAAGCGAAAATACGAAAAGCTGCTATAAGGTTGTACATCTCATTTTGAATCAATGGGGCGTGCGATCCGATAACAGTATCAACCTTAATTTTTTGCGTAAAGTAAATATCTTGTTATACCGAATATGCGGATTTGTAATCCTAAATGCGATTGGAATCAGAGAAAGGGAGATAGGTGCCGAAATCAATTTGCATTAAAACAATCAAGATTCACGAATCGAGATAAGGCTGACACCAATCAAAATATTGCTGAACAGTACTCTCTTTTGTTTCTTTGATAAACTCAACCAGTGTTTCTTGCGCTGGATTCAATTTCTTATCTCGACTGTAAATCAAATTCCAATGAGTCACAATTGGCAGTCCTTTCATTGGAACAATTTTGATACTCTTGTTGATCAAGGAGGATCGAAGTCCAATGAGCGGCATGATGGAATATCCTAGTTCAGCGTTAACAGCTTGTTTAACCGCTTCATTGGATACAAGTTCCATCGATTTTGAAACGTTGACATCGTTTTGAAGCAGGTAATCTTCCATCTTTTTACGCGCAGCCGAGCCATCCTCACGATAGAGGAGTGTCACCTTTTCCAAATCTTTTGCGTGTTTGGTTTTCGACGTACTTTGGCTACTTCCCACCAAAAATAGATTGTTGTCCATTAATTGGATGTTCTGAATGTTGATCCCTTCGGGCATAATGGAGACCAAGGAGAAGTCACTGTCGTTATCGTGCAGTCCTTGAATTACACGATTTCTGTTCGATACATTAATCGAGATTTCCACACCAGGATACTTGTCCATAAATGGCTTTAAGAAATAAGGAATGATATACTTTCCTGTGGAAACCACTGAGATCTTAATTTTTCCAGATAGTTTGCCTTTATATTGATCGACGACGTATCGAATTCCCTCCGTTTCATCCAAAATACGCTGACTTCTTAACGCAATTTCCCGTCCAAAATCAGTAATGAACAGCTTACGTCCGATCACCTCAGTGAGGGGGATTTCAAATTGCTCCTGCAGTTTTTTCAACTGAATGGAAACAGCTGGTTGTGTTAGATACAAGTGTTCTGAAGCCCTTGTGATACTTTCAAATTCAACAACCTTTAGGAAGATGCGCAATTAGTGAAGCGTGTAGTTCATAAGCTAAAGTTAATGATAATCATGATTTATTTAAATAAAAACTAATGAATAAAATCATTCACCTTTGTCGAAACTTTAAATTAATTGACGTGACGTACATCGAAAATCCAGAAGAACTCGTAAAAGAAGCAGTAATGATCAAAGTGGAAAAGAAATGCGAACATTCCACTTCGAATTCAATGCAAAAAGTAACTCCGGGAGCAGGAAAAACGAAAAAGTTCGTAAACGAGTTTTTCGCTTCAAACGGACTAGAATTGAACGAAGATCAATGGCAGTCTTCGCGCGAAGTTGTTCTGAGCGAATGTCCAAGTACAACACTTCACAGTCTTACTCTTGAAGCAGAAAGATTAGGAAAAACAGTAACATATTCTCGCTCCCTAACGATTAAAATTTCAGACTAGGAATGGAATTTCAAGCTCTCCTTGAGAATTTAACAAATCCTGCTCTCCTTTTTTTCTTACTAGGTATACTCGCGGTTCAGGTAAAGAGTGATCTCAAAATTCCTGACAGCAGTTCTAAGTTCATTTCAATATACCTTTTACTCTCCATTGGCTTCAAGGGAGGGCAGGAACTTTCGCACAGCGGTCTGACGTCGGAAGTATTTATGAGTATGTTACTCGGTCTGTTTTTAGCCACACTTATTCCAATTATTGCCTTTTTCATCCTCAAAAGGAAATTCAGCTTGGCGAATTCTGGAGCAATTGCTGCCTCGTATGGTTCAGTCAGCGCGGTAACCTTTGTCACAGCAACTTCTTTCTTAGATTTTGAATCGATCAGCTACAGCGGTCACATGATTGCAGTGATGGCATTAATGGAAGCTCCAGCAATCATCGTTGGGATCCTTCTCATTAATTATTTTAGATCGTCGAAAGGAAAAAAGTCATCAGGCGTATCGAAAATTATCCTGCACTCCTTCACAAACGGTAGCGTGTTGCTAATCATCGGCAGTTTGATCATTGGCTATTCAGCATCTGCGGAGCAAGCAGAAGGAATTCGACCATTTACCACTGATATTTTCAAAGGGTTCTTGGCTGTATTCTTGCTGGACATGGGTATCACAAGTGGAAAACAACTCTCGATAATTATCAAAAAAGGGATTTACCCATTCTTGTTCTCTTCCATTATGCCATTCTTCGGAGGTTTTGTTGCATTACTGATTGCAATGCAAATTACTGACTCCAATGGAAATCAACTCCTGTTCGCAATTCTTGGAGCGAGTGCTTCATACATTGCGGTACCAGCGGCTATGAAGCAAGCAGTTCCTGACGCAAACCCCAGTTTATATCTCCCCATGGCGCTCGGAATCACCTTCCCGATTAACGTCATGATAGGAATACCAATATACAATGCCGTGATTCAATCATGGGCAACGTAAAAAGACATTAAAGAAGCCCGTTAAATGCTAATAAGCATAGTTTAGTTTAAAGGCGCCCAGTTTGAATAATTGGGCGCCTTTTTTTGTCCGTCCAAAAAATTGCAGAGGCGTTCTAGAAGGTCTTAATTGAAAAAATGACCTATTTGAACATAGTACGCTTGGTTCTGTTTGTGGAGAAGAACAAATTAATCGTACCTTTCTTCAAGAATTTCAGGAGTGAATAAAGAAGAAAAATCGAAGATAAATCGTGATGACAATGCATTTGAAAACGCTTTAAAAAAGTCAGTTCAAGGGCATTCATACATTCACTGGACTCCAGTGGAAGTGATCAAAACTGCAGCCGATTGGCTCGGGACAGAGAGCGACAACAAGATTTTGGATATTGGCTCTGGAGTTGGGAAGTTTTGCCTCATTGGAGCAATGAACAGCCGAGCTCATTTTACAGGAGTCGAAACAAGAGATGACCTCGTTGAGCAAGCCATTGAACTCAAAAAAGAACTCAAACTAAGTAATGTTGATTTCATTCATTCCGATATCGTCAACATCGATTTCAGTGAATACACTTCCTTCTATTTCTACAATCCGTTTTGCGAACACATGGCACTTTCAGGAGGAATCGACGACCGCATTCAGTTCGATGAAGCAGCATTTTACAACTATCAAGAATTCGTCGCGGAGCAGTTGAAACATGCCCCAAAAGGAACAAAGCTCGTCAAGTATTGCTCTCCAGATTTCGACATTTCCACCGATTTCGACCTCACAAACATGTACTTCGAAGGACAACTCCAGCTTTGGATTCGAAGGTAGCCTTGATCAGATTGCATTCTCTGAGGGCGAGAGTTGATGCGGACATCGAGCCGTACGTCGAGCTGTACATTGAGCGGAGCCGAAATGGGAGCCGAACTCCGAAATTTCCAACCTCGACTCCACTCAGTTACCAAGCTTCCTTTCAAACCAAACCTACTCCCAACTTCATCGGATCATCGGAAAATCAGATAATCGGAGAATCAAACAACGGTGTCAGCCGAATACAACACTTAACTCAATAAACCCCTTCGAACACTCAATACCAACCTTACGATCAAAACCAAACTGCTATATTCGCTCAGGACAAAGAATAATTCTAGGAAATTAAACGACGTGCTTCCTTCAAAACCAGAAAATGGCAGGAACATGCGAACACAGTGCGGAACACATTTCTAAGAGCATTCTCACCCAACTTTGATTCAATCTTTGGAGTACTTCTTATTCCACGTGGAAAAATAGATGAAAAACAATCGTAATCTATCTATTCATACATGATTGAGTGAAGGAAATTTTATTATTTTTGGCTTAAATTAAAACTTAGAATTCGATTAAATTAATCTTTTAGAACATGAAAAAAGTATTTAGTTCTTTGGTGATTGCAGCAGCAATGACTTTTGGTTTCGCAAACTTTGCGACTGCACAGGACCCTGTAGACGGAGTAGAGGACGTTATGGATGCAGCGGATGACACTACAGCAGGTGATGTTGCCGACACTCCTGACCCTGTAACGACTGCAGCAACAGAAAACAATGGTGAAGAAACATCAGCAGAAGGCGAAGAAGGTAAAAAGAAAGACCTTGGATTCGTTCAAGCCTTGAAACAAAAATTCATCGAAGGTGATCCATTCTGGATGACGCTTCCATTGATTTGTTTGATCATTGGTTTAGCACTTTCAATTGAGCGTATTGTTTACCTTAACTTGTCTACAATCAACACCAAACGATTCCTAGATGAAGTAGAAACAGCCTTGAAAAACGGAGGAACGGAAGCAGCGAAAGATGTTTGTCGTAACACACGTGGACCAATCGCATCTATCTACTACCAAGGACTAGACCGCGCAGACGAAGGAATTGACATGGTTGAAAAATCAGTTGTTTCTTATGGAGGTGTTCAAATGGGATTATTAGAAAAAGGACTTTCATGGTTATCATTGTTCATCGCCTTAGCTCCAATGCTTGGGTTCTTGGGAACGGTAATCGGGATGATCTTCGCATTCGACAAAATCGTTGAGGAAGGTCAAGTATCACCAACAACAGTTGCCGACGGTATTAAGGTATCGCTTTTGACAACAGTATTTGGTTTGATCGCAGCGATTATCCTTCAAATCTTTTACAATTACATCGTTTCTAAAGTTGACGGAATTGTAAACGAAATGGAAGATGCATCTATCTCTTTAATTGATATGATGTTGAAGCACAAGGTGACGAACTCATAAGAGATTCTGATCGAATTTTCGATGCTAACGATAGCGTCGGAATCAGTATAAACTTTAAAAATTAAGAGGATGAAGATTGAAAAACTTCCTTTATATATGAATATCTTGAAAGTGGTACTTGTTGCCATTGGAGTTATTCTATGTCTGTTCTTGTTTGGCGGACCAAACGCTACAGGTACTCCTGAGGAAATCAAAGCATTTCGCGAAGGAACTGAACTTGGACTGGCATCAACGTTCACAGGAATTATTGTCTTCCTAGGAGTTGGATTGATTCTTTTGTTCTTCGTAGTTCAATTGATTTCAAACCCAAAGAAGACGGTTCTTTCAATTCTTGGACTAGTAGCCGCATTGATTATTTACTTAATCTTTTGGGCAGCAGGAACAGGAGACACGAACGAATCATTACAATTGCGTAACCCAGTTGAGCAAGAAACAATTACTGCTGCAACAGCTGGGCTTTGGACAGCACTAGTGGCTGTTGGAGTTGCTTTCTTAGCGGTTATTGCAGGATTTTTCACACGTTCAATTAAGTAGATTATGGCAAAGCGAGACATACCCGAAATTAATGCTGGTTCGATGGCAGACATCGCGTTCTTGCTATTGATTTTCTTCTTGGTTACTACAACAATGGATAGAGATAAGGCGTACATTCGCCCTATCCCGAAAAAAGTGGATGTTGAAACACCACCAGTAGATATTCAGGAAAGAGATATTTGTGACATTGTTGCAAATAGCCAGAATCAATTGATGGTTCGAGGAGAGATTATTAAGAATCCAGATGACATCTCTGATTACGTACTAGAGTTTTTCAGAACAAATGAAGACTTGAGTACATCTGAGATGATTGCAGCTTCTGGAAACCGTAATCATCCAGGATTTAATTTCCCATTCTACAACCGTTTTGGAATGGCCGAAATTAATGGAAAGATTGAGCAAACGACGTTAGAGGCCGAAGAGGTTGAAAGGACCCCTGGTGCGGAAGCTGCTTACATCGAGTACTTCTGGAGTAAGGTGAGCGAGTGGGAAAAGCGAAAAAGAGCTTTGAAACTCTACAAGAAAGCTGAATTACCTGAGTTATCTTCTCAAGCACATGTCAGAATTGAAGTTCAAATCAATACTGGATACGAATACTTCGCTAAAATTCACTCTGAAATCAACGAAGCTATCTTCGAATTAAGAGATGAAGCATCGAAGGATTTGTGGGGTATCGATTACGCGAGAATTGTTACCCAATTGGGTAATGAGCCAACAGAGGATGAAATCACTAAGAAGAAAATTTTCCAAGAGTACTTGGACAAAATGGAGCTTCTTAAGGTATTGTACCCAGACCGTATTATTGAAGTAACGCCGAAAAAATAGAACTATGTCAAAGTTTAAAAAAGGAGAGAAGAAGGGAGCGCCAGGAGTAAATACATCGTCGTTACCAGATATCGTATTTATGCTTTTGTTCTTCTTCATGGTTGCGACAACAACGAAAGATGCTGATCCAACTGTAGAAGTGACACAGCCGACTGGAGTACTTGCTGAAGACATGACACCTTTCAAGCAACGTTCTGAAATTGATTTCTTGTACTTAGGAGTGCCGAGAAACAAGGCAAGAGCTGAGAGTTTCAATATGGGATACGCATTGTTCTTGGACAACGTAGCACAACCAAGCCCTGGTGACTTGTACAACGTGAACGCCGTACGTCGCTGGAAATTGGATAAATTCGAAGCGAAACCTGAACGTATGAAAAAGCCAATTAAAGAGGTGATTACATGTGTGAAAGCAGACGAAACAGCTCCAACAGGAATTATTTTTGATATCCGTAAGGAATTACAGGACATCGAAGCGCTTAAATTAGCGTACGCCGTAAAAGATAACGGTAACTATTAATAGAATCTAAGTAATTTGAAATCCCGTCCAGATCCCGATAGCTATCGGGATGGGACGGGATTTTTCGTAAACACTATAGCCATGTTGAATTTCGAATATTACAACCCTACGCGAATCGTTTTTGGTAAAGATCAACTAAATCGATTACCTGAATTGCTGAAAGAATTTAAAGCGAAAAGAATTCTCATTGCCTATGGGCAAGGAAGCATTGTTCGAAGCGGTTTATATCAGAAGATTGTCGACCAGTTAGAGGGATTTCACCATGTGTCTTTTCAAGGAATTGAGGCAAATCCAGAATTCACAACTTTAATCAAAGCCAGAGATTTGTGCCGAACAGAAAGCATCGATTTCGTCTTGGCCGTTGGAGGTGGTTCTGTAATCGACGGAGTGAAGTTCATTTCAGGTGCAGTGCCATACAATGGAGATCCTTGGGAAGTTCTCGATAAGAAAGAAGGGTGTAACTTCACCGAAGCCATTCCTTTTGGAACAGTTCTCACGCTACCTGCAACAGGATCAGAGGCGAATTCAGGAGCGGTAATTAATCGAAGTGAATTCGAGCAAAAACGTGTAATGGGAGGACCAATGTTCTTTCCGAAATTCTCTTTCTGCGATCCTACACAAGTGGCAACCTTGCCAAAACGCCAATTGGCAAATGGAATCGTAGATGCGTACATGCACACGGTTGAGCAATACTTGACGTATCCATCGGGTAATTTACTTCAGGAGCGACAAGCCGAAGCCATTCTTGCCACGTTAATTGAAATTGGTCCAAAAGTGATTGAAAATCCAAGCGACTATACCTTAGCTTCAAACCTGATGTGGTGCGCAACGCATGCGTTAAATGGAAATTTGCGCTGCGGAGTCCCAACAGATTGGGCAACACACATGATCGGACACGAATTGACGGCCTTTTACGGAATTGATCACGCTCGAACATTAGCGATCATTGCACCACGTCTCTACGAAGCGATGTTCAACGATAAGAAGGAGAAATTAGCTCAATACGGAAAACGCATCTGGAATTTATCAGGCTCGGAGGATGAAATTGCCCTCAAAGCAATTGAGGCAACGGAGGAATTTTTCCAGTCTCTCGGAATTGATACACACATTTCTGATTACACAGAAAATCACGCAGGAGTTGAAACTCGCGTGCGCGAGGTGTTTGAAGAAAGAGGTTGGACAGCAATGGGTGAGCGTCAGGCGATTGATCCATCCAAAGTGGAAGAAATTGTCGCTGCTGCGATATGAAACGTCCGACAAACATCCGAATGCACCCGATCTTCAAGTTTCGGACGAGGGCAACGGAAGAGATCATTCAATTACTGGAATCGGTGACCTTAGGTACAGATGGTGCGCATTATCGACACCTGGATACACGCGAACGCATTCAGGAAGCTGATAATCCATTGTTCCTTTCCATGGAGCGACACGAGAAAGTATTAGGAAACGTCACTTTCTGTCAACGCGATAACAACTGGTATATCCGCTATTTTGCGTTCGATGGTGCACATCAAGCACAGGGAAAGAAAAAATCATCGTCAAATGGTCTTTTGAAAAGAGAATTGAATGCCTTTTTTGATCATCAATTGAATTCGGGCGATGTTGATTCTTTCTACGCTTACATCGATCCACGTAATGTGAAAAGTTTGTGGATGAGTGAGAATTTTGGATTCAAAACGATCGGGAAAATCGCCACGCAAACGTATAGTTCGGTTCGAAAACCAAAAGTAGGACGAGTTCAAGTTGACCCTGACCCAACGGAGATTCCACAAGAAATTATCGCACAATTTGAGGATCAAAATTTCTTCTTCACTGATCAATTAGAAAAAGGGAATCATTTTTTCATTCGTGATGAAAAAGGAGAGTTGATTGCTTTCGCCAAGACGACTTCGGCCAATTGGGAAATCAAACGCTTGCCAGGGAAGTTTGGAGGAACACTCGTAAAAGTTTTACCCTACATTCCTTTTCTCAACAAGTTGATTCGTCCTAAAAATCATGCGTTCACCGTTCCGGAAGCGGTATTCGTCAATGACAATAATCCCCAATTACTTCAAGAACTCTTCAATGGAATTCTCGCGCACTCAAATCAACGGGTAATCATTTGGTGGGTTGATGAAAAGGATGAGCTATACACATCTACTAAGTCCAACATCAAATGGGGCTTATTGCACAAAGTGATTGGAGTAAGCCATGCCAACCTTGTCGAACGATCACTCGAAACAAACAAATCAAAAAAAGCGAGCTACACCTCCGGTTTCGATTTCATTTAAGATATAGAAGCCCTTAACATCGGATAATATTATAAATTCGCATATCCGATTTTAAGATAAAAACCGTACCTTTGGGTATGGAATGGAAAAAGTATCCATATGAATTTGAAGGATTAGCAGTTTCGTTAGCTCGTATAGAAGAGAAAAAGACGAAACTAGATGCCTTGCGTCCAATTCCAACATCCGTTCTTGAAAAGATAAAACAAAGTTCTAGCATAGAGTGGACCTATAATTCCAATAGTATTGAAGGCAATACGCTTACGCTTCAAGAAACCAAAATGGTCATTGAAGAGGGATTTACGATCAAAGGGAAATCTTTGAGGGAGCATTTCGAAGCAGTTAATCACCAAAACGCTATCGATTATGTGGAGCAGCTAGTATCGCCGAATTACACATTGAGCGCGCGCGATATTTTAGATGTTCATGCATTAGTTTTAAATAACATCGAAAAAGAGTTTGCAGGAAGGTATCGCGGGCATGGAGTTCGAATAGCAGGGGCGAGTTTTATTCCGCCAAACGCGCTGAAAGTGAATGACCTCATGGACGACTTAATTCATTGGATGAATACCGAAGCTTCACAGTTATCTCCAATTGTGGCGGTGGCCATTTTCCATCATCGATTCGTATGGATTCATCCCTTCTTGGATGGAAATGGTCGAACCGTAAGGTTGATATTCAATTTATTGTTAATGCGTTTGGGCTACCCTCCAGCTATCATTCTACGTAACGACCGCAAAAAATATTATGATGCTTTAAACAAAGCAAATAAAGGTGATTACTCAAAAATCGTATTAGTGGTTTTACAAGCCTTGGAGCGTTCTGTCGATATTTATTTAAGTTCATTCACGAATACCTATGAAGATTACCAGCCTATTTCGGATATCGTTTCTGAACCAGAATTTCCATACGGACAGGAGTATGTAAGTTTATTGGCGAGACAAGGGAAAATCGACGCATTCAAAGAAGGTCGGAATTGGCTAACCAGTAAAAAAGCCGTAGAAGATTATGTTAGAAATAGAAAGCGTAAACGATGAACCAAGGTTTGATTATGTTTGTGCAATCTTTCAAACGTTTCTAATAAACAGGTAGGGATTTTACAAAATGAAAATGCATGTAGCAGTTATCGGAGGTGGAGCTGGAGGATTTTTCTCAGCGATATCAGTCAAACATCACCATCCTGATGCGCATGTGACCATCCATGAAAAATCGACAAAATTACTCTCGAAAGTTAAGATTTCTGGAGGAGGTCGATGCAATGTCACGAATGGAACAGATTCAATAAAGATACTCGCGGAAGCCTACCCTAGAGGATCGAAGCAATTGCGTAAACTCTTTGGAACCTTCAATAATCTGCACACAATGCAATGGTTTGAGGATCGAGGAGTGCCCTTGGTTACGCAAGATGATTTGTGTGTTTTTCCCGTTTCACAAGATTCCCAAAGCATCATCGATTGCTTTTTGAAAGAAGCGAAGGAATTGGGGATTGAAATCAAAACGAAATCAGGTGTAAGCGAACTGATCGAAAAAGAAGGGCAAATTGAGCTCTCTTTTATTGGAGATGAGCATTCTGAGCTTTACGATAAGGTGATTGTCGCGACTGGTGGTTCCCCAAAGATGAGCGGGTTACTTTGGCTCGAAAAGTTGGGACACAAAATTTCAACACCTGTGCCTTCTTTATTTACTTTCAACATGCCTTCTGAGACCATTACTGAATTGATGGGAATTGTAGTAGAAGAGGCGATTGTGAAAATTCAAGGAACGAAATTACGCGGAGATGGTCCATTGCTGATCACTCACTGGGGAATGAGTGGTCCCGCCGTTTTGAAACTGTCTTCTTTTGGAGCTCGGATTCTAAGCGATATGAATTACCAGTGTGTCGCGCAAGTTAACTGGGTGAATGAAGTGAATGCGGATGTTGTTTACAACAGGTTGAAGCAACTTCAAAAGGAACACCCAAACAAACAATTGGCCAACGCACGACTGCTAGAGATTCCAATCCGACTCTGGATCTTCCTTCTTGAAAAATGTGATATTTCAAAAGAAACGACTTGGTCGCAAATGGGAAAAAAGCCTTTCAATAAGTTGCTCAACATCCTCACGAATGATGAATACGCGGTCTCAGGAAAAACGACTTTTAAAGAGGAGTTTGTGACCTGCGGAGGAGTGAGTCTAGAAACCATTAACATGAAAACCATGGAAAGCAAAGCGCTTCCAAATCTGTATTTCACGGGGGAAGTAATTGATATTGATGGCATCACGGGAGGGTATAATTTCCAAGCTGCCTGGACGACGGCGTTTATTGCGGGCAGGCTGGGTTAAACTTATCACTGAGGGGTGAGCGGAGCCGAACTCCGACCTCGACTCCACTCAGTCATCGTTTAACAAAACGAACACGGCAAGAATTTTGTAACTTTGCAAACCAAATAAACTCAGGCAATAGTAACATGAAATACCTTATCGTCGGACTAGGAAATCCAGGATCGAAATATGAGAACACGCGACACAACATCGGGTTTTTGGTGTTGGATGAATTTGCGAAAGAACGTGAAGCGAAATTCGAATTGGATCGACATGCTGAAGTTGCCAAAGCGAAATTCAAAGGACGTCAGCTCATTTTGGTGAAACCAACGACATTCATGAATCTTTCAGGAAAAGCAGTAAACTATTGGATGCAGCAAGAGAAAATTCCAATCGAGAATGTCCTCATTATTAGCGATGATCTGGCACTCCCTTTTGGAACACTTCGCATGAAAGGAAAAGGTTCAGATGGTGGTCACAACGGTTTCAAAGATATTCAAGCGACATTGAACACGCCAAACTACGCCCGACTTCGCTTCGGGATTGGAAGCGAGTTCAGAAAAGGACAACAATCGGATTACGTGCTCGGAGATTGGGATTCAAAAGAAACTGAAGCTCTAGGGGAACGCATTGCAACTGCCACTCAATTTATCAAAGGATTCGCGACTATTGGCCTCAACCGAACAATGAGCAATTGGAACGGAAAGTAAATAATTGAAACACTTACCGAGGGGTGAGCGGAGTCGAACTCCGACCTCGACTTCGCTCGGCCATCGTTCTTGCTATAATCAATCCATCAGTCGGCATCCAAAAATCAAACAAAATCAAACAAAGCAATTAATCGGAAAATCAGATAATCGGAAAATCAGATAATCCCACTTATCCGAACTTGCATACCAATTGTCGAAGTAGCCTAAAAATCTGCCCCTCCAACCTTCCAAAACACCTCGTTTTTCTTACTTTTACTCCTCAAATTAAATCGAAATGAAAAGAATCAAAATCGCGGACGTTCTTGCGAACCCAACAATCGGGGAAACAATCACAGTTAAAGGATGGGTGAAAGCCAATCGTGCTAATCGTTTTATACAAATTAATGACGGTTCTACGATCAAAAATATCCAAGCCGTAGTTGATTTTGAAAATTTCGATGAGGCTTTATTGAAGCGCGTTACAACAGCATCAGCCATTGGTGTTACGGGAGAGTTGGTTGAATCTCAAGGTTCAGGTCAAGCGGTGGAAATCGTCGTGAAAGAGATCGAGGTAATCGGCGATGCTAACCCGGATGAAGTGCAAAAAACAGTGATGCAACCGAAACGTCATAGCATGGAGTTTTTGCGTGAGCAGGCACACCTTCGTTTCAGAACGAACACGTTCGGAGCGGTATTCAGAATTCGTCACGCAGTTGCATACGCCATTCACAAGTACTTTAACGATCAACGTTTCTACTATTTGCACACGCCAATCATTACGGGTTCTGACGCAGAAGGAGCGGGAGAAATGTTTCAAGTTTCGACTTTGGATCATAAAAACCCACCGTTGAATGAAGACGGATCCATCGATTATTCTCAAGATTTCTTCGGGAAGCCAGTGAACCTTACTGTTTCTGGACAGTTAGAGGCTGAGTTGGGAGCGTTGGCTCTAGGTCAGGTTTACACGTTTGGGCCAACTTTCCGAGCGGAAAACTCGAACACTTCTCGTCACTTGGCTGAATTCTGGATGATTGAACCAGAGGTAGCCTTCAATGATTTGAAAGACAACATGGACTTGACGGAAGATTTCCTAAAGTACATTACCAACTATATTTTGACAAATTGCGCGGACGATCTTGCGTTCTTGAATGATCGTGAAGCGAAAGAGCAACAATCGAAACCGCAAAACGAAAGAAACGAATTGACGTTGATTGAGCGAATGGAATTTGTTCGTGACAATGAATTCAAGCGCTTAACATACACTGAGGCAATCGAAGTATTGAAACGTTCGAAGCCATACAAGAAGAAGAAATTCAAATTCGAAGTGGAATGGGGAGTTGATCTTCACAGTGAGCACGAGCGCTATTTGGTTGAAAAGGAATTCAAATGTCCGGTAATTTTAACGGATTATCCAGCAGAGATAAAATCGTTCTACATGCGTCAGAATGACGACGGAAAAACAGTAGCAGCGATGGATGTTCTTTTCCCAGGAATTGGTGAAATCGTTGGTGGATCTCAACGTGAAGAGCGCTTGGATATCTTGAAAAAGAAATGTGCTGATTTCAATATTCCAGAGGAAGAATTGTGGTGGTTTTTGGATACTCGCAGATTCGGAACAGTGCCACATTCAGGTTTTGGTCTAGGATTTGAACGTATGGTAATGTTCGTGACAGGAATGTCAAACATTCGTGATGTAATTCCTTTCCCGCGAACACCGCAAAATGCAGAATTTTAAATCGAAAAAAATCGGTACTTTAGAATACGAATAACTCAGAACGATGGCATTAAAACAATATCTCTCTCATAAACTGGAACAACGGCTTTCACCGCAGCAAATTCAGTTGATGAAATTGCTACAAGTGCCGACGATGGAGCTTGAACAGCGGATCAAGCAGGAAATCGAGGAAAATCCGGCGCTTGAAGAAGGTGCGGAAAAGGATGAGGAAGAGGAATTCGATAACGATGAGTACGAAGAAGAGACGGAGGAAGATTTTAATATCGACGATTACTTGAGCGATGATGCGGATTATAAAACGCAAGTCAACAACAAAGGGAAAGACGATGATGAAAAGGCAATTCCTCTTTCTGGACAGCAAAGTTTTCAAGAACGTTTGACGAAGCAACTTCAATTGTTGTTTTTAGACGACGATCAACACATGATTGCCGATACGATTATCGGAAATTTGGATGAATCGGGTTACTTGAATCGAGAGATTGAAGCAATTGTCGATGATTTAGCTTTCTCGGCTAATATCACTGTATCTGAAGAAGACGTAGAAGCGATTTTACTGCGCATTCAAGAATTCGACCCAGCTGGAATCGGTGCACGAGATTTGCGCGAGTGCCTATTGATCCAAATGGAGCGCAAGCAAGATGGAGATATTACGAAATTCACAGCGAAGAAAATTTTAGAAGAGTACTTCGAAGAATTCACGAAGAAGCACTATAAAAAGATCATCAAGAAATTGGAGATCAGCGAAGCAGATTTAAAGGATGCGATTGATGAAATCGTGAAACTCAACCCGAAGCCAGGTGGTTCGATGAAAGAATCATCTCAGAACTTCCAGCAGGTAATTCCAGATTTCGCCGTTTACGAAAATGAAGGTCAGCTCCAATTGACGATTCACGGACGAAATGCTCCCGAATTGAAAGTCAGCAGAGATTACAAGCAAATGCTTCAAGGGTATTCTGAGGGTGCGAAAACATCTAAAAAGGATAAGGAAGCAGTAACTTTCGTGAAGCAAAAACTCGATAGTGCCAAGTGGTTCATTGATGCCATCAAACAACGTCAGAACACGTTGATGTTAACGATGAACGCGATCATGAATTATCAGAAAAAGTACTTCCTGACTGGTGACGAAACGAATCTTCGTCCAATGATTTTGAAAGACATCGCAGAGATCGTAGATTTGGATATTTCAACCATTTCTCGTGTGGCGAACAGTAAGTATGTTCAAACGGATCAAGGGGTTTATGCATTGAAGTATTTCTTCTCTGAGTCACTTTCAACAGATTCGGGTGAGGAAGTATCGACACGTGAGGTGAAGAAAATCCTTTCGGAAGCGATCGATAATGAACCGAAAAGAAAACCGTTGACCGACGAGAAATTGACGGTCGTTCTCAAGGAAAAAGGGTACAACATTGCGCGAAGAACAGTGGCAAAATACCGCGAGCAACTCAATATTCCGGTGGCAAGATTAAGAAAAGAGCTGTAGATGAAACTGAGTGCTCAAATCATTTCTTGGCTTTTCGTTCCATTAATTACACCTGTTTTTGCCATTCTACTGGTGATGTTTGTGCCTTCTTATCAGGACGTATTAAACGACGATTGTCTGTACATCATCAATCCTCAGCACAAGTGGCAAATCTTTTATTACTATTTCTTCTTCTGCGTGGTCGTGCCTGGTTTGGCTTTGCTTTACCTGAAGGCAATTGGCGTAGTTTCCACCATTGAAATAGATGACAGAAAAGAACGTGCTCTGCCAATCATCGTAATGTTCTGTAGCTGCCTCGGTTTGTACATCTTTCATACCCTCATGATTCCAAAGGAGGCCGAATTCTCAAAATACGTATACTCATACCCGCTCGCTGGAGTAATAGCAACAGGAGTTTACTTCTTTCAAACAATGTGGAAAAAAGTAAGTTTGCACGCAGGTGGAATGGGAATAATGTCGGGCTTCTTAATTGCCTATGCAGCCGAAATGGAAGTCTTTCCAATTTGGATTATTCTCTTTGCAATTGTCTCTTCAGGCTTGGTGATGTCAGCACGTGTATACCTCGGAAAACACACACTTCTTGAAGTCGTTGTTGGGTGGTTTACAGGAACTTTTGTTACTTTTGCTGTCAACTATTACTATTAATTCGGCAAGGTTATTGCCTTAGATAGAGAAAATCGAAAAATGAAAATATTTAATGTAGCATCTTTGATATTAATTGTCAGTGCTTGTGGTATGTTCAATGAAAAGAACAAGGGGAAAGGATTTAATTTGTTCACTGTTCAGCAAGATGTTGATCTCGGTGCACAAGTTGCCGCTGAAATTGATAGTGATCCTCAAACGTACCCATTGTTAGACTCGGTTCAATACAAAGAGGTGTACGATTATGTTTACAAGGTTCGAGATAAGATTTTGAATACTGGAGAGGTCGATTACAAAGATGAATTTCAATGGCGATTACGTGTAATTCACGATGATAGTACAATGAACGCTTTCTGTACACCTGGAGGATACATTTACATCTACACAGGAATTTTGAAGTTCTTGGATAGTGAAGATCAATTTGCAGGAGTTTTGGGACACGAAATTGCACACGCAGATTTACGTCACTCAACACGTCAGATGACGAAACAATTTGGAGTTCAAATTTTGACAGATGTTCTCTTAGGAGACAAGGCAGCTTTGAAGCAAGTTACAGGTGCATTGGTAGGATTGAAATTCTCGCGAGCACACGAGTCTGAGGCAGATGCACGCTCGGTGAAATACCTTTGTCCCACAGATTACAACGCTGCTGGTGGAGCAGGTTTCTTCCAGAAGATTGAAGATATGGGTGGGTCAAGACCGCCAGAATTTATGAGTACGCACCCGAATCCTGCAGATCGTATTGAACATTTCCAAACGGAAAAAGTGACAAATGGCTGCCAAGGATCGGAAACGTACAAGACTGAATTTGAAGTAATGGTTTCTAAACTCCCTCAATAAAATGGAGCATTACTTAGATTTCGGCTTAGTTTTTGTAACTTAGGAAGAATACTAGAAAATCGCATTTGTTTAACAATGAAAGCAAAAAGAACATCCTTAAATGATATTGCTAAGGCGCTTAGTGTGTCAAAAGCAACAGTATCGTTCGTGTTAAATGACAAGGGCGATCAATTCAACATTAGCAAAGAGAAGCAACGATTAATCAAGGAAAAGGCAAAAGAGCTTTCTTATGTGCCGAATTTCTTTGCGAAGAGCTTACGTCAGGGAGAAACAAAAACAATCGGTCTTGTTTTACCTGATATTTCCAATGCTTTCTATGCTGAATTGAGTAAGACAATCCAAGAGAAATTATACGCCGAAGGTTACAACACCTTCATTGTGAATACCAATGACAATGAAGAAGTGGAGAAAGCCCTCATGAATGAGTTGATTCAACGTTCCATCGATGGAATGATCATCGCTCCAAGTAATGACATAAAGGAGTTGATTCCAATTCTTTTGGCGACGCACATTCCAGTTGTTTTCACAGATCGACCTGGAGATGAAAATGCGGATTTCGTTGGTGTTGACAATTACATTGAAGCTGAGCGCTTGGTGAAATCATTCATTGAACGTCCAAATCAGGTGGTAATTGTGGCACCTCACAAAAATTCCATTTCTACCATTCAACGCAGAATCAAAGGAATTAGCGAAGTCTGTAAAAAAGAAGGCGTGCCAGTAAATGTGGTAGCGATTCCTAAATCGAAAGATGAATTCAGGGAAATTATCAAGAAAGAGGTGGAAAATGGAGGCGATGCCTTTGTACCATTGGATCACAGATGCACACTCAGTATGTTGGGAGCTGCAAAGGATTTGAACCTATCTATTCCAAAGGATTTACGATTAATTTCTTTTGACGATAGTGAGTCGTTCAAATACATGAAACCACCAATTTCTGCCCTTCGTCAACCGGTGACTGATATCGGGTTGAAAAGTGTAGCACGACTGTACGAACGCATCAAGGAAACAAAAGATCCTGGAAAGCATTTCATACTTCCTTGTGAGTTTATTGCGAGAGAATCGCACTAATTTCTGGCTGAAGCAGTTCGCGAATAGGTGAACATTTCTTATACTTAACGGTGATTTTAAAATCAATTTTAAAGCGATTAGATGAAGTCGATCTAGTCCTGTCTATGTCTTTTCCTGCCGTGATGGCGTTTTTGGCAATTCTGGATCATTCACCCTATTCGATTTGGCTTGCATGGGGCGGATGGCTCTTCATGATTTTGTATGTGCTTTTCACCATTGTTTTTCGAAATCGAAGCATCGAACGAAACGAGCCCGCGACGAGAAGGAATACAACGATTCAACTTATTATTCGACTCATTCTTTTACTGATTGTGCCAGGTCAACTTAGTCTTGATACGGTTCAAAATTATTTCTACGCATCAACGGCAGGAGCAGGACTTTCGATAGTCGTAGCTTTGTTCATTGCATTCATCCACAAAGCATACAAGGATCTCGAATCTACAAAGGAATTTGGAATTGGACTGCTCGTCATGGTGTTGTGTTTCATAGGATTGACCACCTATCCCTTTGTTGCTGAAATTGTCCGCTATTTTGGAGAAAAAGATACGTCCAGTATTCTTTACCTGATCGCAATCTTTGTTTTTGAGTTTTCTTCGGTTTACCTGATTTTCGCGCGTCACATTAAATCAGGTGATAGTCAAATTGGTCCAGATATGAAAAGTGACAAAGCGATTATTGTAATCGTTCTGGGTTGGATTCTTGGGTTTGGGATTTTAGCTGCAGTTATGACTCACAGAGCTAAGTCAATTCCTTCTGAACAAAATCCAATCCAACTTGAAGTCCATAGCGATAGTCTGTTTTTATTGAATTGACAGAGTAACTCGTTCCAGTACATTTCAAACCGTCTTCAGGCCAAAGTTGCTCAATGTTCACTCCTTCGGGCGCCGATTGCGCGAATTCCAATGCGTCGTTATAGCAATTGTGATGCGTCGCAAAACACTCGCTCAATTCTTTCTTGGAGCGATAAAACAGACTTCCCAAATAATTCGGGATGCTCTTTGACATCTTTTTGGTGAGGTGAGAGGTACGGAGAATTAGTATATCATCTGCACCTTGATCTGCTGTCCACCGAATAGGAATGGGATCGCTCCAAGCGCCATCCATCAAGTCCATATTTTGCACTTTATGAATCCCTTTCGTAATAAATGGAAGTGTACACGAAGCAATAACGACCTCCACCCAATCTTTATCGCTTGGGGCAAGATATTCGGCCGTTCCCGTCTCGCGGTTTGTCGCCACGAAGTGAACCTCTTTGTCTTTCGCCGCGACTAATGCTTTTTCAACGTGAAACGGAACATGTTCGAAGGCTACCTCGCGCAAATAATCGATGTTCATGTATCCACGCTCCTTGATGATGTGCTTTAACTTCACAAATTCAGGATCATTTGCCAGCCAATACATTGCTTCAACGCAAGAACCATATTGTTTTGCCAAATAGTAGGAAGAGGCGATTGCACCTCCGGAAACACCAACGATACGCTCAAAAGGATAGTATTCTAACGCCATAAATGCGTCCAGAACTCCTGCCGTGAATCCTGTGCGAAATCCACCGCCCTCTACAATTAGTGTTTTACTCATGAGGGGCGAACTTAAAACGATTTTTGGAAAGATGCAATAGGCAGGAGGTAATTCGCATGTTAGTCTCGCAAGGATTTTTTGACGTAGTCCATTCCCATTTGAACCCCATAGCGATAATCAGAATTAATGCCTTCCACCGAATAACTGTAAGTACTGCATTTGAGACCATCTTCGGGCCAAAGCTGTTCAATGTTTGTGTCCTCAGGTGGGTTGGATAAGTAATCCATGACATTGTTGTACTTGAGGTGGTTATTGGCAAAACAAGCGCTTAACTCAGGATGACTTCTGAAATAAATACTCCCAAAATAATCCGGCCAACTCTGAACCACTTTGCGATCAATATGCGTTGTTCGAAGTACCAAAATATCTTTTGCACCTTGTTCGACTGCCCATTTCACAGGAATAGGATCGCTCCAGCCACCGTCCATTAAATCCAAATCGCGGACTTTGTGCACACCTTTCGTCACAAAAGGCAATGTGCTCGACGCAATCACAACTTCAATCCAATCGGGTTGTTTCGGTGATAAATAGAAGGGCTCACCAGTCAATCGATTCGTGGCAACGAAGAATACATCTCTGTTTTTTGTGTTTTCGAGTGCAGCATTCAAATCGAATGGAACCAAATCATCAGCAACTGAGCGCAAATGATCGATGTTCATGTATCCGCGATCACGAATTATTCCACGCACATTCACGAAGTCGGGATCCTTGGCGAGTAATCGCATCGCCTCTACACAAGACCCGTATTGTTTTGCCAAATAGTAGGAAGCGGAAATAGCACCTCCGGAATTCCCGATTATTTGATCAAATGGGCAGTAGTCGAGCACCAAAAATGCGTCTAAAATTCCTGCTGTAAATCCTGTTCTAAATCCTCCGCCTTGAACGATTAATGTCTTCTTCATGAGTTATGTTGATTATTATATGCGCGCATAACAATAGTAACGATAATTCTACAATGAAGGTTGAGGTCGAGAGGTATTTTTTACAACTTTTTTAGCTTTTTCTGTTCTGAAGGCAAAGGATTCTGTTTGAAGTAGTCCAAAAGGACAAAATTTCGATCTTCAAAGTGCTCATTTAACACCTTGAAATGTCGAATCCGATCGACGCGAAACGAACGGTAATCTTCCCTCAAATAACACCAAGCGACCAACAGCCACTTCCGGTTTGTAGAAATCAGCTGTGTAACTTCTTTTCTTCTTTGACATTTTGCTAATTTAAGTTCTAGCAAGAATATCTTAACTCACTGTCCAGTCTAATGTAGCACTTCCAGTTTCATAGAATCTAAAAATAAGAAATAAAAAAAAGCCCATTCTAATTCCCGATAGCTATCGGGAATTGGAATGGGCCAATCTATTTTATCTGTGATCAAGCGACTACTTCAATCGTCAATCCAGCATCAGTCTTCGTGACTTTCGATAAACCGTGTTTCGCTAATCCTTTCACACCTTTATCCCATTGCTTGTTCGATAATCCAGCTGCTTCTTTCAAAGCACCCAAATCCATCGATTTCTCTTTGGAAAGAATGTCAAAAATCAACTTCTCGTTATCAGTTAATTCTGGTCCTTTTTTCTCGTTGAATTTCTCTTGTTTCATTTGAGGGAAGAACAATACTTCTTGGATCGACTGGTTGTCCGTTAAGTACATCAGTAAACGATCCATTCCAATTCCCAATCCAGATGTTGGTGGCATTCCATATTCCAATGCACGCAAGAAATCTTGATCGATCAAACCATTTGCTTCGTCATCTCCTTTTTCAGCTAAGCGAACTTGTTCTTCAAAACGCTCACGTTGATCAATTGGATCATTCAACTCCGAGTAAGCATTCGCGATTTCTTTACCACAAACCATTAACTCGAAACGTTCCGTCAATTCTGGATTGTCTCTGTGTGTTTTACACAGTGGCGACATTTCCTTCGGGTAATCAGTAATGAACGTCGGCTGAATGTAATTTCCTTCACATTTTTCTCCGAAAATCTCATCGATCAACTTTCCTTTACCCATGGTTTCATCAACAGCGATTCCCATTCCAAGTGCAGCTGTTCTCAATTCATCTTCTGACTTTCCTGAGATATCATATCCAGTAAAGTGTTTGATTGAATCGGCCATGGTAACACGCGCGTATGGTGCTTTGAAGTCCACTTTGTGATCTCCAAAAGTTGCCTCTGTCGTTCCGTTAACGGCAATTGCACAGTGTTCCAATAAGCGTTCTGCGAAATCCATCATCCAGTTGTAATCTTTGTACGAAACATAGATTTCCATCGCCGTAAACTCTGGATTGTGGGTTCTGTCCATTCCTTCATTTCTGAAGTTTTTTGAGAACTCATACACACCATCAAATCCACCAACGATCAATCGTTTCAAGTACAACTCATTCGCGATTCGCATGTACAATGGAACGTCCAATGCATTGTGATGCGTGATGAACGGTCGTGCAGATGCTCCTCCTGGGATCGGTTGCAAAATCGGTGTTTCCACTTCCAAATATCCTGCATCATTGAAGAAACCACGCATCGCATTAAACAACTTCGTACGCTTAATGAATACTTCTTTCACTTGAGGATTTACCACCAAATCAACATAACGCTGACGGTATCTCAATTCAGGATCAGTAAAAGCATCGTGAACATTTCCTTGATCATCTTGCTTTGGAAGCGGTAAGGGCTTCACAGATTTACTGAGCATTTCAAGTTCATCAACGTGTACTGAGATTTCCCCAACTTGCGTTTTGAACATTTTTCCTTTGATTCCAACGAAATCACCAAGATCCATTAATTTCTTGAAGACGTCATTGTACAATGTTTTGTCTTCGCCTGGGCACAATTCATCTCGATTCAAGTACACCTGAATACGTCCTGATGAATCCAAAATCTCAGCAAAAGATGCTTTCCCCATAATTCGGCGGGACATCATTCTACCAGCAATGCACACCTGTTTGCCTTCCTCATATGTTTCCTTGATCTTGGATGCAAGGTCTGTTACTGGATAAAGCGCAGCTGGAAATGGTTCAATTCCCAGAGCACGCAACTTTGACAACGATTCTCTTCGCTGTACCTCCTGATCAGAAAGCTCAATGTGACTCATAACTGTTTTGTAAAAATGAATTGGCAAAGATAGAAAGAATTAGCTTCGCAGAGAAGGTCGTTCATAGAGTAAAATCAGCCATTCAACGCAAGTTGAATTGATTTTGATGGATTTTTTACGAATTGATTCTGGATAGTGAAATTTAAACGAAAAAAAGTCGAAGAAGCATGCGCACGTTTGGCAGAATTTCTACTCAAAGCAAGGAAAGCGCATGCATTCGACTTTTAATAAAAGGCTAGGATTAATTACTGTAACTCAGCATTAATTCTATTCGGTTTTTGGTTCGACTGTCATGTCTACTCATACACGACATTCTCTAAATTGAATTATTGTAGCGGAAAGTTAACGATAGATTGCAGCTAGCCTGCGTGAATTGCCCACTAATTTCAAAAATGGGTGAAAAACTAGTATTCGACGAAGATCGCATTACGGAATTCCGACAAGATTTAGCACCTTTCGGCACTAACGATCAACTATGAATAACTCTCAACACAAATTGATTTTCAATTCAATATTCGAACTATCTTTGACCAATGGACTTTAGTACAATAAAAGCATTGCACATCATCTTCGTAGTAAGTTGGTTCGCTGGACTCTTCTATATTGTCCGCTTGTTCATCTACCACACTGAAGCTCAAGACAAAGAAGAAAACGAAAAACGCATTCTTTCCAATCAATTCGAGATCATGGAAAGTCGATTGTGGTGGATTATCACCACTCCTGCAATGGTGCTGACGTTTGTTTTCGGAACGTGGATGGTCATTCTCAATTGGGAATACTATCTCAGCGCACCATGGATGCAACTCAAATTTGCCTTTGTCGGTGTCCTGCTGATCTATCATTTCATCTGCCAGAAAATACTATTTGACCTCAAAAAAGGTTTATACAAATGGAAATCGAACGGATTACGCCTTTGGAACGAATTGGCAACGCTTTGTTTGGTGGCCATTGTGTTCCTTGTTGTATTGAAAGATGGATTGAATTGGATCAAAGGAACAGTTGGCTTCTTCGCAGTGGCAATTGGGTTGATGGTCCTTATTAAGCTTTACAAACGAATTAGAAGCCGATCGAACAACAGTTCGACATGAATTATTTAAAAGAACAATTATGTACTCGAATTTACTCGTAGAAACTAACGGACAAATCGCTGAGATTACCATTAACCGACCAAAGCAGCTGAACGCTTTGAACAAAGATACCATTGCAGAATTGCACGAAGCGTTGAAAGCAGCGGATGAAGATGCTGGAATCGGTGTAATCATTTTAACGGGTTCAGGTGAAAAAGCATTTGTTGCTGGAGCCGACATCAAAGAATTCGCGGATTTCTCAATCGCGCAAGGTGGCGAGTTGGCACAAAAGGGTCAAGAGATTTTGTTTGATTTCATCGAAAACTTATCTACTCCAGTAATTGCTGCAGTCAACGGTTTCGCCCTCGGGGGAGGATTGGAATTGGCAATGGCTTCGCACATTCGTGTGGCGTCTTCAAATGCTCGCGTTGGATTGCCAGAAGTAAGTTTGGGCGTGATTCCAGGTTACGGAGGTACGCAGCGTTTGGCGCAATTGGTCGGACGAGGAAAAGCAAACGAGTTGGTATTCACAGCAGGAATGATGAAAGCTCCAGATGCGCTGCAATGGGGATTGGTTAACTACGTCGTTGAATTGGAAGAGTTGATGGACAAAGCACGCGAAATCGCTGGTAAGATCTTGAATAACTCAGCTTCTGCCATTTCTTCGGCTATTCGTGCAGTCAATGCAAACTTCCAAGATGGAGTGAATGGATACGATGTTGAAATCGAAGAATTCGGAAAGTGCTTCGGAACAGCCGATTTCAAAGAAGGAACAACAGCATTTTTAGAAAAACGTAAAGCTAACTTTAGAAACTAAGTTGAATCCACTAAAAAGTTTACTCGGGCAGACAGCCATTTATGGGTTGCCAACGATTGTTGGTCGACTGCTCAACTACTTTTTAGTTCCACTCTATACCGCTCCGGATGCATTTACGCCAGCCGAGTACGGGACCTTATCCGAATTATACGCATGGGTCGCATTTTTGATCATTCTACTTCCTTTGGGAATGGAGACCGCGTTTTTCCGTTTCATCAATTCCAAGGATAACAAAGATGAGGTGTTCAGGAATAGCTTCCTGACAGTAATCGTTTTCAGCTCTTTGTTCTTTGTGGTGATGTTTTTCGCCAGTCAAGGAATTGCGAACGGTTTGGGGTATCCTGATCATAGCGAGTTTATTACAACCCTTGCCCTGGTGGTTTGCATCGATGCGATTACCGCGCTGCCCATGGCGAAACTTCGCGCCAACAATGAGGCTAGGCGCTTTTCGATTATTCATTTTAGCGCGATTGTTATCAATATTGGGTTAAACCTAATTATCATTAAGGTACTATTTGACGGCATTGATCCAATGACTGCGATCTGGTTTATTTTGATGGCAAATGTATTGGCGTCGTCTGTAAAAATCATCGGTACACATCAGGAATTTTTGAGTCTCAAGTGGAAGATCAACCAAGAATTAGCGATCGAAATGTTGAAGTATTCTTTCCCTTTGGTGATTGCTGGTTTTGCAGGAATCGTCAATGAAACTTTGGACCGTGTCATGATGAAACCGCTCCTAATGAAGGCTGGAAATTCGAATGAATATTCCTTGACTCAAGTCGGAGTTTACAGCGCCTGTTACAAATTGGCGATGATCGTCACCATCTTTTTGCAAGCTTATCGGTATGCTGCTGAACCGTTCTTTTTCGCTCAATCAAAGAACAAAGACCGGAACAAGATTTATGTGAAAGTGATGAATTATTTCATCGCAGGCGTCTGTTTGGTGTTCCTTGGAGTAACGTTGAACATCGATATTTTCAAGCATTTCATTCGAAGCGAAGAGTTCTGGGTAGGTCTTGGCGTAGTACCAATTTTATTGGTTGCGAATGTCTTTTTGGGGATTTATTACAACCAATCGATTTGGTATAAATTGAGCGGGCAAACACGTTTTGGAGCTTACATTTCGATCGGTGGAGCCGCAATCACAATTCTGATCAATTTGATCTTCATTCCAATCTACGGCTACTGGGCGAGTGCTTGGGCAACATTGATTGTGTACGGGCTACAAATGGTCGCCTCATACATGCTCGGCCAAAAGTATTATCCAATCAAATACAACTTGCGCAAATTTGGACTCTACTTCGGATTGGCGATAGTGCTGTTTTTTGTAGCTAAGTTTTTAAATATTGGAGTGGTGAACGTTGAGGATACGATGATCTCCATAGCCGATTTCTATTCAGTTGCAGCCGCGAATTTTACTGACAGCTCATTGGATGGCTTGACTGATCTCGGTTCTTTATTTGATCAATCAAAAGTGTTCTCTTGGGTAAGATTTTTCGTCCATAATTCGCTTATCCTCTTCTATATTTTTGTCGTTTGGTTCATTGAAAAGCCTGGACAAAAGAAACCAAAACAAGATCAACGTGAAGTTCTTGTCGCGCAATAGTTCCTTTAACTAACGATTCAACGTTAGTAACTTATCACTAAAACAGCGGTTTTGCCAAATTTCGAACGGGCGTTTTTCGTATTTTTGATAGATCAAGAAAACGTATGAAAGTTAAAGTAATCAATCAGTCAAAACATGCATTGCCATCGTATGAAACGTCGGCCTCTGCAGGATTGGATGTACGAGCAAATATTGATGCTCCAGTTGAGTTGAAACCATTGGAAAGAGCCCTTATCAAAACAGGAATCTTCCTTGAAATTCCAGAAGGATATGAGTGCCAAGTGCGTCCACGTAGTGGATTAGCGTATAAAAATGGAATCACTGTTCTCAATTCACCTGGAACAATTGACGCTGATTACCGCGGTGAAGTAGGCGTAATTTTGATCAACCTTTCGAATGAACCATTTGTCGTAAATGACGGAGAGCGGGTTGCTCAATTGGTGTTTGCGGAATTCAAACAAGCACAATGGGTTCAGGCAGATGTTCTTTCTGACACAGAACGTGGAGAAGGAGGATTCGGAAGTACAGGAGTGAAATAGGTCACTTCAAATACTAATGACAAAAGAAATACAATGAAAATAATAGTACCAATGGCAGGGCGAGGAAGCCGATTAAGACCACATACCTTAACCGTTCCAAAACCGCTCGTTCCAGTTGCTGGAATGCCAATTGTACACCGTTTGGTGAAAGACATCGCCGAAGTAGTTGATGATGAAATTGATGAAATCGCTTTCATTTTGGGTGATCCAGCCTTTTTTGGAGATGATGTGGTTGAAAGCTTAACGAAGTTGGCGAACGGGTTGGGTGCAAAAGCATCTATCTACCGCCAAGATGAGCCTTTGGGAACAGGTCATGCTATCATGTGTGCGAAAGATTCCTTGCAAGGACCAGCGGTAATTGCTTATGCTGATACCTTGATTCAAGCAGATTTCGAACTTGACCCTGCAGCTGACGCTGTTATTTGGGTAAAATCTGTCGATCGACCTGAAGCCTACGGAGTTGTGAAGCTCAATGACAATAAAGAAATCGTAGAGCTAGTTGAAAAACCTGCGGAGTTCGTGAGCGATTTAGCCGTAATTGGAATCTACTATTTCAAAGATGTGTCAGAACTAAAAGCGGAATTGCAGACAGTTCTCGACAACAATATTATCCATGGTGGAGAATACCAAATCAACGATGGCATCAAAGGAATGATGGCTAAAGAGAAGGTTTTCAAAACGGGTGAGGTGGAGCAATGGATGGACTGCGGAAACAAAAAAGTGACCGTTGAAACCAATCAGCAAGTATTAAAAAACGAAGCGAAGAAAGGAAAACAACTTATTCCTGATTCGTGTGAATTGGAAAACAGCATTGTAATCAAACCTTGCTTTATTGGCGAAGGAGTGAAATTAACGAACTCAATTGTTGGGCCTTACGTAAGCATTGGGGCAAACACGGAAATTACAAATAGCCGAGTAAGCAATTCAATCATTCAACACGAAGTAAGCATTTCAAAAGGAGTAATTGAAAATTCAATGATTGGTTCTTACGCAAAGTTCAATGGTTTGGCGCGAGATTTGAGCGTTGGTGACTATTCTACAATCGATGAGTAAATTTATACTATACAATATTGCCTTTGTTCTGCTTCTCGCTTCATGCGGAGGAACGAAAGAAGTCACGACTAGCGGGGATTCCGAGCCGCCGAACAACAAATACATCGAAACATTTCACGAAGGTGTTCGATTGAAATCAACGGATCGAGTTGATGAAGCCATTGAGAAATTCCAAGAATGCTTGCTCATCAAACAAGATGATGACGCGGTTTATTATGCGCTTTCGGAATTGGAATTAATGCGTGACAACAAGGACGCTTCATCAAACTATATCCTAAAGGCAGCAGAAATTGATCCAGACAATACTTGGTATATCCAAGAGTTGGCGTACATGTATCTGAACAAGAAGGATTATGCCAACGCACTCAAGAACTTCGATAAACTAACGAAGATTGAACCCGGAAATATTGATTGGTTGTACGGAACGGCGCAAGCCTCAATGGAGAGTGGAAACCTCAATAAGTGCATGGAGTCGATGAATCGAATTGAAGATCAATTGGGCTTGAACCCTCAAGTATCTCTTCAAAAATATTCGATTTACATGGAAGCTGGAAAGCCGGATGAAGCATTCAACGAATTAGTGAAAGCCCGGGAAGTATTCCCAGATGAACCGTCATTGATTGGAACTCAAGTCGATTTCTATTACCAAACGGAGCAACCTGACAAAGCAGCGAATATGTTGGAGGAATTGGTGAAAGCTGATCCGAATAACGGTCGTGCTCACTTGGCCTTGGCAGATGTGTATCGTAGAGAAGGAAATGAAGCGAAGGCGTTTGAATCGTTGAAAATGGCCTTCAAATCGGATAATGTTGATGTTGACACGAAAATGGGAGTTCTCATCAAAGTGCACGAAAACAGTTTTGAAATCGATCCAGAAATCTACGAATTAGTGGATATTATGATTGAAAAATATCCGAACGAAGCGAAAGCACATTCCATTCACGGCGATTATTTACTGAGTGCAGAGAAGGAAGAAGAAGCACTAGCGGCCTATAAAAAAGCCTTGGATTTCGATGCCAATCAGTACCCAATCTGGAACCAAGTGTTGATCATGGAGTACCAACAGGGTAAACACGAAGATTTGTATCAAGACAGTAAGCGCTGCCTTGAATTGTTCCCGACCATTGGAACAGTGTATCTTCTGAACGGGGTCAGTGCAAACCAAACGAAACGCTATACGGAAGCCTTGGAAGTATTGTCTGTCGGGAAGGAAATGGTCTACAATGACAAGGCGATCAGCGCTGAGTTTTTGGGACAACTAGGAGAAGCAAGTTTCGGACTCAAGGAGTACACGGAGGGCAAAGCATATTACAAAAAGGCATTGGAGACTGATCCAAATAGTCAGCTCATCAAAAACAATTATGCGTATCGTTTGGCGAACGCAAATATGGATTTGGAAGTAGCAGAATCGTTGATGGATCAAGTGATTCAACGAGCACCAAAAGAACCACAGTTTTTAGACACCTACGGATGGGTTCTCTTTCAAAAGAAGGACTACTCCAAGGCAAGAGCGCAGTTTGAATTGGCTTACACCTACAATACGAAGGACGAAGCGATTTTAGAGCACTTGGGAGATACTTATTTCAAATTGAACGATACTGAGAAGGCTTTGGTCTGGTGGAATAAAGCGAAAGAAGTCAAATCGAATGATTTACTAGAGAAGAAAATTGCTGATAAAAAATACTATGCGCCACAATTATAACATATTGATCGTTGCCTTTGCGGCTTTGCTGCTTGCTTCGTGTGGAAATCGCAAGGTTAACGGTGACAAATTACCAAAGGTAAAAGACAAAGTCTTGGTTGAGGTTTTGGATAGTTTGTCAGCGCAGAACTTTGACTCTTTCTACACAAAGATGAATGCGCAATACATAGATTCTTCTCGTGACATATCATTCAAAGTTTCATTGAGAATGATTCAAGACAGTGCTATTGGAGCAACGATTAAGAAGTTTGGACTTCCATTCGTCAATTCTGTTATTTCTAAAGATTCTGTAAAAGCTACTTTCTTGCAGGATAAGTGCTACTCGCGCCAAAACATTGATTTCTTAAAGGAGAGTTTTGGTGTCAGTTTCACGCATCGCAACATGGAAGAGCTACTCATGGGATTCCCTATTGGGTATAACGAAGAGTTGGATTATGATCGCGTGAAAGATCCTTACGCGTATATCCTTTCGACTGAACTCAAAAAGGATGGTGATTCTGGTGATGCATTGGATATTTATTACGAATTCAACAAGGACGTCAATCAATTGAAGTCGACTACACTTTTCAGTGAATCTGATAGCACGGAAATCAAAATTGATTACCTCACACGACAATTGGTAGACGGATATTCCGTACCAGAATCTTTGGATATCGTTATTAGAACACCGAAACAAGAACTAAGTATTGAACTGGTATATAGGAAATCACGGGTAAATAAGCCCGAAACAATTCACTTCGTAATCCCAGATAGTTATGAGCCATGTAAGTAGATTGTTGCTTGTTGGAATGTTGCTGTGCGTTGGAAACGTACTCGCGCAAAGTGCCGACAAACTCAAAAAGGAGCAAGCCCGCTTGGAGAAGAATATTTCAAGCACCGAATCGCTGTTGGCGAAATCCAAGACGAAAACAAAGGCTTCTTTGAACGATCTGCGCGTTATCCAAAACCAAATTGAATACCGCGAGCGATTATTGAAGAACTACGACAATCAAATTCGCGGGGCTGAGCTCACAGTCCTTCAAAAAGAGAAACAAATTATCGAATTGCGTGAAAAAGTAACGCAACTGAAAGCGCAATACAAGAAGTTGCTGATTTACGCGTACAAACACCGAAATAACTACGGTAAGTTGATGTACATTTTCACAGCTGACAGCTACAACGAAGCGAGAAAAAGAAACGGATATTTACGTCGATTGTCAGATGTTCAACTCAAACAATTCCTCGTCATTCAGCAAAATCAAGAGTTGATATCCGAGGAAATTGGTGTTGTGAATTCTGAAAAAGAGAATAAGTTGGTTGTTCTCAACGAAAAGAAACGAGAACGCGGTCAGATAGAAATAGACCGTAAGCAAAAGGAGAAAGTATATCAAGAATTCAAGCAGGAGGAAGAGTTGCTTTTATCTAAATTGAAGGAAGATCAGAAAAAGAAAGAAGTGTTACGCAGACGTATCGCTGCCGCCATTCAACGCGAATTGGAATTAGCTGAGGCAAAACGAAAGGAACGCGAAGCTGCAGCACTCGCCGCCGCCAAAAAGAATGAAGCGTCAACAACAACGACTTCAACGCCAGCTGTGACCTTGGCGGAAACCAAAGAATCGGAGTTACTGAGCAACAATTTCGCATCGAATCGCGGTAGATTGCCTTGGCCGGTGGAAAAAGGAAACATCACGGAGAACTTTGGTAAGAATCCACATCCGACCTTGAAGAACGTATCAACGAACAACCGCGGAATTGATATTGGTGCACCACTTAACGCTCAAGTACGATCAGTATTTGAAGGTGAAGTGACTAGTGTATTAAACATCCCAGGAGCTGGAAAAGTAGTGATCATCAAACACGGAAACTACCGAACGGTGTACTCCAATTTACAGGATACTTACGTGAAATCTGGCTCGAAAGTGACAACCAAAAAAGTGATAGGCTCTTTACTTGCCAAGGGCGGAGAAACAATCTCTGTAGTTCACTTCGAAGTGCACAAAGTGGTTGGGAATAACGTGACTTGCTTGAACCCAACGCTTTGGGTGACGCATTAATTTCAAACACTATGCCTTTGCGTCTTCGCATTCTTTGCGGTTGAACAAGCACAACATGAATCAAACGCACGATCAAGTAAGAGATAAAGGATTGTTCATAGCAGGCGAGCAATTCCCTAAAAAAGCTTAAAATCGTTCAGAGTCAACACTTTTCATCTATTTTTGCACCATGAAATGGCTGTTTAGCATCTTTTTATTGATCTCAGTCCCGATGACTAGCGGGTTCGCAAATGCCCAAGAGTCGTGGGAGCAAAAAGCAGATTCTATCGTAGATATCGCCAAAGCACAACTCGGTGTTCCATACGTGTGGGCAACGTCATCTCCAGGAAAAAGTTTCGACTGTTCTGGTTTTACAGCGCACGTCTACGGTTCAATGGACATCACCAAATGCAGAAGCTCAAAAGGCTACGCGGCCATTGGGCGTAAAATCAATATGTCTGAAGTAAGAAAAGGTGATTGCCTATTGTTCGCTGGAACAACTCCAGGTAGTAAAACGGTTGGTCACGTTGGAATCGTAATTGAAAAGAATGAGGACGGCATCAAGTTCATCCATTGCTCCAGTTCAAAACGTCACTTTGGTGTTGTGATTACCCATTACGAATCTTCAGGTTATCCGAAACGTTTCCTTCAAGCACGAAGACTGTTTTGATGAAGAAAGAATTAACACTTCGCGAAAGCGCGAAAACCAACATAACATATGAGTATTGATCCAACTAACCCTTGGCACAAAGTAGAAATCGGCGAAAACGCTCCGACATGCGTGAATGGAATCATTGAAATTCCGAAAAATACCAGAGCAAAATATGAGTTAGACAAGGAATCAGGAATGTTGATCCTTGATCGCGTGCTCTATTCCTCGATGTATTATCCGGCAAATTACGGGTTCATTCCAAGAACGTATTGCGACGATAAAGATCCACTGGACATTTTAATCCTTTCTCAAATTGCTGTAGTTCCGATGTGTATCGTTTCTGCGAAAGTAATTGGCGTGATGCGCATGATCGACAAAGGTGAAATGGACGATAAAATTATTGCAGTAGCCGAGCACGACATGAGTGTAGCCCACTTCAACGATATTTCAGAATTGCCAGAACATCATTTGAAGGAAATCAAAAACTTCTTCGAGGACTACAAGAAATTGGAGAACAAAACGGTTGAAGTCGATGCGTTCCAGAATGCTGAGGAGGCTCGAAAAGTAGTTCGTCAGAGTCAAATTGACTACGAACACTATGTAAAAAACAATAAGTAGACGAAGCCAGGACTTTATTGAAACAATCTGGTTTTAACTACCTAGATCATTGGCATTCAATTCGAGTGTTGAAGAAATAGATTTATCCGTTTAAGTCGCTGGAGCATATCGCCCTTTTTGAAGATTGTCAAAATGGGTACTGAGCTCTTTTTTTTCTTCATTACTAGCAGGTTGAAATTGAAGTACATCTCAAACTTCGAGAAAAGTTAAAATAGATTTCTGCTGTTCAAAGCGTGTATAGAATTTAATAAAGTGGTAACTTAGCCTAAAATTTAATTCACCATTTACATGAAACAACTATTATTCTCTATTCTAGCAGCAGGAACACTCTTGTTTAGTACCAATCAAGCTCAGGCGCAATGCATCACAGCGATCGAACTAGATGGGGTAAATGATTATCTCCATTCTCCATTTGCTAATTACGATTTTACCAATTTCACAATTGAAATGTTCATCAACTCTCCGGACTTTAGTCCTAATGAGGTGTACGTTAACTGGAATCAAGACTCAAGAGTTATTTTCGGTGGATGGGCAGTTGATGGAAGTTTTAATGGTGGAGCAATAGGTTTCTCACCGCAAGAAATCAACTCAGGTGCTGGAACTACGCCTCAAACGAATAACTGGCATCACGTAGCTTATGTTTATGACGGCTCAACACAAAAGATTTATATCGGAGGGTTAGAAGTAGCTAGTGTGCCAACTGGTGGTGCGCTGAGTCAAGGAAACGCGATCTATAACAGCGGTCTTACAATTGGTGCGAGCTATACTCAAGGACAGCAGTTTACAAATACACAGTTTGAAGATGTTCGTATTTGGAACGTGGCAAGAACGGGTACTGAAATCGCTAATAACGCAATCGCAACCTTAACAGGAAGCGAAACAGGTTTGGTTGCCTACTATCGTTTTGAAGATGGGGTAGGAAGCACAACAGTGACAGATTTAACAGGAAATGGAAATACATTAACGTTGAATAATATGGATCCTGCAACAGATTGGATTCCGGGAGTTTTTTCTCAGCCTGTTCAAGCAACAGATGTCGTTTTTAATTGCGGTGCATACACATGGGTTGACGGAAACACGTACGCAGTAGATAATAATACGGCTCAGTACACTTTCGTTGGAGGTGCAGCAGGAGGATGTGACAGCATCGTTACCTTGGATTTGACAGTTGGTACGCCAGCAGATATTTCAGTAACTGACAATTCACCAACTTTTATGTCAAATGACGTTTCCGCCGGAGTAACTTACCAATGGATCGATTGTTTAAATGGAAATGCTCCGATTCCTGGAGAAACTAACCAAAGCTTCACTGGATCTCAAGGTGGTTCGTATGCCGTGATCGTAACAGCAGCAAACGGTTGTAGAGATACATCTGCTTGTTTTGATGTGCCAATCTTATCATTGGATGAGTCGAGTTTAGAATCTGGATTAATACTCGCTCCGAACCCAACAAACGGAGTGTTTTCGATTTCTACATTGACATACACTGGGGAGTTGAACATTCAAGTAATGGACTTAACGGGTAAATTGATTTACACGTCAACAGAAAACGTTACGCCAAGTGCTTCTGCAAACATTGATTTGAAAGATGCTGCAAATGGTGTCTACATCGTTCGTGTATCAGACATAAAAGAATCACGCTCAATTCGAGTGGTGAAGAAATAAGAATTCTTTAAGAATTAGTAAAAGGAGTTTTTCTACCGATAGTTGTCGGAAGAAGGGCTCCTTTTTTGTTTGAGTGGCGCCCGTTAAAAAACGTTAAGCCCATGTTAACGTTCGTTCCTTTATCTATATTCGTTAACTGACATGAAGCGAATCCGCGTAAATTTTATTCTCATTCTTGTTGTGGCAGCGATGCTTGCGCTTCTGCTTATTCAGGCGTTCCAAACTTCGGCGCTGTACGATCAGAAATCAACTGAATTTAAAGAGCGTTTAACGACAACACTAGATCGAATTGCATTATCCCACGAGAAGGCAGAAGATATCAGAAGATATATGCATGTCGTAGATCGCGATTTTAGTGGGAAATACAAGGATATTCTGAAAGAAGAATTCCAGAATCTACTGTCATCAAAAGAGGAAATTTCCATTCGAGACACGACCATTTTCAAAGATGGTGAAATGCAAGATTATTTGGTCATTGAAGGAAGAACTTATGATTCCATTTCTGGATTGAGTGCCGAGCAGCGTGTTCTTGCTAGGGACGTTAGAAAACTGAAGGACTTGCTTGGCGAAGAATCTGCTGACGTGGATAAGGATTCTCTCAATATTGCAATTCAGTTAGATCAACGAGTAGTGCAGCAGCTTTTCCGAAAGACGAAGTTCATCAATGAGATGATTATCGAGGCGTATAAGAACAATGCCTACCAGAACCAAAGTGATAGAGTAGAGTTGAGCTTCTTAGACTCTGTGCTCAAAACGGAGTTGATGACAGGGAAATTTCCAAAAGACTATGTGTTCATGGTGACGGATGCCTATAATCAACCTTTGGATTTCGAGAAAACTCCATCGAACTATTCGAGTAAATTGGACAGTGCAGAGGCGTCGAGAACACAACTGTTCCCTGGCAATTCGTTGGACGAGGAGTTGTTTCTACACGTGTCTTTCCCAAAACAAAAATCGTTTCTGATTAAAGAAATGTGGGCTCCGCTATTGGTGAACTTTGCATTGGTCTTACTCATCATTGTCGCCTTTGTTTTTATGTTCAGGACAATTCTCACTCAAAAGAAGTTATCCGAACTCAAAAGTGATTTCATTTCAAACATGACGCACGAGTTCAAAACACCGATTTCCACCATTTCTCTCGCCTGCCAAGCGATGAATGACAAGGACATGATGGGTGAAACAGCGCTGGAAACATCCGCACCATATGTGAAGATGATCTCGGCGGAAAATGAACGTTTGGGGATCTTAGTTGAACGGATACTTCAAAGCGCAACGCTGGATAAAAAGGAAGTCCGAATGCGCAACGAAGAATTGAAATTGAACGAAATCATCTCAGATATTGCTGAACGCGCCAAGTTCGGGATTACACATCCTGATGGGAAAATCAGCGTGAGTATCCCTGACGAAGTAATTACAACGGTGGGCGATAGATTCCATGTAACCAATATGATTTCCAACCTTATTGATAATGCAATCAAATACAGTAACGGAAAGCCAACGGTCGATGTAAGCCTAACGCGAGAAGGAAACAAGACATTGATTGCTGTGAAGGATCAAGGTGTCGGAATAAAAAAAGAACACATCAACAAAATATTTGACAAATTATACCGTATTCCAACAGGTAACGTTCACAATGTGAAAGGCTTCGGCTTGGGGTTAAGCTATGTAAAGGCAATTGCTGAATTACATGGTTGGACCGTCAATGTGAAAAGTAAGTTTGGAGGCGGATCTGAATTTATAGTCACTATAACTGATTAATATGAAAAAGAATACTTCCATTTTACTAGCAGAGGACGATTTGAACCTTGGACAATTGCTCCAAACTTTTTTGAAGACAAAAGGCTTTGAAGTATCATTGGCTCAAAACGGTAAAACGGCATTGGAGCGATTCCACGAAGGGTCGTTTGATTTCTGCATTTTCGATGTCATGATGCCTGAAATGGATGGCTTTACACTCGCAAAGGAAATTCGCGAAATTGACAAGCAAACACCGATCTTATTCTTGACGGCTAAGGCGATGAAGGAAGACAAGCTCGAAGGGTTCTCTCTTGGTGCCGATGATTACCTCACGAAGCCATTCGCCATGGAAGAATTGTTGGCGCGAATTAACGCAATCTTGCGTCGAGTAGATACTTCTGATGAGGAAGAAGATGGATCAAGAATGATTGGAGCAATCAAATATGAACCAGAATTGCGCTTACTTCATTTAGAAGAAGAAACGAAAAAACTGACGACAAAGGAAAACCAACTTTTGACCTTGCTTGTCAAAAATCAGAACGATATCTTGGATCGCCAAGCAGCATTGCGCGCTATCTGGGGAGATGACAATTATTTCAACGGTCGAAGCATGGATGTTTATATCGCGAAATTGCGTAAAGCACTGAAAAGCGACGAATCAATTGAAATCATGAACGTTCACGGAAAAGGGTTTAAGTTGATCGTGAAGGAGGCTTAAAATGTAGAATGCGAGTTAGGAATTAAGAATTACACAATTCTTAATTCCTAACTCAACTATTCTTAATTTTCCGTCTCGGTCCAAACAGCCAATTCATTTCCCGATGGATCCATGAACTGGAATCGCTTTCCTCCAGGAAAAGAGAATATTGGAACGTTGATAGTTCCACCAGCGACTTCAATTTTTCGGATCACTGCTTCTAAATCATCGTGAAATATGACAATCAAGGCGCCGTTCGTGATAGGCTCATCAGAAGCCTCAAAACCTCCTGCGATTCCGCTTGTTTTCTCTTCAAATGAAACATAGCTCGGTCCGTAATCTGTGAATTCCCATTCAAAAACGTAGGAGTAAAATTCCTTAATAGCTGCAAGATCCATTGCCTTGAACTCGATGTAATTAATGTGATTGTTTGTTGCCATGTTTGATTAGGTATTTGGTTTTCGTATCAAGCGTTTCAAAATCACAATCTGTCCCAAATGATAATGCATGTGCTCAATCATTCCATGAATATTGCGAAAGTAACTGCCGTATTTTTCATCCGTGAAAGCTTCTTTTAATTGATCTTCAGGCAATCCTTCAATCAGTAAAGCCGCACCTTCAGCGTTCTTCCAAGCGGTATTCTGAATCTTTTGCCAATCAGCATCAGATGAAATTTCTGGGCACAAAAAACTCAATTCATCTTTTGAAGTCAATGCTTTCCCATTCAAAACATCCAAAAGCGCAGTTACGTAGTACGTCGTGTGAAAAGTTAAGACAGCAATTGTGTTAAAATCATCAATTTTTGTTGTCGCTTCTTTCTACGAAACATCTGATAGGACGTCTTTCAAATTCGTTGTGGTCCAATTTCCACCGAAGTGAATATCCCGTAAATGCTTTGCCGTTTGCTCGGTGAGGGTCATGAACTAACGATAATTATTCTGTCAAAGATGGATACCAGATTGTTTGAATTTCCTCTAGTTCCAAATCGCTCTCTTGGTTGACATAAACCGTGTATCCTTCGACGATTAGTGCTTGCATTTTTTCTGATGATGGAATGGTGTTGTAAGCTGTGCAATTGGAATGAAACATTAACTCAATGGGGCGGTTCACATTGAAAACGACAACTTTTTCTTGTTGGTTGATTTGGTCGGAAAGCTCCGTAATATCATTTTGCCAATCGGGAGAGTTCACTGTTTGAAAAGGCTTCGCGCGTTCTATGGTAAAGCGAATGGGTAAGGCTATCAAGGCGACAACACCAAGGATTGGGACCCAACGGTAGTTGAATCTTTTTCGAAAACGAATCAAGAAATCGATGAATAAGGCAAGTACCAGAAATACAGCAGGAGCTGCGAAAACAGTGTAGCCTTGCATCTTCGTCATCACGATTGAAAAGAAAATGTAGGGAACAGCAATCCAGATGAACAAGGCCCAGTACTTCCAGTTTGTGCGTTTACGAATGGTCTTGTAGGCGAACCATATCAACGGGAGGTAAATCAACTCACCGTAATTGATGCGCAACATTGTGAAATGGTAATACCAAGGTTGAACACTTACATCCAATGTTTCAAAAACGTGCTTGGAATTAAAGGTGCTTTCCCAAGCTGCTTCCAACGGGAATTCACTGTGAATGTACAATTGCCAAGGTAAAACAACCGCTGCTATCGCCGCACATAAGACCAATCCGTGAGCCAGTATTTCTTTGAAACTGAATCGTTTTGAATACAGGAGAAAAGCTCCCCAAATTGGCAACACGATGAGCGCAGGAAGCCACTTGGACAAAACGGCTAATCCAATGGCGATCCCACAAAGAATATTCAGAAAGAGGGATTTTCGTTGAGCAAATTCCCATCCTAAATAAATCGCCAGCTGAATGAAAAAGAGGAAGAATATGTCAATGTGATCGGTAGCAACACGACCGCTGGATATTTCCAAAATCAGTCCGTTTGTAGCATAGAAAACGGCAGCGAAGAGACCGACTCTCCGACTGAATAATTGCTTTCCGAATCGATAAGAAATGATTGTTCCGAGCGAGGTCAATAAGATGGACGGGAGTCGAACTGCGAAGCTGTTCACACCAAAAACCGCCAAACTCGACATGATTCCCCACAAAGGAACAGGTTGTTTGTGCAACCAAATGTGATTGTACGTCCACATCTTGTAATCGTACTCCAAAATAGGCTTGTCGAAAAGCGTTGGAACCAAGGGATGATTCAACATGTTTTTAGCAACAAGTGCATGATAGCGTTCATCCCAAGGGTGTAAAAATAGATCTGATGACATGTATACCTTCAGCAATAAACCGATCAATACGATCAGTCCAATAGCAAAGGTGTATTTCTGATTTTTGAATGATCGCCAAGAAGCCCAAGCCGAAAGTGCAATTACGACGAGTAAAATAGATCCAAGAAGTGGTGAGTTGTACACGAAGCTTCAATTGTCGATGAACGGCTGCAATTTACAAAAATGAGCTATTCAATACGTGTCAATCATCTTCGCCGAACTCGAATTCTTCAATGTTTGGTGCGAAATGATCGTTTTCCCACTTTAAGACAAGAGTATGAATGGTGGTTTTCATCCAATTCATATCCTCATCCATTGATTCACCAAACTCCCGTTTGTAAACCACTGCTTCGTGGTATCCTTCTTCATCATCAGGAAAAGCAACGCTTTCATCGAACCAAAATGCACCACCATCGGCCACACTTGACAATTGCAGTGCTTCAACAAGTCGTTCTCCAGTATCGAAAAGGTAGGTTTTCCCTCCATCTACTCCACACGCTTCTGCAAATAAGTTGATGCTGAAAATATTGTCAACTCCGTCCAATCCTCGATTATTCGAAGCTGCAATGAAGAATGAGTTGGTGTTCAAGTCTGATTCATGTCCGTAATATTCGCCGTCTGCCCGAATCATGCGTGTACGAACTTTATAATCGATGTATTCGTAATCATCACCATCTCGATTAACACCTGCAGCCGTCACCAAAAACACAACATCGTCTCGTCGAACGTGATCTAAAGCAATCAGTCCGCCAAGGATGTAGCCTTTTTTTCCATCAACTTTAACCTTGTACCAATTCCATTCTAGACCGTTCAAGGAAGTTTTTTCGTCGCTTTTTCGAATGATTTCTACTTCCGAGCCGATTTCCAAGGTGTCAATTGCCTTTGAAGAAGCGGACGGCCCCGATCGAAATACGACATTGTCTCCATACAGCAACTCAGTGCTGCCATCTTCAAATTCATAGTCAGGGCTAACAATGCGTTCATTGTCATATTGAGCATTTGCCGAGAGTGCAATCAACAAAGAAAATAAGGTGATAATTTGATTGAATTTCATGTGTTTGATTTTGATAGGAGGAAATTACAATTATTGAACCAAGAAAAGTGGAAGTTTGATTAATCGTATAGACTATTTGATTATCTGATAAATGACCACTGAAGCTACACCTTCCTTTTTCAGTCTTTTTGAAACACCTAAAGCGATAAGCTCGTCATTGTCTGAATAAGTCACATCCCAAAAGGTCCCGTTTCCAAGTCGTGATTCGATTGTGCCATTGATAATGTTGAGTAGAACCGCTCCTTTTTTCTGAAAAGCAAATACCGCGTACGTACCGTCAGAATTGACATCCAATGAAGTAACGGTTCCTTGTAAATCCCAAATTCGTACATCTCGCCAATACTTTGAATTGATTTGCACCACTGAAGCTCCATCATTTACAAATACGTAATGACCATCCGTGGAAAACGCCAAATCATTTGCATCCTTATCCGATTTTCGATATTTCAGCAGTGATCCAGACTCCAAATCATAAATGCGAACACCAGCATTCTCTCCCGCAAATGAGACGCCCAAGTACTTTCCGTCGTCACTCACCTTTATGGCCGTAGGCACCGCAGCTCCATGTTTGTTTTCATCAAAATAGACAGTTGATTCCTCGAGCGTTTCTAGATTCAACCTTACGATTTGGTAGGTGTATTTTTCCGTTGATGCAACGACGATCGCATCTTTTGTCCCTTTAATGATTGCTGATAATCCATAAGGTCGTTCCGTTTGGGTTGAGGTCATCCCCGAACTGTCCAAAACGTTAAGGTTGTTATGCATATCTGCAATGTCCTTCGCTTCGGTATTGTAGTTGGAATTTCCATTCATCCAACGTCCTGTTCCATCGTAGCTACTTTTATTGACAGTATATCCAGGGATTTCGGTTGTACTCGATAATTTCTGACTTGGGATATCCCACACAACTAAATCGTCCCAATCGCCCAAAACTTTCGTTCCATCTTCTGAAAAATGAACCGTTCGGATGCTTTCGTTGTATCCCGAGTATTCAATTGGACCAATAATGTTTAGTTGAGCGCTCGATGAAAACGCGATAACGCTGAATAGGAAAAGGACCTTGTACATAGATGAATTATTAAAGTGTTGAGCGAGTAAGACTAAGTTAGGTAAATTGTGAGAAATAAATGAGTTTGATGTATTTTGTGGGGAACGCTTTGTTTGATTGAAGAATGAGAGGGCCCGAATACATCTCAAATAACAATTTAACACGTCCCAAATTATAATTTAGGGCGATGCAGCGGCAGTTCAACCATAGATTTGTCTCAACGTTTCAATTCTGAAGCGCACTAAAAAAGATAAAAATGAAAAGTATAGTTTTGATCGCAAGTTTGGTTTTTGGAATGACACAAGGGATTTGTCAAGAACAAGTGAGCGTTAAGAAAAAGAGTTCTGTTGAACTGACGTATGAGGATTTTGAAACAAGCGTCGTTCAGATTAAAAACAAGTCATTGCAAACCATTGATGTTAAGGTTGAGGACGCTACAACGAAAAAGTGGATCAAAGGATTTGGATTAGGTCCCAAAGGAAAAGTTTCTGTTGATGTGAAGCCTGGGCAAGTGCTTATTTTCACAAATGATTCAAAAACGAAGGTTGACGTCGCACTGGATTTCATCAAGCGTAAAGCACCAAAGGAAGCTGCAGTAAGCAACAAAATGATCACGTTCACCTTGCACAACTCAAGTGCCAAATCGATTCCATTGGTCATTCCAGCAGTGATGAATCCGAATTTATCACCGTTCTCAAACAGTGGAGTGAAACTGAAAGTAGGGCAGAAAATCTACTATAAGAAAAATGGCAAAAAGAAGCTTTTGCTGGAGGTTGATGATTCAATTAGTGATGGTGAGAAACTCGATATTGCCAAGCTCATCAAGAAACTTGAAAAAGAAAAGTAGTTTTAAACCTCAGTTCGATACGGTCAGATGACAATATATACAACACCACTTCAGTTCGGTTATTTCTTCAGTTTAGCAATGTGGCTGGTCTTCTTGTACCGCGGATTTAATCAGAATCGACTTTCAGATAAAATGCTGGGCTGGGTGATGTTTATTCTGGCAATGGAACTGCAAGATTACACCTTTGGATTTGCAGGAATCAATGTGCTTTGGAACGAGTTAAATGGATTTCCCCGTGATGTGACCTTGCTTTTCGGACCAATTATCTATTTCTACTTCAAAAGTCAGATTAACCGTTCGTTCACTGTCAGGAGGAGAAGTTTGATCCACTTTCTACCCTATACGATCTACTTTTTATATCACATTTTCTTCTTTGTGCAGGGGCCTGAAGCAGTGGAGTGGAGGCAGAGTTCCACGATGGATAATGTGCTGTTTTACATTCTTCTTATCGGTACTTGGGTGAGTTACATTTTCTACTTCACGCAGTGTTTGAAAATCTACAGGCGATACAAACGCTGGTCCTTGAATCAGTTCAGTAATTTGGAATTAATCGGTTTTAACTGGTTCCGAAATTTCATTTACGCCATGATTATTTGGCTGATCAGTAGACAAATCATGAATGTTTTAGACATCATTTTCGATCTCGATTTTCATCAGGATTGGTGGTGGAATTTAGTACTCGTCGCTGTGACATTTTACATTGGCTTGGCCGGTTACTCCCAAGTTCAGCCTGCGCAAATCAACTTCAATTTTGATGAATTACTCAAGGATGAGGTAAAGGAAGAAGCGCAGGAAATAGAACGCAAAGATGATGCTAATCACAGAATCGACATGCTCGCAAAGCAGCTATCTGAAGTGATGGAGAAGGAAAAGTTGTTTCTCAATCAAGATTTGAACTTGCAGTACCTTTCGAAGCGACTAAAAACGAATTCAGTTGAGCTTTCAGCGACGATTAATCAAACTTTCAAAAAGAACTTCAACGATTACATTAACGCGCTCCGTGTGGAGGAATTCATCCGACTTTCTCAAGACGAGAAGCGTTCGCACTTTACCTTATTATCGAATGCGTACGATGCAGGATTCAGTTCCAAGTCAACGTTTAACCGCGGGTTCAAGAAAATCAAGGGCGCTGCGCCAAGAGAGTACCTCGCGAAAAAGTAGAAGGTTTTAGGCACAAAAAAACCCACCTTCTCAGGTGGGTTCTAATATTCGTTTCAAGCAATTACTTCACTTTCTTGCTCCACTCTTGGATGGATTCTGTATTCATTTTTACGTAATTGTCGTAGTTCGCTTCTTTAGCAGCTGCCAATGAAAGCTTCGCAGTTGAAATTGCCTCTTTGTATTGACCTAATTCTGCTTGAATCAATGCTTTTCTTCGCAAGTACCAGAATGGATCATCTCCACGCATTTCCAACGCTGTGTTGATGTATTCCAACGCAGTGTTCATTTCCATTTTCTGTGACAAGTAGAAATCTGCCGCTTTGTAGTAATCTCCAGCGCTTGGTCCAGCCATTGTCTTTTTAATGTCAGCCATAACTGCTTCAGTCGTTGTAACTGAGAATGCCGCAACCGCTTTCACCTTATCCCAAGAGAAAGTCAACTCAGCACCATCCATTTGCACATTGTCAATTCCAACTGTAAACGATTCAGTAACTGAAGACATTTTGCTAACAACTGCAGTTGTTTGTAACGCTACGTTTTCTTCCTTCCAGTCTTCTGGAGTTCCCCAGTTTTCAGTGTCAGTGTAGAAATAAACATCCCATGACTTCCCGTTCTTTGGAGTCGTGAAAATCGCGTACGTTCCAGCTTCCAATGTATCTTTTCCGAAGATGAGAGAATTGTCTACTGTGATCATCGTGTTTTTGTTTGCACCAGTTCGCCACATTTTGTCGTAAGGAACGAGTTCACCAAAAATCACACGGTCTCTTTTCGCTGGACGTGAATATTCAACAGTTACTTCTGTAAGTCCCACTGTTTGCCATGCCTTTGCTGCTGGACTCGGTTGTGGAGTTTTGATTTGTGCTGTAAGTGAGAAACTTCCCAAACACAAAAGTGCAATCATTATCTTTTTCATAATCTCTAAATTTCAAATTCGTGAGCCCAAAATTAACGAAACTAAAGTGTTTATTCGGCTGATTATTAGAGGAATTCTGATAATTTCGAGGTATATCTCTGTAAATTAAGTGTTTAACAATTGCCTTTTCACGTTAAACAATTATTCAGTAGATTTGAATTCAATTAAATTTAGTCAGTCTTGAAACGATTCTTATTATTCTTTTTTACGACAATCACTTTATCATCTTTTGCAAACGAAGGAAGTGGAGAGATTTTTGTCAACTTACAGAAACTGCACTCTCTCAAACGCGTGTTGTACGTGGCTGCGCATCCTGATGATGAGAATACACGAGCATTGGCTTGGTTTTCTCTGGGTGAAAAAGCTGAGACGGCTTATTTTTCCCTGACACGTGGAGATGGAGGTCAGAATTTGATCGGGAATGAGTTGAGTGAAGAGCTCGGAGTTTTGAGAACGCAGGAATTGCTCGCAGCACGATCTCACGATGGAGCAAAACAATACTTCTCACGCGCCGTTGACTTCGGTTATTCGAAATCCGCTGAGGAATCGTTTGAGCTTTGGGGAAGAGAAATTTTGCTTTCAGATTTAGTGTTGATCATTCGAAAATTCAAACCTGAAGTTATTGTTACGCGCTTTCCACCGGACGAACGGGCTGGACACGGACATCATACGGCTTCGGCATTATTGGCGATTGAAGCGTTCGAAAAAGCAGCAGATAAATCCTACGAACCGAATCAAGTGAAAGAATACGGGACATGGCAATCGACTTCAATTTATTGGAATACGTCATATTGGTGGGATGAAAACATCAAGGGCATGGCGGAAGGCGATCCGAATTATTTGATTACTGATATCGGTGGTTACAATGCGCAATTGGGAATGTCCTACAATGAGGTTGGGACTTTGGCGCGTAGTGAACACAAATGCCAAGGATTTGGAGGAATTATTGAACGCGGTAGTCGTGTGGAGTACTTCAAGCATATGGCAGGTGAAAAACTTACGGGGTCTTTCTTTGAAAAGTCAAAAGAGTCGTGGTCCAAAATGGGCGACAAACAACTGGAAAAGGACTTTCAAGATGCAATAAACTCCTTTGATTTCATTGATGTTTCTAAAAACGTTCCGCGATTAATAAAGATTTTGAAAGGGTTGAAACAACTGCCTTCGTCATATATCGTAGATGAAAAGATTTCACGCTGTGAGACGATCATCAAAGATTGTTTGGGATTGCACGCTGAATTAGTGGGCGATCAATTCTCGTTTACACAAGGCGACAACCTTACATTGAAAGCGAATTTGATCAATCGTTCTGGTTTGGACCTTAAATTATCCAAAGTTGAATTGAGTACGGGTGAAACACAAACTGTGGATTCAGTATTGCTTTTGAATGATCGTTTTGAATTGCAATTGACATCCAATGGAAATACAGAAATTTCTAATCCTTATTGGTTGAATGCACCTTTCACAACGTTGTTTGAAGTAAAAGATCCAGCTAATTTGTGCGCACCAGAAAGTCGACCGAGCATCACTGCACGATTTACAATTATGGTGGATGGCGAAGCCTTCGGGATGACCATTCCAGCAACATACAAATGGCGCGATCCTTCTTACGGAGAAAGACGCCGACCATTTATTTCCACACCCGATTTCACAGCAAGTTTTGAGCAGAAGCAACTGTTGATGAAGGCTGGAGATCGAAAAGAAGTTCGAATTAAAGTCAAGAATTTCAGAGATAGTTTGGACACGAAGTTCACGCTCAACGTACCAGAAGGCTGGAGAGTGAAACCTCAAGAATTTGACGTTTCGTTCAAGTCTAAGCATGCTGAGGAATGGCTGACATTTACGATTCAAACTGGTGACAATCCACAATCAGGAACTGTGATGGTTTCGGATTCGGATGGAAATCCACTCATGAATTATAAAGAAATTGCCTACGATCACATTCCAACCCAAGCCTTATTCCGCAAAGCGACAATGGAATGCAAAGTGTTGGACGCAAAGATCAATGAAGGAAGAATCGCCTACATCAAAGGTGTAGAAGATGCCGTTCCTCAAGCGATTGAGCAATTAGGTTTCACAGTGGATTTATTCGAAGTGAAAGATATCCCAAGCATCGACTTTAGCAAGTACCAAACGGTCGTATTGGGGATTCGAATTTACAACGTACACCCTGAGTTATTCAATTACACGAACCAATTGAACTCGTACGTTGAGAACGGCGGAAACTTGGTGATGCAATACAATACCGCTTCTCGATCGATCAGAGAGAAGAAGTTCGGGCCCGTTCCCTTTGAGTTATCTCGAAACAGGGTAACGGAAGAAGATGCGGTAGTGACTTTCTTAGCGCCGGATCATCAAATCATGACGTCACCTAACGCAATCACAAAAGCCGATTTCGATAATTGGGTGCAAGAGCGAGGGTTGTATTTCGCCAATAACTGGGACGAAAACTATACACCACTTTTCTCTTGGGCTGATAAAGGAGAAGATGCTCAAACAGGAGCACTCATTGTCACGAAATACGGAAAAGGACAGTTTGTTTATTCAGGAATTTCCTTCTTCAGAGAATTGCCAAATGGTGTCATTGGCGCGTACAGATTATTCGCAAACATCTTAAGCTATCAGCCATGAGCGAGGAAAAAGACGGAACGAATTGGACGGCGTGGTACATCGGATTGATGTTGTTCCTGCTCATTCAAATTATCGTGTATTTATTGATCACTAATTATTACGCCAAATGAGTTTAATCGATTGGTTGGTATTGATGGGTACGCTCGCGTTAATCGTTGGGTACGGAACTTGGAAGACGCGCAAAAACAGCAATCTTCAGAGTTATCTCAAAGGAAATAATTCTGAAAACTGGGCAACGATTGGTCTATCGATCATGGCGACGCAAGCCAGCGCGATTACCTTTCTTTCGACCCCAGGTCAGGCCTACGAAAGTGGAATGGGCTTCGTGCAGTTCTATTTTGGTTTGCCCTTGGCGATGATCGTTATTTCGATCTTTTTCCTACCCGTCTATTATCGACTGAAAGTCTACACGGCATATCAATATTTAGAGCAACGTTTTGATGTGAAGGTGCGTTCATTCACTGCCTTTTTATTCCTAGCGTCTCGTGGATTGGCGGCAGGAATTACCATCTACGCCCCTTCAATTATCCTTTCAACCATTCTAGGATGGAACTTGCAACTAACCTGTTTACTCATTGGAGGACTCGTAATTATTTACACTGTTTCAGGCGGAAGTAGAGCGGTTTCTCTGACTCAGAAATGGCAAATGGGAATCATTATGGCGGGGATGTTCTTTGCGCTATACTATGTGGTAGGAAGTTTCCCAGAGAACATTGGTTTCATGGACGGCGTCGACATTGCTGGAAGCTTGGGTAAAATGGAAATCATTGACTTGAGCCCTGACCTAAGTAATCGCTACACCTTACTTTCCGGATTAACAGGTGGATTCTTCTTATTCGTTTCATATTTCGGAACGGATCAATCACAAGTTCAGCGTTATTTAGGAGGTAAATCTTTGAAAGAATCGAGAATGGGATTGATGTTCAACGGTCTACTCAAAATCCCAATGCAGTTCTTCATATTAATTGTTGGGGTGATGGTATTCGTATCGTTTCAATTCAACAGGCCACCGATTGTTTTCAATCCAGTTACCGTTGAAATGACGGCTGAGCAGCAACTTGAATTGGATGCTATCGAAGCGGAATACGATGTTGTTTTCGAAGAGAAAAGATCCTTGCTCAAAGATTTCAAAAGTCCAGAGAAGAGTGCAGAGAATACGATGATTCAGAACTTGCAAATTGAACAGGATTCATTGCGCCAAAGCTATAAGTCGACCTTGATGAAAATTGATCCTGATTTCGAGGAGAAAGATTCAGATTATATCTTCTTGACCTTCATTCTTAATTACCTTCCGCATGGACTGATCGGATTATTGCTCGCGGTGATTTTCTCGGCGGCAATGTCGTCTACGGCAGGTGAATTGAACGCGCTCGCAGCCACTACGACCATCGATTATTACAAGAAATTCTGGTCGAAATCTGATGATGAAAAGAAAGACCTTCGCGTAAGTAAAATGTTGACAGTGGCTTGGGGATTACTCGCCATATTAATCGCACTCACCGCAGGAATGTTCGAGAATTTAATTCAACTCGTGAATATTCTTGGGTCCTTGTTCTACGGAACGATTCTGGGAATCTTCCTCTTGGCATTGTTCTTCAAAAAGACGCACGCGACTGCCGCTTTGATTGGAGGTTTGGTGGCGCAGATTACCGTTTTGTCAGTTCACCTCTTGAAAACGTACGAAATCATCGATATCGGCTATTTGATGTACAACTTCATTGGTTGTGCTGTGGTAATTTTGGTTGGACTGATTGTTCAGATGATGATTGGAAACAAGAACGAAGACACATCAATAATCGATAGTAGCGATTCCTTGAATGAATAGTTTTATGATGGAAACGAAGCGAAAGTACTCTCCACTATTTTCTTAATTTTAGTATTAAATCGAATTAGACAATGATTGTATCCAAGAACTTTGTGACCGCAAGGACGCTGTTTTTCACGCTTGCGCGCATAAGAATTTTGATAGGTTTCACGATCGTAATCGCAGTGCTGTATCACTTCGAATTAATCAAGGTGAACCTACCGTGGCTTCCACTTTCTGTGATCGGTACCGCTGTAGCATTTTATGTTGGTTTCAAAAACAACCAATCGTATGACCGTTTATGGGAAGCCCGTAAAATTTGGGGAGGAATTGTCAATGACAGTCGAACTTGGGGTATGATGGTTGACGGGTATGTTTCCAACTTGCATGCTGAAAACAAAAAGACCGAAGAAGAATTACATGAAATCAAGCAGGGTTTAGTTTACAGGCATATTGCATGGCTCTATCAACACAGAAGACAACTCTTGGTGCCTACACCTTGGGAACATGTGAGTCAGAAAACGAAACGCGGGGAGAGTCTGCAAAGAACAATTCAAAAAAGGGGGGCTGGTTTGTTCGATCGACAAAACGGTCAAGTCGACATGGAACATTTCCTTGATTCTGAGGAATTCGAGCGAATTTCAAAACATAAAAACTCTGCGACGCAACTCATCAATGAGCAGTCAAGAGTGCTAAGTCAATTGAGAGAAGAAGGAGTGATTGATGATTTCCGACACATGGAAATGGAAAATGTTCTTAAGAGCTTTTACACCCTGCAAGGAAAGAATGAGCGAATCAAGAAATTTCCACTGCCGAGGCAGTACGCCAACATGAGTCGAATTTTCGTCTTCATTTTCATGGCACTTTTGCCCTTCAGCATGTTGCCAGCACTGATGGCAGAAGCCGGAGATTATGGACTGTTAATCGGTGTTCCTGTTACCATACTCATCGCTTGGGTGTATTTCATGATGGAGGCGGTAGGCGATTTTTCTGAGAATCCCTTTCAGGGCGTTTTATGGGATATCCCCATGTTGTCGCTTTGTAGAACGATAGAAATTGATTTGCGCGAAATGCTCAAGGAAACGGATTTGCCGGATCCAGTTCAAGCACACGATAACACCTTAATGTAGAGCGCACGATGTTAATAGAAAAAACAATAAAAGCAAGGACGCTCATTATTTGGACATGGTTCAATATAGTGTGGTTGTTGGCGTTTTCAGGAGCTGTAGCAGCGTTGTACGCTTTTGAACTCATTAAGTTTGAGATCCCTTGGTTACCAGTTTCGGTCATTGCGACGGCAGTAGCGTTTTACGTCGGTTTCAAGAACAGTCAGGCCTATGATAGAATGTGGGAAGCACGTAAGATTTGGGGAGGAATTGTCAATGATAGTCGATCGTGGGGAATGATGGTCGATGGGTACGTTTCGAATCAATTTGCCGAGGATAAACTCAGTGACGAAGAGTTGCAGCAAATCAAAACCCGCCTTATGTATCGACACGTCGCATGGTTGTATGCGCATAGAAGTCAATTGCTCATCCCAACTTCTTGGGAACATGTTAGTCAGGGAAAACGTACAGGAAAAGTTGCAAAATACTATCAAGATACATTCGGAATTGGATTGGTAGCAGATGAAGCAACAAAGGTCAACTTGGAGAGTTTTCTTCCTAAAGATGAACACGAGCGTTTGATCAATTTTAAGAATACTGCAACGCAGATCATCAATGAGCAATCAAGAGATATTCAAGAATTACGAGAAAGAGGATTGATTGATGATTTCCGTCACGTGGAAATGGTGAAAGTCTTGAGGGGTTTCTACGCGTTGCAAGGAAAAAACGAACGTATCAAGAAGTTTCCTTTGCCTCGACAATATGCCAACATGAGTCGCATTTTCGTGTTTATTCTTGTCGCACTTTTGCCTTTTAGCATGATGCCAGCCCTTCAAGCAATGGGAGAATGGGCGTTTTGGTTATCTATTCCAGTAACGGCGCTTGTCGGTTGGATTTATGTGATGATGGAGTCCATAGGCGATTACACCGAAAACCCCTTTCAAGGAATGGCGAACGATATTCCAATGCTCTCGCTCTGTCGAATTATTGAGATTGATTTGCGCGAAATGCTCGGGGAAACAGATTTACCACCAAATGTGGAAGCGAAGAAAGGAATTTTGATGTAGTTCGCGTATTGAGAAACGAGTGATTACTCTGCATCAATCACCTCCATTCCGACGAAATCAGCATCAGCGTGGCCTGCAAAGCGCTTTACAAATGGGCGCGCAAAAACTTGATCACCATTCAGTCGGTAATTGAAGGTAACTGTTTCTGATCCATCTGAGAAGTTGAATTGGACCGTTTGTTTCATATAAGTCAATGAAGGATCTGTCGTGTAAAGTCGACCACTGATGACCCATTTATCACCCAGTAAATTCTTTCGTGCACTGATGAATTCGCACTCCACGTAGATTTCGGAAACGAGTTCACGAATTTGTTCCTTTTCATCCAACCCAGTCTTTTCAAGGAATTCCTTTTTGGTATCGTTGGATGCCGTGTAATAGAAAATCGTACCACCGACAACAAGAATGATTGTGATTAGACCAATAATATAGACTATACTTTTCATAGCGGGAATTTCATCTTACTCAAAGATAACTAAAAGGTGAATGCGAAGAATAACCAAAAAGTATACACTATTTGAAATTACGTTTAAGAGTTTTGGCCTTCCCTGTGCCGACCTTTGTCTCATTCTTCTTAATCACAAAAACAAATAAAGATGAGCACGAACAAATTTGGAAAACAAGGCTGGACGCCAAAAAGAATAGAGGATTTAACTGGTAAGACTTTCGTCATAACTGGAACTACTAGCGGTACAGGATTCGAAGCAGCGAAAATACTGTTGTCAAAAGGGGCAAAAGTGGTGATGCTCAACCGTAATCCACAAAAATCGGAGGACACAATCGCAAGGTTGAAACAAGAACTTGGCAATGAAATAGATGTATCCAATATCCGTATGGATTTGGCGCAACAAGCTTCAGTTAGAAAAGCAGCGGAGGAGGTACTAAAAACAGTTCCTCAAATCGATGCTTTAATGTTGAACGCTGCCATCGCTCAAGTGCCACAACAAACGTTAACGGTTGATGGTTTTGAAAGTCAACTCGGTGTGAACCATTACGGCAACTTCTTGCTACAAGCGCTACTTTATCCTCGAATTGAAGAATCGAAAGGGCGAATTGTGACGGTAGGAAGTATGGGATACAATTTGGGCATTAAAACCATCCAGTTTGATGATATGAACTGGGATGAGAAATACAGTCCAAACGGTGTGTACAGCCAAAGCAAATTGGCCCAGATAATGACTGTTTACGAATTGCAGGAGAAACAAAAGAAAGCAAGTAAAACTGATGTGAAAACGTATGCATGTCACCCTGGTGCTTCCAGTACATCGTTAATTAAAACGAGTGGTAGTTTATTGACGCGGTTCATATGGCAAATAATGAAATTGACTCCAATGGTGCAATCCGCAGAGAAAGGAGCGTATCCTGAATTGATGTGTGCTACAGAACCAGACTTGGATCAAGAGGCTTTTTATGGTCCTACTGGTCGAAATTATTGGACAGGGCCCGTTGGCGAATGCAAGTTGGAGCCTCATGCAAAGGACAAAGCGGTAATGGAAAAGCTATGGGATTTATCAGAAAAGGAAACGGGAGTTCAATGGAATTTTTAATTTAAAACGGAACAAGAACGCAATGATTCGTACATTTAAATACAGCAATTAGAATGGAACATTTCAAAACACTCTCGGCATATTTCAAGTATTTAGAGCTGCCTCGACCCGAGCATCCAATGTTCAGCGTCTTGAATGCAACTGGAGATAGTTTTCTCCCATGCCCAAAAGAGAGTTCCCCTCCGATCACAAATGATTGCTATAACATCAGCCTGAAGAAGATTGTTAAAGGAGATTTGAACTACGGAAGGACGAAGTACGACTTCACGAATGGAGCGATGGTCTTCATGTCTCCAAGGCAAGTGATGCAATGGGACAGCAGGGCGTCCTTCGAGCAGAGTGGCTTTTCCATTAACTTTCACGAATATTTCATCAAAGGCACAGAGTTAGCGCAGCAGATCAAGAAATACGGATTCTTTTCTTACTCAGTGAATGAAGCGTTGCACCTTTCCCCAAGTGAGGAGAAGCAGATGGAATCGATTGTCGAGAACATTGAAATTGAGTATCACAATAATCAAGACGCATTTAGCAAGGAAATCATTATTGCACACTTGAGTACATTGCTTAAGTATGCGAATCGTTTTTACGAAAGACAATTTCTCAATAGGAAGGAACTTTCAAATGATTTACTCGAACAATTTAACGAACAGTTGGAAGAGTATTTTCAATCAGGTGAATTGCAGTTGAAAGGTGTCCCAAGCATTGAGTTCATTGCAGATAAGATGTCAGTTACCCAAAGGTACCTCAGCGATACACTCAAGAAGGAAACAGGGAAAACTACCACGGAACATTTGCATTTGTTCTTGATAGATGAAGCGAAAAATCTACTCCTCGTTCCTGACGCTTCAATTTCTGAAACGGCCTATCAGCTTGGTTTTGGGTATCCTCAATATTTCTCGCGATTGTTCAAGAAGAAAGTAGGTGTGTCTCCCAAAGAGTTTGTCGAGAGTCATTCTATGAATTGAGCAATCTCTCGTTTAGGAGCAAAAAAGCCTCCTCATTCTCGAGCGATCGAGAAAGGGAGACTTATACTTTGTGCTAAGGCTTTTCTTAGAATCAATTAAAGTTGTCCGAGCCAGGATAAGGAGTTCAATGCATATTGAGGGTTTCCACCATTCTGGAATTCCCCTGGACCAGGCACTGTACTAGTGGTATCACCTAGCCATCCGGCATCTCCACCAATCACAACACGACCTCGACCCACAGGTGCAACTTCGCTCAATGCAATATTCCATACTACTCCATCTGTAACGGGCTCACCATTCTGGATATTTTCGACGTTCCCTAGACCTCTTAAGCTCGCTACAGTCTCACTGAATGAATTCGGGTAGACAGCACAAAAGCTCCGCGTTACAATCGATTCAACTAATTGAGATCTGAAACCCTCGGTAATAGGCCAATTGGATTCGCCAGTAATTGTTGGATGGTCAGATAAGTTAGAATCAGAGAGGGTCACTGCTGAGTTCTCAGCGCTAGAGGACTTACTGTAAGCGGCAGCCTCATACGCCGACCAATATGTTGAACATACCGACCCGGTGTATCGCACATGATTATTGTTCAAGTTATCATCGCCAAAAGCAGCGTGATTCGCCATACACCAAAGTCCTCCGCCACCACTGACGTATTGAGTAATTGCTGCAAGCTCACTTTGCAAAAATGGGTCGTTCATTCTGTTCGTGAGTACCAAGACGTCATAATCGTCGAGCATTTCGGTTGTCAATTCACCCCAACTAATGTCGTAGTCAAAGCCAGCGTTTGTCAGCGTCTCGAATAGGCCATTTAGCCTATCATCTGTGTCAAGTTGTGTTTGGACCTGTTGTCCGTAACGATCAAAAAGAATTTTCATAATAGTGGGTTTAATACAGCATCGTTTCAATACTGTGGTTTAGTCCCAAAATTATGGATCATCAGGATACGAGAACAGGGTGAAAACACCTGTTTTATTTGAGGGATGAAACATTTAGAAACAAAAAAGCCCAGCTTGTGAAGGCCGGGCAATCTTACAAACTCAGGGTGGAAGCCCCTTCGCAAGTGTTTTAAGATGAAAAAAGCCTTCTCAATTAAGAGAAGGCTTTAGTACTCGAGGCGGGACTTGAACCCGCACGCCCCAAAGAGCACAGGATTTTAAGTCCGGCGTGTCTACCAATTCCACCACTCGAGCATTTTTTTGAGTAGTGTCTAACTCCCGATAGCTATCGGGACCACCACTCGAGCTTGTGCTGACTTTTACGTCAGTACATTTAACTTATCGGACAGATAAGTTTGGTATTCTTTTACAAGTTTCTGAGCGGGCGATGAGATTCGAACTCACGACCCTAACCTTGGCAAGGTTATGCTCTACCTCTGGGCTACGCCCGCTTGTAATATTCAATTCTTTGGTGGGTAATCCAAAGCCGTATTTCGTTTAACACGGGCGACAAATTTAACAAACTATTTCGAAATGCTGCTTCACGAAGATGAAATTTTTCAATCAAATCTTAAGATGCCGCACTTCGGCTCCGTTCAGTGCTCGGTGAATGGTTAACTGAGGGTTGAGCAAGCCGATGTGTAAGCATCAAGACCTTTACGAAGTCCGTCATCTCAATCTCTATTACCCTCCAGTTAACTTCTTAATCTCATTCAATTTCATCAAAGCCTCAACAGGCGTCAACGTATTGATATCAATCGTCACCAATTCCTCGTGAATTTGCTCTAAAACGGGATCATTCAACTGGAAGAAGCTCAATTGCATGTCATCCAAACCATCTGCAGCTTTCACTGTTTTCTTCTTGTTAGGAGTTTTTGTAACGGTTGTTTCTGTTAATTCGTGACTTGCTTCGAGTTGATCCAACATTGATTCTGCGCGCTGAATAACTTGATTTGGCATTCCCGCTAACTTCGCCACATGGATCCCGAACGAGTGCTCACTGCCACCCTCAACCAGTTTACGCAGGAATAAAATCTTCTTCCCAACTTCTTTTACTGATACATTGAAATTCTTGATTCGCTCAAAACGATTCGTCATTTCGTTTAGCTCGTGGTAGTGCGTTGCAAAAAGTGTTTTCGCTTTGAACTTCGGATGTTCGTGCAAGTACTCTGTAATCGCCCAAGCAATCGAAATACCATCATAAGTTGATGTTCCACGACCAATTTCATCCAATAAAATCAAGGATCGACTTGATAGATTGTTCAAAATACTCGACGTTTCATTCATCTCCACCATGAAGGTCGATTCACCCGAAGAAATATTATCGGATGCACCAACTCGCGTGAATACTTTGTCCACAAGACCAAGCGAAGCCGATTCAGCAGGAACAAACGATCCCATTTGCGCCATCAATGAAATTAACGCCGTTTGACGAAGTAAAGCACTCTTACCAGACATATTTGGTCCAGTAATCATCATGATTTGCTGCTTGTTGCTATCGAGTAAAACATCGTTGGACACATATTGCTCACCAACAGACATTTGTCGTTCAATCACAGGATGACGACCTTCTTTGATATCCATCACGAAGGATTCATTCATTTCTGGTTTTACGTAATTGTTCGATTCGGCAATTTCAGAAAAAGACAACAACACATCCAATTGAGCAATCAATACGGCATCCAACTGAATGGGCTGTGTATAATCGGCCATTCCGAACACTAAATCTTGGAACAAACGTGATTCTAAGGCATGGATTTTTTCTTCCGCCCCCAAAATCTTCGATTCGTATTCCTTTAATTCTTCGGTGATGTAGCGCTCTGCATTCACTAAAGTTTGTTTACGAATCCATTCCTCAGGAACTTTATCGCGGTGCGTATTTCGAACTTCAATGTAATATCCAAAGACATTGTTGAAGCTGATTTTCAAACTGGTGATCCCTGTTCGTTCGCTTTCCCGCTGCTGGAGTTGATCCAAGTAGTCTTTTCCCGAGAAGGCAATTGCGCGAAGATCATCTAACTCCTTATTGAAACCATCCGCAATGACTTTCCCTTTTCCAATTGAAATAGCGGCTTCGTCGTGCAATGATTTGTTAATCGTGTCGAGCAATTTCTCACAAGGATTGATCCGATCCGCCAATTTCGCGAGCACTTCAGAATTCATTCCGCCAATCAATTCTTTGATTGGTTTAAGTTGCAGCAGCGTTCGTTTTAATTGAAGAATTTCTCTTGGATTGATTTTCCCAACCGCCACTTTAGAAATGATTCGTTCCAAATCGCTGATATCTTTCAATCGTTCTCCCAAAGCAAAACTCGATTCTTCGTCTGACAAAAGTGACTGAACAGCATCCAATCGATCTTGAATCGGTTTTAAATCTTTCAAAGGCAACACTACCCAACGCTTGAGCATTCGTCCACCCATGGCCGTTTTGGTCTGATCGAGAACATCGATTAAGGTAGTTGCATTTTCGTGTGGAGAGCTGATCAATTCTAAGTTTCGAACCGTAAATCGATCCAGCCAAACGTAACGTTCTTCCTCAATTCTTGAAATTGCCGAAATGTGACCCAGGCGATCGTGTTGGTTTTCGGATAAATAATGAACAATTGATCCTGCAGCGATAATTCCTGCGTCTAAACCTTCGATCCCAAACCCTTTCAATGACTTCGTCCCGAATTGCTTGTTCAAGCGCTCCAATGCATAGTCAGTAGTGTAAATCCAATCTTCTAATCGGTAAGAGTAGTATCGATTTCCAATCAATTCATCAAAATCTTTCGACTTTTGCTTGTTGTACAGAATCTCAGTTGGCTCAAATCCTTGAATCAACTTATCGATGTATTCGTTTGTTCCTTCTGCTATCAAAAACTCACCCGTTGAAACATCCAAAAAGGAAATTCCAGTAATGTTTTTCTCAAAATGAACAGAGCAGAGGAAGTTGTTTTTCTTCGTTTCAAGGACTTGATCACTAAAGGAAACTCCTGGCGTTACAAGTTCAGTTACACCTCGTTTTACAATCTTTTTCGTCAGCTTTGGATCTTCCAATTGATCGCAAATAGCAACACGTTGACCGGCACGCACCAATTTGGGTAAATAGGTGTCCATGGAGTGATGCGGGAATCCAGCCAATTCAGTTTCAGATGCAGATCCTGCACCGCGTTTCGTCAAAACGATCCCTAAAATCTTGGATGCAGTAACAGCGTCTTCTCCGAACGTTTCGTAGAAATCGCCCACGCGAAATAAGAGCAATGCCTGTGGGTGCTTCGCCTTGATTTGATTGTATTGCTTCATCAAGGGAGTCTCTTTTCCAGCTTTTTTCTTCGCCATTAGTGTTAAGTCGATTGATTGTTTAATTTGGTACCGTAAAAGTAGCGGCGATGGTGCAGTTCACAAAATATCAGCGCCCCTTGTTATCCACAAAATGAACAAGAAATTAAAACTTTGGGAATTGGATCGCGTCTCGGAAGACGAGTTTAAGGTGCAGGAGAAATTCCCGATTACAGTTATTCTGAACGATATCCGAAGTCTAACGAATGTTGGTTCTTTCTTTCGTACCTGCGATGCATTCAATATTGATAAATTGTATTTGTGTGGGATTACGGCTACTCCGCCTCACCGCGAAATTCAAAAAACGGCGCTCGGAGCAACGGAATCCATGGAATGGGAGCACCGTGAATCTGCAATTGATTTAGTCAAGGAGTTGAAAGCTGACGGAGTGACAATTTGTAGTGTTGAACAAACGGAAAAAACTACGTTACTTCAAGATGTCGCCATCCTGCCTGAAAAACGTTTCGCCTTAGTAATGGGCAACGAAGTCAATGGAGTAGATCAAGACATTATCGACGAATCAGATTACATCATTGAAATTCCACAGTTCGGAACGAAACACAGTTTGAACGTTTCAGTTTGTGCTGGAATTGTGATGTGGGAATTCGCAAAACGATTTATCGATAAATAATCATTTCGCACCTCGCACGAGGTGTTTTATAGCGCAATTCAGCCCTATTTCAAGCTATCCATTGACCACAATAAGCTGTGGTGAGCTGCTAATTTGAGCGATTTACACCAAAGAATCATCCTCTTGCGGCAAAAGAGTTCGTTTCCATCATTTCTGACAAGAAACGCTATAAATTGTGTGAAAATTCTAAACACATGCGATCTATACTTCTGGCATTTTTGATGCTTTCAATCAATTGGTCTTTTGCACAAATTACAATTGATAATACAACGTATTCGCCCACACAACTCGTCGATGGAGTCTTAATTCCTGTTGGAAGTGGTACTACCATTTCCAATGTTCAATTCAGCGGTGTTTACAATAGCTCAAATCGATATCAGGTTGGACACTTTTCAACTGCAGGGACGACGTTAGCCGGAATGGGAATTACAAGCGGTTTGGTTCTTTCAACAGGGAATACAGCAAACATTCCATTGGCCCTTGGGACAAATCCAGGGTCGGCGGCACAAATGTCTACGGGATATACATCTTGTACAGCTGGAGAAATAAGAGAAGGTGGAACATGTGGAACATTTGTTAATGATGTTAATGTACTTGCCGGATCGAACAACTATTACAACGCAGCCATTCTAGAATTCGACTTTGTTCCAGTATCGAGTAATGTAGAGTTCAAATACATGTTTGGATCGGAAGAATATGAAGATGACGGTGGATGGATAAATTACCAGTGTTCTTCATACAACGATAAATTTGGTTTTTTGATTAGTGGACCTGGAATCGCAGGAGTGGCTGGTTATGATAATAATGCAGTAAACATTGCGACGCTTGCCAATGGATCGGAAGTAGGAATCAACTCCGTCAATAACGGAATTGTTGGTTCAAGCGGTGGTGCCCCGAGTGCATCTAACTGCTCAGGTGTAAATCCTGCATGGGTTCAAAATGCATCAACTGCTGAGTTTCTTGGGACAATTGACGGGACGCAGTTGAACGGAAACACGATTGTTCTTACAGCTTCACGAAGTGGATTGACTCCGGGACAAACATATCATATTCGTTTAATTGTTACTGACGTAAATGACGCTGCATACGACGCGGTTGTTTATTTGGAAGCGGGGAGTTTTACTACTCAATCACCATGTACTCCACCAGCAAACCCAACTGCTTCGGTAACGGTGCAGCCAGATTGCACAACGCCAACAGGAACCATTTTAGTTACAGCACCAACAGGCCCGACGATTGAATACTCCGTCGATGGGGTAACGTATCAACCAGGAGGAACATTTGCAGGATTGGTGCCAGGATCTTACGACGTGTTCGCTCAGGATATGTCCACGGGTTGTGTCTCTGATACAACAATAGTCGTCGTTAATCCATTGCCGCAGTCGCCAGCCAATCCAACAGCATCGGTGACGATTCAACCTGATTGTACAACTCCAACAGGAACAATAATTGTCACTGCTCCACTCGGCGCAACATTGGAATACAGCGTTGATGGAGTTACGTATCAATCGGGAACAACATTCAGTGGTCTTGCGCCGGGAAATTATGATGTGACAGTGCAAAACACAAGTACAGGATGTACATCTGGAACAACTAGTTTAACAGTGAATGCAGTTCCAACTGCTCCAGCCAATCCAACAGCATCGGTAACGATTCAACCTGATTGTACAACTCTAACAGGAACAATAGTAGTCACAGCACCAATTGGCGCAACCTTGGAATACAGTGTAGACGGAGTTACGTATCAATCGGGAACAACATTCAGTGGTCTTGCGCCTGGAAATTACGATGTGACCGTTCAAAACACAAGTACAGGATGTACATCTGGAACGACTAGTTTAACGGTGAATGCAGTTCCAGCTGCTCCAGCCAATCCAACAGCATCGGTAACGATTCAACCTGATTGTACAACTCCAACTGGTACTATAGTTGTCACAGCACCAACTGGTGCAACTTTGGAATACAGTGTCGATGGAGTTACATATCAATCGGGAACAACATTCACTGGTCTTGCACCCGGAAATTACGGTGTGACCGTTCAAAACACAAGTACAGGATGTACATCAGGAACGACAAGTTTAACAGTGAATGCAGTTCCAGGAGCACCAGCCAATCCAACAGCATCGGTAACGATTCAACCTGATTGTACGACTCCAACTGGAACTATTGTAGTCACAACACCAACTGGTGCAACTTTAGAATACAGTTTAGATGGAGTTACATATCAACCAGGAACATCTTTTAGTGGTCTTGCGCCCGGAAATTACGATGTGACCGTTCAAAACACAAGTACAGGATGTACATCAGGAACGACAAGTTTAACAGTGAATGCAGTGCCAAATGGACCAGCAACACCGACGGCTTCTGTAACGATCCAGCCAGATTGTACAGCGCCTACTGGAACAATTGTAGTTACGGCACCAATTGGTGTGACTTTAGAATACAGTATTGACGCAATCACCTACCAATCATCAACTAGCTTTAGTGGACTCGCACCTGGGAATTATGATCTAACAGTTCTAGACTCAGGTACGGGCTGCACTTCTGCGTCGGTGTCACTAACGGTTAATCCTGTTCCTGCCGATCCAGTCGCGCCAACCTTCCAATTCATAACGGAAATTGATTGTGATAACTCCACTGCTAGCATTGAAATTTTAGGACCAATTGGGAATAATTATCAATTCTACTTGGATGGCGCGATTGCCGCTCCAATAGGTCAATATACGGTTGACAATCTTCAACCATCAACGAGTTATGTTTTAACTGTAACCGATACTATAACGGGTTGCACTTCAGGGACTACAGGCATTAATGTAGGAGTTATGCCTTCAGATTCTGATTGCAACCCAGTATCGTGTGGAGATTTATTTGTGCCGACCGCCTTTTCTCCTAATGGGGATAATAACAACGAATCCTTTGGAATTAAAATCAATGCAGATTGCGTTGAAGAGATGAATTTACGCGTGTTTGACCGATGGGGAGAACGTGTATTTGAAACGACAGATCCTGAGACAAAATGGGACGGAAGCTACAGAGGTGAGCCACTCAGCGCCGGTGTGTTTGTCTATACCCTTGAGATTAAATTGAATTTCGAGACAGAAATGCAAAGCTTGTCTGGAAATGTTACACTCTTTAAATAAGACCTTATGAAATCATTAATAGGAACTATAGCTCTCGTTTTCATGGCTCTTGAAGCTTTTGGACAAGACCCGCACTTTTCGCAGTACGAGGTGACACCATTAATTGTGAACCCAGCGAATGCCGGATTAAAACATGATCTGCGTGCCGTTGTCAATTATAAAAACCAGTGGGGAGCTGTGGCAACGCCGTATAAAACTACGGCGTTTTCATTTGACATGCGCACAAACAAGGGTGGCGGGGATAACGCTTATTTTGGCATCGGTGGACAATTTCTTCAGGATAAGTCTGGAGATGCAAACATGTCTCTGATCCAGGGAAATCTAAACGTATCTGGAATCATTAAACTGGATAACTACAGTAAGTTGAGTCTAGGTTTGATGGGTGGATTTGGACAGCGAGGGACAGATTACGATAATCTGAGATGGGAGAGTCAATATGCCAATGGAGCGTACAATTCACAACTGAGTTCGAATGAAACATTTGCGACACCGACTTTTTCGTATTTCGATGCTGGGGCTGGAATAGCTTGGACTTACGGTAAGGATCAAGGATACATCACAGCGAATGATGGAGTCAAAGCGACAGTTGGTTTTTCGGCTTCGCATTTTGGACTTCCCGCAGCCTCATTCAATGGATTTGATGTATCTCTAAAGACGAAATTCATCGGTCATGCGTCTATGGAAGTTGGCAAGGCAAATACAAATTTGACTTTCATTCCTTCTCTCTATTACGTGCAGCAAGGCAAACAACGAGAAGTACTTTTTGGTAGCACCTTTCGCTATTTGTTGCAGGAAGGGTCACACTTTACAGGATTTAATAAATCATCTTCAATCGGACTTGGAGTGCACTACAGGTTGAAGGACGCTCTTGTGACAAGCCTTCAAGTTGATTATGCAAATTATACAGTTGGAATAAGCTACGATTTTAATGTCTCTCAGTTGTCAACAGCATCGAATATGAGAGGTGGACTTGAGCTATTTCTAAGGTTCGTCACACCGAATCCATTTGGTCGTTCTTCAATCTCTAAATTCAGATAAACTTGGATTGACTTATTGTCGTGCATCTTGATCCCTTTTTGCTATCTTTGCGCCCTTAATTACTCTAGTGAAGACTTGGATCAAATATATTCTACAAAAGTTATTTGGGTTTCAGACCTATCTATATGTCTTCGCGAAATATAAAATCCGCACGCTTCGAAGAGATAAAAAGGAGAACGATTTTTTCCACTTCCTTGGAATGTTGAAAGATGACGAAGGGATCGTACTGGATATTGGTGCAAACTTGGGAATCATGACGGTTCACCTGGCTCAAAACCTTCCAAAATCAACCATTCATGCTTTCGAGCCAATGCCTGATAATCAAGCGATTTTCAAGAAAGTTATCGCGAAGTACCAGCTGAAAAATGTTGTGTTTCACGAAATTGCACTAGGAGATACTGAGGGCAAAGTTCAAATGATTCTTCCTGAAAAAGATGGAGCGAAAATGCAAGGTCTTAGTCATGTGAAGCACGATTCAATCACCGAATGGAACGAAGGATCTGAATTTGAAGTGCCAATCAAACCCTTGGATTCCATTTTTGTTGATGAAAAAATTCAGGGGATTAAAATGGATGTTGAGAATTTCGAATACTTCGTTTTGAATGGAGCTAAGGAGTTATTGGCCAAGCATAAGCCAATTGTCTACACGGAATTGTGGGACAATGATAACCGTCAAAAGTGCTTTGGCCTCCTCAAAGATTTGGGATATTCGACATTCGCTGTGAAAGGCGATAAATTGGTTCCGTTCAATTGCGTCGATCACGACGTCCAAAATTTTATCTTTACAGCCAATTAAACGAACTAACTAACGTTTAGGCTTACGGATGCAGCGCAAATTTCTTTCTGGTCTTGCTCTCATGTTGATCTTGAATCTCTTGATCAAACCGATCGCTATTTTCGGAATTGATGCCGAAGTGCAAAATAGTGTTGGATCGGCACAATACGGAATCTATTTTTCGCTTCTAAGTTTTTCATTTCTGTTTAATATTCTGCTGGATTTTGGAATCAATAATTACAATACGAAGCGAGTTGCCCAACAACAAAAAGAAGCGGTTTCCGACTTTGGTAAAATTCTCGTTTTGCGTGGAGGATTGTTCGTAGTTTATGCGCTTGTTTCGTTTTCCATCGCGTTCATTTTAGGTTGGGGTGAGTTCGAAATTTATTTGCTCTACTTCATGGTGCTGAATCAACTATTTGTGACCTCGATTGCTTTCGCACGAAGTTACTTCAATGGGATGTTGATGTTCAAAACGGAAGCCTTCCTGAGCGTGCTCGATCGCTTATTGTTGATCGTCTTTTGCGGGGCGCTTCTTTACCTGCCAATCACAGAAGAAAAATTCAAAATTGAATGGTTTGTGTGGATTCAGACCTTGTGCTATGGATTAGCATTTGTAGTGGCATTTAGTTTATTATTGCGGAAAACGGGAGTTCCGAAGCTCAAATTCCAATCAAAGTTCTCTGTTCAGCTCATCAAAAAAAGCCTCCCATACGCGCTTTTAATATTGCTGATGATGATCTATACGCGGGTAGATTCTGTGATGATCGAACGGCTCCATGAGAATGGGAAAATGGAGGCAGGATTCTATGCTCAAGGATTCAGATTGTTCGATGCACTCTTCATGTTTGCCATGATTTTCACAGGCCTACTTTACCCGATTTTTTCTCAGCAAATCATTCAAAAGAAAGACTTTAAACCTTTGCTAAGTTCGGCTACAAAATTGCTGTTGGGAGGAACAATTGCTCTGGGAATTATTGCCTATTTCAATGCATGGATTATCCTCCATTGGATTTATGATCACGATATTAATTCCAGTGTTGTTCCGTTTCAATGGTTAATGTTAGGCTTCGTTGGAATGGCGGCTAATTTGCTGTTTGGAACCTTGCTCACAGCCAATGGATCACTCAAGTTTTTGAATTCGGTATCCGCCATTGGAATCCTTGTCAATATTGGAATGAATGCTTTCCTGATTCCAAAATACGGTGCGAGCGGAGCAGCTTTCGCAACCTTGATTACCCAAGGTTCTGTTTCTGCTGTTCAGATCATTTATTCCATGATCTTCTTCTCAATGAAACTTGCAATTCTACCCATCCTTCAGTTTATTGGGTTTGTAGGGATGGTTTGGACGCTTTGTTACTTTGTAAAAGTCGATTCATTTTTGATGTTTGCCCTCGTTGGAGCAGGCTCTTTTGCAGGGATGTTCGTCTTTGGATTAATTGATTTCAAGCTATTTAAATCCATTCTCACATCGAGAGGAAAAGAAGAAATTTCTGAGGGATAAAATAATTTGATTTTTTCGCAGTTTATAGACTGAAGTTGACACGAGCTCTTTTCAATAGAAACGTTAACTTCGCGCTACGAAAAAACTAACTATGAGTCAAAATACGCCTGATTTTCAAGACGAAAGTCAAAATCTTCTCCTTTTTGTTTGGCGAAAACGCAAGATAATTATCATCCTTTCTGCGCTTGCATTTGTTGCGTCAATTGCGATTTCATTATTCTTGACGCCTTTATACAAGTCTACTGCCATTGTTTTCCCAACGGCAACGAGTACAGTTTCCTTCTCGGAACAACGAAATGCAAAAGCGTCTTCGATGGATTTTGGGGAAGAGGAACAAGCAGAGCAATTGCTTCAAATTTTACAATCTTCTCGAATTCGAAATAGAATTGTTGAGCGCTTTGATTTATTCAACCATTACGAGATTGATCAAGACGATGAGAATCGCTACTTCAAATTAGGACAAGAATACAGCAGTCACATTCAATTCTCAAGAACGAAATACGGTTCAATAAGCATCGAAGTGTTGGATCGTGAGCCTGAATTGGCCGCAGAAATTGCAAATAAGATTGTCGATTTAATCGATACCGTGAAAAACAACATGGTGAAGGAACGTACGATTCCTGCATTTGACATCAATCGCCGTAAACGCGAAATGTTGGAGACTGAGATCAACGGAATTTTAGCCGAATTGGATAGCCTTTCTACGATGGGGGTTGTGACGAGTGAAGGTCGAGCGAATTTGTACCAAGCATACAACGAATCGAAGAGTGCTGCTGACAAAGCCTTTGTGAAGAATCAAATTGATGTGAACATTAAACATGGTGCTCGTTTCGACGGATTGGAACAACTGCGTGATGAGCGTATCACGAAGCTGACCAAATTTGAGGATTCTTACGAGCAATCCGAGTCGGATGCGAATGCCAATTTCAACCATAAATTTATCGTTGAACCTGCAGTAGTTGCTGATAAAAAAGCAAAGCCAAAACGAATGATTATCGTTTTGCTTGCGACCATGGGAGCGTTCTTCTTTGTTGTCTTTGCATTACTTGTTCAAGATCGCATCGCGAAGCTTCGTAAAATGGCTTAATTGCAAGCGCTTCGATCACATACCTTTATTGTTTTAGCGAGTCTGGCTTACATTCTTGTTGCGTGCTATTTAGTTTGGATTGATCAATCCTATCTTGCGCTCGCACCAGTAGGTTTGATTGCGATGTATTGTGCAATCGTATATACGCAATGGACGTATTTGGCATTAGCCTTACTCACACCATTATCAGTCAATATAGAGGAATACACCGATAGTTTTGGTTTGTTCATTCCTACGGAACCCATTCTTTTTGGCCTGTTGATTTTAATGCTCCTGAGGCATATTCAAGATCGCGCTTTCGAAAAGGAAATTTGGCGACACCCAATCATTTGGGCAGTTTCGTTTTACCTGATTTGGATTTTCGTGACTTCAATTACCAGTCAGCACCCGATGGCTTCGTTTAAGTTTTTGCTGACGAAATTGTGGTTTTTTGTACCCATTTTGTTCTATGGTCCGAGTGTGTTTAAACAAACGAAGCACGTCAAAACCTTCATTTGGTTGCTGACAATCGGAATGGTATTGGCCATTACGTACACGTTGATTGTTCACGCGAGTTATAATTTCGGAGAAAAAGAAGGACACTGGGTTATGTGGCCATTTTTCAAAGACCACACGATTTATGGAGCTGCAGTGGCTTTCGTAACACCTTTAGTCTTCGGTCTGTATTTCATGAAAAAACACAATCCCTTGATGCAAGTCACGATCATTGGATTGGCTGCGATCATTGTTCTTGGTTTGTACTTCTCGTATACTAGAGCTGCGCAATTGAGTGTTGTCGCTTCACTGTGCGTATTGGCGGCCATTAAGTTGAAGATTAAATTTTCTTGGATCGCAGGTGGAGTAGCAATTTTGGGGATATTCTTATTCCTGTCGAAAGATGCCATTCAGATGGAGCTGGAGCGAAATAAGATTGAACACACGACCAAAGAAGGTTTTAGTGAGCGTATCCAAAGTGCAGCGAATATCACTACAGATGCTTCCAACTTAGAACGATTGAATAGATGGTCTTGTGCGATAGATATGTTCAAGGAACGTCCTTTGGTTGGATTTGGTCCAGGAACCTACGCCTTTGAATATGCACGCTTTCAAGATCCTGAAAATTTGACGATTATCTCAACCAACTTTGGTGATGGCGGAAATGCACACAGCGAGTTTTTAGGGCCGCTTTCTGAAATGGGATTCCTTGGGATGATAGCGATGATTTTAATCGTAATTGCGATTTTCTACAAGGGAATTACCTTGTACCTCAAGTGGCCAGAGGATGATCGGGAAATGCGGACGCTTATTCTTTCTATGAATATGGCGTTAGTCACGTACTTCGTACATGGTACATTCAATAACTTCCTCGATACAGACAAAGCCGCTATTCCAGTTTGGGGATTCTGCGCGGCTTTTATTGCCTTGGAAATAGTTTTGAAGAAGAAGGAGCAATTGGATTAATTGGATTTTTGGAGAGCTTTGCTCTTGGATCAATTACGGCTTTGAGATATCTTCCAGGCTCCGCGAATGAAACCACACAACGAATCCAAGAACAACCTACAATCAACTTCAATCTAACAGGCGAAGCCGAATCTAAAAGCGCAGCGATCCGAAAATCCCAACGCGAAGCGAATCCAACCAAAACACACGTTTTTTCTCCCTTGAACGTTGTACATTCGTAACAATGTTGATTTTTCTTCGAAACGCAATACTACTTTGTGCTTTTATACTTCCGTTTTTAGGAGTGGCACAGCATTCTGGGCTCCGCACCATGACTGTTGCGCACGCAGATACAATTCAACTTGATTCACTTTCAATTTACCCGAATTCCTTTGATATTAAATGTGGCGATCAACCCTTTTCAGATGACACGTACGAATTGGACTATGCGAAATCCCAAATCATCCTTCTGGACAAGTGTTCCGATTCCTTAAACATTTCGTTTCGTGTTCTTCCTTTTGATTTAAGCTCGCCGATTGTTGCGCGAGACACCAGCCTCATTTATGAGGAAAACAAAGGAATGCGGGAGCGATTTATGATTACCTCTCAAGAGACGAATGCCGATATTTTTGGTGGCGCAGGATTGAATAAGCAGGGAAGTATCTCCCGTGGTATTTCCTTCGGAAACAACCAAGATTTGGGCGTCAACTCAACTTTGAACTTAGAACTTTCTGGTCAGATTGCACCCAATTTGAAATTACTCGCTTCCGTTTCAGATGACAATTTGCCCATTCAAGCAGATGGAAATACGAATAAGTTGCGCGAGTTCGATCAAGTGTTTATTCAAGTATACAATGATCAATTGAAGTTGATTGCCGGAGATTTTTGGTTGTACAAACCAACAGGGTATTTCTTGACGTACAAGAAGCGCGCTCAGGGATTGACCATCAATTATCAGTGGTCCCCAGAAAAAGGCAAAGTATGGAAAACTCAAGCGAGTGGAGCACTTTCACGGGGTAAATTCCAACGGCAAATTATTCAAGGAGTAGAAGGGAATCAAGGACCTTATCGTTTGCAAGGAGCGCAAAATGAACCTTTCATTATTGTCTTGGCAGGAACGGAAAAAGTATTCATTGACGGAAAGCAACTAGAACGTGGACAGTCCTTTGACTATGTCATGGATTACAATACGGCCGAAGTAACATTCACAACTAGAAACCAAATCACCAAGGATACGCGGATTGTTGTCGAGTTTCAGTATTCTGATCAGAATTATGCCCGAAGTCTTGTCCAATCTTCGACATCGTACAAAACCGACCGCTTTGAATTTTGGATCAACGGTTATTCTGAACAAGATGCACGAAATCAAACTTTGCAGCAGGAATTGAGTATTTCCCAGAAGCAGCAGCTGTCCGAAATAGGCGACACCTTGAATTTAGCGCGTGCTTCCAGTATTGATTCCATCGGGTACTTTGAAAACCAGAACTTGTACAAATTGGTAACTATTTCCGGATACGATTCGGTTTTAGTGTATTCTGTTGATCCTGATTCTGCGCTCTATCGCGCAACCTTCGAACAAGTTGGGTTTGGTAATGGAGATTACGTTTTCAGCAATTACAACGCGCTCGGAAAAGTGTTCGAATGGGTGGAACCAATAGGAGGTGCTTCTCAAGGAGATTTTGCACCGTCACGAACGATTATCACTCCAAAACAACGGCAAATGGTGACTTCAGGAATTGCTGTAAAATTGACGAGTCGACTGAAATTAGAAACAGAATTGGCGTATTCTAAGATTGATCAGAATACCTTTTCCCGTTTTGACAGTGAAGATGACAACAGCTTTGGTGCGATGACAAAATTGACGGGTGACATCCCGCTGTCAAAGGATAGTATACCAAATTGGATCTTGCGAACAACCTTGGAAGTAGAAGCAAGGGATAAAAATTTCAGTCCAATTGAACAGTATCGAACGGTGGAGTTTGATCGTGATTGGAACACGCGTAACAAAGGATTTGAAGGAAATCAGTTGGAGTCGAAATTGGGCGCAAATTTCAGGAATCGGAATTACGGAAATATCAATGTTCAGGGACAGCAATTTTTGATTGGAGGAGATTACCAAGGATTCCGTGGGTTTACGAACGGAAGATGGAAACAAAAGGGGTTCAATGCAACCTGGGATGGAAGTTATTTATCTAGTAAAACCACAGAACTGAATGAATTCGTGCGTCACCGCGCTGATATTTCGCAATCACTTGGTTGGTTCAAAATTGGATACAAAGACGATCATGAATTGAATCGCTTTACGACAGACATTTTGCAGCTTTCGAGTTACCAATTTTTCGACTATCAAGTCTACTTGGCGAACAGTGATTCGATCAAAAATGAGTATAGAATATTTTACCGAGAACGCACTGATGATCGATCAGATAGCACCTCACTTCAGCGTGCGGCAAAGGCGAAATCAATTGGGGCAGAAGTCAATTTCACTCAATGGAAGAACCAGACCTTGAATATCGTCACGAGCTACCGCGAACTGGTCGTAACGAATGCAAATTTGATCAATTCTACACCAGAAAACACGCTCCTCGGGCGAATTGACTATCAACTGAAAGCATTTAAAGGAGCGATCAATTTGAATACCTTCTACGAAGTAGGATCGGGGTTGGAACTGAAGCGTGAATTTTTGTACATCAAAGTGAATGATGGTCAGGGAGTGTACACATGGATCGATTACAATGCCGATGGAATCAAAGATTTAAACGAATTTGAGATTGCGCAATTCGCCGATCAAGCGAGCTATATTCGCGTATTCACACCAAGTAACGAATACGTAAAAACCTACTCGAACGAGTTGAATCAATCCTTGTACATTCGTCCTGAGCGATTGTGGGCATCTAAGCAAGGCTTCTTGAAAGTTGTTTCGCGTTTTTCGAATCAGACCAGGGTAAGAATCAAGCGGAAGACGAACATCTTCAATGGAAATGCAGCCTTCAATCCGTTCTTTTCCAATATTTCTGATACTTCACTCATATCGACAGCTTCTAACTTGAGGAACACACTTTATTTCAATCGCACATCCAGTATTTTTGGCGCGCAATACGTTTTTCAGGATGTTCAGAGCAAAACCTTGTTAGCGAGTGGATTTGATTCGCGATTATTAAAATCACATGAGGTGTCCATTCGTTGGAACATCAAAAAACAGTTTACGCTGGAGGCAAAAGGATCTATTGGCGATAAAGCTTCTGCCGCAGATTACACGACAGGACGAGATTACACCCTATCATTCTACGCTGTAGAACCGAGCATTATTTATCAGCCATCAACCACCTTCCGCTTGACATTGGACGGAAGAGCTTCGCAAAAAACAAATGATCCATCGCTTGGCGGTGAAGTCTCCGATGTCCTAGAATTCGGGAGTACCTTCAAATACAATCAAGCGGAAAAGGGTAGCTTGATTGGAGGGATAAAAACCGTGATTATTGAATACGATGGAGACGCCAATTCCGCACTTGGATTTGAAATGTTGGAAGCCTTGAAACCAGGAGTCAATTATACGTGGAATGTCGGCTATCAGCGTTCGATTTCAAGAAATTTACAATTGTCCATTCAATACAACGGGCGTAAGTCGGAAGGTAATCGCATTATTCATTCCGGAGGAATGGAAGTCCGTGCGTTTTTCTAGTGAGCGCCCACCATCTCGTTTAGGGTTTTTTTTCTACCTTGTTCGTACCCAAAAGTTCTTGATGAAAAGTTGTCTTACAATTCTACTCTTATGCGCATTTTCCTGCTTGGGTCAAGATGTTTTTCAGATTAATAAGAATGAATCAGATTTTGGGAAGGCAGCCACGGACGAATTTACCATTTACGAATCTACGGACAACGACCTTCTGCCTGAAGAATTTCTTCATCAGAAATCAAATTTTGAAGGGAAAAGTTTAAGTAAGAATGCTGCTGCTTTTGATTTCACTTCTTCTTCGCTTTTCTTACACTTTATCATAAAAAACGAGAGCGGAAAGGATCAATCTTTAGTGCTCGAAACGGCTCGGCCATTTACGAATCATGTTGATTTGTTCTGTGTTGAAACCAAGGAAACGGTGAGGTCGGGAGATGCGATTCCTTTCGATTCGAAATGCTTGCCTACACATGTTAGTGCGTTGTCTTTGTTCGTTCCGTCAAGTGAAAGTAGAGAGTACGTTCTTCAAATAAAAAGTGAAGGAGAAAACTTGAATTTGCCAATGGTTTTTCATCAGGTTGATCATTTTTTGGAGGTGGATGCTGATCGCAAAATTTTCATGGGCATCTTTCTAGGGATATTCCTGTTTGTGATCATAATTTACATGGCATTCTTTCTGATGCTCAAGGAGAAACTCTTCTTGATTTATGTGTTGTACGCTACGTTCTCAGGACTTCTGCAGTTTTCGGTAGACGGTTTCATGCATGAATATGTTTTCACTTCAGGAGGTTATTTCACACAGCATTGCGTCATTTTTATAGCTGGAGCGGTTGTCATTTTAGGGGTTGAGTATGCGTCGAGATATCTCGCGATAAGTGGATTTTTGAGGAAGCTGAGGTCGATGCTAATTACGCTTGTCGCCATAACAATGGTGCTTTCGTTGATCCCTCAAGTGAAATTTGAACTCCCTTTTAGATTGATCAATGGATTTTCGCTGGTTGGACTGATTTTCATGATTGTTGCAGCGCTTGTTCAGAGGAGAAAGATCAAGGTCAGTAACCTTTTCTTGATTGGATTATCGTGTTTGGTGCTAGGCGGACTCGTATTTGTACTTGGAAACATTGGAGTACTCAACCTCCCATTCATTACGAAAAACGCATTGAAAATTGGAACGCTCTTGGAGATGATCTTCTTGGCAATTCTAATGGCTGGGCGATACAAAACGTTGCAGGAAGAACGAGAAAAAGCACAGATGCAGTTGTTGAATCAATTGGAAAAAGCGAATGTGCAATTGGAAATTCAAGTGGCTGAGAGAACCAAGGAAATTGAGTCACAGCGAATTTTATTGAAGGAGAAGAATCAGGATTTCATGGCGAGTGTGACCTATGCCGAAAGAATTCAGAGCGCTGTACTTTCTAACGAAGATAAATTCAGGAATTTACTGCCCGATTCGTTTGTTCTGTTTCGACCGAAAGATGTTGTTAGCGGTGACTTTTACTGGATCGATGAATTGAAAGGAAATAAGATTGGTTATGTCACTGCTGATTGCACTGGTCATGGTGTGCCAGGAGCGCTGGTTAGCATCATTGGGAACCACTTGCTTGAATCTGGCAAGGCGGAGAACGGCTTACTCAATCCAGGGCGTGCTTTGGATGAAGTAAGCATAGGAATGAATGCCGCGCTAAATTCACAATATGCAAGCGAGCAAATCCGCGATGGAATGGATCTCACCTTGTGTCTGATTGATCAAAAAGAAAAGAAATTGCATTTTTCAGGAGCTCGGAATTCGGCTTATATCATTCGAAAAGGAGAGTTGATTGAATTGAAAGGTGACCGAAAATCGATTGGATTCAATCCGAAGGAAGAAACGCATGAATTCCAAACGCAAAGCTTTGATTTGGAAACGGGAGACATGATTTACACCTGTTCTGATGGCTACATGGATCAATTTGGAGGCGAAAGAGGAAAGAAGTTTATGTCCAAGCGACTGAAAGCGCTATTTGCTGAAATTAGTTCACTTCCACTTGAAGAACAGCGGGAGCAGCTTTCTTCGACCTTAACAGATTGGATTGGTGATCTTGAGCAATTAGATGATGTGTTGGTGATTGGGGTTCGAATCGGAGAATAACTATTCTTGGCGCTTTCAGGCAACTGATAAAAAGCGCTGTCGTCTTAAGGCGATATACTAAAAATTATGAATTACATTATTCTTGACTTAGAAGCCACATGTTGGCGTGATAGGTCAATCAAAAATCAAAGTGAAATTATCGAAATTGGAGCTGTCAAAATTAACGAGCAGCAGGAAATTATCGGTGAGTTCAATGCATTTATTAAACCTAAACTTCATCCACAAATTTCAGAATTCTGCACAGAATTAACGACGATTGAACAAAGTGATATCGATAGCGCGGATGATTTCAAAACAGTGATCTCAAACTTTCAGGATTGGATCGACATAGATTCTGACTACCTGCTTTGCAGCTGGGGGTTCTATGATAAATCACAGTTTAAAAAGGATTGCGAATTAAATCAACTGTCAACTCAATGGGTGAGAAGCCATATTAGTTTGAAACACCAGTATGGCGAAATAAAAGGACTCAGACGTCCTATGGGCATGGGAGGTGCTTTGAGAAAAGAGCGAATCGAACTTGAAGGAACTCACCACAGAGGGATTGATGACGCGAGAAATATTTTAAAGATTTTTCTGAAACATTTTGACCGTTGGAAGCATTGAATGAAGAATTAGTAAGATTTCTTACGCTTGTTTTGTGATTGAAGAATTAACAAACAGAAAGTCCTAGTCGACTTCTTCAGCATGCTTCAAGTGCATGTTGTACACCATTCCATCAGAAAGGCCAATTTTTGGAACGATCACGCTTTCACACGTCAATTCTTTCATGATGTACAAGTAGATATCGAGTGCGGGAACGATAACATCGGCACGATCGGGGCGGAATTGGTAACGCGTCATTCGTTCGAAAATAGTCAGCCCGCTCAATTCATCGCGCAGCTTTTGCATTTGTTCGAACTCAATGGGTTTCATGTGACCTGCACCCAATAGTTTGTGTACTTTGTTGATGTTTCCTCCTGTAGCGTAAATGTGTCGAACAGTTTTCAAATCGACGTGATTAGCCACCCAATCGCGGATTTGCGACCAGATATCTTCTGAAACTTTCCCTTTCAACAGCCGAAGCGTTCCAATTTTGAAGGATTTAGAGGCGGTCCGGATACCATCTTCGAATACACTGACTTCGGTACTTCCGCCACCAACATCAATTACGATAAAAGGAATGGCTTTGTCGATCCCCATCAAAAAGAAGGTCGAAAGAATCAATTTTGCCTCTTCTGAACCGGGTATAATTTCAATGTTTACACCTGTTTCCTCCAAGATCATTTTTTGGACGGCCTCTCCGTTTTTGGCTTCACGCATGGCAGAGGTCGCACAGGCGCGTAATTCCTTTACATCAAACAATTCAGAAATCAACTTGAATGCTTGCATGCTTTTTCGGAAATCAGCTTGCTTTTTCTCGGGGATAACGCCTGTGTCAAATACGCTTTCACCCAATCTCAATGGAATTCTGGTGTATGATAATTTCTTTACGAATGACGCTCCTTCCACTTCCGAAACTTCTCCAATGAGAAGTCGAGCGGCGTTTGTTCCTATGTCGATAGCTGCGTATTGCACGGAAACAAATTTAATAGAATATCATTGCTGTCTCGAGGTCTACCTTCGATACTTATTAACAGGTTTAGGGAAATGAATATGGACTATTTCGAAGCTCCTATATTTATGCTGAGCACTGTACTAGTTTCGAATGAACGGCCCCGTGAGGTAGCTGGAATCCATGTTTGCTTATCTAATTTATGCCTCAATCGCGCAACAACATCTGATTTGTCTTCTGCCGCTTGCAGGACTTCTGTGCGAATTCTGCCATTCTTTTGAACAATAATTTCAATTGTGATATTTCCAGAGAACTTTGTGGTCATATCACCAAGCATCGACTTCAGGTTGTTCACAAACGCTTCGTTTCCTCCCATTGGAGAGGCGTCTTCTTCCACGAAAAAAATCACTTCCTCCACTGGATGTTCTATTTCTAGCTCGGGATGGATCGGTTCGAATGATTCTGGAATGCCATTTAAACGATCGATTTCTCTTTCCAAGTCATCAATTTTCCGCTTTAAACTGTCAACGTGTAACTCGTGTTTACGTTCTAATTGTTTTCGTTCCTCAAGCGATTCCTCGACAAGACGAAAATACGATGATAGAGCTCTCACTTCTCCCTCGCTTGAGCTTACTGGTTTTGGCAGATTCAGACATGCCAGCTGTGTCCAATTCTCCTTACGAAACGGAACTTTTTTAGCTCCTTGATTTGTTGTGATTACGAATTCACCATCCCTAAGATCGTCAAATGCCAGTACAAATGGATTGTTATTTTTGAGTTTGTCTTTCTTTGCTACTACAGCTGGTTCGAATGTTATGGTTGAATTAGGGGTAGTATTACTCCAATCAATTCGCACGGTGTCATTTCTAACTTTTTTGGATTTAGCGATGTCTAGATTAAAACTGATTTCACCCTTTTTCTATGGTCGACCATGAACGAATACAGTAATCTTTTTGCCGCTTATCGTGTAATCGTGATCAAGCAGCGGTTGATCTTCGAATTTGAAGTTTACATGTTTCACGAACAAGGTGTCGCTCAAATGCTTATTGTCGAACGTGTTGATTTGGGTAGCATTAAATCCGTAATGAGATTTATCTCCTGATCCTCCGAGACGGCTTTGTACGCGCTGAATAGTGGATTGATCGTCAAGATTAATTGCTACGACCTCAACCTTAAACTGTGCGTTAGCAAAGAAAGGGAGTAAAAAAAGTATGCTGATTATTCTTAGGGTCATATTGAGTAAGATGCATTTTTAGTCTAAATTCCATATCTCAGCACAACTGTTAAATGAAGCCGTCACTAGATGATTGGTGCAATTACAAGTAAGTCAGTTACTTAAGAAGGGACTACTTCTTCCTGAAAAATATCTTCAAAGGAACACCAGTAAACAAGAACTCATCTCTCAAGCGATTTTCCAAGAAACGCTTGTAGCTATCTGGAATGTACTGAGGCAAGTTACAGAAGAAGGCAAAAGCGGGCGAATGCGTCGGTAATTGTTGAATGTACTTGATACGAACATATTTTCCTTTCACCGATGGTGGAGGAGTGGCCATGATGATCTCTTGCATCACATCATTCAACTCTGAAGTTGGAATTTTGCGCGTTCTGTTCTCATGCACTTCCATCACTGTTTCCAGTGCCTTGTGAATTCGTTGCTTTTCGATGGTTGATGTAAAGATGATCGGTACATCGTTAAATGGTGCTAATTGCTCTCGGATTTTCTCCTCGTATTCACCCATTGTTTTGTGGTCCTTTTCGATCAAATCCCACTTGTTGATGAGCACCACAACTCCTTTCGAGTTCTTCTCGATAATGTAGAAGATGTTGAGGTCCTGCTTTTGAATTCCTTCCGTCGCATCCACCATGAAAACACATACATCGGAGTTTTCAATTGCGCGAATAGAGCGAAGAACCGAGTAATACTCGATGTCTTCTTGAACCTTCGCTTTCTTTCGAATTCCTGCAGTATCGACTAACATGAAATCGAAGCCAAAAGACTTGTAGCGAGAATTGACCGTGTCGCGAGTCGTTCCAGAAATGTCCGTTACGATGTTTCGATCTTCACCAGTCAAGGCATTTACGAGAGATGATTTCCCAACGTTTGGTTTTCCAACAATTGCGATGTGCGGTAAGTTCGACTCTTCGTTCGCTTCATCCACATCCTTGTCAAATTCCTTTATGATGTCATCCAATAATTCTCCAGATCCACTTCCGTTTGTTGCAGAGAGATCATATACAACTCCCAAACCAAGCGACCAGAACTCAGAAGACATTCCAACGCGTTGTGTATTATCGACTTTGTTTGCAACAACAAATACTTTCTTTCCTGATTTACGGAGTAATTTCGCCACGACTTCGTCCAAATCGACAATTCCTGTCATGACATCCAACATGAAAACAATTACTGATGCTTCTTCAATGGCAATGATCACTTGCTTGCGAATTTCAGCTTCGAAGATATCATCAGAACCTTTCACGTAACCTCCAGTATCGATCACTGAAAATTCCGTTCCGTTCCATTCGCCGCGCCCGTACAAACGATCACGTGTCACCCCGCTAACTTCCTTCACGATCGCGCGATTCGATTCTGTCAACCGATTAAACAAGGTTGATTTCCCGACATTCGGACGTCCTACAATTGCGATAATATTTCCCATGACTTCTAACTTGAATGTGCGAATGCACAGCGTTCAATTATTCGGTTTTAGTAACCGTATTTCTTCAACTTCTTTTCAGATCCGCGCCAATCTTTATCGACTTTGACGAATGTTTCCAAAAATACTTTGCTTTCAATAAATTTCTCAATCTCGATACGTGCTTCTCGTCCCAAACGTTTCAACATTGTTCCTCCTTTTCCAATGAGGATTCCTTTTTGCGAATCACGCTCAACGATAATCAAAGCACGAATGCGCGTGATTTCTTCTTCTTCGATGTATTCTTCAATTTCCACTTGACAAGCGTAAGGGATTTCCTTTTGCGTATGCATGAAAATTTTCTCGCGAATGATTTCTGAAACGAAGAAACGCATTGGTCGATCAGAGATGGCGTCTTTATCAAAATAGGGTGGACTTTCAGGAATTGCGTCCAAAATGCACTCCCAAACACTATCCACGTTGAATCCATGAAGCGCTGAAATAGGGAAGACGTTTGCCTTTGGGAGACGACTCTGCCAGTACTCGAGTTTTTCCTTCACGTTTTTCTGATCGGAAAGGTCCATCTTATTGATCAAACAGAGCACAGGGATTTCCAAACGCTGAATACGCTCGAGTGTTTCCTTGTGATTCATTTCTGTTTCCTTCGCATCTGTGATGAATAGCAAAACATCGGCATCTTGGATGGACGAGTTCACGTAACTCATCATGCTATCGTGAAGCTTGTAGGCCGAATTCACAACTCCTGGAGTATCAGAAAAAACGATTTGAGAATCTTCGTTATTCACGATCCCGAGAATGCGGTGTCGCGTCGTTTGAGCTTTGTTTGTAACGATAGATAATTTCTCACCCACCAAACGATTCATCAACGTCGATTTCCCAACATTTGGGCTTCCTACAATATTTACAAATCCAGACTTGTGCGCCATGTGTCGCTAATTTTCTGCAAAGATAACGCTTTCAGCGCAGGTCTAACAAGGTAACAAGGTTATTTTGGGGCAATTAAGCGCAAAAAAGAACCCTTCCGATAGTTTCAGAAGGGTTCTTGATCTTAATACTGAATGTCTAGCGACGTCCTTTACGCGTACTAGTTTTTCGAGTTGATTTAGTTGTTGTCCCTTTTTGCTTTGTTGCACCTGGACGTTTGGTCTTGGTACTTTTCGTCTGTGTTCCTTTTCGTTGAACAGAATTCGCTTTCTTCGTTTGCGACTTTTTCTGAACAGTTGTCGTTTGCTTTTTCGCTTTAGGAGCTTGAGTTTTCTTGACAGTTGTTTGCTTCTTTACCTTCGTTGATTGAGGGTTATTCTTCACAACTGTGGTTTCTTTTTTACCCGCTTTAGTATTCGGATTTTTCTTCACGGTTGTCGTTTGCTTTTTAACCACTGTTCCGTTATTCGTTTTCTTAACGGTTGTCGTTTTCTTCACTCCAACTTTACCACCTTTGGCTTTCACAGTTGTGGCACTTTTTCCACCTTTGAAGAAGAAAGGTGAGTGCACGTGGTGTACGCGATAGTATCTGTGAGCTCTGTGACATCTGCGAACTCTTGTTCTTCTGTAGTAAGGTCTGTGGTATCGAATTATACGTGGACGGTAAACAGCCCAACCAACTCTTCTCCAAGGACGGTGCCATCTTGGGTAGTATCCCCAGCGGTAAGGTGATCTCCAAGCTACATATCTCGGTCCGTAAATGTGTCTTACAGGTCGCCAAGTGTTTACATTAACAACGATGCTGGCATTCTTTTCATCTGCTGGTTCGATCATGTATTCTTCACCGTATAGTTCAGAATCTCCGATAACCTGTAGGTTCACTTTGTCCTCTTCGACTTCTTCCATTTCAAGAACGGCAACATCTTGCGATTCCGTTTCATTTACTGGAACTTGAAGAGCCAATGAGTGCGCATTGCTGTCGGCGTGATCAACTACACGGATGTAATCTACTTCACCATCTTCGTTAAGGTCAAGGTTATTGACACCATTTGATTCAGTGTTCAATTTCTTTTCAAAATCTTCAACGTCTTTTGATTCTTTGAACAATTCAAGAACGCCGTTAAGGTCTAAATTATCTCCTTCCAATCCTGTGGAGTCGGTTTCTTGAGCGAAGGAAAAGGCTCCAATTAGAGCGACGAATAGTGTTAAACTTGCTTTTTTCATGGTGTCATTTTTAAGGTGTAACGTTTCTTAGACTGGTGTCAATCCGAAAGGTTTAATTTGAAAGTAAAAAAAGTTCATTTTTTTTCAATTAGTGCCTGTTGACGGGTACTGCAATGCCAAGAATAATTCGTAGTTTGGAAACATGGAAGAGAAAAAGACCTGCCCTCAATGCCGTCACAGAAACAATCATTCGGCCAATTACTGCGAAAACTACGGATCAAAAGTGACAGATGTAGTAAAGGGGAATCATCAAGGTGGAATACCTGGAGTATTGGACGAGTTTACGGCCTCAGCAAAAAGTAAGACGAATCAGAGTTTGATTCTAGTTGGGCTTCTTGTTTTGTGCTCAACAACCATTTACTATTTCATCCTGGGGGTAGTTGTTGACATAAGTGATAATTGGGAGTTGTACCAGACTGTGAAACCATTTTCGTTGGTTGTGTCTTTTCTAGGGATTGGCGCTGCGCTTGTCATTGCCTTAGGAATGACAAGAGGTTCACAAAAAACTGTAGCGATCATTTTTGCTTCCATTTACGCCTTAATCCAGTTGTATTGGTTCATGGACTTTTTTCTCCCAGAAGAGGAGCCGTTCCAATATCTTCAATTCTAGAAAGAAGCTATTAGAAATGGCGTTTTAGTTTCAGAATCACGTTGTTTTTTACTCCGTTATGCGCTTTCAAGACACATGTGTTGTCCGTGAGTTCAGTTGTCTTAAAGTCAAGTTCTTCTCAAAGGCATTCAAGTGAATAATTCCGAGTGCTTTGTCGTAAGTCCATTTTGAGCGTTGTGATTTATCACTGCCAGGTTCGCCAAGCAGAAGTACATCATCAGCTTTGAATTCTATCCATGGAGCATTCGATTCATCGTCAAATTGCTGATCATCATCTTCCATTTCACATACTCAACAAACCATTTTCCTTGGATTCGATCTTTGAAAATAGCCGAAGTCGTTAACGTGCCAATTAAGACGAGAGCGAATAGAAAGAGAGATTTTTTCATGATGTACTTTAGTTGAATTAGAACTCCTTTTCGTTGCGCTTTATTTCAGGTGTTAAAGTCGTGATCCCCACAATCACTATCAAAATCTCAAGAACAATGAACCAAACTGCTCGTTCATAAAAGACCTTCTGAACAAGCAAGACAATAAATATTACCGCTACAATAAAAATGATCAAGCGTGAAATGCTCAGTGAAAAGTCAATGACTCCTTCAAATGAAGTTATGTTGAAAGCTGATAGGAGAGTTAAGATCAAATCCAGAGAAAGCAAAACGTAGATTAAACGACCGTACTTAAAATCTGGTGCTTTGGATTGAAAATAATCGACGATCGAAAAAAGCCATATTGATGAAACAATTGATCCAACTAAAGAAAGAACGCCATAGTATTTTGGCTCCATAAGTTCTTTGTCAGCGACTATTTGCAAACCAAGAATCATGAATGGAAGAAGAACCAAGACAATAAAGATTGTCGTTGGGACTTTGAGTATAATGTTTTTCATAGATCTACTTCGAAATGCCTTCCAGCTGAAGCATGAAAGAGTACACCATTGCAACTTCTTTGTAACGCTTGAATCGACCTGAAGCTCCACCGTGACCAACGTCCATATTACAGTACATCATCAATTGATTATCGTCTGTTTTGTATTCGCGCAATTTTGCAATCCACTTTGCAGGCTCCCAATACTGCACTTGGCTGTCCCAGTATCCCGTTGTAATCAACAAATTCGGGTAGTCCTTTTTCTCGATGTTGTCGTAAGGTGAATACGTTTTGATGTAATCGTAGTATTCCTTGTCCTTTGGATTTCCCCATTCATCAAACTCACCCGTCGTCAATGGAATTGATTCATCCAACATTGTTGAAATGACATCCACGAATGGAACTTGAGCAATGACTCCATTCCACATGTCAGGCTGCATATTAGCGATAGCACCCATGAGTAATCCACCTGCGCTTCCTCCTTGCGCATACAAATGATCGGATGAGGTATAGTCGTTTTCAATTAAGTATTTACCACAATCGATGAAATCGTAAAAGGTGTTTTTCTTCTTGAGGAGCTTTCCATCTTCGTACCAATCACGGCCCATTTCCTGACCTCCACGAACATGCGCAATGGCGAAAGCGAATCCACGATCGAGCAAGCTCAAACGGATAGAGCTAAAGCTAGGATCCATTGAGTAACCGTAAGATCCGTAGGCATAAAGCAGAACAGGAGCGTTTCCATCACGCTTGAATCCTTTTTTGTAAACCATCGAAACAGGAACTTTCACTCCATCACGAACGGTCACCATTACGCGCTCAGAGGTATAGTTGTCAGGAGAAAATTTCCCTCCAAGTACTTCTTGTTGCTTCAACAGTTCTTTCTCTTTGGAGTTCATGTCGTAGTCGTATGTTGATTGCGGAGTTGTCAGAGAAGTATATCCAAAGCGCAATGTCTCAGTATCGAATTCAGGATTTGAAAACGTGTAAGCTGCGTAAGCTGGATCATTGAATTCAATGTAGTGCTCCGAATTATCCGCCCATTTAATGATGCGCAATTCAATCAAGCCATTTTTACGCTCGGTAACCACCAAATGATTTTTAAAGATGTCAACATCATCTAAATAAACATCTTCACGGTGTCCAATCACTTCAACCCAGTTGATTTTTTCTGTTTGAGCTAACGGTGTTTTCATCAGCCTAAAATTCTTCGCGTCAAGGTTTGTTGTCACGTAAAAGTGATCTCCAAAATGATCGACTGAATATTCCAGGTCGCGCTCGCGTGATTGAAAAACGGTCCACTCACCATCAGGGCTATCGGCATCTAAGAATCGGTATTCAGTTGATAGTGTTTGGTAGCAAGCAATCATGATAAACTTGCGCGATTTCGTTTTGTAGACGCTACAACCAAAGGTCTCGTCTTTCTCTTCGTATACCAACTTATCATCTTCAACAGGAGTTCCAAGAACATGTTGGAAAATTTGGTTTGATCTCAAAGTAACAGGATCCTGTTTGGTGTAGAAAACTGTTTTGTTATCGTTTGCCCAAGTGATGCCGCCAGTGGTGTTTTTAATTTCATCTTTGTACGTCTCTCCGGTAGCAAGATTTCTGAAATGGATGGTGTATTGACGTCTAGAAACTAGGTCAACACTGTATGCCATTAGTTCGTTGTTTTCGCTGATACTTTGACCGCCAATCGAGAAGTAGCTCTGGTCTTTGGCCATCTTAGGCATGTCGAGTAATACTTCTTCGGATCCGTTCTTATCGCCTTTTTTTCTGCAGCTCAATGGATAATCTTGTCCTTCTTCGAATCGAGTGTAGTAGAGGTATCCATTATTCTTAACTGGAACAGATTGGTCATCTTGTTTAATTCGTCCTACGATTTCCTCATACAGCGTCTTCTGAAGTCCTTCAGTGGGTTTCATTACCTCTTTTTGGTAATCATTTTCGGCATTCAAATAGTCGAGAACATCATGTGTTTGAGCATCTGGTTTCTCAGCCTCTTTTTGCTCATCGCTCAAGCGCATCCAGAAGTAGTTATCTACCCGAGTATCGCCATGAGTTGTTATCTTTTTTTCAATTTTTTTTGCCTTTGGTGCTTCCGTCATAGTTGAAGTTGTAGAACAGCTTGCAAAAATGATTGCAGCTATTGGATATATTATTTTTTTCATGGTCATCTCTTAGGGTTGAAAAGTAATGATTTGTATTTAGATAAACTGTGGAGTGCCCAATAATATCATATCGTTTCACTTTTTTTTTGTACATTGGTGGTCCACACGTTAGGTCAAACTCTGCAAGAATGTACCTTGCGAAACGATTATTATTTATTCCATACTCCCGTGGATTTACAAATCATTCTGCCTTAGCAGTTTTGATAACAATCTGATTTACATTAGTATTTCTTGGAGTTTTGGGTTGAGTAAAGAATCGAATAGTTTCGTTCATTTTTGTTGAGGTTATTTTTTTACTACTCCCAATTTAATGAAGATGAATGATCAACTAGAAATTACTTATAGAGGAACCTCTCAATATTTAGATGTAAACGATATCCAATACATCAAGTCTGACAATGTTTACGTCGAAATTTTCACAGCGGGACACCGTTACATCCAACGAAAGTTTTTAGGGCAAATATCACAAGAATTGCCATCTCAATTTGTACGTGTTCACCGCTCTTACTTAGTAAACATGGACCGATTTTCTGAGTTAAATAAGACCTTCATATTGATCGATGATCACAAAATCCCTGTTTCTAGAAAATTTAAGCTAGAAGAGGCTTAAGCTAATTACAGCTCCACTTTCAGTGTGTTTTAAGGGTGGAAATACTGCCCTGTTTTCTCTTTTTTTTATAAAAAAATCAGTTTTGCTGGTTAGGTTTTGATTTGTCGTTGTCACCAACGGTCAAATAATTAAAACTTAATCAAAATGAAAAAGAGAATTTTACTAGCAATGCTATTATTCGCTTCAGCAGGAAGCGTATCAGCGCAAACTCAGTGTTTCGGCCCGGACCAAGCCGTGAACGGAGATTTCCAAACGTACACTGGAGCCATTTCTTCCACCAACACGTGGATCAACAACAATTTAGACAATTGGCAGGTGTCTCATGGTACTCCTTCAACTTCTGGAAACTTAGCCATTTGGATGTGGTCATATAGTGGTGCAGGTGAGGGCGTTTTCATGGATCACGCGTTCACAGGAGGTCAGACCTACCGAATTACATACGACGTTTCCATGTCGTCTGACGCAAACCCAACTTCTACGTTTCTTGTAGACATGACAACTGGATTGACGGCAAATAGTTCGACGACTTATCCAACGCCCGCAACTCAGTTTTCTGTTTCCAATTTGCCTTGGAGTGCTGGTTCAGCTTCTACAATAACGGAGGTGATCACTGTTCCAACTGGACAGAGTTTCACGCAATTGTGGTTCCGTCCGTTTTTATCTGGTCAACCCAATCCAAATCAAGCGGCGTGTTCAATTGATAACATTACAATTGAGGAAATGATTGCTTGTCCGTGCGACGTCAATGCAGCATTCGAATATGTAGAAGGTAATTGCAACTTCGAATTCATCAATGCTTCGATTGCAGGAGCTGATCCATCTAATCAAATTTTAGGATACTCGTGGGACTTTGGAGATGGAAGTACAAGTACAGCGGAAAACCCAACGCACAACTTTGCGACTCCTGGAACTTACAACGTTTGTTTAACGACGTGGGGAGCCACAGGAGCAAACTGTTGTACAGATATGATGTGTCAAACAGTTGTTGTAACAGATAGTTGTGCACCATGTGATTACATTGCCAATAACGCACAAGCGGCCGTAACGACAACACCAGGAACAGGAGAATGCACATTCGAAGCGTCAGGTGTCGATAATGATTTCCCAGGAGCAACAGGATACCACTGGAATTTTGGTGATGGAAACTATGGAAATGGTAAAGAGGTTGAACATACGTATGCTTCAACTGGAGTATATGTTGCTTGCTTGACTGTATTCTATTATGATCCACAGACGGGTGATTGCTGTAGCTATGAAGTTTGCATTGATGTTCCAGCGAATATCGCAGCTGTTGATCCAACACAAATTGACCTTGGTTCAATCGATTTATTTCCGAACCCTACGGCAGGAGTATTCAACATTAAAATCAAGAAAGATCAAGTTGAAAACATTGAAGTATACACTTTGGGTGGACAATTGGTGAACGGTTTGGACATCGAAAAAGGAAAGAAAGTTACGACGATCAATGCCACAAATTGCGCATCAGGAATGTACATGGTGATGATCACAAGCAAGTCGGGTGATATTTACTCAAAGAAGTTGATCATAGAATAAACAACTAGATCACTATTCTGCGAGAGAGGGCGTTCTGATTTATCAGGATGTCCTCTTTTTTTGTTGGGGAATTCAATTTTGGATTCAATGATCACCCTTTTCTTCGATTAAAAAAGAATAACGCAATTGCCGCGACGGCCATAAAAAGAGCAAGTCCGTCGTACAAAACGTTAAAGTTCTCAAGGTCTGAGAGGCCAAAGTACAACAGAACTGCAGCTCAAATTAGAAGGGCATTGTTTGAATTCACGAATGCAATTGGACAAAAAAAAGGCTGATCAAACGACCAGCCTTTCCGTATAATAGAATAAGATAAATCTAATTATTCTTGGTTGTATTCACTAGCCCATTCCGTAGCTTCAGGTCCGTCACCTTTGTAACCATCCAATTGGATAACGAAACTTTTCGCTGGGAAATATGGAGTAATGTGAATATCAAGCAATACACGATCTTTTTGATTTGGATCTTGCTCAATTTTCATGATCTTGAACTTCTCAATAAGGCTGGTTGGCCCTTTGATTCCGTCCAAGAACTTAACGATTTGACTTCTCAAATCAGCCTCAGTACGAGTAGTCCAGTTTTCGAACGCTCTTCTGTTCAAGAAATCGAACAATACTTTCGTAATGTGATCGAATACACGAACAACTGAATACGTCTGTAAACCAAGGTTGTCTCCGTTGAACAATGTCTTAGCAGAGAATGCCATTACTTTACTGTATTCGTTCACCATTGGTACAAGTCCAGCGCGCTCTAATTCAGAAATTTCACTTTTCTTAAGGTCGAAACGAACATTTTCTACTTCGTTCATTCCTCCAAACTTCTTACCGGCAACTACCTGCGACATCAAAGTACTGTATACTTTACCTGACAATGCAGATGAAGGTGGAACATAAAGGTTCTCAGCTTCTCCAGAAACTTCGTCTCTTTTACGCCCAAGCAACCAGTTAGCAGTCATCATTGTGTTCGATTTCCAAACATCTCCACCAGTGTGGTTTGCGTTTGCGAAAATTTCCAATACGTCATCTGGAGACTCTAAATCTTCAAAATCCGTAATCAATGCTGCTTTGTTTTCGTAAGCGATTTTTGACCACTTATCAAGAACGGCATTTGATCCTAAGTATCCTGGGATATTCAAGATTCCGTAGTTATCACGTAAATCTAAACGGTCGAAGTTTTGGTTCAACTCGTTTGATACATAATTGATGAATAATGGATTGTCAAGGTCTCTCAACTGATCCATACTCGCGTTAATGATCGTAACGTTCTTTACCTTATCTTCTTCAGTATTTTTGTAGAAGTTTGCAACAGCTCTGTAAGATCTTTCCATCTCTTGAGTCGATGCTAAAGCATTTTTCAAGTTCGTGTTTAACGTTTCGTCTGCTTTTTGTGCACGCTCTACTGCGATATCACGAAGTCCTTCAACATCTTTACCGCTCTTCAATAGTTCGATCCAAATGTTCAAACGACTTTCAAGTGTTGCACGTTCAGTATCCCATTGAGTATCTTTCAAGAAGATGTTACGTCGTGCTTTTCTTTTCGGATTCAAGTTTGAATATCCGTCAATAATATTTTCTAAGAATGAAAACCCACCGTATTCCGCTAACGCGTCTATGGGTGCGCTAGCAACCGCTGCTCCCGATTCTTCAACCGCTTTCTTTCCGCTTTGTGCTTTTTCAGCCATGATAATGTTTTTTTAGGTGAGTTATTTGTTAGTTAATTCTGCCAACGATGCCTCCAATGTCTCAATGATTGCAGTGCGCGTTTCTGGGTTATCCAATGCCTTTTTCAACGCTCTGTTAGAAGTAAGCTGACGAGTAATCTTCGTGTTTTGCTCTTTCTCTACGTTTAACTTGTTGAGGAACGCACTGTTTTCCTTCATGGCTTTAGGGTTAAAGTCACCAAGGTTTTTGAAATTCATTGTTTCTTTAACATCTGACCCGTTTTCATCTTGAAACTCTATCTCTAATTTTGGAGCAAATTTCTCAAAGACTTGTTCAACAGTCTCCAATTTATAGATAGCTTCAGGAGTTACCGGAGTCTCGTTCGTCAGTTTTTGAATTAAAAGTGTTCGATTGGATGGTATGTTAGAAATTGCCTCACTGGCATCCTTTTTTACTTCATTACCTCCAATGCCGTAATTGTACATCGACATAATAGTGATGGGTTATTTAGTTAATAAATTAATTAGTGCCAATCCTCGTTGTAAAACTTATCGGCATCAACCAAATTAGAAAAATAATTCGAATTGAAGCGCTTATTGGTTTCTGAATTTTCATTTTTTTCTCAAATTCCTTAACGATTTCAACAATTTTATGTTGAAAAAAAATTGAAGGAACTGTTATTATTCAGTGCTTTACAGGCGATTGGACATCACGAATTTCTCTCTTTCCCCCTAGTTGCAATTTATTCAGCGAATATTTAAATTGATATTTTCTGGTTTGTGCCAAGGGTTTTTCACTAATATTTTATTAATATTAGCAGTCCGTTTAACCATAAATTACAAATCGCTAATCACCCGATGAAGTACATAAAACTTCCAATAAACTTCTCAGATGTTGTCAATGGTAAATCAAGACAATACTGTTCTTACGAAGAATCGATCGCTCAATATCTGATGATGATGATCACTTCTCGCTATGGCGAAGTTGTGAGTCGTGCAGATTTTGGATCGGCTATTTGGGAGTTGGAATTTAATCAATTGGTGAAAGTGTATGAATGGGAGGAACAAGTTCAGAAATCGTTGAGAGATACGATTTCAAAATATGAACACAGATTGGATGACTTAAAAATCGACGTCAAATTGGATCAAATCGACACCGACTTTGGCAATATTGAAGAATCAACTCAAGTGAGGAAGCAAGCTTCTATTAGCGTGGAAGGAAAAATTAAGCATTCAGGAACCAGATTTACATTTAATACTCAGCTCCTTGTGAGCCCATTATCTCAGTAAAAGAACATGGCAATAGTAAAAGGGAAGGATCATAGAAGTATAAAAGAACGATTGCTCAGACGTGCAATGGGGTTGTGGGGTATCGCTGATCGAGATAAAGTCGATCCGATAGTCGATATGATGCTAGATGTTTTTGCATACGAATTGGCAAGAGTCAATGAAGAAATAAAAGTATCGGACGGTAAACTCTTGGAACGACTTTCAAGAATATTGGTAGACGACAAATGGTCATTGCCATCTCCTTCGCATGCTTTACTTAAAATGATGCCAATTGACAACCAATTGGAAATTACACGTAAGACACAATTCTATTATTCGAAGATGGAGCTTGGGGAAACCAAGGACGTGTTCTTTACACCAATGTGCACGCACAATCTCCTTGGAGCGCACGTGCGATGTATGGCTTTTGGGGATGAATTATACCTCCGTGATGAAGATGCCGATATTGAACAAAGCGTAAGATGTCTCAAAGACAAACGATTTGATGATCACACCATTTGGATTGGAATCAAAATCGATAAAGCGCTTATTGGTGGACAGACTAAATTGCCAATTTGTTTACTGCTGAAGGATTCAGTTTTGGACAGCCAGCTGAAAACTACCCAAGCGTCAGATGCAAATGGCACAGTGCTTCCAATGGAGAGCAAAGTCTTCGAATCGGAATACCCAAATCAAGAACATTATTTCGCTCGAGTAAATCGATACTACCAGAACTATTTGTACGAAATTGATTTGGAAGAAGCTGAAAAGGAATTGGTATTGATGTCGAAACAATTCGAAGAGCTCTTTGATAAAATCGACATTGAAGAATACGACGAAGAGCTTTTTTGGATCAAATTAAAACTTCCAGTGACTTTCGATCGGGAAGAGCTAGAGAAACTTGAAGTGAATCTAAATGTATTCCCTATCGTTAACAGACGTTTTGTTTACAAACAACATTCTTTGGTGAGAAACGGAAGATTGGTATCCCTTCCAACGGATATTGAAGGTCACGACTTTTTCCTCAATTTGGAACGCTTGCTAGACGATACGGGCTCAAACTATACGCCAGTTTTAGATAGCGACATCAATGATCTTTCTGGAACTTATTCATTGTATTTCGGTAATGCCGATCGATTTGATCAACGAAATGCCAAGGGAATGTTGAACCGAATGATCCAAGCGGTTCGAGAAGAAGGAAGCGCATTTTCAGCAATCGGTTATGATTTGTTGAATGCACACCTTAAAGAACTCAGCTCGAAACTCGATGTACTCGAGAAGAAGGTAAACGTGTCCTATAAGAATGTAATCGGTAGCGTTGAAAAGCAATATTTGGTAACGGAACCATACGAGAATACAACCTTCTTCGAATGTGAATTTTGGAAAACAAATGGAAACCTGGCAAACGGAATTGCGGACAAGACGTATTTCAGCCAATACCAAAGTATTGACGTACAATCAAATGTTATTTCGCTTCAAACTGAAACTGTTGGGGGAATTATCCGTACAACGACCAAGGAGAAGATCAACAGCCTCAGATCAGGCATCCTTACAAGAGACAGAATTGTGTCGAGAGAAGACATAAGAGCTTTTGTGAAAGCAATGATCGGAAGCACGCTCGAAGAGGTCGAGGTTCGATCTGGAGTAGCGATCTCTCCTAAGAAAAAGGAAGGTTTGGTGAGGACCACGCATGTCACTGTAACACTTTCGTCCAAGTATTCTATGAATAGTGAAAACAAAAAACGAATGGCGCAATTTATTCAGGCTGAGTTAGAGCATCGTTCTGTTCAAAGCATTCCTTATCAAGTACAAATTAGCGAATAAGCATGGAAAGTCTATTTAGTTCTGCACTCAGTTCTGCGATCAAACTCGCGAAAAATTTTGCCGCCAATGATGGTCACGAGACCTATGGGGTATCACACCTGGCACTTGCACTTTTTCATGAACCAACAGGTTTAACGGAAGTTCTTCAAAGCATGGAGAAAGATGTTGCCTACCTCATGGATTGGTTTGAGATGAGACGTGAAGTTTACGCTTCATCAGAAGGTGGTCGAGAAGATGAAGGTACAATCGCAGATGAAAATGTTCAAAAAGTATTTGAAGAATCTGAAAGATCTAAAATCAAATTGGGAACAGATTACATTGACGGTGTTTGTGTGATGATGGCAATCGTCCGCAAAGGAGTCGTGTACGATAATTCGCAGATTGAAACCTTATCAGTTCAAGAGGCGGACTTCCTTCGTTTGTATGATTCTCCCTTACGTTCATCATCAGGGGTTCCTGGAGTTAGCGGCGGTGGCGAGCAAGATGTGAATATTCAGTCGATAAGCTATTGTACGAACATGCGTACGCAGAAGAACATCGACGAAGGTGGATTGATCATCGGAAGAAGTAAAGAAATCCGTTCCGTATTTGAAAACTTGGAACGACAAGAAAATAGAGGAGTTCTAGTTGTTGGAGACTCAGGAGTTGGGAAATCAGGCTTTATCAAAGCATTGATTAAATACATTTCGGAATCGAAAAACCCAATGGTCCAGGAAATGGAGATTTTGGGACTCAACACTGCGAAATTGCTCGCCAATAGTGCGAACGCAAATGAAGTTTCGAAGAAGCTTAGCAATATTTTTGATAAAGTTGAGAAAATTCCGAATTGCATTTTGGTCATCGACGACATGCAAGTGCTGACAGAAACAGGTCAGTCGAGTGGAGCAGTAACGAACCTAATTGCCTCTCAATTAAATGATGGAAAAGCAAACCTGATTGCAACGATTAGTCCAGATGCTTACCGTAAAACAATTGAAAAGCACTCAATTAACCGAAAATTTGATCGAATCGAATTGGAGGAGTTGGATGATTTTTTATTGCGCGAATGCTTGGAGAATCACCGGTTAAAATTGGTTGCTCACTATCAATTGAATATCTCGAAAGAGGCCATTGACGAATCAATATTTTTTGCTCGTCGATACTTTAAAGAAACAAAGTTGCCTCTTGGAGCGATTGATTTACTCGATCGTACCTTGGCACTCATTCATACAAGCAATTCGAACTCGCAGAAGGACATTGAGCAATTGTACAAGCGAATGGAGCAATTGAATTTGGAAGATGAAAATTTCGACTCAAAATCAAAGTTTTTGTATCGAAACGCACTGGATTTAATCAGTCCAGCAATTCTGAATCAATGCACCAACGAACAAGATTTGTTGGAGATCGAAGATCCAAAGGAACGAATGGAGCTTTTGGAAGCGTTTTTCGCAGAGATAAAGGAGTTTGCTAAAGAACCAATCAAAGAGGTAGTCGATAGTCACGTTTCGGCCTTGGTGTCAAGTATTACCGGTATTCCAATTGGTAAAATTCAAGCAGAGGAGAAAGAACGACTTTTGAACATCGAATCGAAACTAGGAGAACGCGTGAAAGGGCAAGATCATGCGATTTCAACACTTTCTGATGCGATTATTGAATCACGGAGTGGATTAAGTAATCCAAAACAACCGATTGGTTCATTCTTCTTCCTCGGTCCAACAGGAACGGGTAAAACGGAGTTGACGAAATCCTTGGCGGAGTTGTTATTTGATGACGAAAATGCCATGATCCGATTTGATATGTCGGAGTTTAAAGAAGAACATTCAGCTGCGTTACTTTACGGAGCACCTCCAGGTTATGTCGGGTACGAAGAAGGAGGTATGCTTGTCAATAAGATCAGAGAAAAGCCGTATTCGGTTGTTCTTTTTGATGAAATTGAGAAGGCGCATAGCTCAGTTTATGATGTTTTCCTTCAAATTATGGACGAAGGGACAATTCACGATAAATTAGGTCGATCTGGAGATTTTTCCAACTCGATTATCATCTTTACATCCAACATCGGAAGTGAGTGGATCGCAGAGCAAATAGGGCTTGGCAAGATGCCGACGTCCAATCAATTGATCGAAGTGATGAGCCGCGATTTCCGCCCTGAATTTCTCGGTCGTTTGACAGAAGTTGTACCATTTTCACCAATTAATGAGGATGTAGCGAAACTAATTTTCAATTTACAAGTAAGATCATTACAGCAACAGCTTCTTGACCAGAAGAAAATCACATTGACACTGAGCGAAAGTGCAACAGATTATTTAGTCAATAAAGGATTTTCCAAGAAATATGGAGCGCGACCAATTGCAGGAGTTATTCGTATGTATTTGAAAAAAGTAGTTTCCCGTATGATAGTATCAGAAAGCATTGTTGCTGATGATCATGTTATGCTGGATTACAAAGATGACTCGTTCGTTTGGGAAAAGGTTGAAAAAGAGGAAAAAGTAGAAGAGGATGCAAGCTGATTTAGAGCACATACGACGAAGCGACCTGATGAACTACATCGCGGAAGTGTTTTACGAGGAATACAAGTTTCTCTTAAAAGACAACCTTGACGATACGGACATTTGGATCAAGCCTTCGGGAGTAGGAAGCAGAGCTTTCTCTAAAGACGTGCTCGATGTTTCGAACTACACCTACATGAATGGTAGAAGGATGAAAGATGATATGTTCATCCACATAAGTCGAAACAGCATCTATCACCAATTACCAGAATTCATTTTCCATCCAATTTCCATTCGTAAACCTTCAATGACAACGAAAGATGTTGTTCATGCAATGAAGGAAAATAAAAAACGTGAAGATGAGAACATTCAGTTTTTTGTTCCATTCGATACGGAGTTGTTTTATGAAACGCTAAAACTCAATAACCGACACTTGCACATTTATACGGATGAACGTGCATTGGATAACGTATTTGCGATCAGTAAAAAACTCGTAGACAAAAGCATCGGTCTTACGAAACAAGAATATTACAAACTCTTCCTGAGCCTTCGTAAAGCTGAAGAGTTGAAAGAGAATTTACCAGCCTTGGAAGAGTTTTTCCTTCAATTGCTGGGAGAGAAAGTGCTGTTGACGTACAAAGATCGTATCAACGATGTTGAGACATACCTGCCAATCGGAAGTGGAATGCTAGGAGCTGACTTTGGTTTGCAAGGTGCCTTCGTTTTAGAGCAAGAAGATATTTTGGCGACAATTGTAATCGAAGAATCAAAGTCGTTTGAATTTTTCATAAAAACCAAGAACATCATTCGTGAGGTACTTGAGTTTTTTGTGTTCTCAAACCGATCAATTTTGGTTGAATACAGATTTGAAGCGAAAGAAGAATTCTTACTTGGTGAGAACTTCTTAGGATATGACACGAAATTAGAAGCGGTAGCAGTTTAAAATTGACAAAAGATAAATAGATAAAATGGATGTTCTAGTTATATTTTTCCTACAATACCTTTTGGCGCCAATGGTCGCTCTGGCCTGTGTGTTTCTCATTGGGAAACTGTCCAAAGGTAGGGCTATGCTTAACAGCTGGAAGCTGATTATCTTCATTCTCGTTACTGTTTTACTTCTCGTTCTACCTAGTTTGATCGGGGCCATTAAGTTTGAGTTTGTCTGGTTCGGCTTGTACTTATCCATCATCATTTATCTGTTTCTCGGGGCGATGTTCAACTTGTTCATGAAGACCAAAATGTTTAAGGCTATTGGACTCAATGAGGTGAGCGTACTCGTAGTTCTTGTGGTTATTATCATTACGTGTTTAACCGCTTGGATTTACTACCTCTTGTTCGATATGATTAGCGATTTGGACTACTCTGCATGGACAGCAACACTCTGTTTGTGGTTCCTGGTTCCGCTTTTTTATGTGGCTTCTCGAAAATTATTCCTCAAAATTCCAGCTCCTTTTTACAAGTCTTGGGTGGTTGAGAGAGATCTAATGGATGATGAATACTGGGACAATGTAGATACGTTCAGCTTGATGCAAGTAACAGTTAAAATTAAGCGTACAGCTAAGGACTCAGATTACTCATCCTTCTCGGTAAAATTGCCCAAAGATGTAACACTTGGAAGGTGGTTCAATCGATTCATCGAGGATCAGAATATCCGCTTCCCGAATAGAGCAATTGAAATTGAAAACGAAGATCAGCAGTACGGATGGATTTTTTACACCAGCAGATGGTTGTCCATGCCGATCTTCACACGAATGCTGGACTTCGACAAGGAAGTTTCAAAAAACAGAATAAGAAATAAATCTACCCTGTACGTAAGGCGTGTATTGAAAGATCACGACACAGAGGAGAAATAAAAAATAAAGTCGATGCGTCCCGATAACAATCAGGTGCATCAAGAATTAAAAAAACAAGCATAATGGAGAATCAAAAAAGCTATGCGATCAATTGGACAGATGGGGTGAAAATTACCCAAGATCACTTTTTAGAAAGTTATTATAACGCAATTCATACTATTCAGGATTCGACTGCAACAAGTATGAATTCATATAACTACGGAGTGATTGGATCGAGTCGAGGAAATACAAAATCCCTTGAAATCGAAACCTACATTCATACCAATGAGCGATTAGTTTTGAGATTACAAGCTTGCAATGCCATTACGGCGAATGGAGCACGAATTGTGTTCTTGCCGGACATGTATGGTGGAGAGCTACCAACAGCTTCTGTTGATTCTGGAAACATTGACGCAAACAGCACGGAGGATTTCGCAGTTGTTTTGACAATCAACCCATTTGATCTGATTCCTGTTGGAGAGCCCGATCCAGAAGTGATTCCATTGCACCACCCGTATGCACTGCCGAAAATTAGTTTGAGTATTGTTCCAAAAGATCAATTGAATGACAACTTCTTGAATACCTATTTTCTAGTTGTTGGTCATGTTCAGTGGAAGAACGGTGTGTTTAGCCTGGATGAGAAGTTTATTCCACCAGTGACTAAAATCATGTACAACGACGAGTTGACTACGTTCTATAACCGAATTTGTCAAGTGATGATGGAATTGAAGTCAAATTCGCTTCTCATTAACGACAAGAACAGAACGAAATACGGAGCGAACAAATTGGCCAGAAATACCTTTGCACTCTGTGCTAAAGTACTTGATTTCATTGGTCAAAATCAATTTGAATTCAACGAAATTGGTTTGGAGCAGTCTCCGATATTCATGGCTTCGAAAATTTCGACTCTTGCGAACTACCTGTCAAATGAATTGGCATTGATGGAGAAAGCAGAGAAGGAAGAAGTATTGCAGTATTACTACGAGTGGATCGATATTAAGCCATCCATTTTTGAGGCGACAATTGGCGAAGTAATGCAGTTCAAATACAACCATCAGGACATTGGAACAATGATCGCGAAGGTTGATTACTTCATTGCAATCATGAGTCAGCTTTGGAAGAAATTGGGACAGTTGGAGTACGTTGGACAACGTAAAGAAAACATTGTCATTAGTGAAGACCGTATTGAAACGAACAGCTCTGCGCAGAGAAAACGTTCATGGTCGATTATTGATTAATCAAAGGAAATTAAATGAAAGCTCTTAATAACAAAGAACGTAGAAAAGCAAACTGGCGATTTATTGCCATGTTCTCAGCAACAATGTTACTGTTGTTTGGGTGTAGCTTTTTCGTTTTGCGTATAGCTCATAAAGGTGTAAAAGTGTTGGAAGAAAAACACGATGTGTATACGGAAGCATTCAAAAATCAGGCGTTTATCACGTTTAAGATCGAGGATATTATCGACAAGATTTATAGCCTCAAGAATGTGGATCGTACCATTAATCAACAAAAACACCTTCAAGGAATCATCTCTAACATTCGAATTGAGATTGAAGATTTGATCGCGAAAGAAGAAACTTCATTAAAAGAATTTGAGTTGTACGAGCAACTGCTAGAGCAGATATCAGTGATTCAAACATCCATCGACTTGTTCGAGAAAGATGAAGAGTCATATCGCTTTAGTCAAAAACAACTGGAAAGATGTCGTGAAAAGTATCGTATTGAAAAGCTATACGAAGGAAATATTAAAGAAAAAGAACTGGAAAAATGATAACTGATAGCCTAGGAGAATTTTTTTGGAAGAAGGTAAAGTTCGTACTCCTGTTTTTGGTGTGTGGAACTGGACTCTATATCGTTTCGCAAAAGTACATTTTCGAAATACCGAACACGGATAATACGGAACTATTGAGCTCTATCCGCGGATACGAAGAAGTGCTTGAAAAGCAAACTGAAAGCAAAGAGCAAATCCAGAAGATATTTGAACAAATCAAAGAGATGGAATTCGATATTCATCAAGTGCAAGTGCAGGATGAGGTAACGAAGCGAATTTCGCAAGTACGTAAGTTGTATAAAGACTACGAATTGAACTCGAAGTTCAAGTTTAGCATTATCTCTGCAGATTTAATGGTGCTTTACTTTAATACGAAGCAAGGGCACAGTTCACTCATAAAGAACAAAGCAAAGATTGAGGAAAATTTAATGGCATGTAAAGCTAATTTCTAATGAACCCGAAAACTAAAATAGCTATTGGAGTCCTTTCGACCGCGTTAATTATCGCTGTGATCGTGGCTATATTGGTACCTCCCAATATCGATTTCGGTAAGCTCGATTTTACGATTGAAGATACGAATGCCGATTATCAATATGTAGTAGGTGAGACGATTACGTTCGAACTCATGGACAGCACGATGTTCGGAAGAGACATGGTTTGGTATTTCGGAAATGGAGATTCCATTAAAGGAAAAGAAAGCGTTGATTACAAGTTTTCTGAACCAGGAAAATATCGAATTACGCTGAAATTGGATGAAAGATATCGAGAAGATAAATTCATCGATATTGTTCAGGCTGATCAAAAAGGAGCAATCGATTCCTTGGTACATATCAACGGACCTGAAATCGGATATCTCGGAGAAGAATTAGTATTCTCATCGTACGGTCCAGGAATGGAAAGTTGGTTCTGGGAGTTTGGTGAAACAGGAAACATCGATGCCTATGAAGGTCAAGTGGTTTACGTGTATCGAGATACAGGACTGTATACTGTGAAGTTGAAAACCAATGTTTCCGAATACCCGGTGAAACACCAAATTAGAGTATTGTCCCTGTTTGAGGCAATTGATGAATCAGATCCAGTCGATTCACTGGAGTTACTGCACACAGACATCAAGCGCCGATTCCAAGCGATTGCGAATAGTAGCATAGGAACCAAAAGTACCTTCTACGAAAACGTGAAATACCTGGAGCGCACCTACACCTGTGGTGATGGAGAGACCGTCGTCGTAGTTGTGAATGGAGATAAATACAATGATTTATACAGTTATTGCCAAGGTCTTCACTCACTTGAAGGGCGAGGTAAACGTACGCTTAGCATTGAGGAAATAACGAAAGTGACCAAAGGCATAAACGGCTGTATCAATAAAATCGAAGTCACACAAAGAGTAATAGAACTTTAGAAGTGTATCCAATTAAATTGTCGATAATGAAGAAGCTGGTGCATTCCGATCAAAATCGGAACATCATGAAATTGAAGCAGCTCATGCCATCACACCTTGCGTTGAAGGTGAGCATGATCCTTGCTTTGTTTGTATGCTTCACGCAATCTTCACAAGCCCAAATTCGAAAGTATCAAAAGGTGCAAAAGCTTGGTACGGGTACCTATAATTTTCACGGTGAAGAAGAAGAACTCGAGGACTTAGATCTTGATAAAAACAAAGGTCATTACATCGTTTATTCAGATCGTTCGGAGAATAGCACTTTTGGTGATGCATATGCGCAGAAGCGAAATCCAGCTCAGCCTTTCTTGAAGCCATTTTTCGTAATCAATGAAAAGAATGACTACGTCGAATTGGTTACTTACGATCCAGCTTTGCTCGGGAAGCCTGACGGGATGGCCTCGATGTTTTACAGCGGAAAGTATACCTTTTCAGATTCGAAAAGTGCTGAGTATGTAGGGTGGATTCACAAAAACCGTCTCTTGCATTATTCTCAAGCTCAAACGAGCCATTTGAATTACCGTCCGGTAAGATATGTTCTTGGTATCAAGAAGCTTAACACCTTATTTAACGTAGAGAAATTTGTTGTCGACAACGAAGTTAAATTGTTTTTGGATCCTGAGTTCAAGCGTGAATCTGATAAGAAACTGCAACTGAATCAAATCGTTTACCTCTTCAAAGAGAACGAGCGACAGACTTCAGTGTTGGTTTCGAACAAGAGTCAGATCAGTGATGCAGATTCTGCAGATCGAATCATGGGTTGGATTTCGAAAGACCTGATCAACTACATTGGACAGCATCAAGTATTCAGCACGGATAGTCTGGACAGTATCGTCTTTTATGAGCCGTATTATTTTAGTCAAAAGGGAGTGCTCAATCGCAAAGAGATAGCATCTTCAATCATATTTAATACTGAAAAGAACGTTGCCAAGGATGTTCGAAAAGAAGATACAGTTGACGTCATGGTGCCAACAAGTGTTTGGGATCACAGTTTGAACACACTTACGAATGTCGAAGGAGATGAATTACTCATTAGCAAAATCGAAGAAATCGAAAAGCAGAGCAAAGACATCAACTTCCATTTCATATTCGATAGTGGTGATGATGCCAAGCTGAAGCAAATCAAGCTCATGGCCTCGCTGCAAAGAATTTGGTTACTCTATGCTGAAAACGAAGATTACTCAGAGTACAATTTTACCTTCAGCACAAGCTCGTATGGATCGAATGAGTTCTACTTATACAGACAAACGACATCTTTTCCCGAGTGGATCGAATACATCAACAAAGTTCTTCTAAGTGATCCGACGGCGTACAAAACAATGGTAAACGATATCGGTATTGAACGATGTTTCAACTTTGCATTGGCATCTTCTGATACTATTGACTTTTCGACCAACATTATCATGGTTTCAGGAATGAAAGCATTCACACGAATGAGCGCAAGAACGAAATCGGATCTAACGAAAAAACTGGCGCAAGCATCATCTCGATTGATCTTTTTCCAACTGGCGAATAGTTCAGAAGACGTCTACCAAGAATTTATTCTTCAGTCAAAGGATTTATTAGGTAGAGTCGCGTTGGAGTATGCAGATTTCATTAAATCATTTACGGTTGATAATCACTTGGTGAAAGAGAAGAATATCTTTAAATCGATTCCGTCGGATGATAACTTGTACGTATTTGATTCTCCCGAGTCGAGTAACTACCAAGGAGGGATCGGTTTCTCCAAAATGAATTCAGAACTCGTTCCAACTTCTGTGGACATGGTTCTTGACTCTGTGATTGCTCATACTTTGAAGACGAATAAGATCTATTTGCAGTCCTTGGACGAGTACAATAGTAAACTCGGATTCTTGAGAAGTAGACCGAGTAAATACATCGATAAAATCGTTGATCAAGATTCAACCTATCAAGATCAGATTACACTGCTTCCAAGAAATAGTCTAGATGAAAGTTTCAACCGTTATGAGCAGGTTGTGGTGGGAGAGAATGAATTGGTTACGGCTTATTTGTTGAGTGAATCCGAATTGCAAATCCTCATTGATAATTACAAATCACTGGTTCCACTTTTCTCAGGTGAAGTGACCAACAAAGAGCGTAAATTCGTCTACGGTATTTACCAAGAGAACATTAAAAACTTGAATGAGCTCTTTTTGAACGAAGTTTTGAGCAGTAAAAGTACTGTGGCAGACTTAATGTTCATTAAATCTGGATTGCCAGTGGCCAATCAAGTATTGCACGACGTGAAAATTAAAAACGTGGTAAAAAGACGTAAGTTGAATCATGCCGAATTCCAGTCTTTATACCTGAACCTTCGAAAGAAAATCGATGAATTGGAAGTGATTTATGCTGATGATCAGGAAATGACCACGGATTACGATGCCACGACTCGATACTACTTTATACCCGTCGAAAAACTGTTTTAACAATGTCTGAAAATAAGACATCCACTCCCGAACAAATCCCGTTACATGAGGTTGTCCTCAAAGTAATGTACGAGGCAAATAAAGAAAGACCAGCCGATTTAACGATTGCTGAAGTTTACCAAAAGATTTACGACAATTCGATTAGCGAAATCAATGTTTCGGACGTATTGAATTGGCTCGTAGCTCAAAAACAAGTTGAACGCGTCTCTGGAAAATACACACTTGATCGATACTCATTCCTGGAAGAAAGAGCCAAGGATCGAGGGACGAACAAGAAAAAGAAATCGAAGAAAGAAGAGGAAACCCCTTTGCACGAAATCATTCTTAATTTGATGTATGAATCAAATCAAGAAGAACCGGCTAAGCTTACCCTGGATGATGTTTTTTGGAAGGTCTCGGACCCAAAAGTGCAGAAAAGCCTTGTTGGAGATGTCTTAAAGTGGTTATTAAACCAAGGTCGAATAGAATACCTTGCTGGAAAGTACTCGCTGGATCAGATTGAGTTTCAAGATCAAAAGAAGGTCAGCGAAAAGCTGGCTCCTAAGAAAAAGGTCGCGAAAAAACCGAAAGAGAAAGCACCTGAGAAGAAGACTCCGGAGAAGAAACCAAAAATCATATTGCCACCAGCTTCCCCAGAGGAAATAGCTGAGCGGAAACAACCAAAGCCAAAAGTTAAGCCGAAAGAAAAAACTGTCGAGAGTCCATCACCTCGTCCAACGACTAAAGTACCACGTCCAACTCCTAAGAAAGTTGAAGAGGTCAAAGAGCCTGTTGTAGAAGTTACTTCTCAACCAAAATGGAGAATGCCGCTTGTTGTAGCTGCCGTAATCTGCGTGATCTATACATTCTATCTGCTCTTTGCATTAAACGGATCGATTTCAACTTCAGAAAGTACATCTTCAGAGCAAGTTCAAAGTGAATTGACTTCGGTCAAGGCTAAATTGAACGAATTATCTGATGGGCAATCCTTGGATAAGGAAGACATCGCTTTTTTGAATGAAAAGATGGCCTCTCTTGAAGAGTTGTTATTGAACAAATCTGAGGGCTCAAAAGACGATTCAAACAAGCGCTCAAGAAGTCTTGTGACACGACTGATAATGGCCCTTTGTTTATCGTTTATTCTCCTGTTTTCCCTCCTCTTTGGTGCTAGTAGTAAGGGTGTTAGCCCTAAATCATAGTAAAACCGCATTTTTTCCTGATAAAACTTGTTTTTTAAGAAACGAATATATACTTTGGTCGACATGAAGTAATACTTAGCCACTTACCTAAGTTTTATTTTGTTCGCCATATTACACTATTAATATTGACAGCTTATTAGGATAGTTGTGTTGTGTAGAATCCTAAGCGACGAATAAAAACAATTGTAGTGACCAACTGTGTATACATTATACTAGTTCGTAAAAACAGTTAAAAAAAGAGTGTAAAACTTCGTTTTATTTATTATTAATTTTTTAAAAAAACAAAGATCATGGGATCATTTAAAGCAAAGGTATCGTTAAACGGTAGCGACAAAAAGTACGATGTAATTTACACAAGTACTAAATTCTTCAGAAAAGTAGGGCCAAAAGGAAAGCCAACTACACGTGTTCAAGGTGGATTCATTGAGTTCCGTGTTGAGGCGGAAGCAGGAGTAGAAATTCTTGACGCTATGATTACTAGCGAGCACAAGATGATCAGCTTGCAGTTGGATTACATCCAAACAGAAGACTCTTCAATCATGAGAACAACAACAGGTGAAGCTGGTTACATCACTGAGTATAGAGAGATGTTGGATACTACTGATGATAAACAAGCACAAGTTTACTTTGGTTGTCATTTCACAATTCTTAACGTAGGAGCGGTAACGCATACGAACGAATGGGTAATGAACTCTTAGTAACAAGCATATTAAAAGAGGAGTCCTTCGATGGGATTCCTCTTTTTTTTAACAATCTTCCTGAAAGCGTTACTGTTACTGAATGCTAGATGCAACATGTTTTGCATTCTTACCTGTCGTCCTTCTCTCAAAAAAAAAACACACCTTCGTTCGGATGAACGGATGGACTAACAAGAACATAACATCGATTCTTGAAGAATTGATGGTTCGATGAAGAAATTATAGAGGTTTTGTGCATCCAGTGGTGTCAAAACTCTAACCGAGAAATCATAGGTCGAATTTGGAGAATTCATAAGAAACGTCTACATTTAAAAGGATGTTAACCTGACCGATTACATTTCATAGTAAATCATCTGGCTTGGATTTTTTGCCAAGGTGAGTCTTTTAAATTTAATTGGTTCCGTCGACATTAGATGTACGCGGATAGAAGCCTTACAGTTTTAGTAACTTGAAAGAAGATTTCCTGAGGAGTAATAGGTGATTTTTCACTTAGCACTGCCCCAGGCACATTAGGTACTTACATACGATGCTAAGTCTTCTCTATCGACAATTGATGATTATAAAGTATCGGTATTCACAAATTTAGACACCTGAAATAAAGAAATTATGGCAGAGAGTAAAACAATAGTCAGCATTGATGGAAAGAACTTAGATAGTTTCGAAACTGTCCACCTAACCCAAGGCATTAACGATCACCATCATTTTCAAGTTCTAGTGGACATGGAAGTTGTTGAGAACTATGGTGCACATACAATCGATGCGTCAAAGGATTGGTTGGGTAAACCAATTGTAATCGCTTTTGGTGAAGGGGAATTCTTAGGAACGATTATCAATGTTCAGTTGAATCACTCTAGTGGTTTTAATGGTCATATTCTGATCAGTGGCTATTCGAAAACAATCCTTTTAGAAGGAGGACCACATGTTCAGAGCTGGCTCGAAAAAGATCTCTCAGCGATCGTAAAAGATGTTTGTGGAGCTGCAGGAGTAGATGTTGCGGCAAAACCTGCATTTACGAAACCCTTCGAATATCAAGCTCAATACAGAGAAACACATTTCCAATTCTTACAAAGATTGGCGAAGCAGCACAACGAATGGTTTTACTACGATGGATCTAAAATAATCTTCGGAAAACCAAGCGCTGGAACTCCAATTGATGTTGAATACGGTGCCGATATGGATTCAATGAGTATTTCCATTGAAGCAATCCCAAGTAAACAAAATCACTTTACTTACAATCCACTTGAGGATAAGAAGGAAGAATCTAAAACAAAAGATACAGTTGCTGGGTTCAATGAACTCGGTGAATTCGCGTTCAATAAGTCGAAAGAATTGTTCGGAATTGTTCCAAATGGATATTCAGCTGCTCGTGTGAAAGACAAATCTCAAATTGACGCGGTTATTAAGAATGCTCAAGGAAGTGCAGTAGCGAAAAGCAATGTGCTTAGAGGTTCTTCGACTAAATTGGGATTAACGGTTGGTTCAGTAATTAAAGTTACTGCAGCACATTTCGTAAACGATAAAACGGAAGAAAATAACCACGGAGAATTCATTATTACGAGCATTAGTCACTCTGCAACAGGAATAAACGGATATTCAAATCACTTTGAAGCGATTTCTTCAGGTGTTGAGTTCTTGCCTTCCCCAGATGTGGAAATGCCTTTGGCAGAATCGCAACTTGCGACGGTACTATCTAATGAAGATCCTAAGAAAAAAGGGCGCGTTGAAGTACAATTTCAATGGCAAAGTGGTGACATGAAAACGGCATGGATTCGTGTAATGTCTCCAGATGCAGGTAAAAGTGATCTCGTAGGAACAAATCGCGGATTTGTGTTTATCCCAGAAGAGGATGACCAAGTGATGATCGGATTCAGATACAATGATCCAAACCGACCATTTGTTATGGGTAGCATGTTCAGTGGAACAACTGGAGCAGGAGGAAGCGATGCCAACAAAATGAAGAGCATCACAACCCGAAGTGGAGCAACAATCAATATTGACGATGACGAAGGTGATGGAAAAATCACAATCAGCGATCCAAGTGGAAACACAATCACGCTAAACGGTGATGAAACAATTACGATCTCGGCACCATCGACTATAACAATGAACTCGAAAGAAATCAACTTGAATGCGGAAGATAAAATCGTAATGAAAGGTGATAACAACATCGAGATGCACTCGAAAGATATTTTGGCCAAGTCTGACACGAAATTTGAAGTTTCCAGTGGAGATAAAATCATCGAAGGTTCTATGACGAAAGAAGAATCGCACATGAAATATGCCTTAGATGCGAAAGATGTTGCGATCAACGGAACGATTAAGACAGACGTGAAAGGTGGAATGGTAAATCTAAACTAGAAAATGGGAACTTTCAAAGATGAAAATCCAATCACATACCGTATTGAACAAATGCGTAAAAAATGGGTGGAGACCGTTTGTGATCCCACTCAACTTGTGCGTTGGGTCTTATTGAAAGATGAAGTTAGAATGTTCAAAGCATTCAGCATGCTCGAAGCATCTGAACATGGACAAATCTCAGATTTATTTCTAAATTTTGATGTGTCATTTGGGACCGAAGATCAATACGGACGCGATCTTTTAGAAAGCTGGTTACTGATTTGGGACAGCGAAGATGCACGAAAAGAAGTCGAACATGCAGACGTAATTCCTGATTGGGATGCTGCTCCATATAGAAACCCTGCTCTGAAAGACAGTGAAAAAACTTTTTTAGCAGCAATGTCGTCTTTTGCAACAAGTATAGACCCTGAGCAGCAGCTCGTTTTGGGTGTCATGCCAGCTGATTATCATACAGATTCTGGATTCACGGACTGGGTGCTCAAGTGCCTAGAAATTATGCCGGAGAACCTCAAGTTCATGGTGTATGACTTACATGATCGACCAACGTTCCATAAAGTACCAATGGATTTCAAGGTTTCAACCTTAGTTGCAAACTTGGACATGGCCGAAGCGACACGAGAAATTGTGCGTCAAGGAGATTTGAATGATCCTGCAGTAGGTGTGAACCTCTGCGTTCTTAATATTTCAGAGGCTGCAAACAACGGAGATGAAGATGAAATTCATCACTGGGGAAAGGAAGGTGTTGAAATAGCCGAGAAAACGGGACTAAAAAGTATCGTTGCAACTGTGTACTTAGCTTATGGAAGTGGTTTTTATCAGCTGAAAAAGTTCAAAGAAGCACTGCGTTTGTATGAAGCAGCTGAAGAACAAGCAATTTCTGGACTGGAAAACGGAGATATCGCCGTTCCGGCAGTGTTGCTTCAATGTTACAACTTTCAGGCAGCGACTTATTTATACAAGAAAAAGTATGAGGAAGCGAGAGAATATTTCCTGAAGGCAAGTGAAGAATCTCTCAAGCAGAAAAACATGGCAATGTACATGGAAGCGCAGCGACAAGCGTCTGTGATGTCAGAAAAAATGTACGATACGGAAAAAGCATATTCACTTATTGCTGACACGTACGAAATGTGCAAGCCATATGATAAATTGATTTTGAAGTTTACTTCAATGCTACTCATCTGTTTAAGATATCATGAGTTCGCTTATGACCAGAAAAACAGAGAGCTTGTGGCCGAAATAGATGAATTCGCAACTGGTATTTGGGGCGAACAATGGAAAGACATTTCAGAGAAGGAAGTGTACGAAAACATATTAACCGAAGAATGACAGAACTATGCTAGCATCGAAACATTTAAATTTGACCATGGGAGTCGACATTCACATGGTTACTATTCCGCCATCTCCAGCACCAGTGCCATTGCCGCACCCGTTTGTTGGAACAATTATGGATCCATTCGATTACCTTCCAATGTTGGGAACAATGGTTCATATCAATAATCAGAAAAGGGCGAATGCAGGAACGACATCACTTCTCGGAACAGTAAAACATATTCCTATGGGCGCTGGATTCCATCCAGGTTTCATGCCCATGATTGCGCATGAAGGGTTTCATTTCTTTGGAAGTTTGACAGTGAAAACTGAAGGGACGTTCACAAGTGCTGCAGCCTTCAATCTGATGACTTGTAGTTGTATCGGTATGCCATTAGGCTCTGCTGAGAAGTATTTACCAACGACAACGTCAATTCCTATTCCAATGGGAATGCCTGTTATGGTAGGGGGACCACAAGTTCCTGATGTAGCAGGAGTAGTCATGAAATTTTTCATGATGAAGGGGATGAAGTTCCTCTTGAAAAAAGCTGGAAAGCTCTTCAAGAAGGCCAAATCCCTGTTTAAGAAGGGATGTTGCTAGGAGCGACATTGAGTTTTTTATTGAACCAAAACTACTATTATGATCAGTTTCATCACGGGAGAATCCATATTATTGGAAGAAGATTTTCGTCTCAATGGTCCAATTCCATTGGAATGGGCACGCCAATACCGCACGCAAGTGGAGGTCAATGGATTATTGGGAAAAACATGGCATTCTTTTGCTGATCAAACCCTCCAGTTCAAGCGCTCAGAAGGAGCCTTTGTTTGGATTAACGGTAATGGAAATGAAGTTGGACTTCCGTACCTAGAAATAGGAGATGAAGCAGTTATTGCGACTGAAAAAATCAAATACGCACATAATGAAGACGAAGTACTGATTGAAGATTATGATCAGAAATTGTCCTATCACTATAAATATGTTGGAGGATCAAAAGATACCTACCGCATTGCAAGAATTTCACGTCATCGCTTTGAGATCTTGTTTTTGTACAACGCCTCAGGTCGATTAGAAAAGATAATTGACTCGAGTGATCGCACACTGGATATCGAGCGAGACGGTGAACAACGAATCATCTCAGTAACGCACGTTTCAGATGTTCAAGCAGATAAAGTACTCGTTGAATACGAATACAACGAAGAAGGATTTTTGTCCATCATCCGCGATACTTTGGGGCAGGAAGAAAAACTGGAATACACCAATGGACTTCTCACGCTTAGAACAGATCGAAATGGAGCAACCGAACATTGGGAGTTCGAAAACAAGAAAGCAGAAGATGACCCCAAATGTTTAAAACACTGGTTCAACAAAAACGGACAGCAACTGCGCTCGTTTGAATACAAACTTGGAAAAACGGTTGTAACGAATGCTGTGGGCGCGAAAACAACACACTGGCATCGTAACGGAGAAATTGTTCAAGTTACAGACGCGATGGGTAACAGCGAATCCTGGGAATACAACCTGAATGGAATGGTGATGCGCTACACTGACAAGCTCGGTCAGCACACTTACTATGGGTACGATGATTACGGAAACAAGACATCAGAGCGACTTCCAAATGGAGGAAGCACGAACTTCATTTACGAGAATAACAATTTAGTTGCAGCCAAAAACGCGACCAACGCGCTTTGGTTGTGGGAATACGATGAGAATGGCTTTTTGACAAGACGCATTGGACCTTCCAATGATGCCACACGTTACTATTACACCAATGATTTGCTCACACAAATCACCGATACCAATGGATTAGAAACTTATCTATCCTACAACAAAGAACACACACTTGAAAAAGTGACACTTCCAAACGGCGAAGTAACCAATTGGAAATACAACGGGCAAGGTCAACTGCTCGACGCAGTGAGTAACCAAGACACTTCAGTCAACTATCATTACGATGAACTCGGACGAGTGAAACAAATGAAAACAGTGGATGGAAACATGGTTCACCTGAAGTACGACGGAGTAGGAAATGTCATCCAAGCAAAGGACAAACACCATCAAGTGAAGTTCGAATACTCTGCGACAGGGAAGCTGGAAGCAAGAGAAGAGAACGAAACAAAGATCAAATTTGCTTACACCAAAGCAGACGAACTCAAAGCAATCACCAACGAGCACCAAAGCTTGTACCGATTCGATAGAGATAGAAACGGACAAATCATCCAGGAGAGCGGTTTTGATGGACTGAAACGCAAGTACCTCAGAAATGCAGGTGGACAGGTAAGCCAAACTACTGCTCCGGACGGGAAAAACGTCCGATATACGTACGATTTACTTGGAAACGTGAGTATCGTTCATTACGATGATCAAACGCAAGAAGTTTACACCTATAACAAGGCTGGATTACTCATCGAGGCAGTCAACGAAAACGGAGTAGTGACACTTGAGCGTGACGATACAGGAAAAGTCATCGCAGAAACGCAGAACGGTGTTCGCATCGAAAGTGAATACAATCGATTAGGACAAAGAACATCACTGACGAGTAATCTTGGAGCGGATATCAAGATTTCAAGAGATAAATTTGGACACATCCTCAACACCACTGCCGAACAACAAGTGGGAGAGAAAACCAATAAATGGGAAGTGGACATCACCCGCAACCTTGTTGGACTAGAAATTGAGCGCAGTCTTCCAGGAGGAGTGACAAGTAATTGGGAACGCGACAAGAGTGGTCGTCCGATAAAACACAGTGTGAGCGCCAAGGAGCAAATCCAATCAAAGAGACGCTACCAATGGGACGTGAATGATCGATTGAAATCAATTGAAGACCTCCTAAAGAACGAACTTACGACCTTCGAGCACGATTTATTTGGAAACTTATCGGCGGCAAGCTACTCAGATGGAAGCTGGGATTACAAACTACCAGATGAAATCGGAAATCTTTTCAAAACAAAGGAGAAGAAAGACCGCAAGTACGGAAAAGCAGGGCAGTTACTCAAAGATGAGAAGTACTCATACACGTATGACGAAGTTGGAAACTTGATTGAAAAATCATCAATCGCAGAAACGTGGAAATACAAATGGACACAAGGCGGAATGCTTAAGAAAGTCATCCGACCTGATAGAAAGCATGTCGACTTTACCTACGACGCACTTGGTCGAAGACTAACGAAGACATATCAAGAACAAACGACGCACTTTGTGTGGGACGGTAATGTTCTATTGCACGAATGGACATCAGCGATTGATCAGTCAATCAAAACGGTAAACGAAAAGGGTGAAACCCAAATCAATACCCCAGAGAATCTGACAACTTGGGTCTTCGAAGACGGAACCTTCATTCCAATGGCGAAGATGCAAGGAGAGAAATCTTATTCGATCATTACAGATCATTTGGGAACTCCGACTGAGGCGTATGATGAAGATGGGAAGAAGGTTTGGAGTTGTCAGTTGGATATTTACGGTAAAATCCGTAAAATTGAAGGCAAACGTTCTTTTATTCCTTTTAGATATCAAGGTCAATACGATGATGTAGAAACGGATTTATATTACAACAGGTTTAGGTATTACTCACCTGAGAGTGGAACTTATGTGAGTCAAGATCCAATAAAACTATCGGGTCGAAACCCAAATATTTATGCTTATACCCACGATGTTAATTCTTTAATTGATCCTTATGGGCTTGATGAATTAGTATACCAATTGGTGGATTCGAACAATAACGTCGTATATTATGGGATTACGGAGAGGTCGGCCTCAACCAGACTGGGAGAGCACGCTTCTAATCCAGACAAGTCTTTTGCTAGGATGGAGGTTTTAGCGGATGGTCTTAGTCATGATGAGGCAAGGTCACTCGAAGGTGCTTTAATCAGAAAACGCATGGATCAGCGTCTAACTTCTCTGGATAGAGCAACTTTATCAATAGAGGATCAGCTTACTAAATCGGGACTGCAAAATAAGAATAGAGGACGGATTAAAGAGCGATGGTTATCAGATAATCCGTTGGATGATTTGAGTGGTAAAATGAACGCTAAACCTAGAAAGGTGAATTGTTGATAAAAAGCAAATGAAATATGAAAATCTTTAGCACCGAGCCAAGTGGCAATGAAGTAGCAGAGTACGTCGGAACAGACTATCTGAAATTCTCTATAAAAACGATCGAGGAAACAGTAGAATGGTTAAAAGGAGCTAAGATTGCTGCGCAACCACTTCTGGCACATATTGAGATGTTGTTGATCATTTCAAAAAAGTACCGGGTAGATGCGAACCTCTTAATCGAAAAGCCAAGAGTTCAAGAGTGGAAATCTACTTTTTACGATTGGTTTGATAGATGTGGGGGGAAAATTCCGGCAAAATATAGAGACGGGATCAAACAAAGCGCAGACGAATTATTCGCTGAATTGGATACTTTCGGGCACTAAACGATCAGGTTTATTCTTGGTTATCCAATTGTGCACTTAACTTGAAATTGTCTAACTTCAAATCTATGTGGGGATCAAAACCTTGGGATAATGATAAAGCAGCAGATTGGTTTTCCAAATTAATGGAAACAACTGATCTTCCTGCGGAGGTGCGCAGCGTTCTTAAATCAAGGAATGAGGAAAAATCTGAAGTTCTAAGAGCAGCAGTTTTTTGTGTACTTCAGTTCGGGCGAGTGTACGTTTGGCCCATCAACGACCTCAATAAAGATCTTCAACATGCAATTGCTGCGCTAGAAAAAATTCTAGAGGACGAAGATTACTGTTACTCACAAAAAGTAATATCGGAAATTAATGAGGAGCTTTCTGAACTAAAGAGAAGGATTAGTCCCCTTCAATAATAAACTTCAAGCTTGCTCTAGACCATCTAGAGTTTTTTTATCTTTAGTATTCATTCTTATTTCATGAACGGTTTGAAACTAATTCATTTTGTCTTTTTCCTGTTCTTCTTCGGGTTAAATGCCAATGCGTTTACTGCTGAATCCTTGGCTGAAAAAGAATCGATCAACGAAACGTGGAAATACAAATGGACACAAGGTGGAATGCTCAAGAAGGTCATCAGACCAGACAGAAAGCATGTGGACTTTACCTACGACGCACTTGGTCGAAGACTGACAAAGACGTACAAAGACCAAACAACTCACTTCGTATGGGATGGAAATGTCCCACTGCACGAATGGACATCAGGTGTTGATGATGCGATCACTCAAGTGAATGAAGATGGGGAAAGAGAAATCATTACTCCAGAGAATCTGACAACTTGGGTCTTTGAAGACGGAACCTTCATTCCAATGGCGAAGATGCAGGGGTTCAAATCCTATTCAATCATCACAGATCATCTGGGAACTCCAACAGAGGCGTATGACGAAGATGGGAAGAAGGTTTGGAGCTGTCACTTGGATATTTTCGGTGGTATTCGAAAGATTCAAGGAGAGCGCTCATTTATCTCCTTCAGGTATCAAGGTCAATATGATGATGTTGAAACGGACCTCTATTATAATAGATTTAGGTATTATTCTGCGGAAAACGGAACCTACATCTCCCAAGATCCGATTGGTATAAATTCTGGAGAACCAAATCTCTATGCGTACGTTGTAGAAGTTAACGCTTTGACTGATCCATTGGGACTTGACACATCTTCCGATGCCCTAGCATTAAATAATTCAATGGATGCTGCAGGTGTTCCACGTCCAGATTGTGACCATGCTGCCCATCATATTGTGCAATCGAATGCAACTGATGTTGAGTGGGAAGCGGCGAGAAAACATATGACCGATTTGGGAGTGGATATTAATAGTGCGGATAATGGTATTTTCCTGCCTAGATCTGGATCTACAGATTTAAGTAATGCACCAGAAATGAAAGGAACCTTGCCTCACTCTAGAGTACATAATAAAAACTCGAAAAAAATCATTACGGATAGAATAATGGCGGCTACAGATAAAAAAGGAGTGAAGAAAGCTCTTAATGATTTGAAGAAAATGTATAGGGCTGGAGATATTTCTTTACTATCTGATGCAAGACAAGCAAAAATGAGGTGCTAGCTAAATTGATTTAAACCATGAGTGTAAATACTGTACTTGACCAAATACAAATTGAATTTTTCAAATTGTATAAGGAAATTGATGAAGAAAAATTACTAATCGATAAATCAGAAGGCAATAAGTCGCTTTGGTCAACTTCAAATATGTTTGATTTAACTCCTTTTAGGATTGAAAGATCAAGAGGGAATTTACGGGAAACAGAGGTTTTTTCTGATAGACCAAAGCAGGATAGAATAGTCGAAGGCGTATTCTCTTCAGATAAATTAGTAGGTGTGAATCATTGGTTTAATGGCCAGATAACGGGTTTTTCAATTTATTCTGAAGGTGAGGAAAACATCATTAAAGAGATTAAATTGTTAGTTGACGATTACATCCTCGAACTTGTTGGTCTCAACTATTTTCATCATTCTAACAGTAACAATATTTGTAAAATGATTTCTGCTAACAAATGGGGAGCAGTAGTGGAAAATTATGTTTACAAAGACGACGTCTGTTCTGAAATTCTTATTGACAAGAGAATAGATATGATGGATGAGATAATCGATTTACCAAACGGAATAACCAATGTTCCCATAAATCATATAGAGTATCAAATTCTGTATGATGAAGGTGTCGTGTCAAGTATTTTGGACCAAAAAGGCGCCACGATATATCCAAAGTAAACGGCTGTAAAGCATCTATAATTTTGGAAATGATCAATAGTAAATTGAAGGAATTAGATTTTGAAAGTCACTTCAAGTTTGCACTATTCTCGATGGGTAGAGTTCAGGATCTTTATCAACTATTCATTGAAGAAATAAGACAAAATAACCTAAGTGCTTTGTCAGAATACTTAGAAGGTGATTCAGTACTGAATGAAATATCCAATTCACTCAAGAAATCATTTCCAAAATTCGAACAGGAGGAATTGGATGAACACATCCAAAAATCTTATTCTTTGACAGTTAGAGGTGATATCCATTCGAGTTTTCAATCGACTATAGCCACGCAAATAGCATTAATGCATGTCTCAGCATTGCAGTTTATACGTTCTAAGGATGTAAACTTACTAGAAGACGTCTCAATCTATATCTCAGAAATCATCAATATTGTTGAATCAGAGAAGTTTTTCAGTTCTAACCCAAATGGGGATTATAGTGAATCTGAGCAGATTATCACGAAAGCAATCAAATTGGATGAAGCTAATCAGTTGGAGGTTTTGAATGCTATTCAGGAAATCGGGTTTAATGAGGAAAAGTTTGATCTTTTGATTGAGCAGAATAAGTTGATTTTCAACTAGTCAAATAAGGCTTCATCAAAATCGAGGCTCATTATTTTTTGTTATTTTGACTTTCGATCCAAACTAACAACTGACGTTCAAAAGAAAATACATTGACTTGTTGATAATATGAGTAAAAAGATCCAAATTATTCCGTTTCGAGGAAATGCGAACCTAGTTGACGATTTACAACTAATTGTAAGCGATATTGAGTTCCAATTTCCAGCAGAAACAGCGGATATCAATCAACAGAGCAATATCCGAATCATTTTGGATAACACTTCGTCTAGAGAGATACATGCAATGCTCCAAGAGGAGTATTTGGTTTCATCATCCGAAATAACAGAAGTAACGGTTGGCGCAGACGCTAAGTTTGATGTGAAATTCGGAGATGGTTTGTATGAAGAGCGAGTGGAGATAGGGCTGGAGGAAGGCGTTTATCGCGTGACGAAGAAAATCTACTTTGAAAGACCGAAAGTTAGCTTTCCAGAGCTCAATGCGATTCCGATCCCCATCGATTTATTGACAGTTCATATTAAATTCGAAAAGTTAACTGAACCAGTTTCAAATGAAGATGCTAGACCACAAATGGATAAAGTATTTAATGCTTATAGTCACCTTGGGTTCTTTCTTGTTGATTTGCCTAGATTCAAGGGGGTGTTGCAAGAGAAATATGGAGATCAACCAACAGATTTAGTAACTGAATTAACCACTACGGAATTAGTTGAGGAACTTTTTCAGCAAGAAATAATTATGATGGTTTGGGGTATTAATCCATATGCCTATCCAATATACAGTACTAACGAACCTGAATCAATTCTACCAGTTCTTGGAGAAGAGTTCGGGGTAGCTGGTATGTACAACCTCGATGAAAACATTACTGAGCTTAGTATAATTCAAGGCAGCGCACTCAGGAACTATCCCGACTTCCTGAACGAGAGTTGGTCAAAAATTAACGTTTTTGGTGAAGGGAAGAAGGCAACTTTGAAACCTTATCAACTGAAGGATAAAGATAGAGAAACGGTCGTTACCTCGTTTGTAATTCAAAGGAGTAGTGAAGTTTTGGAACAGCCAGTGCCCTTAATGAATGTAGATTTGCTTTATTAGTTATTGTGAATTTCTTTAGTTTGAGTTCTCAATTGGCTATTTTTAAGTAAATGAAGCTTAACGGATTGAAAGATTTAAAAAATATAGATGGAAGATTCCATGGCAAAATAAATTTGCCTAGTGGTTCCGAAGTTCAATTGGTGTTCGATCTTGAACTGGAAAAGGAGGTGGCTGATGTCAATGACTTCACTCAGATCGTGGAATCTTACAAAGATTTCTTAGCTGATTTGCGCAGTGGAGAACGATTGGAATACACCTTAGCGCATATCTCGAAGGAAATAACAGATGCTTCATATAGTCAAAGTGATTACACACCTATTACTGAGGATTATGAGAAACTGAAGAACGATTTCAGAATTGTAAAAATCAACTTTTATCAAGAAGATTTAGTATTCGAATTAACCGCTAATGAAACCTTTAAAGACATGACGATTTTTTGCCAAATTGATAGAAATTGGGAGGTTGAAGATGTGAATGTTGGGTAGAATTTTGGAGTTGAACACGCACTAAAACCGCCAGTTTCCAATCGGATTTGCAATGAATTATTTAGAAGAAAAAGAAGGAAACATATTTTTTATTCCACTTTTCTTACCGAACGGTATAAAGGACAACAACAAGAGTTACACCCGAAAGAAATTTGAAACGAGCGCTCAATATGCTTTCGGGAGATTAATTGAGATAGATAAATCTGCGGGTGATTTAGTAGAGATATTTAATTATATCGGAACTATCCCTTCTGATTCCAGTGTAATTACTGAATCGGGATTGATGTTTAAGCCTTTTCATATTGCAATGGCATTCAGTAAAAAAAGATGGAGATTTATTTTCGAAACTCCAGCTTATGATAAAGAGAAGGACTCGAATTATTCGGAAATATCTTTTTTAATGGGAAATAGGGATTCTCCCATTCACTGGAAAGGTGGTGAGAAAAACCCTTTTGGTGGTGATCCGAGCTTATATGAAAGATGGATCATTCATCCGCCGACAAAAGTAGAAGACATGATACGTGATAAAAAAAACTAACGACTAATACATGAAGCCCCGACAAAATTGGGGCTTCATGTATTAGTCGTTTTTCTACTTGCGCAGTGGCTTTTTAAATAGCTTTCTGCGCTTTTTCTTTGGTTGTTTATCCTTTAGCTTTCGTACTTGGATAGCAAGTGCTTTTACATCGTGCGACACATCTTTTTTGAGTGATGGGTTTAAATTTGACTTTTTGGACGGGCCAAGAAAAGTTGGCACGTGCCGAATATCGGAATCGAACCCGATGGGATCTATCTCAGAGTTAAAAACTCGAATTGAGTTGATTGAAGAAGAGAAAAAAGATTTTCAAAAATTTGTCAATTCTTTGCTGCAGAGTGAATTTAGTTCAGAGGATGATTCTTTTAGGGATATTTTTAAGTATGTAAACGATTATCCATATCTATTTAAATTAATTTTATTTCAAGATCATCAGTTAGGGATAGAATACTTGCAAAAATATTTTTTCAAGTCTCCGGTGGGAGCTAATGCTGTTTATCGTTCAAACCTATCTTTTTTTGCATTTGAATTGAGAGATACTATTGGAGAAAATAACTACAAGAATTTTTTAGATGCTTTGCCGGTTGAGGTTAAGAATTCTAAAATTGTTAATCAAGCATTGGAGGAAATTGAGTAATTGGCGGCGGCACATATTCCTTATTGCTATCTGCTCATTTTTCATAAGTAATTCTTTCAGTTATACTCACGACAAACAACGGTTTAAAACTCCAGAGAACTTGACCACTTGGGTCTTTGAAGACGGAACCTTTATTCCAATGCCGAAGATGCAGGGATTCAAGTCTTATTCGATCATTACCGATCATCTTGGAACTCCTACTGAGGCGTACGATGAAGATGGGAAGAAGGTCTGGTCAAGGAGTTAGCTTATAACCGATTTAGATATTATTCTCCGAAGAGTGGAACATATGTGAGCCAAGACCCGATCAGATTAGTCGGAGGAGATAATTTTTATGCTTACGTACATGATTCAAATTATTGGATAGATCCAAATGGACTAATGGCTTTTGGTTCTGGAAAAGGAACACATAATGCAACGGTTAATGTTTATGATAGTTCTGGAGGTCTAATACATTCTGAGGCATTCCAAAGCGGCAATATGACTGCTACAGAAAAAGCGCTTGGTTTCCCTCAGAGTACTTTGGCCACGCATACTGAGGCAAGAGCAGTTAAAAAATTACCTTTAGAGCCTGGACAAACTATGGAAATACTTGGAGAATATCCTCCTTGTAATTCATGTAAAGGGAAAATGAGAGCGGCTAGTGGAGTTGGAGCGACCATAGATTACAAGTGGGCAGATGATCTGGGGGACCAACATGTTCGCTTTGAAAATGGTAAAAAAACATTGGACACAAAAAGTAAAAATCCTAAATTGAACCCAGGTTGTGGTTAGAGAGATATGTATGAAATAAAATTTCAAGCCCAAATAGTTAAGGCTTCCAAGAACGAAGAAGATCAGTTTTACATGATTGCAATAGCCGACAGTAAGGAGGGATATAATAATTATGTCATCTTCCAGAAAACGTTCGACCCTGATGAAATTGAAGATGATTCAGATTTAAGCGAGGTTTATGTTGAATGCAATGGAGAATCCTGTTATAATTGTTGCGATAAGATTTTCTTACAAAATAATGAACTTAAATTCGATGTAAAAGGAACTTCATTCACGATAGGCTTTGATGAAGTAGATTTGGACCAGAGTTTTTACAGAATCATGAACTTCATTTTTGGGGCTACATTCATTTATCAATAATCACGAGAAAACGTAGGATGAACGTGTACAGAAAACTGGTCAGGAATAGTCGGTTAGCTTGTTCGTGTTGTGCGGTAATTCTTTTTTTTTACCTTTTTGCGGCGCAACACTCAGCCGAAACCTGGGATTACAAACTCCCAGATGAAATCGGAAACCTTTTCAAAACAAAAGAGAAGAAAGACCGTAAATACGGAAAAGCGGGACAACTTCTCAAGGATGAGAAATACTCATACACGTACGACGAAATAGGAAACCTGATTGAAAAGGAATAAATCATGAAAATCTTTAGTACTGAGCCCAGCGGCAACGAAGTGGCCGAATACGTAGGAACAGATTACTTAAAATTCTCCATCAAAACGATAGAGGAAACCGTAGAATGGTTAAAGGGGGCTAAGATTATTGCCCAACCACTTCTGGCTCATATTGAAATGTTATTGATCATTTCTAAAAAGTACAGGGTGGACGCGAACCTTTTAATAGAAAAGCCAAGAGTTCAAGAGTGGAAATCTACCTTTTATGATTGGTTTGATAGATGCGGGGGGGAAATTCCTGCAAAATATAGAGACGGAATCAAGCAAAGCGCGGATGAACTATTTGCTGAGTTAGAAACGTTTGGACACTAAACGATCAGATTTACTCTTCGCTCTTCTTTAGTTTGCGTTTGCATCAGAGATTAAGTTGAACTTCAAATTGTATTGAAATTGAATCAATATCACCAACTTCCAATAGAGAACTGAACGCAAAAAGTCTTGGGATCAAATGTAAATTCATATTTCATAACCTAACTTCGATTTGTACAAACTCACGCTCGAAAACCACTCACTCAACCCTCTAAACACCTGCCAAATCGACCAAAATTATATTAGTGTAGCTCTTATTTTTTCTTTATATTGCGTCGTTAACAAAGTGCTTACCAACCGCTCTTAACTTCTTCTACCTTTTCGATTTGTGAAATCTTCGAAAATCCTAGTTGTAGTGGTTCTACTTAGTTCACTTTATTTATTCGTACGCTATGAATGGAAAAATGCTACTTTTTCAAAACAATATACCTACTGATAGTCAACTACTTGCAAGCGTAAGCTCAGCCAAGTTGAGACTTCTAAAATTCACGCTTTTGCTGGGTATCCTGTCGATTTCAACTTTCGGCTTTAGTCAGGCAGCACCTGCTGGTGTCAATTTGGGTGCTCTTGAGTTATGGTTAGATGGGAGTGACCCTGAGAATGATGGAACGCCTCCTGTAGCAGGACCCATAGCACAATGGGATGATAAATCGACTAGTATAGATCATTTAGATGCACCAACAGCCTCTAGCTCGTTTATTCCTGATTATCTCCCTTCAGACGCAGCTTTTAATGGAGCTGGAGTACTCGTTTTTGATTCTTTGGACATTTTCACTAAAAATGTTAACTGGTCCGGCGATCATACCATTTTCATTGTGTTCATGCTTGACTCTGCAGTTACCGCAGATGGTACAGCGGTTTTCTCAAGTGGAGATGGTGGCGGTGGGAATGAGGATGATCGTTTCGAAATTCAGCTTGAGTCTAGTCTAACCAATTATACTTATCATACTACGGATGGCGCGCCTATTACTGAAAGTGTTTTCGGCACTCAAGCTGCTGCCCTTGCAGCACCAGTTATGTATTCTGCAACACGATCGGGAAACAATGTAGTATGTTATAACAATGGCGTTCAATCTAGCACCATGACGACTACCACTGGTGATGAGTTCGACGAGTATGTTTTAAATGCGAATCGAGAAGAGACTGGGGATGGGAATAACTGTAAGATCGCTGAAGTCATAATTTATGATGTTGTGTTAACAGCTTCGGAAAGAGCAAGAATCAACAATTATCTTGCTTGTAAGTATGGGTTGACCATCGCAGGAGCTTCTCCAGGAGGAGTAAATCCTTGTGATGTTTCTTTATGGATGAAAGCGGATCTAGGACTTGACACAACAGGGCTAGATGTGAACATTTGGGAAGATCAAAGTACGCATAGTTTCAATGGTACTGCAACGGCGACGGAAGAGCCATTGTTCAACCCAATGGACAACAACTTCAATCCATCGTTAACTTTCGACTCTACAAATAACGATGCTTTTGATCTTGGAGCCGTCACAGCCAGCGATGGTCTAATGATGGCCGCAAATGATTTTAGCCTATACACCGTCGCATTCGTGGACAATACCACCGATGGGATACTATTCGCTGACCGATTGTGTAAAGATGAAAATGGATACCACCTGAGGTTTAATTCCGCAACAAACAGTTGGATGTTTGAAGGTGGAGCAGCTGGTAGTGGAGCATATACGGCAGGTGATAGTACAGCAGTGGAGACCGTTAATACAGGATCAGACTATTCTTTGGTTGGAATGGCTCGATCAGGAGCGAATTACACACTTCAAACGCACGAAGGAGGAGCGGAAACAGGAACGACTACTACAAGTGTTAGTTATTCAAGTACTGCTACCGAACGTTATATAGGAACAGAGGCCGCGTGTAGTTCAACGAATTATCATGGAAACGTTTCCGAAATAATTGCGATTGGAGCAACCGTTTCTGCAACAGAGGACATTCAAATACAGTCTTACTTGGGAATCAAATATGGACTTAGCCTCGATCCCGCGTTAGTAAATTATTTGGCGTCAGATGGTGCAACAGTTTTATGGGACAATACCATAGCAACATATTGGAATGACGTTGCTGGTATTGGACAAGATGATGGATCGTTGCTGGATCAACGTATTTCAAAATCTCAAGATAAATCTGGAATTGTAACTATCGCGTCGGATAACAATTTCACCTTGGCAAACAGCGACGCATCGCGAACTTCTCTAGGAGATGGTAATTTCCTTTTATGGGGGAACAACAACGTTGCGGCTTCAACAGCTTGGACAACAACAGGCGCGCCAAGTGGCTATGCGGTATCTCCTGAAAGATGGTTGGTGAGTGAAACAGGCACAGTTGGTGGTGTGAACATTCAAGTTGATGTGAACGACGCTGAGAATAACATGCCTACTTTCTTTGGAGATTTATACTTCGTTCATGGAAGTAATATAGCAGCTGCAACGCCTACCTTGATGACAGAAACATCACTTGGATCGGGAATCTGGGAGGTGACAGGAATTGATTTTGCTGACGGCGACTTCTTTACATTTACAGTTGAAAATGAATTACTAGTTGAGTTTTCATCGCCATCTTCTTCGACAGTTGATGAAACTTCTCTCGGACCATTCACGACTGTTTTACAATCGGGAATCGTAAATGTTGCGACTTCTTACACAATTGTGGAGACGGGTACAGGAGGAGCGATAGAAGGAACGGATTATACCTTTGCAGACCAACTTGTAAATATCGTCCCAGGTGATTACAACGGACCAACAACTTATACGATTACTCCATTACCTGTTCTTATCCAAGATACAGACATCGAAGGGAATGAGATCGTACAATTCACGTTTACCGTTACTGATGGTTGTGTAGAAGGAGATGCGGACGGTTCTACTGTAACAACTAATCAGCACAATTTAATTATCACGGATGATGACGCATATAACGTATCAATTCAAAAATTATCAGATGGCGATGAAGGAGGACCATTGGATGCAACATTTGAAGTGTTCGTTGTCGGTGGATCCAACCCCACCACAATTACAGGAGATATAACTTGGTCAGGTACGGCAACAGCAGGAGCTGATTATGATGGATCAACAACGAGTTTTACCTTGACTTCACCGACGGCATCGCAAACGATCAACTTGAATACGAGTAATGTGACTTACGATGATGCTTTGCTCGAAGGAACAGAGACGATTATTGGTACAATTTCAAATTTATCTGCAACAACTGGTACAGCTGTAACTGCGGTTGACGAGGATACGGCATTCGTTAGTGATGACGAAGTCACTGGAATTCTCATTTCCATTGATACCGTAAATAATTTTGGAACAACAGAGGAAGGAGGAGCTGCCCTTCAATATGTGATTTCTCTGGATGGAAGTGTTGTAAATAATTCAGGAAGCGCAATTAATGGATCAATTGCTTTCACGGGTACAGCTACAGGTGGTGGTACCGATTTTACTGAAAATAACGCATTCTCTATTCCGAATGGAGTAAACTCAACAACTGTTTCAATTAACACTTCTCCCGATGTTCTAGTTGAACTGACCGAAAGTGTGATTGCCACCATAACATTAACGAATGGTATTGGAGCAGTCAACCCCGCCGCTGCAAGTGCAACTGCATTTATTACAGATGAAGACACTACTGGATTGACTGTTGCGATTAGCGTAGTTGGTGGTGGTTCAGGTGTGACGGAAGGTTCGGTCGCATCGATTGATTATAATATTACCTTGAGTGGAGGAAAAGTCAACGGAACGGGTGCCGATATTACGGGCTCCATTGGTTTATCTGGTACAGCAACCAATTTAGTTGATTACAATGGGGGAGCTGGGACCTACGCAATTCCGAATGGAGCGAGTTCAGGAGTTTACTCAGTAACGATAGTTGATGACGGAGTGGCGGAAACAATGGATCTCTTAACAGCGACAATAAACTCGGTGAGTATTGGATCACCTAGCCCAACCAATAATAGTGTAGATCAGAACATATTTGATGATGACACCCCCGGATTACAGATCGCGATCGGTTCTCCCACAGATACAACAGAATCGCCTATAGGTACGCCGTTTGTATCGTTTGAAGTAGCAATTGTGTCCGGTGGTACATCTGCCTCAAATATTACGGGTACTATCGGATATACAACTGGGCCAACAGGAACAGCTACTCCAGGTATTGATTTCACTCAAATCACAGGGTACACGATTCTTGCAGGTGCAACGTCAACGATAGTTCAAGTACCCGTGATAGATGATGGTTTAACAGAACCAGATGAACTTGTGATTGCTAATCTAACTGGAGTCCCTTCTTTAGGTTCATACAACAACATTACTGCAACCGCGACTATTTTTGATGATGACGCCCAAAATCTTACAATCGACATAGACACCATAATCAGCGCTACAGAAGGAACTACACTAGATATGCAGTTCATTGTAAGCCTTGGATTTGGTACTATTAATGGAACAGGAGCGGTAATTGACGGACAAGTGAACTATGGAGGAACAGCCACTACAGGTGTTGATTTTAATGGAGATTTAATTTTCGAAATCCCAGATGGTCAGAGTGTAGATACCGTATTCGTATCAATTGTTGACGACCTTCTAGTGGAATATACAGACACGGTAATTGCCATTATTAGTAATCCATCACTAGGAGCAGTAGGAATTGATAGTTCCATGGCATTCTTATATGATAATGATTTAGACTCACTTTCACTTTCAATTTCAGGTTCAGCAACTAACGGTGCTGAAGGAGGTGCTGATGTTGAATTTACCATAGCAATTGATGATGGACTGAGCAATGGACTTGGTGTTCCATTGACAGGTGATTTATTATTTACAGGTACTGCTGGTGCAGGTTTTGATTTCAATGACATACCGCAGTTTTCAATTCCAGATGGGGCAGCGTTTACTACTCATGTACTGCCAGTAATTGACGATCCTAGTCTAGAGCTGCAGGAGCTTGTGATAGCAACGCTCTCCAATCTAATGGAGGGCACAATAAGCCCCACAGATAGCACGGATACAGTTTACATTGATGATAATGATCTATCGAATGCCGAACTTCAAATTACGACTTCGGATGGAGTGGAAATGCCAAATCCACACAATCCTGTATTCATAGTTAGTTTTGTAGGTGGTCTTCAAAACGAAACGGGTGCTCCAATTACCGGAACAATTAATTTAGGAGGAACCGCAACCGAAGGTGTTGGGAATGACTACCTAGGAGTAGTAACGTTCTCTATTGATAATGATAGTAGTCAACATAGAATTCCCTTCGTGATTCAAGATGATCTCTTGGAAGAAGATGATGAAACCATAATCGCTACCATTTCCAATCCGAGCCCAGCCGCTGTAGGCATTAGTGCGACCAATGATATCGCTACAGCACTAATATTGGATGATGATACGGACGTTGACAACGATGGCTTGTCTGATCTAGTCGATCCTAATATTGGAAATATCGACTCGGATTGTGATGGAATCTTCGATGGTTGTGACGCAGATGCCGATGGAGATGGACTACCAGATGATGGTGGAATAGATCTTACAAATAATGGTACTGATGACGTATTCTACGACTTGTTCTCCATTGACACTGACCTTGATGGAATCAAAGATACATGTGATTCAGATGCTGATGGAAACGGAACCATTGAAAATGGACCTGACCAGAATGAGGACGGCTTAAACGATAATCACTGGCCAACAGCAGATAATGACCTCGATTTACTCCCTGACCACGTCGATCCAAATGACAATAATATTGATACGGACGGCGATGGAATAACAGATGGTGCAGACGCAGATGTTAATGGCGATGGGATTCTGGACAATGGCTGTGATGATGACGGTGATGGGATCCATAATCAAGCTGATGCTGATTTTAATCCAGGAAGTGTCGATAATGATAATGACGGAATCATAGCCGAATGGGATATGAACGATATCACTTACGACGGTCAGCAGATTAACTACATCGTTTCGCCAGATGGTGATGGTGTGAATGAAACACTCACTATTCAAGGGATTCAGGTAATTGATAGACACAAATTGACGATATATAACAGGTTTGGTGAACCCGTCTATATAGATGAAGATTACCAGAATAACTGGTCGGGAGAGGTGAATCAAACTTCAATAATTGGTGGTGATAAACTGCTTGATGGAGTCTACTTCTATACGCTGGAAGTCGGAGATGAAGCGAGAGCAGTTCGTGGTTACATCGAGATTAGAAGGTAGAAAAGTATACGCTTAAACGTAAAAGAATTATGAAAAAGAATATCATTGTTTCGTTCGCACTAATTGTTTGCGGGGTATTTCATACCGCAATAGCGCAGCAAGATGCATTGTTTACACAATACATTGATGCCCAATTATACGCGAATCCTGCGGAAGCAGGATGTAACGATCACGTTACAATAGCTGGAATACACAGGCAACAATGGGCAGGATTTCAAGGAGCGCCAATGACCTCTGGTATTATGGTTCACTCACCTTTGCACTACGAGTCAGTTGCCATAGGATTGGACCTATGGAATGATCGCTTGGGAACACTCAACAGAACAACGGCAGCGGCAAACTTTGCTTACCGCTTCAAGTTCAAAAATGGAGGGAAATTCTCCGTTGGAATTAAGGCCCTAGCGGACTTTAATTTTGCGGATATTTCTACACTTTCCAACGCAGATAACGACCCAAGAGCTCAATCTTTGGCCAATTCTATTACTCCTAACGCTGGAGTAGGAGTTATGTACAGGTCACCAAAGTGGTTTATGGGCGTCGGAGTTCCTAGACTCTTGAAGAATCAGGATTCTTTGATGAACGGAGGATACTCCAATCAAATGCAGGCTTATATATTGGCTGGTGTCTTGATTAATATGAGTGATAAATGGGTGTTCCGTCCAACAACTCAAGTACGAGGTTCATTAGTCTCTCCACTGAGTATAGACTTAACAGCGACATTTATCGGTAGCGAGAAGTTGTATTTTGGATTGAACTATCGATTTGGCGCAAGTGTTGGCTTCATCGCTCAATATCAATTGAACCAACAAATTAAGCTAGGTTATTCCTTCGATTTAGGAACAACTGCCGTATTACGAACTGCACATTTCGGATCACATGAAGTTGTGATGACGTATGACATGAATTATTCAAAATCTTCCATAGCATCTCCAAGATTCTTCTAATAATACTAGATATGAAAGTTTACTGTTTACTTGTTGCGATCTGCTCTGTTTATAGTTTCAACGCGCTGTCTCAAGGGCCAATGAGACAATCTGCAGAGAATGGAAATGGACCAAATCAAGCACATTATACCGTTGAGAAATCACCCCTAAGTTCCGACGATCATACTGATTTCGGAGCCTACGTGAATAATGGGAAATTGTATTTCCTAAGTGATAGAAAAGCATGGCCTGTAGAATGGAAGGACGAAAATGAACAACCGTTTTTGGACTTGTTCGAAGTTGATCTCGAATCTGGATTAAAATCCGAGTTCGCGGGACCTAGGAAAAATGGAAAGTTCAATGAAGGACCAATTTGTTTTTCTAAAGATGGAAAACGCGTGTATTATACCAGAGATTACGATGGTAAAAAAGGACGTGAGGGAATCGATGGAACGATCAATCTCGGAATTTTTACAGCAGTCGTAAAAGGAGATAAATGGATGGATGAAAAACGACTGTCCATCAATAACTTCAATTATTCCGTTGGACATCCAGTCATTACTAATGATGGGAAGTACTTGATTTTTAGCTCGGATATGCCCGGAGGAAAAGGAGGGTCAGATATTTACCGAGCCCCAATTTTGGAGGATGGAGACGTCGGTTCAGCAGAGTCATTACCAGGTGAGGTAAATACACCCGGACATGAGCTCTTTCCTGCAATTGGTAGCAACGACGAGATCTATTTTTCGAGCAATGGGCACGAAAGCATCGGTGGACTTGACATCTTTATGGCGCTGTTAAAGAAGGATTTTTACATCCGTGTTACGACAGTAGGGTATCCAATAAACTCCGCTCAGGATGATTTTGCCTACTCTCCAGGGGAGGGAAACAAAGGGTATTTCTCAACAAATAGAGATGGCAACGATGACATCTACAGTTTCAATCAAATTATTCCTTTCCGATTCGTTCCGCTGCTAGCTGGTTCACTTACAATTGAGGAAACGAACTCTAAAGAAGGAGTTTTGGTGGAAGTGATGGATCAGGCAGAAAATGTATTGCAAAGCCAAACAACGGACAGCAAAGGAAATTACGCTTTTGATTTGGAAGAGGAGAAGCAATACCTCGTGAGGTTCTCGATGGAAGGGTATGATCCAGTTATTGTTAAAACATCAACCAAAGGAGATGGATTCGGTTTGAAGAATGACTTCCAAATGAAAAAGGATAATGGGGTAGAAATTTCACTTCAGCTAATCGCCGCGAAAACGGAACTTGCCGTTGAGGGAGCAATTGTCAGAATCATTGACAACAAAACCAACAAGGTGTTCATAAGGCGATTGTCGGATCCTGAGGGGAAAATTATGCAACCGATGCTCGAATTGAAAGAAGGAGACTCCTTAGATTTGACCATTAAAATAGCCAAAGAAGGTTATCTCTCCAAAGAAGTACGTTTCCAGTATTCGGTAGAATCTATGCAAGATATTTCCCTTGATGAAATTTATGGGAACGCACTGAAAATGCATCGTGCTGGATTAGAAGAAGGAATCGACCTGAGCTCAATGACAGATGTGGAACAGTTGCTTTTTGCAACAGGAAGTTCTGCGATGGATTTCGATATTGCGCGTGAACTGGATAAGATCGTGGCCTTTATGAAAGACAATAAAAAGATCAGAATCCGTGTAAGATCGCACACAGATTCGCGTGGAGATGATAAGGAAAACTTGAAACTATCCAAGGAACGAGCAAAGGTGATCGTGAACTACTTTATTGAGGAAGGAATTTCTTCAGGACGTATTTCAGGAACTGGAATGGGCGAAAAGGAAATCATCAATCACTGTAGAGATGGTATCGAGTGCACAGAAAAAGAACACTTGCAAAATGCTCGTACGGAATACATTATCACGAAAAGCTAGACTTATCGCTGCCTGATAAATCCTGAATCTCCGTCTGAGAGATTGAAAATCCATGTGTAGTATCCGACAAAATGCGAGTCGAAGAACCCTTTTTTCTTGTAGGCATCGTCTGGGATAAAAACGCGATTATAATGGCTTAATCCACCCGCTTTGGTTTGAGGAGCAATTCCATCTACTAAACACGGTGACTTAAACTTGTTTTCGTTGAAGTCGCTTCCGTATTGCCAAATCTCTTCCCACTCCGACATCTTGACTTTGCCAGCTTCGGCATTTTCAGGGGCGATGATGTAAAACCCTCCAAAGTTGATTTTCCCACGAAGTTCGTCAATGATTCCGAGTGAATACGCATATCCCATGGAGTGCGCAACAATGTACAAGGTGTCATCTTTGGATAAATTCGGAATTTCATTCAGCATTTGATACAAGTTCCGTCCTGCGATTCTTCCGTTCTTATTGCGCTCCGCAAAGCCATTCCTATTCGATTCAAGGTTGAACATTTTATATGTTAACTCTCCTTCATTGTCTTGACAAACATGGCGTTTCGGATTCTTACAGCGTTTTGGATAATTTTGAGAAAGCGAAGTAAAATCAACCAAGCTGCGATGGTTAGATGTTTCAACGGAGAAATGTCCATCCGCGTAAAAAGTCTCTTCAGGATTAATCTTTGAGGCAAAGCGCTTGTTGATTTCATTCCACGACTCCCAGTAATTGTAACGATCATTGTCGTAAATCAAATTGTTCGAGTTCTCATGCTCCAAGCCCTTTTTCATGATGGAATCAAACGTGGATTCGAAGGAGTTTCCATTGGCCGTTGGACGGTATCCATTCACAAACAGGAGAATACGCTTCTTAGGATTCGGCAGACTAATTTTGTCCGTGATATCCAATCGAAGGTGATTGAAGACGCGTTGCTCTCGGACCTTCTTTCCGTCCAAATAGTTAATCACGATATAGTGACTTTCAGCCTTTTCAGCGTACGATTTCGAAGAAATCAGCAATGAATCAGCGTCTTTTACAAACTTGAAATACGTCTGGTTATTTCTGACATACTGATTGAAGTAAAGAACATTTTTGCGCCTTTTGAGCATCCATTTCTTCTTTTTCTTCACGAATAGTTCCGATCCCAATTGATCTTCAGCGAGAACTTCAGGCTTTATTCCACGCGCAATTTCCAGACGCATATCACTTACCGAAGCTCCCTTCATTTCAGTGATTTCACCGCCTTTCATTTCAAATAAACGATAACCACGATTCACAAAGAGGAAGGACTGAACGACCAAGAAGAGGAAGACTAGAAAAATTCCAAAATTCGCCCCGAAACGCAGCCACCAGGATTTCTGCCTGATCTTTCGAAACAGTAGCCTTCGTGCGAAGAGTACAATCAAGAATACTACAATCAATGCAATAAAATGCATCGCGTTGATTCGAAAGGATAAAACCGTAAACATCGGTTTGAAAAAGATGCTGGTAATGTTTTGATGGTAGGAATAATGATTCCGCTTGAAAGGCATTTTCAGTTGACTGAACAAGGTTCCATTCTTCGCCACGATTTCGCCACGGTTGTTTTCTTCCCAGAAATAATACGCGATCAATCCTCCGTTCGTGCGAACATCTTCATAATCATCAAAGAGCGAAAAAGCATGGCAATTTCGATGAATGGACTCCCATTGATCCTTGGTTAATTTCGTCCCAAATCCTGAATCCATTAAATTATCCGTCGATTCCTTTTCAGGACCTTCGTTGAGCCAGGTATTGCGTAATGCCCCGATACTTGATCCCAACTGCTGAGCAATGTTTCGGTGAATTATCAAGGTGTCGGAATCGTAATTTTTGACAAAGGACAGCGCCTTGTTGAGTACGTTGTAGCCTTCAATCGTTTCATTCACAAATCCGGGAACGACACAGACGTAGTAGACTTCCTTGTTCGCGCTGGGGTTCATTTCAAAATAAAGCTCCCGAATTTGCTGCATTTGATCCGTATAGCGATCAAAATCTTGACTTGGGTTGACAAAGAGTTCTTTCGGGTCGATCTCGTCGTGCTCAAAAATGGGGTCAATTGTCAGGTGAACACCTAATTGCGCCTGTCCGAAAATGGAGTTGAGGTACTCGCTCAAATCTTGTTCATCCAAGCTTGTTTTTACCAGCGGAATGATCACGACATCGACTTCATGATACCAATAAACTTCGATATTGACCTTCGCGATGATTTCTCCAATCTCCGATCTAACAGTTAGGGAATAGTCATCAACGCGAGCGGGGAGTGCGACAATTGCTGTATCCAGCGAAAATGATGCTTCATCCAACTTGATTTGAAGCGTATCGATGAAAAACTCAACTTCCGAGCGTTTATCCAATGGAATATCATTCCAAATAAATCCAATCTTGGTTGCCTCCGCTTGACGCACCGACAAATACGGAACAGCTAGTTTTGATGAATCTTCATTTGCAATCAATTCATACTGATCAGACCATTCTTCCTGCTCAAAACGGTCGAGGAAAGTCAAAGAATCGAGTGGTACGAACTGCTGAGCGAATGATAAGGAATTCATTAAAAACAGGAAGCTCACAAGCACGAATGCTTGCCAGAATCTAGATATGCTTCTTGATTGAATGTTCACTGCCACAAATATAACGGGCTGTTTCGGTAGAATAGTTTATTCGTACAAAAAAAAAGACCTGTCCCGATGTTCCGATGACTACCGGAATTTGGGACAGGTCTTACATGAATTAGTTTTTTAATGTTTCTCCACATTGGGTTTGCAACAGGCTGGCAATTTTTCAACTGCTGCCTCGACAGCTTTAACCTCATCAGCACTGTATCCTGCTGCAGCAATTTCAGCTTTAATTTGGTCAAGATTCACTTTCTTCGTTTTGTATCGAACCGTCACTTTTTTAGTTTCATTGTCCAATTCAGCGAACTTCACTCCTTTGAGGTAATTCAACGCACCCTCAATTCTTTCTTTACAATCGAAGCAAATTGCTGATGTTTGAATCGTTACTTCTTCCACTTTTTTGAGTTCTTGAGCTCTTACGCCATTCGCGATAAATGCCAGAACGAATAAGATGATTACTTTTTTCATGTCTTAAATATTTAAATGCCTTTCGGCTTATTTTCATTTTTTACTTGAGAGATGCAAAGCGCATGCCAGCACTGACGACTCCGGTAAAGTTAACTATTCTTCTTCTTTTGGTTGTGCAATCGAAAAACGGAAACCAGCGTAAATGTTCATCCCAACCACTGGTGCCCATACTCTGGTGGCATCAAATGTTGAGCTGAATGGATTCTCAGCATCAATAATTGGATTTCGCTGAACGAAGTTCCCGATGTTTTCGCCTCCAAGGTAAAATTCCCAGCTGTGGTATACGTGCGTGATTTGTGCATTTACGAGAGCATACGTCTGACTGAAACCATCTGTACTCAAACTCCCATCTGGAAGAATGTTTTGAGGTAGACGAGCTTGTCCAAATACAGATATCGTAGCGTCTGCCATCCAGCGCTTGTTCCGTGTTTTATAGCCGATATTGGCAAATCCACGGTGAACAGGAACCATTACACGCGATTGCAATTCTCCCGCGAAGACCGCTTTTACGTCCAGCCATTTGTACGCAAATCTCAAATCGAGTTGTTTAGCAGGCGAGTAGGCGAGCTCCAACTGGAGACTGTTCGAGTAGGATGTTCCATCCAAAGAATTGAACACAACAGCATTCGCATCCGCGTCTCGATCCACCACCATTTGATTCTCAAATTGCGTGTGGTAGAAATCTGCAGTAATCGACCCAGCTCGTTTCCAAAGAACAAATCGCTGCACTAAGCTACCACCAACATTCCACGAAATTTCTGGACTGATGGTATCTGGAGCCATCCACGTTCGACCTGTCGCCAAGAGCGAAATGTTATCGATCATATAGTTTGGCACTCTCCAACCTTTTCCAACCGTTCCACGGAGATCCAATCGTTCGGTTACTGCATATTTCAAGTGCAAGCGCGGAGCGTATTGAAATCCGTAGATATTGTGATAATCTCCGCGAACCCCTGCGACAGCGGAAAGTCTAGCGCCCGAGTAGGTGTACTCACCAAAAACACCTGGTACAATCTCCAAACGATCGTCGTTCAGTGAATCCATTTGTTGTTCGAGATCACTGTAAACACCGCTTGCTCCAACTTTGAACTTGTGCGTTGAGTTATTGATGATTCCATCGTAGATTGCATTGACGTATCCACGTTTTTCAGTACCTCTAAATTGACGATTCCCGAAGGTAGCATCAACCGTTTGGTATTTTGCGTTGTACACAACTCCGATCGAGTGGAGCGGCTTCTTCAGGAAAAACCCTGTTTTCGCAAAAGCATCAATGTGTCTCGAATCGATGAGAACACCATACGCCTCCGCGAAGTTTGTTCCGTTAAAACTCGTTTGTCCACCAACACGTTTATCCCAGTAGGCATTCACGCCAAGTTTAGCCTCCATTTTCTCTCCTTCAAAACTATAGCGGTTGAAAACAGCTAGGTTGTTGTCGTTCGGGAAATCACGGAAATTATCGTTGTTCTCGTCAAACGCGAAAGGCGTAGTTGAGGCGTGAGCAAACCAACCGCTCGTCCACTTTTCACTCAGCCTAAAACCAGTGTTAAAATTGAGTTCGGCGCGCCCAAAGCGATTCACGTAGCCGTTCAGGTACAATCGCTCCATCTCTTCGGATTTCTTCAATTCAATGTTCACTAACCCCGCCATGGATTCATATCCATTTACGACATTTCCAGTTCCTTTTGTGATTTGAATTGACTCTACCCAAGTTCCAGGCATCGAATGGAGCCCGAATGAGCTTTCCAGTCCTCTTAGTGATGGAATGTTCTCAAATTGAATTTGCGTGTAAACACCATCCAACCCCATCATTTGGATTTTCTTCGCTCCAGAAACGGCGTCCGTGATATTCACATCCACCGAAGCATTTGTCTCGAAAGATTCCGAGAGATTGCAACATGCTGCTTTCTTCAATTCACCTGATGAAATATTCTCTACATGGAGAACTTTTAAACGGAGAATCGAATGGTCCGATGCTTTTGCCTTGATGATGGTTTCGGGAAGCAATTGATCTGAAAACAAGGTGATTTGATACCCTGCGAAACGATCTTTTCGCGTAACGACAACTGTATCATTCACGAATCCAATGGACGAAATGATCATGGTATCTGGAAGGTTTTTGGGAAGAATCAACTCGAAAGTTCCATCTTCTCCCGTATACGCACCTTCTCTAGAGTTCACTAATCGAACTTTCGCATTTTGGATCGGTTTTTTTTGAGCCGGGTCCGCCGAATAGCCGAACACAACTCCTTTTAACTGAGCTTTCGCTCCTGTAAGGCATGCGAAAAACACAATACCTAGAATTATATATTTCATGATTATTTAAATCGTTTGATACTACAATAATGAACTACCTTACTTCCGAGATACTCGAAAATAGGCCGACTCATTGTTATCAAATGATCCAAATTTGGGTAAGGCTGCGACTGACACTCCGCTTCTTGGGAGGCGGGTTCGCATAGGTGTGAATGAAAGTGTGCTCTTCACTCAACTCAACTGAAATAATTTCAATCGGTTCTGGAGCGTAATAAATCGGAATGAATGGAGCGTTGATTTTCTGGAAATAATCCAAGTCAACTTTGAAGTGCTTCACTTCGTCACCGCAGCAATCATCTTCCGTTTCTTTCTCATCTGTTGCGCAACAAGGGGGTAATTCCTCTTCGTGACCATCACCGCAGTGTTCGTTGTCATCAGCAGGGACAAAATAAGAAACAAAGGTTCCATCCTCTTCGCACGTATGCAGGAAAACATTAACGCCTATACTTCCAATCAGAAGAAATAGGGCGGAAATGAATACGATGAAGCCTTTCGGTTTTCTCATAATGTGAAGATATAACATCTTATTGAAAGTGTGAGTTCAAGATTAGGGGCATTCTTGAAATCCGAATTAACGCTTTAAACACAGTCAAATTGAACTATTTCGACTAATTTTGTACTTCAAAACTTAGATATGAAAGTTCCAGTAACGATATACGCAGAAATGACTCCAAACCCATCTACGATGAAGTTTGTAGCGAACAAACACCTTTTGGGAATAGGAGATTCAGCTGAATTTCAGTCTGCAGAGTCAGCGAAAGGATACTCGCCCTTAGCAGAAGAGTTGTTCAATTTGCCTTTTGTAAAAGGAGTTTTCATTGCATCGAACTTCGTAACAATCACAAAAACGGATAATCTTGCTTGGGATTTCATTACAATGGAATTGCGTGAGTTCATTCGTGAATGGATCGCCGATGGCAAAGAAGTTTTGGTTATGCTTCCTCCAAAGGATGCAGCGCCAGTTGAAACTGAAGCTGGAGAGAAAGCACCTCAAAAAGTATTCGCTCCGTCTGAATACGATGACGCGATTTCTGATTTGTTGGATGAGTATGTTCGTCCTGCAGTTGCAAACGATGGTGGAGCAATCGATTTCCGTGGATTTGAGGACGGAATAGTGACAGTTACTTTGAAAGGTTCATGTTCAGGATGTCCATCAAGCACAGCTACGCTGAAAGGCGGAATTGAGCAGTTGTTGATGCAGCATTTGCCAGAAGTAAAGGAAGTTGTTGCGGAGAACGGTTAGTTTGTTTTAATATGAATGGTTCTTTTACTTTTTTCCATCGCCGAAAAAAGAGAGAAAGAGTAGCTTTTGAAGAAAAAGTCTAGTGCCACTTTAACTCCATTCGTTGATCTTCATGAAACGCGGTGATTTCAGTGATCGCTTCATTGCCATTTCGCGCTTCTTCAATTACTAACTCGTTTCAATTCGACCTCCTCAATACGTTAAAAATGCACGTCCTAAGAGAGCACACTTGTAAAAAATGAATAAGATTAAAATAAAACAATACTATGAATGCAGTCGAAAGCGCTATTCAAAATTTTAAGGCACCTTCTTTCGGAAAGGGAGAGGTAGGAACGCTACACGGTGTTCGCAGCGATGCAGATGGATATAAGTTCTTGCGGATTGCTTTGTTCGGTTCTCCTAAGATCAAAGTGGTGAAGGGATGCACGTTAGAATTCAAAAATAATTCTGGGGCGACTGTTAAATGCACTTCAGATACGAAGGATATTGAGTCAGTTTATTCAGATAAGCTTAAAAAAGGGATTACAGAGTTTGAGATTTATTTGGATGATGAGCTCATAAAGTCGCTTAAAAAACCAATGAATGCTGTGACGCTTACGTTCCCGAAAAAACTCTTTGGAAAAGAGGTATGCTCGTTTGAGGTACATCCTAAGATGTTTTCGAAGTTTTTTAAGTAGTCGGCTATACTCAAGTATTGAACCTTATGCTTTGGTGCGAAATCTAAAGCGTCTAAATGCATCTCTGTATCCTACGCAAACCAATCTGTTTAGTGTTTGTGATATGGCACCGTCTTCATCAATGGCAATAATTTCCTTTCGTCGAAATAGTTCGTTGGATTCGTCATTTTTTGATTTGTAGAAAGCATTCCAATCACGAGAAATATCCTTTTCGTTTAAATCTGGATATGTCATTGTGAATTCATCACTCACTTCTGACTGTAATTGCGTGTATCCTGTGAAGTACTCATTTAGAAATGAGAGCATAGCTCGATCAGCTTTTTGTCCTGCAAAATTGTTAGGAAATAGCTTGGCAAAATGACCGTATACTTTTGGATTAGAGGTGATGGTAATACCAACAACTCTTCGAACCGGATAGAGGAGATCAATGTTCTTGGTCGCATACCAATGTCCAAGTTTCCAAATTAGGTTTCCTGAAAATTCCGGACTTTTCAGTACTTGTCCAAAGTGGATGACAGGTATTTTTCTATTGCTAAATGGCGTTTTTAATTTGTTCACCTTGAAGTAGCTAACGCCAACGATTACAGCCTCATTTTTCAGGAATACAATGTCGAAGTCGTTATGCGGAGATACTCGATCTTCGATGTATTTTTTATCAGTATTAGGGTAATGACGCTCAAGCAAAGACACAATCAGATCGTGCTCGATAATACTTAGATCGGCTGCTTTTTTCTGATAAATCATTAAGACCGAGTTGAGTTTTGGACTTGAGTCAGGACCGAACAGTTTCTATTGATACGATTTCCTTAGGGAATAAAATCCGCCTTAAGCAGGTGTTTGGAATTTCAGTAAAGTGAGATGAACTCTAAATCCAAGCGAACTGAGCGTCGAGATCTCCTTTCTTGATCCATTTACCCATTTTCTCCAATAAAAGAGCCTTCAATTCTTCTTCTTTGTAGGCATCTTTTTCCTTGTAAACTGGCTTGATCTGCTTATCAGTTGGTGCCATTGCTTCCACGCGCTTCGCGAAATAAACAATGCTCCCTTCTTCATTGGCAAATCCGAGAATGGCTCCTGGAAGACCGTCGAATCCTTCAGGACCGATCGACGGAACGAGATCAACAGTAAACCAAGCGTACAAACGCGTCGAATCGTCAATATCGATCACAGACTTGCGACAGGTATATCCAGCAATTTTTCGCGTGCTTTCAGTTACTTTCCACTCACGTGGTTTCAAGGTGTCTTTAACCGTCATTGCTGATCCCATCATGTTCATCATTACAACACGCTCGTTCTGGTTGAGGTTCTTGTAAGTCGTGTTTTGAGGCGTCAACATCTTCATCATTCCTTGTGATGGCTCGTCGCTTTCGATCGGAACAAATGCCGATAATGAATCATTGAAGTACAATGCGAAACTATCCACATGCCAAGTAACGTCATCTTTCAAAAATGGACGAACGCGTTCATTGTCTTTGAACATCTTTTTGAGGTTCATCTTTCGATAAAAAATGACTTTCCCAGATGTCATCTGAGCGAAAGATGTTGCAGTCATCAAAACAATAACTGCCGTTGCTACGGTTTTCTTAAAACATTTTAAAATCATCTTCTTTCGTTCTGCGGTTATTAAATCGTAATGTTGCTTTCAATAGGAAATACCTAGAAATAATTGTTGTTCTGTAGTCAGTTACAATGTTTCCGTTGATTTCTCTACGTGCGTTGATGTTTTGATTCAAGATGTCGTTTCCAACAATTGAAATCATCAAGTTTTGTGTTTTCAAGAATTTCTTACTGATCTCAGCGTTCAATACGAAGAAATCCGTGTTGAAGAACCCATCTCCTGGTTGCGTATTTCGCGTGTACTCCATGTCAGTTCCGATTCCCCATCCGTTTGGCAATCTCCACTCAGCGTAACCTCCGTAGTTCTCAATTGAGTAAGGAGTTGTTGTTCCGTTCAATGAACTCACCGCATTGTTGTAAGAATAACGAGCCGTAACTCCTAGTTCCAATGAATCTCCAAGGAAGTTGAAATCGATGTTCAAGCTTGGTGTAATTCCGTAGTTGTTTGTAACGTTCTGTTCTCCTAGGATGAAGTTCGTGAATCGGTTGTAAGATCCATTCAATTCTGGTCGGAATTCAATTTTTCTTCCCAAGATTGGGAAACCTGCTCCACTGTAGAAGTAAGCTGTTGCGTTTCCGTCAACGTTTACTGTTCTAGATATTGTTCGTCCGAATTCATCGTAGTCTGTTTCAGAAGAGAAGGCATCGTTAGTAATACTTCCGTAAGCTCCTGCATATACATATCTACCAGACAAAGCGCTCCAGTTGTTCAACGAAAGGTTGATGCTGTGCATGTAGTTTGGTGTCAAATCAGGATTTCCTTCTTGGATTCTGTTTGGATTCGTGTTGTCAGGTACAGGTTGCAAATCGTTGATCGATGGTTGCTGTGAACTCGTTCTGTAATTCAGGTTGAAGCGTTTCCCCATTGTTGGTTTGTAGCTGTATCTGAACTGAGGCAATACGTTGTTAATGTTTTGGTTAATCACGTTATCAGTAATACGATTCACATTTTCGATTCCAATATTTCTTACGCGAACAGTACCGCTGATTGTGTGCTTGCTTGATTCAAAAATCAACCCAACTCCAACACGGTGTTGTTGGCGTGTATTGTCGAAGATATTCGAGAAAGTGGAGTTCGTATCCGTGAACAAGCCTGTACTGATATCTTCATCTAATGTCACACGGTTTTGATCACTGTAACCATATTGGTACAAGTATTCCATCTCCAATTTCAGTTTCTTCGCAATTGGTTCAAAGTACCTGATTGTTCCGTAGTGATTCGTGTTTCCGTTGTCGTTGATTTTAGACTGAATTAATGTGTCAGAGGTAGCGAAAGGAGAGAAGAAGTTCGTTCGCGAATCCAATGCCCCATCTGTATTATTCTTATCGTAGGACAGATCGTATCTGACTTCCAATTCACGCTTTTTCTTCATGAATTTTCGTTCCAATCGAGCATAACCGTCAACAGAATATCCTTTCGAATCATTTGTAGACTCTACGAATGTTCCAAGCGTTTGGTCCAGTTCTGAATTGAAGAAATCCGAAATGTCCGTGTCTGATGTTTTACTTTGATCGAATCGTACAGATGGTTTGATTTTAAATGTTGTCAACGAGTCAATCTTTGTTTCCAACTCAAAGTTGATTCTGTGAGACTGACTATCGGTAATGCTTCGCGTTGAATCGTCTGTTACATATGAAGTATCCGTCAAGAAGTACTGTGAACGACTAGCTGAAGTTGCATCCAAATAATTGTTGTAGTAAGAGTAGTTGAATCCGACTTTCGTGTTTTTCTCTTTACCAATTTTATCTGTAAAGTAGATTCCAGCCATCAATGTTTGAGGAACTCCGCTGGTGTTGTTTCCAGCTCCTGGATTCCATCTGTTTCCAACTGTTTGTTCGTTTTCCAATCCGAACTTCTTCATGTCTCCCCAACCGAAGTTAGATCGCGGTGTGTTCGAACCTAAAGCAAAAACAGATATTTTTTGAGCACCATTGAATTTATTCAAGAGCAGCTCTCCTTCGTAGAATGGATTGGTTCCGATTTCTGCAGGATCACCAATAGGGGTGAGGGCAAAGTCGGAGGCCCCGGTTATTCGTCCGAAGTAGCCTTTCTTGGCATCATCTTTCAGCTTCAGATCGAGGACTTTGATCTTTTCATCATCTCCTCCAATTCCATCTTCATTTTCTTTCTCGTAGACTTGCACTGTTTCGATTCCATCAGCACCTAGATTTTTTGTGGCAATGGTCGGATCGTCCCCGAAGAACTCATCTCCATCGACAAGTACTTTTCCAATTTGCTCCCCTTGGGAAGTGATGTTACCATCTTTGTCGACGGTAAGTCCTGGAAGCTTTTTCAATAAATCTTCCACAACAGCTCCTTCATGCGTAGCGAATGAATCGGCGACATAAACCAAGGTATCTCCTTTGTAATAGATAGGGTCCTTGTATGCGTAAATCACCACTTCTTCAACATCCTGCAAATCGGCCGGCATAACAATTGAAGGGATCGTGATCTCGTAGTTCTCGGAGTGTCCAAGAATGTAGTAGATTTTTTCATCGAAATTTGGATGATCGACAGTCAAGGCAAAGGTATCCGCAGGAAATCCTGTCAATTCGAATTCTCCATTTTTATCTGATCGCGTAAATCCAAGCAATACAGAATCTCTCATTCTCACCGCCATCGCCATGGCATTTTCAACAGGAAGTGTTCCCGTAGTATCGTACACAGTACCTTTTACGCTCATCTCTTGCGACCAGGCAAAAGATGCAACAAAAAACGAGGCGAAGAGTAGAAGTGATTTCCAATTTTTCATAACAGTCGACGTTTATTCGAAGTACAAGTATACGTACCATCGCCGATTGAAGAGTAAAAAAAAGGTTAATTGGTCAAATTCTTAGGTTGAGAGGATATTTCTATCCTGCAGAAGCGGCTAGATTTCTCGTGCTACTCCCCAAAGAATCTGTTGTGAGCTTCCATCGTCGTTCACCGTTTGGAAATTCACTCTGAGCTTTGCTCCAAGAAGATTGGATTCATTGTCTCGCAATTCCATAATGAGTGGAGTTGTTCGCTGGACCACCAGCGCTGATGAGTATCCATCTTTGGCATCTTCACCCACGATGAGGTATCTGAATCCACCAAACTCAACGAATCCTTGGAAGGTCGTTGCGAATTTTCCAGTTTGATTAACGACAGCAAAGGCGCGATCTGAACTGCAATCCTGTTTTGCGGCCACCATGTATTGTTCTTGATCCAAAAGATCTTCATATTCGGCCGTTCGGCGCTTCGTTGCCGTTACTTTTTCATCATTGTCGTAGTAAGACAGTAATTCCACGAAGTAGGAACTATCTTCCTTCGACTCAAGGAAAAACTCTTTTGTGGCATATTTCACTCCATCCTTGAAGTAAAAGTGATTCGAGTACACTGCATCTGATCCTGCAGGCAAGTATTGCTCCACCATTTTCAAAATTCGGCTAGAGTCATCGAGGGTCATAATTACTTCAATCCACTCTTGCTCTCCATTCACTTCTCTTGAATAGTAAAGGCTGTTTGCTGTTGCGAGCGAATCGTTCAAATCCAAGAAGTTCAAATAGGCTTCACCTTCCACATTGGCTTTGGCCACTTCATTTGGGACAATTTCAGTTTCAGAAACTTCAGTTTCGGTTGCACAACTTGCAGCCATAAAAATGGCTATTGCTATCACTACTAGAGATTTGATGGATCGAATCATATATTATCGTTTACAATGAAATGTTTCGTAGGGTAAAAGTAACAAGAATTGATTGTGTTTTCTTGTGAAATGTAAAAAGAACGTGTATATTTGCACTCGCTAATCGAACGAGATTAGAATATATCGCGGGATGGAGCAGTTGGTAGCTCGTCGGGCTCATAACCCGAAGGTCGTAGGTTCGAGTCCTGCTCCCGCTACTAAGAAAGGAGATCAATTTGATCTCCTTTTTCTTTTTGTGTGAAATTGGGAAATGATTCAAGTATTAGCCTAATAATAGGTCAATCGTTGATTCAATCACTGTCACCACTAACTTACCTAAGAAACAGGAAAAGAGATTTGATAAACGAGTCCGTTGTCCTCAGAGCAATTTAATTCACCATCCAACTGCCCAACAAAAATCTCAACCAATTCAAAAACAAAAGAAGTTTCAAAATCGTTGGAGTAGCTGTTTGCTTCATCTCTGCACCAAATTTTGTAACCGTTTGCAAGCGATTTTTCCAACTTGATTTCCAATTGACAGTTTTCAGCTTCGGTAGTCGAGCTCGAGGTGTGAAAGTTGTTCACGACCTCATTGATAATCAAACCAAGCGGTATAGCAGTATCAATATCAATGAGAATTTCAGGAGCAATGGAAAGCGTGACTTTCTCATTTTCTTTCTTACCAGAACCAATCAAATTTTCAACCAGTTCATTGGTATATTCGACCAACGAAATCTCTGTAAAATTTGATGCTTGATGCATTCGCTGGTGAACGAGCGACATCGAAAGAACCCTGCTTTGGACCTCCTTCAAAGCAATTTCGCTCTTTTGATCCGTTGCATTGGATAGTTGCAAGTTGATAAGGCTCACAATGATTTGAAGGTTATTTTTAACGCGATGATGCACTTCTTTCAACAAGAATGTTTTTTCCGTCTCGATGATCGTCTTTTGTTCTCGAATGGTTTTCGCCTGAACAAATGCGAATCGATTATTGCTTTCAGAAACACGTCCTGCTACCAGCGCGAAAATCAAGACCATCCAACTTACAAAGGCATAAAACACAATTTGGGAACCCGTAAGATCTGAGTACTCCAAAATATAAATCTGGTAGGCTAGCGTATAACTGAAGGCCGCGATGAACCCTGCAATCCACCTCAATCGAACCATGTAGGATCCAAAAAAGATGATGAAAATAATCACGGGCAAGGCCAAATTTTCACCATTCGGAAATTGGTGACAGAAGAAAATAGCATAGAGTCCCGCCCAGGCATTGGAAATTGCTCCGAGCAAATGATAATATCCCTTGAAACGTTTCTTATAGGTTGCGTAGATGATGAATCCAAAATAAGATCCTATATAGATAATGGTCAAAGTGCTTAACCAACTAAATTTCTCTGGAATAACTGCGTAAATGAGCGCAATTCCACTGTACCAAGAAAGTATGGATATGATAATTCCATAACGCAGAGGTACTTTTACTTCCGCATCATAAGATTCCCGATACTCCCTTTCAAGATTATCATCATCAAAAACAAGTGTAAACTTATTTTGAGCTTCAAATTCACTCTGTGCTGCCATTCGACGTAATCTAAATTTCTAGTGATCTAAAGTACTAACTAATGTTCAATTTCAAGAATTCACTTGATTAGAGACTAATCAATCGACCGCAACTCAAAACGACGATATTCGCCCGTCTCCGCGTTGTAATTGATCAAACGCAAACGTCTCGAATTCAACTTTTCAATCTCAAATTCATCAAAGTTGGTTCCCCACCATCCGCTCAAAGATGATAAAAGAACTGATTCGCCATTATCGCCAATCGCGTATGTACCATTTATCGTTACATCTTGATCAAAATCGTGCAATGAAAAATCACAAAAGTCCGTTGTTCGTGTTTTGCAATAATCAAACTGGAAGACCATATTGGGTTCAAACTCACCTTGATTGGCGATTTCGACTTCCGTTACGGTCCATTTGCCTTGCATTCGATTAACAATGCGCTGCTCTTTTGTGCACGATCCGAGAATGACTAATGCTAGAATAATTGAAGGGATAAGTGTTTTCATAGGACTTTCTGAATGCAATTATTGTTCCAGTTTGATCGTGACCTAAGCATATTGCAATTATTGATTACGGGCTTCGAGAGCCTCAACCCTAAGCGAACCTGGTTTTATCGAATTATGGATAGCCTCAGCCCTCGAAGCTCACAATCTGCAGCGATCTGAAAATCTAAGTGCGAAGCGAGTCGAATACAACATTTATTTACTAATTTCGCGCTCATTACAATTTAAAGCATACTCTATGTCATATTTGTTTACATCTGAGTCAGTATCAGAAGGACATCCAGATAAAGTTTCCGATCAAATTTCGGACGCACTCATCGATAACTTCTTAGCATTCGATCCTGCATCGAAAGTGGCTTGTGAAACATTGGTTACAACAGGTCAAGTGGTTCTTGCTGGTGAGGTAAAAACGAACACATACTTAGACGTTCAATCGATCGCTCGTGAAACAATTGAAAGAATTGGATACACGAAGTCAGAATACATGTTCGATTCGAACTCATGTGGGATTCTTTCCGCAATTCACGAGCAGTCAGCAGACATCAACCAAGGAGTTGAAAGAGCAAATCCTGAAGATCAGGGAGCTGGTGACCAAGGAATGATGTTCGGGTACGCAACGAATGAAACAGAGAACTACATGCCGTTGGCATTGGACATCGCTCACGCTATTTTGATTGAAATGGCTGAGATCCGTAAGAATGAGTCAAGTTTGATTGCTTACTTACGTCCAGATGCAAAATCGCAAGTAACAATAGAATACTCTGACGATAACGTTCCTCAGCGAATCGATACAATTGTTGTTTCAACGCAACACGATGATTTCGCATCAGAACCAGAAATGTTAACGAAAATCAAGAAAGATATCGTTGAACTCGTAATTCCTCGAGTGAAAGCAAAGTTCCCAGCGGATATTCAAGCTTTGTTCGATGATAACATTCAATACCACATCAACCCAACAGGAATCTTCGTAATTGGAGGACCTCACGGAGATACAGGATTGACAGGTCGTAAAATCATCGTTGATACGTACGGAGGAAAAGGAGCTCACGGAGGTGGTGCATTCTCAGGAAAAGATCCATCAAAAGTTGACCGTTCTGCAGCTTACGCTACGCGTCACGTTGCGAAGAACATGGTTGCAGCTGGAATCTGTGATGAGATTTTGGTGCAAGTATCATACGCAATTGGTGTTGCTGAGCCTTGTGGAATCTTTGTTGATACATACGGAACATCAAAAATCGACATGACCGATGGTGATATCGCCAAGAAGGTTTCTGAAATCTTCGATATGCGTCCTTACTTCATCGAGCAACGTTTGAAATTGAGAACACCAATGTATTCTGAAACTGCGGCTTACGGTCACATGGGAAGAACACCTGAGACGGTTACAAAAACATTCACGCGCCCAGATGGAAAACAAGTAACACACGATGTTGAGTTGTTCACGTGGGAGAAATTGGATTACGTAGATAAAGTAAAAGCTGCTTTCGGGTTATAAGACTCGAAAGACTCACATACTAATCCCGACTTTGGTTTCAAGGTCGGGATTTTTGTTTCTTACCTAGACAGGCTGTTAGAGCGGGGTTCAACTAATAGGAATCGACAAAATAGGTCTAGATTGCGAAACTAGCCAAGACAGCGATAATGTTCCTTCTTTCAGGATTCTTCGTATTGATTTTTTGATCCATGCGGTAAAAAAAAGAAAGGTCCAGTTTTTTATTCAACTCGAATTCAATTCCACCGGCGCAAAGGTTTCGTCTAAATCGCATTTTATCATTGAGTCGATAGAAGCTTTCGTATCGAGCGAATAGTTTCATCTTCTTCCAAACCTTGTATTTAATTTGAAAGCGATTCCGAATGTAAGTTTCAGGTTCTTTCGTGAATGTTACCACTCCGTGCTGAAATCGAAAACGGTAGGATAGTTCGAATTTTGTCGGTTTTATCTTCCATTTGACCGTTCCATCAAGTGTCAATCTGTTTACGTGGCGTTGTTGATTGGGCATTGTATACCTGTACTGAGCGCGCGTTGAAAAATGCTTGTTGAATTTGTAGCTCGCTCCGAACTCGAAAAAAGTGCTACGAATCCTATTCAAGTTATCTGTCATGCGGACCTGCTGATCCACACTGAAAGCAATTTTCTTGTTCAGTTTATACTTGAGCGAAGCCCCTGTCCAAAAATCATTGCTGATCGTAACTTCGCTCTCTTGACCAAACAAAGCAGATGAAAAGCTAATGCTGAATACGACGCATATGATCTTAATCCAATTCATAGAGCTTTCGATTGTAAAACTCATTCACATGAAAATCTTGTTTCAACTTGTCAACGTTCATTAACCATTGAAGCGTGCTAGTGGGAGCGCCCCATTTTTGAATCAAGTAGCCGATGTCAACATGGATGTTTTCACTGAGTTCATCCACAATCGTATTGAATTTGGTGGTAGATAGAACTCCGTATATTTCAGCCTGTCGCTCCTCCAATGTTTGGATAAATCCCTGATCGTGATTTCGTAAAATTTGATACATTTTTGAAACATCATCTTCCAGATATTCCATTTTGGGAAGTCGCGCTGCTCTATTTCTGGTTGCGGCTCCATCCAAATCATACAGCAGAAAACGAAACTTGTTACCATTCAGACTGTAGAGACGCACGTTATTCTGCGGCCAATCTATATTACCGACGTAGTCTTCGTAAATTAGATAATCAATGAAATTATCGATGTCAACCAATTGATGGAGAGCGTATCCATCTTCCGCCTCAATTGCGTCAATGAGCGCTTGGGCAACTTGCTCATCTCCTTCGCGAAAATCGAGATCATCGTTAGGTGTATCCATTTTCATGATCGTAATATCGTCGATATTCACTCCCAACAAATCAGAAAGTCCAATCCGGTCAACCTCAGTGCGTAAGTTCAAAAGTCCGTAATAGTCACCGTTCACAAAGGCATGTACTGCTTTTCCATATTTTAATTCAAGATCGATGGAGTTTCTAATCGCCAGTTCCGTTAGCGAAAGATCTTTTAAATGCGTTACCCCATCGTCGTTCCCTGAATTCCTCAACCTGATTGATTGTAACTGATTAAGGTTGTCATTTGGCAAGGCTTGTGAAGTTTCTATTATTTGGAAGGCTGAATTATTCACTTTGTCGTCGAATACAATCCCGATTGACTTCATTGGATTATTGGCAGATCCTGCGCCCTTTATGTTGATCTTGGCGTTCTTTTCGAACAAAAGGATGCCATCCTTAGTGTAATATTCAACGCTTGCTGATATTTTGGTGTCGCCTCCGTAAAATGTATACATATAGTCAAATGAATCTACATCTGCGACGATATTAATTCGATCCAATTCGGAGTTCATGCTATTCGGTGAAATGTTGGTGATGTCCGGTAGCGTTTCTTCAACAGAGAACTTGGTGCAGCCAAACCCGACTATCAAACAAACACATACAATTGGATAGATTGATTTCATTTTAGGAATTGGTAAATAAGTCCAAGTCTAGCTTGATACTGTGGGTTTGTAATGATATAGGCGTTGGTAATTGGAGTCATTGCTCGACTCAATAAGAGCGTGATTCCAAGTCGTTCGATAATATAACATGTCGATTCAAGACTGAGAGAAATTCTAAACAAATCCCCAGTTTCGGAATAGAAATAGTCAAATTCCAAGTTGTTTTCTGCTTCGATATATGCTGCCGCTTCGAACTTATCGGTAAACGAATAATTAACTCCGAGAGCGCCAATTAGTTTATTCAATTGACCTGAATACCTCAAAATTTCAGAGTTTCCAGAGAAATAAAGCTGTCGAAATCCAACTTCAAAAACTGCTGATATTTTTGTGTCCACAAATTGACACGAATTGTTCACCGTAATTTCAAAGCCTTGGGTTGAGTTCAAGCTGAATGTTTCATCCTGAAAATCAATAGAGCGATCTCCAAAAGCGTAAACGTAATTTGACCCAATAGAAAGATTATACTGACTGTAAACTCGCGTCGAAGTTCCAAACAGAAGAGCTAAGGTGAATACGAGAAAAAAATTGCGGTCCATTCTTGTTTGTGGATATGGTTTCTTTTAGAACGTAACTCGAGCATAAAAGGTAGGTTGAAGAGCAAAAAAAGAGCCGATACACAACGCACCGACTCTTAAAAGTTTAAACTATTCAGTTCAGTCTATCTCAGTATATTCACATGTCCCGTAAAATCCTTTTCAACGCCCTTGTCGCTGGTATAGCGAACGGCATAGGTATAAGTTCCTGATTGTACGATGGCTCCATTGTAAGTGGCATCCCATCCAATGTCTGGATCTTTCGATTCGAAAACGATCTCGCCCCATCTGTTGTAAATGAGTATTTCGAAGTCGTAGAATACACATGAATACTCACATTTAAAGAGTTGATTGAATTCATCAGAATCAGGAGTAAACGTATTAGGTAAATAGATGGAACATCCACATCCCAAATCGCCAATTACAATTGTGTCGCTCGCGGTTCCACAACCATTCGAGTATGTGAGAATGTATTCTCCAAAATCGGTCACTTGCAACGCAGGCTGAGTGCTTCCTGTATTCCAAAGGTACTGACCAGGACTCACACTTTCTGGGGCAATCACAGTTGTTGCGCCTTCACAGATGAGGTAATCGTTGTCCAAATTAATCGCAGGTAAAGTAGCTGTTGAAGCGATTATCGTGTCGGAAAATTCACACAAACCATCCGTGACGGTCGCGTGGTATGTTCCTGCGCTAGTTGCAGTAAATGTTGGATTCGTTGAACCATCTTGCCATACCACAGCTCCTACTATTCCTGGATCAAGAACCATTGAAGCTCCGTTACACAAAACAGCAGTTCCCCCCAAGTCGAAAATTGGAAGTGGAGCGCTCGTTAAAACAACGGTATCTGTTTTTGTACAACCTGTCCACGTATCGGTAACCGTTACGATGAGCGTCGTGTCTGTCGTGTAGGTCGCAATTGGATGTGGATTTGTTGGATCGTCCACTAAACCTGCTGGTGACCAACTGTATAAATATCCTGAAGTGAGACTCTCTCCAACTTCCACTGATCCTCCCGCACAAAGCGATGTGTCTGGACCGGCGTAAGCAATAGGCAATCCACTAATGTTGATCGTTTGATAGAGTGTGTCTGATCCGCAGTCGTCGTCCAAAATGAGTGTTACTGGGAATAATCCTGTACCGTTAAATGTCAGTGGTGGTGGTGTTGTTCCAACGAAGGTTGATGGAGTGACATTTGGTCCGAAATCCCAGCTAAACGTTGCCGCTCCTGTTGACGAACTCGTATTGACAATCGGTGGGTTTTCACCTTCGCACCAGGTTGTTGGTTCAAATGCCGCATGGCTAACACAACAGTTTACGTCGACAATCACAGTTACCGATCCAGTTAAAGTATCTCCATTATTTGTGGCGACTACTGTATATGTGGTTGTTGAAGCAGGCGAAACTGTAGGTTGCTGAAGTGTTGGGTCGTTCATTGATCCACTAGGAGACCAACTGAAATCCCATCCAAAAGCTGAACCGTAACATCCAAAGTCCAACTCCAAAAGGAGGCTGTCTCCAAGACAAATAGTTGTATCCGGAGGTAGTGCCAGAATCACATCGGCAGCATTCACGATCAAATTCATGGTGTCAAAACAGAACGGAATTGAGTCATTGTTCACAATCAATTCGACATCATAGGATCCTGCATTTTGGTATTGATGACTTGGAGTTCCCGTTCCACCGATAATGGTTCCATCGCCGAAGTCCCAATTCCAACCGCCAATATTCCCAACATTCGTAACAGATTGATCAACAAAAAAGGTTGTATCTCCCAAACAAACATTATTAGCCAAGAAATCTGCTGCTACCTCATTGGTACAAGTATCTTGGATGCAATCCTCACAAAGCGTTGTTGTAAGGTAGTTGAGCGGCGTGAAAACAGGATTCAAATTCGTTATCGAGAAGGTAATGTTGCTCACCGAAAAAGGTAAGTTTGTTCGAGTAGAAACTCCTGGCAGGAAGCTTGTCGCAACTGGAAGCGCACTGCAACTGTTCAGCGAAGTGTCCGTTCGTGCAACGAAGAGATCCAGACCACCGTTATTTGCTCCAGTCTGGAATCGTGCAGCCATTAAATTGTCCGTTGGCGTGCTGCTTGTTGATGTCAGCTTGAGTGCTCGTGTGTCGGTCAATTGTTTCGACCAAAGGAAGTTTCCATTTGCATCAAATTTGAGAACCACTCCAATATCTGGTGATGTGACTTCATATCGGCAAGACACATAGATATCGCCATGAGCATCTTCCACTAAATCATCAATGTATCTGATGCGACCGTTTCCGCCGTAAGTAAAATTAACCTCCCAGATCTTATCAAAATTCGCATCCATACGCATTATGTTTGCGTCAAAAGGAACGGTGTTCGATGGATTGAGTTTACTCATCGCCACATACTCGTTATTCATCGTTTTGATCACTTGGTAGGCTTCATTCATCACATTTGTTGAGTGATTGTATTCGGCAATTGTTCCAAATACTCCATTCACGTCAATTTCTCCAACAAACATGTCCACGGAACCACCTCCGTGAATTCCTCCAGAGAAAATCGCACCACCCGTTCCGTTGGGAACCATTTCGTAGATTTGATCATCGATACTGTGGAAGCTGGTTTCCCAAATGATGTTTCCGAGACCGTCAATTCGCATAAATGCAGCGTTATCAGAACTACCTCCAGTTGAGTACCAGCAACCAATAATGTAACTATCGCCTTGCGAAACAATGATGTCAGGCGAACGCTCTCGAATAATATTGTAGCGTTTTGCCCAAACTAGCGTTCCCGTATTTGTGAAACGTGCAATGATGATATCTTCATTATCAGTCCCCAAACACACTTTGTCACCATTCGGTGCAGGGGCAATATCGCTGAATCCACCAGAGAAGGATTCAATTTGGACAGCAAAAGAAAGATCGCCAGAAGAATTAAATCGAGCGAAGAGTGCTCCGTCCGTGTCGTGTCGTCCAACGGCATAAGTTGCATCTTCCGCTATATCGTGATAAATTTCTGCCAAAGTATTGTTGTCAATATCCCCGTAAAACTTGGTGTAATAACAGCTCGAAGAAGCGGTTTGCGGCAATACGTTTACAGTAGCTGAACCACTTAAGTTTCCAGCGCATCCTGCGTCAGAGAAACCTGTGATTGTGTAGGTTGTTGTGTCGCTAGGAGTAACAGGATGGTAATAAGGGTTCGCTGTAATTCCTGTTTCAGTAAAGTTGTTCGTTCCGTCTGTGTAGTTGACTGTTGTTCTGTCCGGGGCAAGCCAATTCATAATCAACCTCAAATCGGGCAACAAGCTGTTTCACACAAGCAATGGCGTTCGAGGCATTGATCCGCCCAGCACCGAGCTGTCCCGTGTAACTTGAATTTAATGGATAAATATCATCAGCTGAATCTTCAATGCAATTTTCAACATCATCAGGAGACAAGTTTGGATCGCAGGCAAGCATTAAAGCCGCTAATCCTGCCACCATTGGACAAGCCATTGAAGTTCCTTGCATCGTTCCATATGAACTATTTGATCCTGCCAAGCAAGATTGAATTCCCACACCTGGAGCCATTACGTCAATGGCACTTCCGTAGTTCGAGAATGTTGCTTTTTGATCATTTTGATCTGTTGCTCCAACACTAATCACGTGATTGTACGAAGCGGGGTACATCAATGCAGATGTATTGCTGTTCCCTGCGGCGGCTACACAGACAATTCCTTGGTTGTAGGCTTGATCAAAAATAAGTTGATACGTGGCGGAATAACCCGTTCCTCCCCAAGACATGGAAATAACGTCCGCTCCATTGATGATTGCATATTCAACTCCAGTATAACCAGCAACTACCGCCCCAGGATTTGGAAGTGATGAGGCCTTAACTGGCATGATTTGAGCATTAAAACCGATGCTCGCTATACCGATTGCATTATCCGTTCGAGCCGCAGCAATTCCTGCGCAGTGAGTTCCGTGTGTAAAAAAACTATTTGTTGGGTTATCAGGATTCGCATCGTTGTCGTTGTCTGCGGCATCCCATCCATTCACGTCATCAATGTATCCGTTCCCGTCGTTGTCAATATTGTCTCCAGGCACTTCACCGATATTCGTCCAAATACTTGGTTGTAGATCTTCGTGTGTCAATAAAATAGCGTCATCTACAACGGCAATAACAATCGAATTTGTCTGAGTGGTAACCGCGTCCCAAGCGAGCTCCGCTTGAATGGTTTGCAAGTGCCAAAGTGAACTGAATTGCGGATCATTCGGAGTGTATGAAGTTTGGTAAGCGGGAACGTATTCGGCATATGCGACACCCTCAGCTTTTTCCAATTCCTCCATTAATTTGTCAGCACCAGCAGTTGGATCAAATTCGAAAAGATACGTTCGCTGCAGTGCTTCATTGTCTAACTTAAAAGGACAGGACACTTTTGTAATTCCATATTTACCGATCAGCATTGAAAAAATTGAGTGTGCTCGCTGCGATTGGTTCGGCTCCCATGAAATATCCGACCCTACTGAAGCTTCCAACTGAACGAAAAGTTGACCAGAAATGGTGTTCTCTGATTGTGAATGTGAAGTATAAGGCAAGCATAAAAGCAGAACGAATAGTAGTCGCAACAATGTCATATTTAGGGTTGATTTGATCAATTAGCGTATCTATGGAATAGACGCAGCAATTCGCTTTCAAGTTGTCTGATATTCATGAATTAAAATCATTTTTTTGACATGACGAATATACTTGGTGGCACAGTTAATCAACCGCTCATACTTTTTTGAAGCGATCGCTTGTATACTCTTTGTAATTTCAAATTCAGAAAAAAAACAGACACAATTATGAAGATTTTATTAGCAGCGATCACATTGATGATCTCAGTTTCAAGTTTTGCGCAAGTAACAGCAGACCAAATTATTGACAATTATTTTGAAGCAATGGGAGGAAAAGAAGGTTTCCGAAACTTGAAAGGTCAAAAAATGGCGGCAGAAGTAGAAGCTCAGGGAATGACAATTCCGTTGGAGATTTACATGATGGCAGATGGAAAATCTATCACGAAGTTCGAAGTGATGGGAATGTCAATGTCTCAAGATGCGTTCGACGGAGAAGTTGCTTGGGGGACGAACTTCATGACTCAAAAAGCGGAGAAATCTGAAGCAGAGGATTCAGAAAACAAGAAAAGATCGATTGGAGAATATCCAAGTCCATTGTTGGATTATGCTGATAAAGGGTATTCAGTAGAGTTGATGGACAACGATGTTGTTGACGGAGTAGATTGCTACAAATTGAAAGTAACGAAAAAGCCAATTTTGGTTGAGGGTGAAGAAGTAGAAAATGTAGAATACTACTACTTTGATCAAGAAACGTTCGTTCCTCTAATGACAGAATCTGAAATGCAAAGCGGTCCTGAAAAAGGATCAATGGCAATGACTCTTTACAGCGATTACCAAGAAGTTGATGGAATGTATTTTGCGTTCTCAATGACGTTCAAAACGGAAGATTCAGACGGACAGTTGATCGAATTAGAATCTATCGAATTGAATCCTGAAGTTGCAGATGATTTCTTTGCATTCCCAGTGGAAGATGAAGAAACAACGACTGACGAAAAGTAATAGTACCAACCTAATTATTGAATCATGTTAAAACAAGTTTTAGCAGCCGGGTTTTTGATGCTGGCTGGCGCAGCAATGTGTCAATCTGTATCAGAACTTAAAGGCGATGACCTATTTGGAGGTCTGCGTGCACGCCACATTGGACCAGCACTGATGAGTGGTCGTGTGAGTGACATTGAAGGGCACCCAACAGATAACAAAGTTATTTACATAGGAACCGCTGGCGGGGGCGTTTGGAAGTCCCAGGATGGTGGTGTGATGTTCAGTCCAATTTTCGACGATTACTGCCAATCAATTGGTGCAGTAGCCATCGATCCACAAAATCCAGATAAAAGCATTTGGGTCGGAACAGGAGAGATTTGGACGCGAAATAGTACTTCAGTCGGTGATGGAATCTACCATTCAAAAGATGGAGGAAACAACTGGAAAAAAATGGGCTTGGACAAATCTGAGCGTATCAGTTCAATTCAAATCCATCCAGAGAATAGCGATGTCATTTTTGTTGGAGTACTTGGTGCTCTTTGGGGTGATAGCGAAGATCGTGGAATTTACAAAACAACTGATGGAGGAACGACGTGGGAGAAAATCTTTTACATCGATCAGAAAACAGGTTGTTCTGAATTGGTAATGGATCCGAACAATCCAGACATCATGTACGCTGCGTTTTGGGAACATCGAAGAACAGGTTGGTCGTTCAGCTCAGGAGGTGAAAAAAGCGCATTGTACAAATCTACGGATGGTGGCAAGTCGTGGAACAAAATTCATAACGGTTTTCCAGAAGGACAGTTGGGAAGAATGGCGATCGCAATTGCACCGTCGTCAACCAATATTTTGTACGCAGTAGTTGAGTCGGAAGACCCATCTAAAAATGGAATGTACCGCTCGGAAGACGCTGGAGCTTCTTGGAAACACACAAATGCTGATTTCGGACTAACTGTTCGACCGTTCTACTTTTCAAGAGTAGTGGTTCATCCTACGAATCCTGATATGGTGGCAAAAGCAGGCTTGTTCGGTTCGATCAGTCGAGATGGTGGAAATACCTTCAAGGGATTGGGGTCAATGCACCCAGACATCCATGATATTTGGTTCGATATTACTGATTCTGACAAATTATTTTCAGCAACTGATGGAGGATTGTACCGTTCGTTGAACAATGGAGAGACGATGGAAATGGTTCAAAATCTTCCGATTAGTCAATTCTATCATATTTCTGTTGATAATCAAGAACCATACAACATTTACGGTGGATTGCAAGATAATGGAAGTTGGTTTGGGCCATCGAAAAGTCCAGGTGGAGTAGAAGCACGCGATTGGGAAGTGATTGGAGTTGGAGATGGATTCCGTGTCTATCCGCACCCAACCAAACCACACATCATGTATTCTGAAATGCAAGGTGCCGAAACGATTTGGCGCTACGATGACGAAATCAGACAAACAAAAGTGATCACTCCGTTCCCAGTAAAAGGAGATCCTAAGCTACGCTTCAACTGGAATGCTCCGATTACAACGAGTTCAAATAATCCGGATCGATTGTACGTAGGAAGTCAGTTTGTTCATATTTCAAATGATAAAGGAGATACCTGGAAGAAGATTTCTCCAGACCTCACAACGAATGATCCTGCGAAGCAAAATCAAGCAGAATCTGGAGGATTGTCGAAAGATAACTCTGGAGCAGAAAACCACTGTACAATTTTCACGATCGCAGAATCATCCTTGGATGAAAACGTGGTTTGGGTTGGAACGGATGATGGAAACGTTCAAGTTTCTCAAAATGGAGGAAAGTCTTGGGAGAACGTTACCGAAGGATTGTTGAATGCAAAGTTGCCTGCCAATACATGGTGTTACCACATCGAAGCAAGTGTTTTTGATAAGGGAACGGCGTACGCTGTATTCGACGGCCACACAAAGAATGATGGAAACACTTACTGTTACAAAACGACAGATTTCGGAAAAACGTGGACCTCACTCGCTGATGAAAACGTTTACGGATTTGCTCGCTCATTCCAAGAAGATTTAGAGAATCCGAACCTACTTTTCTTAGGAACGGAGTTTGGTTTGTATGTGTCAATTGACGGCGGATCGAATTGGATGAAGTTCGAAAACAACATGCCGGCAACAGCTGTTCATTACATCGACATGCAAGCGCAAACAAGCGATTTAGTTTTGGGAACTCACGGTCGTGGAATCATTATTATTGATGATATCACGCCATTACGACAAATTACAGATGAGATCATCGGTGAAGAAGTTCACTTCATGGAGATGCCGACTTTTTACATGGATGAAGAAAGTACCTTCGGAGGGACAAGTGGTGAAACACAGTTTGTGGGTCAGAATCCATCGACTGGAGCACGAATCGCCTACTACATGGCCAAGCGTCATACCTTCGGTAAAATGCGAATGAAAGTCTTGGATAAAGATGGAAATTACGTAGCATCGCTTTCACCTAAAAAGAAAAAAGGATTGAATTTGGTGTACTGGAACTTCAACGGTTCTGCACCGAAAACGGCAGGAGGTAAAACAATTTCTCGCGGTGGATTCTTTGCACCTCGTGTTCCTGCTGGAACGTACACAGTCGTAATCGAAAAAGGGAAGAAAACCTTTAAAACGAACATTGATGTTTCTTATCCGAAGAAATCAGTATTCACATTGGCTGAGCGTAAGCGTCAGGAGGGGACAACGAAAGAATTGTTCGACATCAACGAGGAACTTGCATACTTGGTTTATGAGTTGGAGACATGGACGAAGCATGCTCAAATGCAAGCGAAAGTCAATCCAAAGTTGGCGAAAACAGGTAGTAAATTGGCCGCATCCATGGAAGCACTTCGCAAGGATTTGGTGATCACCACAGGTGACAACTATGTTGGTCGCGCAGAGAACAAATTGCGTGAGGACATTGGTGACGTTTACAGCACAATTGGAGGAAACTTCGGACCACCAACGGCATCTCAATTGGAAGGTGTGGACTTGATCAAGGAGCGTATGCAAGAAGCCCGCGATCAAATGGACGAAATCCGAAAGAAAGATTTGAAGAAATACCAATCAGCGTTAGAGAAACTGGAAGTGAAAACTCCAAAAATGAAAACGTTTGAGGAGTACGTGAAGAAGGATAAGTAATCTGAAATCACGCTAGATTGAAACCCGCTTTTTACGAAGCGGGTTTTTTTTGTTTCTCAAATTTCAGGTATTTCTACGTGCAGTCAATACTTGCTTTCAACTTATCTTTATCCCACTTACGCACTCAGCGAAAAACCACATTATTAAAATTAAACAACCATTATTATGAAAAGATCAAATCCAAAGTGGCCAAAAACTACGAAGGCTTACAGAGAATTGAAAAAACAAATCAAGGACGACAAAGAATTTTGCCTTGCACTAGAAACATCGTTGCTAATTGCGAATAGACGAGGAAATGCTGAACTGCATCAGGATCTTTACGAAGTGATCGATAAAGAATTCCATGGAAATGGCTGGCCAACGTCACCAGATGAGTATTTAGATTACGTTGAGCAATACCTCGTGCTTGTGCCGAATGAAACTTACGACCCAGAATATCCTGCGGCATGGACGAGCGATGATACCATGAATGGGTACAACCAAAAGGTATACGACTTGCTGTGTCAGTTCTACTTTTTAGTGGATCAGGAGTTGCCTTTGACAGGAGGAACGATGCAAGATTACAAGCATGGTAAGTTCGTTTTTGCTGATTGGCTGCGCGATTTCGCCGTTGATTGGGGAAAGTTTTTGGATACAAAAGAATCACTTACCTTGGAATCTTTGGCGTCTTTTGCGGCTGATCCGATGTACAACTTCCAACTCTACAAGGACGGTGCGAAGAAATGGAAAACTTTCAATGAGTTCTTTTATAGAGAATTCAACGGAGCAAACAAAAAAGGACAGTCTCCTCTGCGTCCGATTGCCGAGCCAGGTAACAATAATGCAATCGTCTCATCAGCAGATTGTACGTATCAACAGACCTATCCAATCAGTGAAGATGGGCGAGTGTTAGGACTAAATGGACAGCCGGCAACTGTGAAGTTGAAGCATACGCACAACGTAACGACCATTGCTGAGTTATTACAGGATAAAAAATTAGCAGAACATTTCAACGGAGGAACATTCGTTCATTATTTCTTAAGCCCTTTCGATTACCACAGATTCCACTCTCCTGCAGATGGAAAGGTAAAAGAGTGTAAAGCCGTTAAAGGGAAAGTTTTTCTAGACGTCGAATTAGATGGAAACGGTGAATTTGACGCACCAGACAGTGCTGTTGGAGGATATGAGTTCCAGCAGTCGAGAGGTGTTTTTGTTGTTGATACTGGAGGACCAGCAGGTTTGGTAGCGTCTGTTCCGATTGGAATGGCGCAAGTTTCAGGTGTAGACATGAAGAAATTGAAAGGGAGAAAAGTTGCTAAAGGAGATGAATTTGGTAAGTTCAAATTCGGTGGATCAGATACTATTTTGCTCTTCCAAAAGAATCCAAATTTGTACTTATGGACGAAAGATCCTGGACATGCTCCAATTCACTTCCAGTTTGGACAAGTGGCAGCATATTGGGATGTGTCGAAGCAACAAGGATAATACAACCTTGATAATTTTAATTCAATGAAAAGAGGCTGTTTCAATTTTTCAGACAGCCTCTTTCTAGTTTTTATGACCTAAATAAAGTCATAGGAAGAATTGAGAATTGGCACTTTGAAAATGATAAAATGCAACGTGTTTTGTCCCTAGCATGAAATACGAACAATTATTAATCAACGCTTTTCGAAATATCGACTTGTCAGTTGAAACGCATCCTGAATTCTTTCAAATGTGGGAGGAGGTGGAATATGGTCGCTCAGATTTCATTACAAGTTCGGGTAAAATTGAGCGCCATTTTTACGTTGTGGTTTCAGGTGTTCAGGCGATTTACATTCTCACAAAAGAGGGAGACAAACAAGTAATCGGATTCAGTTTTGATGGAAGTTTTTCTGGGGTGTACGATTCATTTTTGATGGAGAAGCCTTCGTATTATTTTTTGGAAGCACTTGCACCGACGAAGCTCCTTCGAATCAATAAGCAGAACTACGATCGCATGTTCGAAATCTATCCAGTATTTGATCGCTGGGGAAGACTAACACATCAGGATTTGTTGGTTGGACGCGTTCAGCGAGAAATAGAACTGATTACTTTATCAGCGAAAGAACGGTATGAAACTTTCATGGATCGATGTCCTGAGAAGCTCAGAACGATTCCTCAGAAGTACCTCGCTTCGTATTTGAACATGACTCCAGAAACGTTCAGTAGATTGAGAAAAGAGAAATCTTGATCTAAATCAATTTTGGTTTGATAGAACTGTTAGATCTTTGGTATATCGAAATATATCGATATTTAAATTTGCATCAATATGAGAGTCCAAATCAAACCCACACACCAAATTCAACGTATCAATTCACTTTTGAATCAACTCGATGAATTGAACAAAATCAACCCAGAAGCGTTCATGAAACGACCACATCAGAAGGTGTGGAGTGGAGCAGAAGTGCTCAAGCACATGATCATGGCTCATGCTGCCTATGCAGCCAAAATTGATGGGGCTTTGGGTAAATTGAATTCAGTAAAAGATGAGGTGGAAGCGCTACCCACACGAGCAATTCCTTCTTTTTTGATCAAACGTTTTCCACCAAAAGAGGGTGAAATTCGCTTCAAAATGAAAACGACGAAGTCTTTCAAACCTGTACTTGAGGTCGATAAATTGAGCAAAGAACACGTGCAAGAACTTCTCGATAAAATGAAGGAAACTCTGCATCAATTATCGGGATGGGTAGAACAAACGCGTAAAAAGGACGTGCTTCCCGTTCGATTTAATTCTGCAATCGGAGCAATTGTGAAGTTCAATGCCAGCGAGGCGTGTGAGTTCATTCTTTGTCATAACGAAAGGCATTTCCAACAAGTGAAAAACACGATCGGCGAAGTGGATCACTAAAGACGAGGTTTAATTATCTCTGTCCTCGAAAGTTTCATTTTCTTTCTCTTTGGATCGCCTGATCATTAGCACAATAAAAATGACAAATCCAGCGGCAAAAAATATGAAGGGAAGTATGCTTCCTATCGCATAACCAATATCGTAAGCTTCCATTTTATGCGAGTTTTACTGCCGTTCCGTAGGCCAAAATTTCAGAAGCTCCCTGCATAATTGTACTTGTTGCAAAACGAACATTGACGATCGCATCTGCGCCTAAATTCTGGGCATCTTGCTGCATTCGCTGGATGGCTTGCTCGCGCGAGTTGGCCTGGAGCTTCGTATATCCATCGATTTCACCACCAACAAGGTTTTTAAATCCTGCGAGAATGTCGCGACCAACATTTCGAGCACGCACGGTACTCCCTCTCGCGATTCCGAGAACTTGTAGGATCTCTTTATTCGGAATTGTTTCTGTCGTTGTAATAATCATAATTTAAGGTTGAATGGTTTCTATAAAAACGCGGTCCGACCCATCAAACAAAGGCGATTGAACAGACAAAACTTGCAACGGTTTTCTACCGAAAACTTTGGTCACCGAGTGCGGTGTTCCCATGGGAATGGTTAGATGATCACCTTTGCGTATGGTAAAAGTTGAGTCGGCAAGTGTCATTGTTGCTTTTCCAGAAATCACGTAAAGGTTTTCTGTGTGTTCGGCATGAAAGTGTTGCTTTACACCAGATTTAACCCAGATAACGAAAGAGCTTTGAAGGGAATCTTCTGAAATTTTCTCAACGTGAATGTTGTCGAAATCGTCGGCTGGCTTCATCTTTTTGAGTGACCTCACATCTTGCGAAAAACAGGCTGCGCTTATCAGAAAAAACGAAAGAAAAAGAAATACTTTCATTGACTTGACTTTATTTAAAGATAATGAAAGTGAGGAAAACAAGGGGTGATTTTGGGTGCAGTATTTCTCACTACCAAATTCTCGTCGCGGAAGTACTTTATGTCTTTGGTTAAAGGATGATGCGCGTGGAGTAGAAGGAGTTGTTAATTTTCGTCGTCAAAAAGTAGATGCCCGAAGGAATATTCGAACTTATCTCAAGTTGATTGGATTGAATATCCTTTGAGAGAATTTGTCTGCCAGAATTGTCGTAAAGAACCACTTCATTCGAATTGAATTTATCAATAAACGTAAATGATCGCCCACTTTGAGTGAACCATTGTTCTTCTTCATTCAATTCCTCTGTTCCCCAAGTTCCACTTCCCATGCTTATGATGAAGCGATACTCGATTGTTTGAACATAACTCGGATTGGCTGGATCGTAAATATCAAAATAGACGGATGCTGTTCCAGGAGTGTTATTCAAAATTCCACCAATAATTAATTTTTGGGGGAAGGCTGGAGCGGCGTACAAGGTGAAATCTGCACTGTCTCCATTATTTACGGGGTTGTAAAAATTGTTTTGATCGTCGAATGTGATCACCCATTGCGGTGGCAAATTTGGATCGAATGAGGATTTCCATCGGAGAGTTGTGTCCACACCGACATCATTGAAAATTTCCAAATACCAATGCGCTGGAGATTCATCTGTTGTTTTGTCCAAGATTGTAATGGTGTCAACAAAACTAAAGGCCTGAGCACTTGCATTCAATCCAATCAAAAGAAAACAGACGATACTGAGGAATTTCATACGTGAAAGTTACGGATATTTCAGAGGACAAAAAATAAACCCTGACGTTCTTTATAGAAGTCAGGGTTCAAAATATGCGTTAAAATTGGATTGCTTTTATTCAGTTACGTAGCTTTCAACACTTGGACAAGAGCAAATCAAATTACGATCTCCAAATGCGTTATCTACACGTCGAACAGGAACCCAGTATTTCCAATCTTTCAAATAAGTAACAGGGAAAGCTGCTTCTTGTGGAGAGTATGGGTAATTCCAATTTTGGTTAATGATGCAATCCGCTGTGTGAGGTGCATTTTTCAACAAGTTGTTTTCTTTATCCGCGTGTCCGTTTTCAATTTCTTTGATCTCAGCACGGATAGAAATCATCGCTTCAATGAAACGATCCAATTCTTCTTTGTCTTCGCTTTCTGTTGGCTCAATCATCAATGTACCAGCAACAGGGAATGATACCGTTGGTGCGTGGAATCCGTAATCAATCAATCGCTTAGCGATATCGGCTACTTCAACATTGGCTGTGCGTTTGAAATCTCGACAATCAATAATCATTTCGTGCGCCACTGTTCCATTCTTACCTGTGTAGAGCACGTCGTAATGTCCTTTCAACTCAGCAGCAATGTAGTTGGCGTTCAAAATGGCGATTTCCGTTGATTCTCTCAATCCTTTCGCTCCAAGCATCTTGATGTAAGCGTACGAGATCAATAAAATCAGCGCGCTTCCGTAAGGTGCTGATGAAATGGCGTGAATCGCTTGGTCTCCTCCTGAAGGAACTAATGGTGATCCTGGTAAGAATGGTGCAAGATGTGCCGCAACACCAATTGGTCCCATTCCAGGTCCTCCACCTCCGTGAGGAATTGCGAATGTCTTGTGTAAGTTCAAGTGACAAACGTCCGCTCCAATGTTTCCTGGATTTGTCAATCCAACTTGTGCATTCATGTTGGCTCCGTCCATGTAGACTTGTCCACCATTGTCATGAATGATTGAAGTGATTTCTTTAATTCCTTCCTCGTAAACCCCGTGAGTTGAAGGGTAAGTCACCATCAATCCAGCTAAGGTATCTTTCATTTCAGTTGCTTTGTCGCGCAACTCTTCAATGTTGATATTTCCGTTTTCATCACATCCAGTTACGACAACATCGAAACCGGCCATTACCGCTGATGCAGGGTTTGTTCCGTGTGCTGATGAAGGAATAATAATGATTTTACGTTGATCGTCTCCGCGTGACTCATGGTACGCTTTGATGACCATCAATCCAGCGTATTCTCCTTGAGCTCCTGAGTTTGGTTGAAGAGACATCGCCGCAAATCCTGTTGATTCGCACAAGTCTTTCTCCAATTCACGGAACATTTCGTAGTACCCTTCAGCCTGATTAACAGGAGAGAATGGGTGCATTTTTGAAAACTGTGGATTCGTGATTGGAATTAATTCCGATGCAGCGTTTAACTTCATTGTACACGATCCAAGTGGAATCATGCTGTGAACGAGCGACAGGTCTTTGTTCTCCAAACGCTTGAGATAGCGCATCATTTTTGATTCTGAATGATGGCTGTTGAATGTTTTATGTGTTAGAATCGCATCTGTACGCAAATAATCACTTTTCAATGTGAAAGTTGGTTCAGGTGTGAATTCCGTTGTTTCTTTTCCGTGCACACTCGCGAAGATTGAAAGAATCGCTTCTACATCTTGGTTGGTGTGTGGTTCTCCAAAACTGATAGTCAATTCAGAATCGTTGATGTAGTGGAAATTCATTTCGTGCTCTTCTGCAGCAGATTGAATCGCTGAACATGGAACGTTTTTCACCCAAATCGTATCGAAGAAGTTCTTAGAACCAATTTCGATGCCCATGTCACGTAATCCGTCAGCTGTTTTTGAAGCCAAAGAGTGAACATGTTTCGCGATGAACTTCATTCCATCAGGTCCGTGATAAACAGCATACATACTTGCCATTACAGCTAGCAATGCTTGTGCAGTACAAATGTTTGATGTCGCTTTACCACGTTTGATGTGTTGCTCACGTGTTTGAAGAGCCATACGAAGTGCTACGTTATCATCAGCATCTTTGGAAACACCAATGATTCGTCCGGGCATGTTACGCTTGTAGCTTTCTTTAGCGGCAAAAAAAGCAGCGTGAGGTCCACCGTATCCCATTGGGACACCAAAACGTTGAGTTGTACCGAAAACCACATCTGCACCAAGTGATCCTGGCGAAGCCAAAAGAACAAGTGACAAAATATCGGCTCCAACGGCAACTGGAATTCCTTTTTCTGATAAACGGTTTATGAAGAGATCGATGTTTTTTACTCGACCATTGACATCTGGGTACTGAATGATGGCACCGAAGTACGATTCATCACCGTCGAATTCTGTTGGTTCACCAATTGTTAGTTCGATTCCTAAGTTGGCGGCTTTTCCTTTAACAACATCAATTGTTTGAGGGAAGGCGTGCTCAGAAATAAAGAACTTCGTTACACCAGCTTTCACTTGTGCTCTTGAACGAGAGTTATAGAACATCAACATCGCTTCCGCAGCTGCTGTTCCTTCGTCGAGAAGTGATGCATTGGCGATTTCCATTCCTGTAAGATCAAGGATCATTGTTTGGAAATTCAATAGCGCTTCCAATCGACCTTGGGAAATCTCCGCTTGGTATGGCGTGTAAGCTGTGTACCACCCTGGATTTTCAAGTACGTTACGTAAAATAACAGATGGAACTGTTGTTTCGTAGTACCCAAGTCCAATAAACGATTTGAACAACTTATTCTTGCTACCCAATTCATTTACATGATTCAAATATTCCTCCTCCGTCATGGCTTTTGAAATCGATAATTCTCGATTTAAGCGGATGTGAGCAGGAATTGTTTTGTCGACGAGTTCATTGATGGACGTAACACCAATTTTTGAGAGCATTTCTGAGCTTTCTACCTCGTTTGGACCGATGTGTCTTCTTGAGAAATTATTCATAGCGAACTAACGTAAAATTTGAGATGCAAATATACGCTCTTCTGCTATCTAAAAAAAGCGGAATTATAGAAGAAAACGTTAGAATATTAAACTATTCGAGGATGCCTATCTGTTGTACCAACGACGATGTTTGTACCCTTTATGGAAATCACGTTTGTGATTCTTTTTACGGTTCAAGTATTTTTTCTTCGAGAAATTCTCACGACTGTTGTGGTAAGGCAGTCCAATACCGGCATATAGCTCGTGTGAAAGGCCTCTAGCCTTAGACAATTTTCCAAGATCATAGTTGATTGCATACCCCATTCTGAAGCGTCCTCCAACGAGGAAATCTATTCCACCGATTAAGGAATTTTCTGTGCGGTATCCAACATTCAAACTCCACATATTCATGAAGGTGTTACGAAGGATCAAATCAGCTTGAACAGGAGTGTTAAATGCAGCCTTAATTTGAATGTTTGGGTTGAGTCGGTAGTTTTCACCAGCATCGATGTAAAAACCAGTCGTCATGTAGTAATGCCAAAGCGGTGGGCTGAATCCAGAGGCGTTACTCTTTGGGATGCTCTGAATCAGCTGAGGAATACTTGCTCCAATGTAAAATCGTGGAGAGTAATAGTACATTCCAAAACCAGCATTGAGGTGAATTTTTGAATAACGCTGGGCAAAGGCAGGATCATCTGCATCGATCAATTGTGCACTCGGCAAATCGTTGACACGTTGGTCCATTCCAAGGCTCACTCCGAAAATTAGTGCATTGTCGTTTTCAAAATAGGCTCTGTAGGCGTATTGCCCCGAAACTTGAGTGGCATGATTTACACCAATCAAATCATAGGATACGTTTAAGCCGACTGCCATGTCATGGTAAAGCTCATATTGGGCATTGATTGCGCCAGTAGTCGGAGCACCTTCAAGTCCAAACCATTGGTGTCTGAACACCATATCGACCATGATTTCGGCATCAATTGCCAATGCTGCGGGATTGTTTACACCTTGCGCAAAGTTAAACTGCGAAAAGCGAGGAGTGTTTTGTCCGAATGAAATCGAAGCAGAAAGCACACAAATGAGAAGTGTCAATTTAGCGCGCATAATTATCTTTTTAATGTGATGTAACCCTTGAATGTGATGCCTTCGACATCAACCAAGTAAAAATACGTTCCTTCAGGAAGCTCACCTGATCCTAAGCATGTCGCAGTTTGACACGTTCCGTCCCAATTGTTCTGGTAACTTGGATCGTCGAGCACCATATCGCCCCAGCGGTTCCAAACAGAAAATGACGCAGGATAATCGTCCAATTGTGGGATTCTAAAAACGTCATTTTTTCCATCTGAATTCGGAGAGAATCCATTTGGAATGGTGAGATCAACCACAATAACTACAACGCTGTCCGAAAGAACACATCCGTCTTCGTGAGTCGCATCAACTACAAGTGTTTGAGAAACCGTCCCACTGAAAATCACTCCAGCAGCAAATGGGTTGTTAATTTGATTGCTTGGTGACCAAAGATAGCTTTCAAAACCAGCTGGGCCACTGATGAATGCAGCCTCGCCAGATCCAACATAAACCGTGTCAGGCATTAAGTTTTCTTCAGGTTCGGCAGGAGTTACTGTCGTTGACAAAGTCTGAGAGCAAGATCCCAATGTGATTACAACAGAATAAAGAGTTGCACTCGATGGATTCACGACAATCGTGTTTCCAACCTCGCCAGTTGACCAAACATATGCTTCACCGCCAGTTGCAGTTAAGGTTACCGCTCCACCAGTACACAATGAACTTTCAGAACCCGTAAGTGTGAATTGAACTTCAGTTAATGTAATTGAAGATGAACCCGTACAACCATTTGCATCAGTGTAAGACACGTCGTACGTTCCAATGCTTGGGGCGAATAAAGTAGCAGTAGTTGCTCCTCCAGTCCAAAGGTAGGATGAATAAGCATTCCCCAAACTCAATGTCGTTCCCGTTCCAGAGCAAATAGGATTTCCTTCGGAAGACAAGATTGGTTCTACTGGTGTTGGAATGATTGTAACATTAATTGTATCTACTGAAACGCAACCTGTTCCATCCAATGCAGCTAAAATATATTGACCTGAGAAGTTAGGTGTGATTGTCTGACTAACTTGACTTTCGGGGCCCGACCATGCATAGTTTACAAATCCAGCTGATCCTGAGATTGTCTGAGGGTTCGATTCGCACATTGTGATCGCGTCACCTTCCACTATTTGAACATCTACTGCGCACTGTATCTGCGCATTAGAAAATTCAGTCAGAAATGTTCCAAGGGTGATTAAACACACCAGAAATACTTTCATACTTTAGTTTATTAGGAGTATTGAACAAAAATAGAACAAGATTCCTTGTCTATCAATTATTTGATACGGAATTATTCCACATAACTCAACTTTAACATATTCGAGTTTCCGTGTTCCTCAATTGGCATGGATGCGATATTAATTACGAGGTCACCAATATTCAATACACCTTGTTTTTTCAAGAGGTATTTGATATCAGCAATTGTATGATCCGTGCTCACCGTTTTATCATAGTAAAAGCCTTGCACTCCCCAGATTAAGTTGAGTTGTGTTAAGATTTGGCGGTTACTTGTAAAGACAAAAATTTCTGCTTTCGGTCGTTGAGAAGCAATCTTATACGCAGTATATCCTGAAAATGACATGGTTAAGATAGCTTGTGATTCCACACGTCGAGATAGACGACATGCGTTAAAACAAATACTGTCTGTGATAAATCGTGCTTGATTCTTTTCAGGAAGTTCTTCTTTGTTGTAGATCTCTTCGTGAGTTTCCATTTCCTTCACAATATTGGACATGGTGCGAATTACATCTACTGGAAATTTACCAACTGAAGTTTCACCCGATAACATCACTGCATCAGCTCCGTCAAGAACGGCATTGGCAACATCATTCACCTCTGCACGAGTGGGAGAGATGCTAGTAATCATGCTTTCCATCATTTGTGTAGCAACAATCACTGGTTTCGAATAAGATCGACCTTTGCGAATTAGCATTTTTTGGATCAATGGAACGTTTTGGTAAGGAATTTCAACTCCCAAATCACCACGTGCAACCATCAGCGCATCGCTCGCTCTGATAATATCTTCAATATCATCGATAGCTTCAGGTTTCTCAATCTTCGCGATCACCTTAGCTTTGCATTTCTTTGTTTGGATGAGGTGTTTCAACTCAATAATGTCGCGTGCTGAACGAACAAACGAAAGTCCGATCCAATCCACGTTCTGCTCTAAGGCAAACTCCAAATCAACCAAATCTTTCTCTGTCAAACAAGGAAGAGATATTTTCGTATTCGGTAGGTTCACCCCTTTTTTTGAAGAGAGAATACCTCCGTGAATAACCTTCGCTTTGATTTCAGTGTCAGTAGTTGATACGACTTCCAATTTCAATTTTCCATCATCCAACAAAATGAACTCACCAGCGGAACTGTCACTTGGCAATTGTTTGTAGTTGATCGAGAATTTCTCGGCTGTTCCTTCAATTTCATCCGTTACAATAGTTACTGTCTCGCCATTTACGAGTTCAACACCATTGTCTTTCATTACACCTGTTCGAATTTTCGGACCTTGTAAATCAGCAAGGATGGCGGTGGCCATTCCCATCTCTTCGTTTAATTCACGAATAGTTCTAATCACAGCTTGGTGATCTTCGTGACTCCCGTGAGAGAAGTTGAGTCGACAAACATTGACTCCTTCTTGCAACATTTGCTTCAACACTTTTTTATCACTGGATGCGGGTCCCAATGTAGCTACTATTTTCGTTCTTTTCATCTTATCTAAATACTAAGTACTCCGCAGAATCAATTTCTTCGGGTTCAAAAGGGTATACTCCAAGTATACTTTTGACCTCTTTCAACTGCTTTGTTAGTTCACTAATATTGACGGCGAAATTATCGCAAAGAAATAGGAAGTAGTCGATTGAAGGTTTTTCAGGGATTAGATAATTTCCGTGCATCTTGTTTTTAACAAGGAAATAATCCAACCGGTTTTCTTCATCAGCAAATTCATACATCGAATGGGATGAAACTGCTTCACCCTTTTTATTCGTTACGACGTAATCTTCTTCACAGCGACAAAGTTTTATGGTTAGACATTCATTGATTCCCCAAGCCAAACGATAATCACTGTGATGCGAGCAAATTCCAACCATATCAAAGTCAAACTCTTGCTCAAACGTAAGCGTATATTTCTTTTGCTTCGCCATCCACGCGAAAGTACTGAATTAGTTGGCTTTATTGTCAAGTCTACTAAAAGATAACGTGATCATTATATGAACAATTCTAGGTTGAAAATGAGAAATGGCCACAATTCACACGATTTTCAATTACCGTTCAATCAATGCGACGAACACTTCGTTAACAGATTTTAACAAGTAAGTAGTTGAGGTGCGAAGGTCAGTTCTCTGGCACATCGTTTGCGCCTTTTGAGGCATAACTTAAATTTATTAATTATGATCGCAAAAAAAAATCCGAAGGTGGATGTGGAGAAAAAAAGAGCCGCCATCTTCAACGTTGGACTGCTAGTCGCGGGTTCGTTTACCCTCGCTGCATTTACGTATTCAGAACCAACCCTCTCTGAGAAGGAGAAGCTGGTAGTAAACGTTGACGACATGGTCGTCTTCGAAATGGAAAAGCCAAAAGATGAGCCTGTGAAGGAGGAAGTTCAGCAACCTCAACAACAGGAGCAGGAGCAGCAAGAACCTCAAAATTTAGGAAGCGAAACCGGGATTTCTGAGGTAATGAAAGCGAGTGACAACGGCAAAACTGGACCGAAGGTCGCAGATGGACCTGGCGTTTTTGGTGTTGAAATTCCATTTGTCAAACCTAATTTATCCTCAGAGGATGAAATCGTTATTCCAAAGATCGACGCGAAGTATGTTGGCGGTGTTCTTGAAATGAGGCAGAAAATTGCCGATGTGCAAGAGTATCCTGATATCGATATTCAACTTGGTGTTCAAGGGACGGTTTACGTTTCATTTGTTGTGGAGAAAGATGGTTCCGTAACGAACGTGATAACAGAAAGAGGTGTTTCTGAAACGCTTGATCGCGAAGCAGTCCGAATTGTGAAAACTTTCCCGAAGTGGATCCCTGGGGAAGATGAATATGGAGTGGTACGAACGCGAGTTCGAATGCCAATTAAATTCCTTCTTCACTAGAAGAACAGTTTGAGCTGTTTAGCAACGAAGCGATCGTCTGAGGATGGTCGCTTTCGTTTGTTTTTTTTAAAAACCTGCAAAATGAAAACAATACTACTAATTGGCATTTCGATGCTGCATCTGCTCAGTTGTGGTGACGCATCTGACTTTGAATCCATCGAAATTCCTTCTGACGAGGAAATGAAAACGAGCCTAGAAGTCGAGGAGGCCAATATCGAAATTGACTCGATCCCTTCCGATTTAATCGCGACGAATGAATCAAAAATTAAGAAAGAAAAATTCATTGACCCGTCAATTGGCGGCTGCGTGATTCCAAAGAGCGAGTTGCGTGGAGATTTATTGCCAGAACTTCGAGAGCCTAAATTCGAGCCAGCACCCGACTCAATTGAGGAAGTGGTCGAATTCCCTGATGTTGATGCTCAATATCCTGGTGGAGTCGAAGAAATGAGGAAGTTCATTGTATCAAATTTGGAATATCCACTGGTTGATGGAGGCTTTGAATATCAAGGAGTCGTTTATGTTTCAATGATAATTGAGAGAGACGGCTCCATTAGAGATGCAACTGTATTGCGCGAGGGAATTGCTGAGCTCAATGCTGAAGCCCTTCGTTTGATTCGTTCTATGCCAAACTGGATTCCAGCCCAAAATAACGGCAAGGTTGTTGCTGCAAAAGTGTGACTACCGATACGCTTTATGTTAAACTAATATTTATGAAAAAATCACTACAAAGTATTTCGCTTCTGTTAGTTGGATTACTACTTGTTTCTTCTTGTTCAGAGGAGAAAACGGGTAATTCCTTGAAGCAAATAACAGAAAACATTGATCTCAACAAAGATCAAGTGCTAGAGGACACTACGTCACTTGATACGACAAGTTTTGAAGAACCTGAAATCATTGAACCCGTTCCACCACCGCCTCCGCCACCTCCTGCACCAGAACCTCCAAGACCGTGGCCACCAGAGCCAGGACCGGAACCTTGGCCGCCGAAGCCAGAACCATGGCCGATTGAACCGCCAGAACTATTGCCCGAACCCCCACCACCGCCAATGTCGTTGAATCCAATTATTGATTTTCCGGACGTGGAACCAAGGTATCCAGGTGGTGAAGGAGAGTTGATGGAATTCATTTCTAAGAACATTAAATACCCTCAAATAGATTTGGAAAATGGAGACCAAGGACGTGTTATTCTCGAATTTATCGTGGAGAAAGATGGAGAGGTTAATGAGGTGAAAATCTTACGAGGCGTTTCCGCCACAATGGATAAAGAAGCAAAGAGAGTAATCGAATTAATGCCGAATTGGAAACCCGGAGAAGCAGGTGGGAAAATAGTACGCACAAAAATGCGATTACCAGTTACATTTAGGTTGGATTAGCCGAAAAAATACTCCCGATCACTGTTTCACTGAAAAGGACGGTTGCTTATTGAGCAATCGTTTTTTTTATGCAAGATTTTAGAGATGGGGTTGGGGGTTAAGTTAAAAGCCATGAAATGTTAAAGATTCTCGCTCTCCACACCTACAGTCCGCATTCACTCTGAACCTAGTATCCTCCTGAACACCAAAATGTGAAGTTAAAGACACTCGTAAAAGGTTTTTGACCGCGTTGCTTTTGAAGCACCCACATGTCCATCAAACCTCCAACTCCTAGCATAGCAGACGGCGAAGCATCTGTGATATCACTTTCCGTAACACCGAAATCATCTCTGATTTCTACACTCACTATTGCTGCCCATTTACAGTTCTGAACGTCGTAAAATATTCCAGAAAGCGTAACTTTTAGTTCTTGCGTTCCACCCACCAAAATTTTCAGTGTTGGACTAGAAGACCATGAGAAACTTGGACGACGAATTCCTTCACCATCAAGTGTGAATTTTGTGAAATCTCCCTTGTGAAGGAACATGTTATTGGTAAATGCCGTCGTGATATCAGAGATCAATTGCTTTCCTTCAGCAGAATCTTTAATTGCATCGGAGAGTCCGCCGTCATCATTCCATTCGCCACCTTCAGTATTCATAAAACGGTGAACGAATTGTTCCGCGTATTCTTGAGCATCGTCTGTACTGATCACTGTTTCCCAGTATGCGCCAGCTTGAATTCCCGCTTTTAGCGTTAACTCCAAATCCCACGCTAGGAAAGAGTTGCTCATGAATTTCGTCGGGTAAATCATCTTTTTAACTGTTCCCGATTGAGGCACAGCATCCGTCGAAGAAGTATAATCAGGTCCCGAACTACTCTGTCCAGAATGCAACAATACATATGGCAAATTATCCTGAGCTCTTGAAGCAATTGAATTCAATGTTTGGGCAAGATTAGATTTTCTCTTAGTCTTAGCGCCACGATTTTGCTGAGTGATACAGCTCATCTCATTCTGAGCATTTATTAAGTCAAATGTTAGCATAATTACTTCAATTTAAAATAGGAATACGACGGGCTAATAGCGGCATCAAACCATGTAACACCCTCAGGGTAATCACAGTGTAGGTCGTATTGATGACACAATATACAAAAAAAGAGGCGTTCTTTCGAATGCCCCTTTTCTCATTTTTTTATTCTGTTGTTCTGATTGAATCAATCCAAGCTACCAATCATCTTTTTTGGGTCAACCCAGTTGTCGTATTCTTCTGCAGGGACATAGCCCAAACGTACAGCTTCTTCGCGAAGTGTTGTTCCGTTTTCATGTGCAGTGTTCGCGATTTCAGCGGCTTTGTAGTAACCAATTTTAGTGTTCAATGCAGTGACAAGCATCAATGAGTTGTTCAATAATTCTTGAATTCGCGTATGATTCGGTTCGATTCCCTGAGCGCAGTTCACATCGAAAGAAGCGCAAGCATCACCGATCAAGCGAGCACTTTGCAACAAGTTCGCAGCCATCATTGGTTTGAACACATTCAGCTCGTAATGACCTTGAGTTCCACCAACAGTTACAGCAACATCGTTCCCCATTACCTGAGCACAAACCATTGTGATCGCCTCAGCTTGAGTTGGATTTACTTTTCCAGGCATGATCGAAGATCCAGGCTCGTTTGCTGGAATGATGATTTCACCAATTCCAGAACGCGGACCAGATGCCATCATGCGGATATCGTTGGCAATTTTATTCAAAGAAACAGCAATTTGCTTCAAAGCACCGTGCGTTTCAACGATCGCATCGTGCGCTGCCAAAGCTTCGAATTTATTTTCAGCCGTAATGAATGGAAGTCCTGTGAACTCCGCAATTTTCTTCGCTACAAGTACGTCGTATCCTTTTGGAGTGTTCAAACCAGTTCCAACAGCTGTTCCGCCAAGTGCCAATTCAGCCAAATGAGGAAGGGTGTTTTTTAACGCTTTCAATCCGTGGTTGAGTTGAGAAACATATCCTGAAAACTCTTGACCAAGTGTAAGTGGAGTAGCATCCATTAAGTGCGTACGCCCAATTTTCACAACATCCTTAAATGCTTTCGATTTTGCCTCCAAAGTATCGCGCAATTGCTCAATTCCAGGAATTGTCGTTTCAATGATTTTCTTGTAACAAGCAATGTGCATTCCCGTTGGAAAGGTATCATTACTCGATTGAGATTTGTTTACATCGTCATTCGGAGCAATTGTTTTTGTTCCTTCACCCAGTTTCTTTCCAGCCATGACGTGAGCGCGATTTGCAATCACCTCATTCACGTTCATGTTACTTTGAGTTCCCGAACCTGTTTGCCAGATTACCAAAGGAAATTGATCATCTAATTTCCCATCGATAATTTCATCTGCCGCACCAGAAATAAGGTCTCTTTTTTCAGCCTCTAATACACCCAATTCGCAGTTCGCATGTGCCGCTGCTTTCTTCAAATAAGCAAATGCATGAACGATCTCCAGTGGCATTGATGCCGATGGTCCAATTTTAAAATTATTTCGTGAACGCTCTGTTTGCGCTCCCCAATATTTATCAGCAGGAACTTTTACCTCGCCGATGGTATCTTTTTCGATACGATATTCCATAATCTTGTTGTTGTTTAAACCTGAGTTCATTTTTTAAGTTAAGTTCAGAATTTCATTTAAGATTCAAGTACAAGGCATTTTTTACAAGAGATAGCAAGTTATCGCGCGTAAAACTAAAGCAGTACTTAAATTCATTAAATGGAATAAGCTTTCCTCTTTTTCAACTGTAAAATTGCGATTTTTTCGTCAAACCTCTTCGAAATAACCCGCTATTTGATTATCGGCTTTCCTCAAACTCACAATTTTAAAGTTGATCTGAATCAAATTAAAAAATGAACTCAGGTTTTGAATAATTTCACTAAATTTACAGCCGTTAAGTAAACATAAAAATAGTAAGAGATGAGCACATTCGGTTTAGTATTGTTCCTGTTTATTGGAGGACTCGCATTTTGGTTGTTGACTTTCCTTTTAGGATTCGCAGTACCGTACTGGGTTACATTGGGTGCGCTTGAGAAATTACGTCCAAAAAGAATTTTGGAAGACGACGAAGAATAAAATCGATTTTACGATATAAGTACAAGCTCAATGTTAACGCATTGAGCTTTTTTTATTTCTTGTTTTGGACACCAAACGCGCTATCCGCTATATCTCCGCACATTGGTCATTCGACCAAGTGTCGAAGGATGCCGCTCCTATCGCTGGTGTGACAGACGTTTAACTGCAAACGTGTTCCTGTAATTTTCTCAGGACAAAGGCACGGATCAATCAAAGATTGGTTCACAAACTCTCAAAAAATAACTTTGTGGAAGAGCTACGCTCGCTTTGTGTCCAAAATAAAGGATTTAAATAAAACCTCGCGTTAAAGAACCGCGACCAAACCTTCACAATTGTTAATTGAGCCATTCAAAATTTTGCATTCGTCAAGCCCACACCTTCGCTCCCTCAGAGCAATTCTGGCAAATGTCAATTTCATTTCGTGAAGTGAGAACTGCATTCCGAAACCCACGATAACTCGCGCTGTTCCAAATTTCCTCAAATGAAGCGTTCTCCAACGTGCCTAGAACATGCTGTGCATCCTTATCGAAACAACAAGGAACCACTTTCCCGTCCCACGTTAATACCGAAGACGACCACATTCTCCAACAATGATTTCCTGTCTTATATTTCAAGGAGTAGGTACCGTCCAAGTTCTTCTTGTAGCGCGCATAGGTTTCATCCTCGGGCATCAGTGGATTCCCATGCTTGTAATCATATAATTGGGCCGTTTTGATTCGAACTTCATCCACACCCATTTTCTTTCCAAGTATGAATACCTCCGGTACTTCGTGTTCATTGGGCTTTACCGCCAAGAATTGAAAAATCAAATGTGGGGTTTTCGAATTCGCTACTTTCTTCGCATCGATGAGGTGTTTTGTTCCGTCAATCACCTTGTCCAAACGCCCGTTTATTCGGTAGTTCTCGTATGTTTCTTGCGTCAAACCATCAATGGAAATGATCAGCCGATCCAATCCAGATTCGACAATTTCTTTCGCTTTTTCGGCGTCAATGAAATGCGCGTTTGTTGAAGTGGCTGTATAGATTTTATGACGCTTCGCATTTCGTACCAAGTCCAAAAATTGAGGATGCAAAAATGGCTCGCCCTGGAAGTAGTAGTTGATGTAGAACACGGACTTACTCACCTGATCGAGCATTTTCTCGTGTAAGTCAAGGTCCAATTTCCCTGTTGGACGAGTAAACTGCTTCAATCCGCTCGGACATTCTGGACAGCCTAAATTACACGCTGTTGTTGGCTCGATGCTCAGACTAATCGGCATTCCTTTGTGAATGGCTTTTTTGCGCATCCGCGAAATCCAATAACTTCCTTTCAACAAAATGGAATGACCAATTCGTCGAAATGTGAGATGCTTTAATATGTTGATATTGTCTGCTGTCTTGCCGATAACTCAAAAGTACGGAGAAATGAGACAATATTCGCTTTTCGTAATCGTTTCGAATGCAACACATTCCACATTTTCAACTAGTTTTACAGCATGAAAAACACCTTCATTCTTATTGTGTCTCTGCTCTTTTCATTGACCATTGATGCGCAAGTAACGTATCAAATTCAGGAATTAGGATCAAACGAACCGATTCCATTTGTGAAGGTTATTCCTGATGTTGGAGAACCCTTTTTGAGCGACCTTGATGGTTACATCACGCTAGATGCAACAAATGAATTCGTCACTTTGAAGTACCCTCATTTTGAGGACACCACGATTTTGTTGATGAACGTTGTCGGCACTGTCCTCTATATGAAATACGGCGAGCAAGATGTGGAAGAGGTTGTGGTAGTGGCAGGAGACAATCCCGCGCATCGGATTATGAGACAAGTAATCGACAGAAGAAAAATCAATCACCCGTTAAAAAACGATGCGTTTACCTACAAAAGCTACAGCAAGTTCAAGTTTGATCTGAATCCAGATGGGCTCGCTGCGATTCCAGATTCAACAACAGACAGCAATTTGATCGATCTAAGAAACACATTCTCCAAACAGCATTTGTTCATGATGGAGAGCACTTCAAAGCGGACATTTGCTCCACCATATCGAGACAAAGAGGAGATTTTGGCGTATAAAGTTTCGGGAATTTCCGATCCAATGTTCTCGACCTTTGCCAACAGTTTCCAGTCCTTTAGTTTCTACGAAAATCAATTTGACCTCCTCGGAAAACAATACGTGAATCCTATTGCTAGAGGCGGAATCAGCCGTTACTTGTTCATTTTGCAGGATACGACAGTAGTCAATAATGACACAACTTTCACGATTTTTTATCGACCTCGACTTGGGAAAAGCTTCAGGGGCATGACAGGGCATTTATACATCAACACAAACGGCTACGCCATTGAAAAAGTGATCGCCGCACCTTACGATGATTCAACTGGAACGACGCTGAAAATCATTCAAGAGTACAGTTTTGTGAATGACGAAAAATGGTTCCCTTCAAAACTCACTACCGAAATTGACCTGCGTTCCTTGGCTTTGGACACGGACATAAAATCTGCCTATGTGATTGGGAGGGGAAGTTCCTATATTGAAGAGGTTGAGATCAACCCTGAAATTGACACGAAAGGATTAAACGATAATATCGTCGTTGAGACGTCAGCTGATGCTGGAGAATTGAGTGAGGATGAGTGGGAGCGTTATCGCAAATACTCGATTACGGATAAAGAAAATGAAACTTATCGCTTCGTGGATAGTTTGGGCGAAGCATTGAATTTTGACCGTTTCTTAGCCGTTTTTAAGATTCTTGCGGAAGGAAAGATTCCTCTTGGGAAATACATCAACCTGGACTTACAACGATCAATCTCTTTCAGAAATTATGAAGGGTATCGGCTGGGCGCTGGATTGGAAACATCTCAGCGCTTAATGAAGAACATTCAGTTCGGTGGTTACTTTGGTTGGGGAACGCGCGACAAAGAATGGAAGTATGGAGGGCACGCTACTTTTCATTTGAATAAGAAACGGGGAATCCGATTAGATCTTCGATACCAACAAGATTTATTGGAGCGCGGAGGCACCTCATTTCACGAGAACTTCCCCTTGCTATCGAATGATCTCTACCGCCAATTTTTCATTTCCCAAATGGATCGTCAGCGATTGGGGGAGATGGTTTTTTCGTGGGATCTCAAATCGAATATTGAACTAAAATTGATCGGAAACTATCAACGCTTATGGTTTACACAAGATTATCAATACGCTAAACTTCCGGTGAACGAACTTGATATTGCTGAGTCGGGAATAGAATTGACGTGGAACATTTTGGAAAAATCAATGCTGATTGGCGACCGTAAAGTGTCACTTGGAAAACGCTACCCACAAATTCGGGTGAAAGCCGTTCGCGGGTGGAAAGGAATTGCGGAAAGTGATATCGATTACTGGCGACTCAATGCGGAAGTCAGTCATACGACACGAATCGGAACAATTGGAAAATTACAATGGAAAATTGGCGCTTCAAAAGTAGTGGGTGATGTTCCTTTAACGCTTACTCACAATGGTAATGGAACACGTCAATTCTGGAATATCTCCGTCCCAAACTCCTTTGAAACGATGCTTGCAGGAAGCTTCTACACGACTGAGCAGGCGAACATCTTTACGCGTTTCATGTTCAGACCAATCAGAACAAAAGCAAAATGGAACGAACCACGATTCGGCTTGCATCATGCGATAGGATTTGGAAATTTCACCAACCGCGAAGATCATCAATGGACATTTGAAACAATGGACAAAGGGTTTTATGAAGCAGGAATCATTCTTGAGGGAATCTTAACGCAAAACGCTACGTCAATTGGACTCGGAGGGTTCTATCGATACGGATATTATTCGAATGCTGATTGGAAAAAGAACATCGTTCCTAAGATTGTTGTTTCTTTCGTGCTGAATTAATGAGGCGCCTGAGGCATTGAATAATCTTTTAATTGCGGGGTGCTATCGTATCAGATTCACGTGCCCAGTCTCAACTTTTTCTTGACTCAGCGGTTCACAACTCACATACGTCGCCTTCCAGATGTAAACACCGTCTTGTGCCATTCTGCCATTTGGAAGAGTACCGTCCCAACCTTCATAGATGTCCGTGGTTTCATACACCAACTCACCCCAGCGAGAAAAAACCTGTAGTTTCCATTCCACCATCGGCAGGTAAGCAATTGCTATAAATGTATTGTTAAATTGATTCCCGTCTGGTGTAAACGTATTCGGAGCGTAAAGTGTAAACGGCTCAATGTACAATGAACTCATGGCAGTGTCCTTACAGCCGTACTGATTCGTTACGATTTGCATCGGGTAGTGAGTTCCTGCAGTCAAGTACGTATAATTGGGCGAAGCCTCGCCAGATCCTGTCGCCGTGCTATCATCATAAAAATAGAACCAGTCATTCCCTCCAATCGATTCGTCAATAAAGGAGATTGTCGAATTACAAATGTCCGTGTAATCAGGAGTAACAGAAAATCCTGCTTCAGGTGATGGTCGCACATTCACCAAATCTGCTTGCAACAAGGTCAAAGTTGAAATACAACCATCGACTGTTTCCAAGGTTAAGGTCACAGGATAATTTCCTACGGCCGTGTATAAATGAGAAGGGCTCACATCGTTTGAAGTGGTGCCATCACCAAAGTCCCAAGTGTAATATGCTGTCGTTTCGGCATCAGACGAGTTTACAAACTGTGCGTTGAAAGGAACACACTGCAATCCTGGCAATAATCCAAAATCAATTGTCGGTTCTCGGTACAGGTAAATCTCTCTTGTAACGGATTCTTCACAATTGTCGAAAGTACCAGTGAGTGTAATTTGTATTGGTCCAGTTGTATTGAAACTTACGTTTGAAACGTCAATATCTGTCGAACTTGCAATTGAAGCATTTGGTCCAAAGTTCCATGTGAAAACCGAACCTGCAGGACCGCTAACCGTTCCGTCAAAATCGAAACTATTTCCTGTAATACACATCGAATCTTGCGAAGTAAACGCAACAACAAGCGGTTCGTTAATCGTGATAGTTTCAGTTGTTGTAGCACTACATGTTGGACTTGAGCTCGAGGTTAATGTCACAGTGTACGTTCCTGCTGTCGCATAACTGTATGTCGGTTCGAAATCGGTACTAACATCCGTTGCACTTCCTAATACCCCAAAATCCCACGCGTAATTCGTTGAATTAGCAGATCCATTCCCAAAATCGATGGTCAATCCATTACATTCATAATCGACAGGTAAAATGATGGCTGCTGTTGGCTCTGGGAAAATGTAAATAGAATTGGTGTATTCCGAAATACATGAATTGCTTTCTACGCTAACTGTCACCGGGATGGATCCAGTCGTAGAGAAATTAACACCGTTGACAACGTTTCCAGTTGTTGAAGGACTTGTTGCATTTGGGCCAAAATCCCATGAGTAATTTGCGCCTGCTGGAGCTGTGCTCGCTGCAACAAAATCGAAGCTGTTACCAAAGATGCACAGTGAATCGTTCGAAGTGTAAGAAATGACAATCGGGTCATTCACAATAATATCTATATAGGCCGTGTCAGTGCAAGGCCAGCCAGGGTTTACTACAAGCATTGCCGTATACGCTCCAGGACTTGGGTAAGTATAAGTCGGTTCGAATGCCGTGCTCACATCCGTATTGATTCCCGGTACTCCAAAATCCCACTCGTAGTTCGTTCCACCGTATGAATTATTGACGAAATCAACGGTTAAACCTTGACAGTAATCAATAAATGTTGGAAGTTGATCTTGAGCAGGTAAAATACTTTCCAATTGAAGGTTACAATTGAACACTCTGAAAAGGAAGTCACGTGTTGTGGCGTTGATTACCACTCCATTTCGAATTTCTTCCACACGAATCCCAACAACGTATAGTCCAATTAAGTTTGGAGAAGCTGTGAGCAATCCCGTTGCAGGATCAATGTTGATGGTAGAGCCTGGTCCAAGAGGAATTGCAGCACTATGTCCACCAACCCAATTTACCGGGGCATACGGTGGAGGTGGAGCCGGGCTTGGCGCTGGATTAAATCCACTCGCTCCAGAATTTGGAGTTACCAATGAGTAAACCAATTGGTCTCCATCTGGATCTGTCGCGCTATGATCGAAAATTAAATCTTCATTGTTGCACAATAACTGCGGAGGGTAATTCGTAAATCGTGGGCTACTATTGACCCAAGCATTGGTGTTGAATCCAGGAACTTGACACGTAAGTGTAAATCCAGTATCGTCAGGATTTTGAATGTTCGTAATATTCGGCCCACGGCAACAACGTTGATAGGAAATGGTATATCCACCAACGACAGGAGGAAGTACGATATCCGTAACGTAAATGGCGTTCTCTGTACAAATGTTATTGGGTGGAGTTACACAGGGGTTGTTGAATACAACTGGAACGTTGGCATCTCCAGGAAATGGAATGTTCACGTTTTGAACGAGCGCTCCGTTATTGTAAACGGCTAATGGAAGTGGGCTGTCAAATTGAGCTCCTGTGGAATTACAATCTCGATAGATAGAAATATAGAATCGATAGGTGTCGTTTCCGAGGTAATCGTAATAAATATCACCACCCACAATATGCGATGCTTGCGAGCCAAAGGCGCTTAAGATCAGCAATATGGAAAGCAGTAATTGTTTCATTGTATCGAATAGACGAAGAATTAATGCAAAAGTTATTCCAAAAAATGAACTTTTTGAAGTAACTCTTGTAATGCAAAGTTAATCGAAATGCAGTTCGGGAAAAACATCGATTGGAAATTTGAACTCAAATCCTAGTTCTTGTGTAATTTTCTTGGATGAAATGATACGAGACATTTCCTCTTCGTCCTCAAATTGAGGAGCCTCAAGTTGGTAATGTTTTGCCGCCTCTGAATAATATATTTTGCGTTTAGGGTGTCGTGGATTGACTAGGTTGAAAGTTCCGTTAACTTCATTGTTTTCAATGGTTTGACGTATTGCTCGAATACAATCTCCTTGATGTACAAAGTTAATTCGCCCTTCTGGATTTTTCACGCCTTTTCTTCCCTGTAAGAAACGAATTGGATGTCGATTTGGACCAATTAATCCTCCCAAACGAAGGATTACATGAGACAATTTCGATTGACGAATAACGATCTCTGCAGCATTCACCACCGTGGAATCCTGTTCAAAATTAAACTTAAAACTTTCAACAAAATTTCCAGCAACCCTCGGGTAAATTCCTGTTGTACTGGTAAAAATCACTTTAATTTCTCGAGAGAATTGTTCTAAAAGGTCGTTCAGTAATTTTCTGTATTTGCGCGGAGCGTCGCGATGAAGTGGAGGAAGTGTGATGACAAGAACGGACGTAACTTCAACAATTTCCTCAGGCACTTTTGTAGATTGATCCAAGTTTAGTTGAAATGGAATGACGCCTGCTTTCGTTAGACTGGCGAACCCGTCCGTTTTTCTGACAGAGCCAAACACTGTTTTTCCATCTTCGACCAGGGCTTTCCCTAAAGAAAGACCGAGCCACCCACATCCTATAATTGTTACCGACAAATTCTTCGTTTTTACGCTTACTAAAATACGAATGATTAATTTTACATTATGAATTATTCCAAGGCATTTGTTAGGTTCAATTGGATAACACTCGTGTTGATCTATTTGGTTGTCGTTGCGGGAAGTTTCGTTCGAATAACGGGCAGCGGAATGGGATGTCCAGATTGGCCAAAATGTTTCGGTCAGTGGGTGCCTCCAACAAATGCAGATGGACTGCCAGTCGATTACAAAGAATCGTATTCTGAAGGTCGCGAAAAGAAAGTCGAGAAGTTCTCCAAATTCCTGAATTCGCTGGGAATGGAAGAAACAGCAGAGAAGCTTCAAAGTGACCCAGATCTTCTCAAGGAAGAAGATTTCAACGCGCGAAAAACATGGACGGAATACATTAATCGCTTGTTCGGTTTCTTAGCAGGGAATGCCATGTTGTTGGCTTTTTTCTGGATGTTGCTTAAATATAGGAAACGGAAATTATTGCTCATTGCTGGTTTTAACCTGGTATTAATGGCAGTTCAAGCTTGGTTTGGTTCAATCGTTGTTGCGACGAATCTCGTTCCTTGGACCATTACTGTTCACATGCTACTGGCATTGGTCATAATCGGACTTCAAATCTATCTCATTCGATCCATCAGTCCCGCCATGAAAGGATACTTGAAACTCCCAAAATGGACGCTCTACCTGCTTTGGTTTTGCTTCGCGATTACGATTTATCAGATGTTTTTGGGAACGCAAGTTCGCGAGTCGATTGACGAATTGACCAAAATGGGTTACGGCAGGGAAGATTGGACGGAGCAACTCGGAATGCCATTTTACATTCACCGTAGCTTCTCTTGGCTGGTTTTGATTCTGTTGACAGTCATTGCTTGGATGAACGAGCGAGGAGAAAAACTACTTATGATCCGCGCATTATATGTTGTGCTCGCCCTCGAACTGATTTCAGGAGTTTTGCTTGCCTACGCGAACATGCCAGGTTTAGTTCAAACAGCCCACTTGATTTTCGCAACGATCCTATTTGGGATTCTTACAATGGGTGTTATTCGCGGTAAAACTTCACCTCAGATTGCTTAGAACTGTCGATCAAGCCCTTATTTTTGTGCCATGATATTCTTGGGTGCATTTATCTCATTATTGATTGGAATTGTCCTCGGATTGGTCGGTGGCGGAGGGTCAATATTGACTGTACCTTTGGTGCATTACCTTTTCGGAACATCCATGCTGTTGGCAACAACTTATTCATTGATTGTAGTGTCTGTGGCTTCTGGAGTTGGAACCCTTCAACGGCTTAAATCCAAGCAAGTCGATTTCAAACAAGGGTTAATTTTCGTTTTACCGAGCATGACAGCGGCATTTGTCATTCGCCGTTTCATCCTGCCCGAAATCCCTGAATCATTTGAAGTTGCTGGATTTCAAATGTCGCTGGAAATCATCATTGCGATCCTACTTATTGGAGTGATGCTTTTTACCGCGATTCGAACCTTGATATCCAATCGACGTCCCTCTTCGGAGTCCGCTACGACCTTAAGCATTCTACTTTTTGGAATTTTGACTGGGCTGCTGAGCGGCTTTATTGGTGCAGGTGGAGGTTTTATTATTGTTCCAATTTTGATTCGCCTAGGAATGGACATTCGCAAGGCAGTCGGAACATCGATGTTTATTATTTCCATTCAGTCTGCCATTGCCTTGATGGGAGATTTATTCAACCCACAGATAGCTGCGGAAGGAGGAATCGATTGGGTGTTGTTGTTGGTAATAACGCTGTTCACCGTTTCTGGTGTGCTTCTCGGGACATACTTACAGCGTTATTTTTCAGGGAAAATATTGCGTCGCGTTTTCAGCATTATCCTGATTGCCGTAGCATTGGGAATTCTTCTTCAAAAACTGATCTTGAACTAATCGGTCCGAAGGCTCTATTAGTGGCTCACGGCAGTGAACTCAACGTTCTCTTCCGCTTGAATCAATTCAATGATTTTTTGGATATCGGTGATGCTCTTTTCCTGATAAGCAAATGCACCAAGTTTGAGCGCACGAACCGCAATTGAAGCTGTTTTCTGAGCAGAAAGATATATGACTTTTGTTGAAGGATGCGTTTTCTTCACTTCTTCCATTACATCCAATCCAATTTCGTTCTGTAGAAAATGGTCGAGAATGAGAACCTCAGGATTTTTATCCATATTGGCGAAAAGTTGCTCAGAAGTTTCGAAGCGATGAATGTTCGTATATCCAGCTTTCTGTAAATAATGCTCAATGGAAAAAGAGAAAATTTCTTCATCATCTAAGATGAAGATTGGTTGGGAGTTTGTGTTCATTGCAGTTTTAGTTCGTTGGTAGCGACCCCATGCAACTGAATCGCGCGTCAAGGATATAAAAGAAATCCTTCTTCTCAAAATCATTTCGATTAAAAGACAAAAATTGTAGGTGTACGGTAGTATTTGGTCTTTTGGGTAGTTGTTTTCGTCAATTTCAATGAAGTCCTATTACTGTGAATAGGTGCGAAGGATAGAAGCACCCGTAATCACTGCTCAAAAGTTGGAGAGATAATAGTTGACAATTTCAAGGAGTATGCTAACTTTGCACGCTCACCGAAAATTGAGGAATAGATTGAAGTGAATTGGTCCTATAGCTCAGCTGGTTAGAGCACCTGACTCATAATCAGGGGGTCCATGGTTCGAGCCCATGTGGGACCACTCAGTAGAGTCCATTAAAGCTCATTAGCCCTTTATCCGCTGGATAGAGGGCTTTTTGCTTCCGTTAATTTCCATTAAACCCCGTTTGAAGTAAGAAATTTGTTCACCCGTTTTTCACCAAAAATTAAAAATAGTCACCAAATGAAAAATGGAACGATGGGAAAAATTGGAATGGTAATTTACAAGAAGGATGCGAAGAAGTCAATGAGAGATGGGGCTGTGCCCGCCGCACAACCCTAGAGACAGCTGGATACAACTGTTCCAATTAAGGAATTTACCTATTTGAAATCTCATTGATTCTAAAGGAACCATTCTTTATATCGTTTTAAACTTCACAAAATTATAGTTCTGACTTTTCGTGTCTTTTATTCATGTTTACTTCTTATTTATTGCAAATTTGACACTGATTTTCACGATTGAACGCAAGTCGATCAAGACGTGCTTGTTTTAGGATTTTATTTCTAAAACCTTCAGGCATGCGATCACCACGAAATGCTTCTGTTGGTGTTAATCCATTCAAAGGACCATGAGGACGGACATCATTAAAATCATAAACGTGATTTGGAAAATTTAGCTCTAGATCAGCTTTGTTATCTGATGGATATGGAAACAAGTACGAGTATCTGAAAATCTTATTGACCGATTCGATCATTGAGTTTGAATAATCAATATCCCTTAGAGCAACCAATTTTTCAATATTTACCTCAGAATTTTTGATGAACTGATCGATCTTTCGATTATTGTTTTTAGGTCCACCATCAACGATTAGTTGAACATTCAATAAGTCATTTGATACTTCTTTTGCATGTTTGATCGCTTTTTCAATTGTTTTGACAGTTGTTAATCCCGAGACTTTGTCTTCAATGGAATAGGCAAGCAATTTTCTAGAGAAATTATCGATGACCAGATAAGCGTAATGCTTTACACCATCTAATGTTTTCACAATTGTAATGTCGGTATGCCAAATTTGATTGGGTTTGCTCGCTCGAATACCTACTTTTCGTTTCTTCTTGAATTTCTTTTTCATCTTCGGGCAACGAATACCAAGTACACGATTTAATCTGTAAATCGTGTGTAAAGAGACTGTTATTTTTCCTTCCCGTAGACCTTTTAAGAAAACACTTTTGATACTCCAATGAATAGTTGCAGGATTAAGCAAAGCTTTTTTTACTGCTCTAATTTCATGAGGTGTTATTTGATTGGAATAAATGCGATTGCACTTATTAAAAAAGGACTTTGTACACGAATGCTCTAGATCAGATACCCACGTGTAAAATGTCGAGGTTGAGATTCCAAAAAGTTCAACAGCTTTTTCAACTGAAACTAATTCTTTCGTCTGATCTATTGCTTTAACCACTTTCTTTTTTGATAATCTCATTTTATTCGAAAAATCGTTCGTCGTTTTGGCAATTGAAACAACGGTATTCACCAAGCTTCCATAAGCGTAGAACATACGTGGATAATGATTGAGCGTTTTGATTAAATCCGTATGCTTATCCGCAATTTTATTTAGTTCTGATCCGACATATCGATCCATTTGATCGTGTTTCCAACGGTGGACATTAGTTCTTGGGATTGTTTTTAAATATTTAGGAGGAAGTAATTCATAGTGGTCTAATTCCTTGAGTGAAGTGTGGTAAACTTGTCGCATAAGACTCGCAAGATATCGTTTCATTTAGGAAACATTTGCAAAATATTAGTGTTTGTGGAAAAATGAAGGTGTTCGTGCAGCTTTTTCGTAAAACTCAAAACGGGTAATCGGTCTTCACTTTTTCATTCCTTTAATCTCACAAAACATAAAAGACAAGCACAAAAATTCGCCCGGCAGTAGCTGGGCGTTTTTTGTGCTTTGCTTTTAGCGTTTACAAAGCCGTGTGACCACATCTTTTGTTGCTCTTGTTTTGTTCAACGACGGTCATTCTTTCGTTCAGTCGTTGCTTTTTTGTCCGCAAAAACTCCAAACCACCTTTGACAAGTCTGCTTGATCATTTTTTAGCGTCCATCGCCACTTAATTTAGCTCACCTGCTGGATCGCCTCGGCTGCTTCGCTTGTCACAGTTTTAAAGAAAAACTTCGCCAAACTCATTGTGCAGTTCGTCTGTCTGTCCTCGCTTCGCGGGCGGAATCCAGTCTCCTTCAGAGGTCACTTTCACTGTTTTCGTAAACTCATCAGTTTCTTGTTCCTCCCCTCGGCTCAATTCGCTTTTCGGTTCGACGTTCTGCTACCATGCTCCGTTCCACTACGCAGGAGCGCGCTACTGTTTCACTCAAGCCGTGAGGGCTTTTTACAATCGTTGTTTGACATTTATGTCCATAATCGTCGGATGAATCCTCCTTAGCTCAATTTTACGTTTCAAAAGGGTTTTAAGGCATTAAATCTCGATTCTAGTGAAAGATTTGGGGTTTTGGGTGTACTAATACGTTTTCAGGAATGAATCCTTTTAAATCGAAAAATAGAGCGCAAAAACCATCGTGGTTGCTGAGCCAGTCGAAGTACAAACGTTTGTTTTTTAACGCTCTATTTTGATTTGTGAAGCCAGGGACAAATTGATCTAAATCGAAGGGGAACTGTAATTGCTTTGCAAAACAAAAAGAGTGTTGCCCACGGTACGTATGTGGACCTTCATTTGAATTCTTTATCGCAGAATGACGTACCTTTGCTAAATGAAAGTTCTTTTAGCAATCGTTCTCATTTCCATCGGCTACGTATCCTATGCTCAGATTCCTCCAGGATATTACGACTCTGCCCTTGGCTTTACAGGCGATTCACTAAAGGAAAGACTTCATCTTATTATTGATGATCACACAGAATTCCCCTATACGAGCTCGGGCACCGATGTTTGGGATATTTTGAAAGAAACGGACAAAGACACGGCAAATCCGAACAACGTAATCCTTCTGTATTCAAGTTGGTCTGTTGATGGCCCACAGGAGTATGCGAATGGTGCAGGGTGGAACCGTGAACATGTTTGGCCCAGATCGCGTGGCGATTTTAATACATCCGCGGGCGTTGGAACTGATGTGCACGCAATTCGTCCATGTGATATTTCTGTGAACGCAGCCAGAGCGAACCGTTGGTTTGGTGAGTGCATAGAGGAATATATCGATGGGAGCGGTGCAACTGGAAGCTATTTAAGTTCCAGTTCGTGGGTGTGGAAACCAAATGACCAGGTTAAAGGGGATGTTGCTCGCATGATTTTTTATATGGCCGTTCGGTACGAAGGAACAAACGGGGAATTAGACTTGGAGTTGATTGATTCCATCCCTGCCGACGATTTAACGAACTTGCCTATTCACGCGAAGTTCTCGGATTTGTATCAATGGCATTTGGATGATCCAGTGGACGATTGGGAGCGAAATCGTAATGACATTATATATTATCAATATCAGAACAACCGAAATCCATTTATTGATCATCCTGAATATGCGTTTGATATTTGGGTCGACACATCGAGTGTAGGGGTTGAAGAAGTAGGAACAAGTTCACACCTTATAGTATACCCGAATCCAGCGAATGATTATCTAACGATTTCTTGGGAAGACGCAATTGGCTATACGATCACCGTTTATGATATGACGGGAAGATTAATCCATACAACTAACTTCTTGGCAGGAAAAAATCAGGTGATTGAGGTAAGTGAGTTGGAATGTGGGAATTATTTAATCCAGGCTTCAAATGAGAATCAAACTAGAACAGTGATTTTTTCGGTGCAATAAAAGCTCCATATTAGTTCTGGCTGATGAACTGTTTTTTTCTGAATAATTAATTTGACGCGAATCGCCTAGGAAAAAAAGAATTATCAAAAGATCAAACACCCACTATTTGTCTAAGAGACAATAACTATCCCCCGTAAGTACTGCGAAAGCTTCACTTTACCTCGTGTTAAAATCTTATCCATCCGTTAGAAATATGTTGAATTTCACATATTACTTCCTAAACCGTTTAAATTCAATTTTTTCACTAACCCTAAAATTCCTACCTTTGCATTTGTAACAAAAAAACTATTATGAAAAAACTTCTACTATTATCCGTTCTAGCGGTTGTCGGGTTGATTGTTCCGAGTGTCGCTACAGCGCAGATAACAACATTCCCGTATACACAGGATTTTGAAGCATTTGCCCAATGTGGTGGGTCGTGTACATCGACTTGTGCGCTTCAAGACAACTGGGTGAACGCTGCCACAGCAAACAGAGATTTCTCTTCTGACACTGGTGGTACTTCATCATCTCAAACGGGTCCTTCTACAGATTACAATCCTGGAACTTCTTCAGGTAGATATCTATATGCAGAGACGTCTAATCCTTGTTATACTGGATCAAACTCTTGGCATTTATTATCGCCAACGATTGATTTGACAGGATCAAACGATATCCAATTCACATTCTGGTACCACATGTTGGGTCAGTCAATGGGAACGGCACACGTTGATGTTTCTGAAGACGGAGGTACAACTTGGACTTTAGACGTAGTTCCAGCTTGGACTGATAACCAAGATTTATGGCAAGAGCAAGTAGTTTCTTTGGGAGCCTTCACAGGTGTGGTTACTGTACGTATCCGTTACGAAAACCCAACGAACTTCTACGGTGACTTTGCTATTGATGATGTTCTTATTTATGATCTATTGCAAAACGATGCTGGTATTTCAGCATTTGTTAATCCTGCTGTACCAACATGTGCATTCAACGATTCAGTTTCTGTTGAGTTGACAAACTTCGGAACTGATACATTGACATCTGTTGACATTAACTGGTTGTGGAACGCTGCACCTCAGACTGTAGTAGCGTGGACAGGTTCTTTGGCACCTGGAGCTGCAACTACTGTGTTTCTTGGAACAGTTTCTTACGGAGTTGGTGATGATTTGATCGCTTACACAGATTTGCCGAATGGTATTGCTGAATTTCCTTCTGGTGCAGGTAACGATAATTCTTCTTTAATAGGTTTATCAACAGGTTTGTCAGGAACTTACACAATTGGAGCTACAGGAGCATATGTTGATTTCACATCAGCAGTTGCCGACTTGACTACTTTTGGAGTTTGTGGACCAGTGATCTTCGATGTTGAAGATGGAGTTTACAACGAGCAAGTGGTTCTCGGACCAGTAATTGGAATGAGCGCTGCGAACACAGTAACATTCCGTGGTCAATCAGGAGATCCTGCTTTGGCAACACTTACTTTCGCAGCTACATTATTCGATCAAAACTACGTTGTAGCATTCAACGAAGCTGATTACTTCGCATTCGAAGATTTAACTATGGAGAATACAGGTGTGACTTACGCTCGCGTTTTGGATTTCCAAGGTGGTTCTGACTGGAACACAATTGAAGGATGTCACTTAACGAATGTTAGTACTACAACATCTACTAACAGATGTGTAATTTGGTCTGCGTCAGGTAACATCAACAATAACTGTTCTTTTATCGATAACTTAATCGAAGGAGGAAGTTACGGAGTTTACTGGTACGGAGCTGGAACAGCATCTTTATCTGAAAATGTAGTGTTTGATGGAAACGAATTCTTAGATAACTACTACTACGGAGCTCAATTGTACTATACATTGGATGCAACGTTTACAAACAACCACGTTCACAGTGCGTCTACTTACACAGGGACAAGTTACGGTATCTACTTCTACTACTGTGATGGTGGATTCAATATGTCTGGAAACCGTGTATATGGTGAAGGAACATTTGGATGGAGATATGCTCTATACCTTGGACAATGTGATGGTGCTGCTTCTAATAGAGGGTTAGTATCAAACAATATGGTTCAGGCTGGTAGACCAGGAAGTACTGCTTCTGAGTACGGTATCTACTCAACGAACTCTGGATTTATGGATATCTACGGAAACAACATTCTTGTTTCTGAAGGTGGTGGATTCTCTCGTGGTTACTACGCAACTAGCGGTGGAGCTACAACAGTAACGAACAACAACTTCGTAAACTACACTGCTGGTTACGGGGTTTACGTTAACAGTGCTTTCTCAATATCTGAAATGGATTACAACAACATTCACTCACCGGGTGGAAACGTTGGTTACTTCGGTGCTGATCAATTGACATTGGCAGATTGGCAAACAGCCTCTGGTTTCGATGCAAACAGTATGGATAACGATCCATTGTACCACTCAAATACTGATCTTCACGTTTGTGCAGATACATTGGATGGAGCTGGAACAGCGCATCCTGATGTAACAGTTGATTTTGATGGTCAGCCACGTGCTGCGACTCCAGACATCGGTGCTGATGAGTTCTCTCCATTGAGCTCTGAGTTCTTAGGAGCTGATGCTTCAATTTGTACAGGAGACAGCGTTCAGTTGTCAGCTGGTTCACCAAGTGACATGATCATGTGGTCAACTGGAGACACTACATTGTCTATCTGGGTTTCAACTCCAGGAACATACGATGTATCAATTGCAGGTGTTTGTGGATCAGGAGCTGATACAGTAGTTATTTCTGCTGCAGCTGACGTTTACACAAGCTTCTTAGTGGCAGACACGTTACAATTCTGTACTGGTGGTTCAGCAACATTATCATCTAGCATGATGGCTGATACTTACTCTTGGACAGGAGGTTCAACTGCTTCTACATTAACAGTGACTGCAGGTGGAACTTACACATTGGACATCACTGATGCTTGTGGATCAGGTTCAGAGTCTGTAACTGTTGAAGAGTTGACTGCGCCAGTAGCTGGATTTACATCTACTACGTCGTTCGCAACAGCGATCTTCACAAATACGTCAACTACATCTGGAACTACAACGTACGATTGGGACTTCGGTGATGGTAACTCATCAACAGAAACTGATCCAATCCACGCGTACAGTAACACAATCACTTACACAGTAACATTGACTGTTACTAACGAGTGTGGATCTGATACTTACACTGATACAGTAGCGTTGTCTACTATCGGATTAGATGATTTGTTCTTGAACGGTGATGTTTCGGTTTACCCGAACCCATCTAAAGGAGATTTCACTATCGACATGACAGTATTAGGATCATCTGATATTACAGTTCAAGTTGAGAACATGTTAGGAGCTATCGTTTACGAAAACACTCCTGGAACAGTTCAAGGAAATCACTCTGAAAACATCTCATTAGGTAATGCACCTGCTGGAATGTACTTCGTAAGAGTTCTTGCTGGAGAACAGCAACTTGTTAAGAAAATTATTGTTGAGTAATTCAACCACTAATTTTGAAAAGGTCTTCTCATTGAGAAGGCCTTTTTTTTGTGCCCAATGGTTAGAACACCAAAGATGATTAAGCCATGTGGGCTGCTTGTCAAATGGAGGGCTCTCGGGCGTGCTATCCGCTATAGTCTAGGGATGTAACCCTAGAGCTGCCGCTCCTATCACTAGCGCGAAGCTCATTTCACAGTGCGAAATTCCCGCCTAGGGCGAAAAGCGACAGCTTCTAGAGGAGAAAGGGTCATTGCGAATAACAGCTGCGCCTAGCTCGCTAACAGCAGATGTATGCTGCAATAGCTTTTCCCGATGGAACTTCAGCTTGTAGACTGTTAAAGGCGCCAAAACACCAAACAAATACACCCAAGTCCCAACTTCCTCGGAAAACCAGAAAGTCTAGCGATCGGACAATCGGACAATCGGACAATCAAATATTCCAACGACCCAAGTGAGGCGAGCCAAAGCAGAAAAGACCACCTATCAATAGACAGGCGGCCTTTCAAGTACTGCTCTACGCGTTATGACATATACCTAACTTAACCAAATCACTTACGTAGGTGCATGAAATTGGGAAGTTGACATTCCAATCGAAATGAGGGATCATTTACCATGGATATTTGTGCTCTGCACTCTAACCACTATTACGCTTTAAACAAAGTGTCAACTTCACCAACTGATTATTAGAGGGGAGTTTCACAATTTTTCTAATAGCTTCAGCTTTACTGAAACAAATATAAGAGAAAAATGACACAAAAATGTAAACTAAGTGTAATTTTTTAGAAAAATTGTCCAAATCCGAAGGTGAAACCACGCTGAGAAGGATCGAAAGGATTAACCGAATAATCGATACGGATGCATGTCTTATAGAGAATATTTAGGTTGAAACGTAGGCCAGCTCCCAAAAATAGGCTCGGGTTTTCATCATCAAAAAAGGTATTGAATGATTTGCCAGCTTCGCGCAGCGCTCCGTAATCAAAAAATGCCGCAGATTGCAAGGTTACATATTTGTGCAGCCAAAGTGAATGACGGTACTCACCGTTAACAACAATTTCTGCCGTTCCGCGCTCAACACGGTTACCAATTCCGCGCACGTTTAAGAATCCATCTAGCACGAATGGAGCAAAAGGACTTTCTTCATTACTTGAGGTCCCGATACGCACAGATGCGGCGAGATTTCCACGTTCTCCAACCAATTTGTAGTAGCTTCCGCTCAACTGAAGTTTCAAGAAGCTTGGCGCATTATCCGAATAGGTTTTGATCCATTCACCGTAGACGCGAGCTTTCCAGCCTTCCAAACGTTCAAATAAATACTCAACGCGGTTTGTCTCTACATGCAATCGCAGTTGGTGCTTGTTAAAATTGAAACGCTTTTGTCCGAATAAATCAAAGGCATCATCGCGCTGTGAATAGTCTTCGTACATGTAGGCAGCACCAATACCGGCATTGGTGTAACGCCCGAGCCAATAATGACCCCCAACAGAAACAGAGTAATTGTCAAAATTGAAGGAGCTCACTGTATCTACCCCTGTTGAATCTGCGAAATACAAGGGTTCAATGGTGGAGTACTTGGCGAGTGCGAATTCGTGTCCTGTATTTTGGTTGGAGTGACGTTTTGCTGTGTGAAAAAGAGAAAGCGAGTGGCGATCATAAAATTGATACAAAGCGCCGATGGACTGCGCGCGCCCCAAAAAGTTAATGTGATTCGCACCCAATTGCAATTTCAACTGATCATCAAATCCGGAAATGGAAATAATGGGGTACAAATAATTGGCTTCGCGAATGGTAAATGTCAAATTGTAGGAAACAGAATCTGTCGTTTCCGCGCTTCCTTCGACTTGAAAAAAGAGATTGAGATTTCGCAATAAGAAGATGTCATCCTTAAACTGCTTGTCCATGAACTCACCGCTCTCCTTACAGGAAATGATGTCGCGCAAGTAATCTTCCTTCGTAATGGTCAGGCCAGCGAAGGAAATGGATTTAATTTGCTGCGAGTAAGCTTCTTGAAAACATAGAGTCAATAAGAATAGACAAACAATTCGGATCACTTAGTCAAAAATTTGACACCTAAGTTAAGGGTATTTCCAAGACCTGAATTACGTCCACGCCAGAAATTTGTGTACAATAATTCGACGTTCAAGTTTGGTAAGAATTGATATTTAAACCCTACTCCTGAAGCAGTATAATTCATCGAAACTCCAACCGGATCGTTGATTATTGGATCATTTGGAGCGATATTATTCGTGAATCGATGTACGTGCTGAGTCATCGCGTATACCGTAATCTTCTTGGTAGGAAAATAGCTCAGGAATGCACTCGCTGGAATGTCTAACATGCTAATTTGCGTTTCATTTCGTCTGAATCGAAACCAAAGATCGACTTCAGTAAACAACTGGAAATCACCCCATGTCTTCGAATAAAAGATCTGATTCCACCACGTGTAGCGGTTCCAATCTGCCCAGTACAATCCTGTAATACCTTGACTGAGGTCCGCAGATCTTCCTTCTGGGTCTTCGATAGTTGGTATGAGGAATGTACTTTGAATCGAGAAATCAGAGACATTCTTAAACGGTTGAACTTTCACGCGCAATCCAACCGATGTAACGCCTACACGTGCTGTGTCGTTATTGCGGAACGAAAACGCAGTAGAAACGCCTGATAATGTCGTGTCGCTCGAACGTCCAGAATATCTAAAATTCACATCCACTCCTAAGTTGATGCGCTTGTTTTTGGTAACTCCCAAGGTATATTGAAATAGATGTGTGACAAATGTCTCTCGGCTACCACCAAAGCGTGATCCCATCCATTCGCCGTGATCCTGAGTGTAAAGTGTATTGAAAAGCGTAAAATCCGACTTTCCTTTCCCCAATAAACTTCCGGCTGTAAAGGTTTGAAGATTCGTTCCATTATCCGTTGGATTTGGAGCTGTTGATCCTCCTTCTGTCGGTTTTGAGGCATTTGCATCATTCAGCGTCCAATCGTACGGGTAGTGCTGGACGCGGTAGCTATCATCAAACTTATCTGTTCTAAACCCATTGATGTAGGCAATCACTTCTTTCTTATTCTTCCCAAAATCTTCTTCGTACCAGTTGAAAATCTCGGATAAATAGATTGTTTTACTATCATCTGTTGAATAAACAAACGCTGAATTGTTCAATGCTAAATTCGCTTGCTGATCGAGCTGCGTATCCAAGAATTCTGTGCGATAGGCAAAATTGGTGATTGGAGGACATCCCAAAGCGCCACAAACAAGTGCAAAGTGCAGACGTGGATCAGTATGTTCCTTTCGAAGGATGCCGTTTTCAAGGTAGTCTAATGAAGTTTTTTCTCCATTTAGATTGAATGTCTTGTCTGTGAAGAACCCGCTGTCGTCCATTGGTGATCCTACGGGATAACTGTTCGCGATTTTAGAAATCACAAACAAGTTGTACACGTTAATCAGGTAAGCTTTTTCCTGTCCTCCAGGAGAAGCGTTCGCGCCGATGTATTCAATCAGTTTTGGAAGATTTGGATCGGATTTTACCGCCGTATAATCAACCTTTCCATCAGAACAATGTGTTCCAAGGAAATTATCTGCTGTCGCGAAGAAATCGAAATCGTTCTGTGAGAATCCTGTTGAGATCAATAGGGAAAATAGAAGCGTTGAGAAGTATTTCATAATTAAATATACTGATAAGCTAAAGATTGGTATCGTTTTTCGCCTTAGACGACAATATAGAGACTGACTTACAGACATTTTTCCATATGATTAGAACAATCGTGGAATCCTATCAACCGATGGGGCAGAGTATCGTGAGAACTCAAGTCATAAATCAAAATTACCTAAATAAAATGATTAGAAATTAATCATAAAACGATTAAAATTTAATACATTTGTTTCTCAACCTCACAACAACATATCAAACATTATGTATTTGAATACGCACACGTATTACAGTTTGCGTTATGGGGTTTTTGACGCTCATACGCTCGTGGAATTAGCACAGGAAAATGGAATTTCATCTCTTGCGCTAACGGATATCAATACTACTTCAGCGTGTATGAACTTCATTCGGGAAGCACGAAAGTGTGGTATAAAGCCAGTAGTTGGTGTAGACATCAGAAATGGTGTTCAGCAACGTTTTATCTTGATTGCAAAAAATAACGACGGGTTCCAACGAATCAATCATTACCTAACCACTATTTTGCTGAAAGAGGAAACGGAGCTTTATACTGCTCCCGAATTAAAGAATGTTTGGACGATTTATCCGTATGTCAAAGGTGAGAAACGAACATTACGTGAATATGAATTCATCGGGGTGCGACCTGAGAATATTCCGAGTATTCGACTTCAAAAATGTGCCACGGATAAAATGGTCATTTTGCAACCTGCTACCTTTCGAACAAAGAAAGATTTCAATGCGCACCGTTTACTTCGTGCCATAGATTTAAATACGCTATTGAGCAAGTTGCCAAGTACTGAACAGGCGTTTCCGAGTGATCAAATGTTGCCGCTCGGGCGCTTGATTCAGTTGTTTGAAGGGTACCCAGAAATCATTCGAAATACACGACGGATCTTAGAAGAAAGCACCATCGATTTCGATCTTTCCGATGATAAAGAACCCCAGAACCAAAAGACCTACACAGGCTCGGTAGAGGAAGACATGGATTTGTTGCTCAAGCTCTGCAAAAAAGGACTGAAATACCGCTATCCCGTTCCAACAGAGGAGATTTTTAACCGCATCAGCAAAGAACTCGATACCATCAAAAAAATGGGCTTCGTTTCGTACTTTTTGATGAACTGGGATATCGTGAAATATGCGCGATCCAAGGGATATTTTTACGTAGGCCGAGGAAGTGGCGCGAACAGTGTTGTTGCGTATCTGCTCAGAATAACCGATGTCGACCCCATAGAACTCGATCTCTATTTTGAGCGGTTTATCAATTTATACAGGACAAATCCACCCGATTTCGACATTGATTTTTCATGGAAAGATCGAGACGATGTGACGCGTTATATTTTTGAGCGATTTGACCATGTAGCACTCGTCGCGACATACAATACCTTCCAGCGAAAGGCTGTTTTGCGCGAGTTGGGTAAGGTGTTCGGTTTGCCCAAAGAAGAAATTGATTTATTGACGAAAGATCGATTGCATCCTTCACAGCGAACGCATTTAACAGATCTTGTGGTGAAGTACGCACACTATATTCATGGTTTTCCAAGTCATTTAAGTGTACATGCGAGTGGAATTGTGATCGCGGAGAAACCCATTCATTATTTCACGGCGACATTTCTTCCTCCAAAAGGGTATCCAACGGTGCAATTTGACATGCACGTAGCGGAAGATGTCGGGCTTTATAAGTTCGATATTTTGAGTCAGCGTGGACTAGGGAAAATCAAAGATACACTGGAGATTATTGGTTACAATCGTCCAGATCAAGGAGAAATTGATATTCACAACATGCGTCAATTCAAGAGTGATGAGCGGATCAAAACAATGTTGCGAGAAGCAAATGCAATCGGTTGTTTTTATGTGGAATCTCCGGCGATGAGAATGTTGCTGCGCAAACTGCAGGTGGATGACTACCTCGGATTGGTCGCTGCGAGTTCGGTCATTCGCCCTGGTGTTGCCAAGTCGGGAATGATGAGTGAATACATCAAACGTTTTCGACATCCAGAACGAAGAAACGACGCCAATCCAGTATTGCTCAAGCTCATGCCTGAAACTTTTGGGGTGATGGTTTATCAAGAGGATGTCATCAAAGTGGCGTATCATTTCGCGGGATTGACACTTGGTGAAGCGGATAAAATGCGCCGTGGAATGTCTGGGAAATTCCGATCCAGAGAAGAGTTTCAAGCGGTTAAAAACAAATTTTTCAAGAATTGTACTGAAGAGAAAGGGCATTCTCCAGAACTCACTGCTGAAGTATGGCGACAAACGGAAAGCTTTGCTGGGTATGCTTTTGCGAAAGGTCACTCTGCTTCTTACGCAGTGGAAAGTTATCAATGTTTGTTTTTGAAGGCCTATTTCCCCTTGGAATTCATGGTGGCGACCATCAACAATTATGGAGGTTTTTACAGCACGGAGCTCTATATCCAAGAAGCACGAAAATTTGGAGGGATCATCTTTGCTCCCTGTGTGAATAATAGTCAGTTGATGACGGTAATTGAAGGCAATAAAATTTACTTGGGATTTCATCTCATTAAGTCGTTTGATAGCCAAATGGGAAAGAAGATTACCGTGGAGCGCATTCAGAATGGTCCGTTTAAAGATCTGAATGATTTCCTGGAACGGATTCCCGTTGGCATCGAACAACTAATTCTGTTGATGCGCATGGATGCTTTTCGATTTACGGGAAAAGACAAACGAACGCTGCTTTGGGAAGCACACTTGAAGGTCAGTAAATCAGTGAACCCAATTTCACCACGAGACCTTTTCCGATTCGCACCAAAAGAATACCAAATACCGGCTCTCTCTCACACACAGGAAGAAGCAATTTTTGATCAAATGGAGCTATTGAATTTCCCGCTTTTTAGCCCATTCACAATTGTCCGACCTGATCCCACACCTTTCATTTTGGCGAAAGATTTACATCGCTACGAAAACCAAAATGTATGGATTAAGGGGTATTTGATTCACGCTAAAAAGACAACTACCTCGAAGGGAGAACGCATGTTTTTCGGTACACTGTTGGATGAAGAAGGGGAGTGGCTCGATACGGTTCACTTCCCACAAATTGCCGCACAGTTTCCCTTCCGGGGCAAGGGTGTTTACAAAGTCTACGGAACCGTTTTGATGGAGTACGATTGCACGAACATCCAAGCCATTTCGATGGAAAAGATGAGCATAATTGAAGATCCACGCTACTCGGAAGCGATGGAAGAAAAGGCGGGTGGTGTTGTTACGACCAATCGAAGGACGCACCAATGGAGTCGCTCGAATATCGCGCAAGCAGAGGTGAAGGCCAGTAAGGAAGCTCAAAACTTGGCTTCGTAGATTTCGGACTTCGGCTCCGCTCGATGTCCAACTTTCCTTTAGATTTAACTACTAAAAACCCAGGGCGCTGGCTGAGCGGAGCCGAAGTCAGAAGCCCAGAACTCCCCAAAAAAATGAGATCAATAGTACACATGGACCTTGACACCTTTTTCGTCTCCTGCGAGCGACTAATCGACAGTCGTTTGAATGGCAGACCCGTCATGATTGGCGGAACTTCCGACCGTGGAGTTGTTGCTGCCTGCAGTTACGAAGCACGGAAGTTTGGTGTTCATTCAGCAATGCCCATGCGAATGGCAAAGCAACTCTGTCCCGAGGCAATTATCCTGCGTGGAAACTCAGGAGTCTACACGAAATTTTCGAAAACTGTTACCGATATCATTAAGGAGTCGGTGCCCTTGTATGAGAAAACATCGGTAGACGAATTCTACATTGATTTAACGGGTATGGATCGATTCTATGGCTGTCACCAGTTTGCGCAAGAACTTCGAGAGCGCATCATCAAAGAAAGTGGCTTACCGATTTCTTTTGGTTTGTCGATTAATAAAACCGTATCCAAAATCGCGACAGGAGAGGCGAAGCCAAACAATCAAATCATGATTGAAAATGGAACGGAAAAACCCTTTCTGGCGCCTTTGTCCGTGAAGAAAATTCCTATGGTGGGCGATCGAACCTATCGAATGCTCTGCGATTTAGGCGTGAAGAGAATTGAGTCTGTTCAGGAAATGCCAATCGAGGTAATGGAACGTGTTTTTGGGAAGAACGGAACGACCATCTGGAGAAAAGCAAATGGAATTGATAATGCTCCCGTTGTTCAGTATCACGAACGTAAATCCATTTCTACCGAGCGCACATTTGATCGCGACACCATCGACGTTGATAAACTCAAAGGAATCATGGTGGCGATGGCGGAGAACCTCGTTTTTCAATTGCGAAGAGCCAATAAATTAACGGCGTGCATCACAGTCAAAATCCGTTATTCTGATTTTCAAACGTATACGCTGCAGAAGAAAATTCCATACAGCGCAGCTGATCATATCATCATTCCCATTGTTTTGGAATTGTATGAGCGCTTGTACAATCGGCGTGTTTTGGTTCGATTGATTGGGGTTCGTTACAGTCACATTGTTGAGGGAGCGCACCAAATCACCTTGTTTGAAGACCCGAACATTTTGGCTTTGTACCAAGCAATGGACAACATTCGAAAGCAATATGGGGATCGCGCCATCATGAAAGCATCAGGAATGCAAGCGAAAAGTATTAGTCGTTGGAATCCTTTTAATGGGGAGCCACCACCTTTGTTGGCGAATAGGAGGAGGTAAACCTCCTACATACAAAAAAAACACCGCGCACTAAATGCACGGTGTTTCAGTTCAGGCTCAATGAAGGCTACTTTCCTTTAATTTGTTTTTTTAATTCCTCAATTTCCTGCTGTTGTTCCTTAATTGCTTCAACAAGGATGGGAATTAACTCGTTGTAATTGATGCTCAATAATCCATCTTCCTGTTTTTTCACAGCGCTTGGGATTACCTCCTGAACTTCTTGGGCTAAAAAGCCAATGTGCGCTTCACCTACTTCAACTCCGTCCTTGTCGGCAGCAATTGTCTTTGCTTTGATTTCGCTGATGTCATTTTTATTGACGCCAGCATATTTGTCTTGAGTCGCGCGATAGTAATAACTCACTCCGTTCAATTTTTGAATCAACGCCAAGCTGTTTTTGATGGGTGCAACTTTTTCTTTCAATCGTTCATCTGAAGTTGTATACCAGCCCCAGCTTCTTGCGCTACCGGCAATATCCAATCGGTAACTTGAAGAGCCCTGAGTTCCCATTCCTATGTGGTTGTCATCGCGAAGGAAAAGAATGAAGTTCGCCGTATTTGATGTTGGCCAAGGTTTCCAGAAGTTTAAACCATTGTTCCAATGTTCAAGTGCGTAGCGTCCATTATTAGGGACATTGCTCTCGATGCCAAAGGTCAAGGTTCTGTAATCGTCGTAACCAATTTGAATGAACTCATCATTCCTTACTTGAAGTTGTGAGAACGAAGAAAAAGAAACGAATGTCAAGATAAATGCAGATAATAAATTTGAAATTTTCATGATAATTGAATGTTTAAATGTTAGTGATTAGAAGCAAGGAGAGTCGTAAATCTCTGCTTTGAAAGTTGATTGATTTTTGATGATGAGTCCTTCTCCAAGGACAATTTTATGAGTGGCACGAAAGGTTATATCGCTTCCGGATTCAATGGTTATCAAACCAAAAGGGATTGTATTGGTGATATTGTATCCTGATAGGAGGTCAGTTTCTGCCGTTTCAACCTGGGTTCCCGTGTAGTACTTGTTTTGAACAAACTCAGTACCTAGGTCAATTGCTTTTTTCGCAGCTTGCTCAGCATCAAGTCTACCAGAACCCAGCAAGCCGATAAAAGGTGCGTTTTCGGGTAAAGCATAGATATAGGGATCAGCTGTTGATGTTACGATGTCGCGAATTTCAGTTGCAGTCAAACATGGATTAATCCCAGCAACGAGTGCACAAACACCCGCCACTTGAGGAGAAGCAAAGGATGTCCCCCATACACCACCGTAGGAGCCATTGATATTCGTTGTTTTAACATTGTAGCCAGGAGCACAGAGTGCTACTCGGTCATTGTGGTGATGTGTCGACGCAGGATTATTGATCGCTTGTGGATGAACATCTTTCCAGTTGTTGGCTCCGTAAATAGGATCTACGTACCCACGATTAGATAAATGTCCTACTGAGCTCACAGATAAAACGGATGGATGCGATGCCGGATATACGTAATTGTTACTACCGCAATGATCGTTATTGTTTCCAGCTCCTCCAACCAGAACAACATTTTCAATGTCAAGAATCGTTTGGTACAGCTGTTCTTGTGTGGAAGAGTAAGAACATGTATTAATCCAACTCATATTTATAACACGGACGCCTGGCATTTGCGACATAAGCAAAACAGCATTATCGTTACCCATTTGAGAAGAAAAAACGAAATTCGAATGTCCGCCAGAAGATGCGATGCCTGTACCGTTGTCTGTATCAGCAGCCGCGCAACCCGCGACAGCTGTGCCATGATACGCATATATTCCGTTTGCGCCATAATTCGTCACAACCTGACTGATTTTATGTTGTAAATCATTATGGTCAGTTTTGAGGTAAGTGTCCAAAATTCCAATAAGAATTCGCGAGTCACCCACGCTATAATCCCATGCACCAGTTGCTTTAATTAACTTCAAATGGGCACTGGCATGTGTATCGTTGTTTAGTTCGAAATCATTCGGTTCGTACAGCAGTTTTTCCTTTGGTTCGCAAATGAATTCAACGAGATTGAAGAGTTTTTTGAAGGTGCTGAGCTGTTTACTAAGATCATTTCGCTTACTGTAAACGGTGACCGATCGCTGTAAGAACTCGGTCTTGCTGGTCGGAAATGATTTTGATGCACTTGAAATGTTCTTTTCCAAGAACTTAATAGACTCTTTGTCGCCTTGCTGATTTCCAATTAGTTTTAGTAAATCGTCTTTGTTGAAACTATCTGGTACTTTCTCCTGATTCATGTTCACGTAGTACATGTAATGACCGTTTTCATCAGGGTAGCATTCTTGAGAAAAGGAAACAGGCGACCAAATTAGAATCAAAAGAACTAAATAGAATGAATTTTTCATATGATTAAATTTATAGTGATCACTGCAAAAAAAAGCTGACTGATGCAGTATTCCAATCGGATGTTTACAATACTTGTTCGCTCTCCCGCTCTTGTTGAAATCCTTCAATGGACGATAGTTGGGTTTTGAAAAATTGTCGCATCCAATTGTAAGTGTTCATCAATCAACAAAACCTAACCAACACGTGGATTTTTTTTGGAAATAGTTTTTTTAACACTGGCATTATTTTCGTTTCTTGTCTGTTAAATCAACTGGATGCCAGAGATGTTAATTTCCACGGATAAATCTAAGCTCGATCGACAAATGATTATCGAGTACCTTCAAAGCAGCTATTGGGCGAAAACTCGATCTGCTGAAACGATCAAAAAAAGCATTGAACATTCGATGTGCTTCGCGGTTTATTCGGAGGGAAAACAAATTGGATTCACACGCGTGGTGAGTGATCAATCAGTCTTCGCCTACTTAATGGATGTTTTCATTCTGGAAGAGTATCAAGGAAACGGCTATGGCAAAGCGCTCATGCAGGCCATTATGCAAGATCCTGATTTAGTAGATGTCGAAAATTGGTTCCTCCGAACGATGGACGCCCAGGGCTTGTATCAACAATTCGGATTCACAGAGTTAGAGTTCCCAGAGCGCACAATGGCCAAACGAAATTTCATTATATGAATACACTTGACTTTTCCCACGATTACATCTTAGAAAATGACAGAGTTCTTCTCCGCCCATTGCGACTAGAAGATTTTGAAATCCTTGAAGAATTTTCAATCAACGAACCCACACTATGGGAGTATTCTTTGCTCTCAGCAGCCGGGTCTGAAAACATGAAAAAGTACATGGATCACGCGTTTGCCGATAAGAAGAAGGAAACCGCTTATCCATTCATTGTCTTCGATAAAAGAACGAATAAATATGTCGGAAGTACGCGTTTTTACGATTATCAACCGCAACACAATACCGTTCAGATGGGGTACACATGGTATTGCAAAACTGCGCAGGGAACAGGTGTCAACAAAAACTGTAAATTTCTGTTGCTCCAATTTGCTTTCGAAGACCTTGGGTTTGACCGCGTTGAATTCCGCGCGGATAACGACAATGAACGAAGTAAAGCCGCCATGAAAAGCATTGGTTGCACCGTTGAGGGCGTTTTACGCAGCAATTGCACAAGCCCAACAGGAAGAAGAAACAGCATTATTGCAAGCATCCTTCAAGATGAGTGGAACTCGGAACTGAAAGAAAGATTGAGAGCGAAACTGTAATTGGTTTTCTGGATCGCTTTGCCCTTGAATGGATTCCTGATTAGAACGATTCTTCAATTAGTTTAATCCACCACGGGCACTGAGCGGAGCCGAAGTGCTATTTCAACACCTCCGGCATTTTCGCCTTAAACGCATTCAACCTCGGAATAGAAACCGCTCGAATATACGATTGATTCGGGTGATTTCTCTCGTAGTCTTGGTGGTAATCCTCAGCAATCCAGAATACATCTAACGGAGTAAGTTCTGTTGTAACTTTCGTCCCGCTTAAACGAAGTTCTCTAATTGCTTCCTTGGCAATTTTTCGTTCCTCATCTGTCTCGTAGAAAATCGCAGAGCGGTATTGTGTTCCCGCATCCGGCCCTTGACGATTCAATGTTGAAGGGTCGTGCGAATTGAAAAATACATCAACTAAGGTTTCGTACGAAACGATATCCTCATCATAGTAAACCTTCACGGCTTCAGCATGACCACTTTTTCCTGTGCAAATTTCTTCGTAAGTCGGATTCTTCGACGCACCACCAGAATAACCCGATTCCGCTTCTTGAACACCTTTTACAGATTCAAAAACGGCTTCAACACACCAGAAACATCCACTTGCGAAATAGGCCGTTTGAAGAGAGTCTAAATCCTGATTCATCGCTGAAGCGTTGGCATCGTGATCGGAATCTGAACTGTGTGAATCCGATTGAGCGCAAGACATCATCGAAATACTAATAAGGAGAATGGTGAGAAGTTTCATAATAAATGTGTTTTTCGTTTAGTTCGAAGGGAGATTGATATTCTTACAGACGTTTTCTGAAGAAATGTTAAATCGATTGTTAGATCATCTACATGCAGCATGTCCGAGGGGTGAGCGGAGTCGAACCCCGTTCTCAAAACCTTCGTCATTGTCTCCGTTCAGATATCGGTTTCTAATCCAACAAACTCCCTTCACCACGCAGCTTCTGGAATCGCTTCCGAGCTTCCGCAGTATACAAACTTCCTTTGTGATCAAACAAAATTCTTCGGTAGTATTCTTTCGCCTTGTCAGGATTCAATAAGTTGTTTTCGTAGATTTCGCCCAATTGAAATAGAGCGTCATCAGCTAGAATGTCCGTTGGATAATACTTCATTAATTCGTCCAAGGACTCAACGGCTTTGTTCCACTCACCTCGAAGTTTATACGCGTGTGCCTTTTTCATCAGAATTTCATCTCCCAAACTGTGAGCAGGATATTCCTCAACTATGCTATCGAAATACATAAAAGCTCTATCGTACTGGTGCTGTTCAATGAGTAAATCAGCTCGTGCAAACCAATTCATCGCGATGTAATTACTATCGAGACCGTAATTATCTGTGATCATCAATGAAAGATTCAAAGCGTCATTGGCGATCAATTTTGTCGTCGCTTGTTTCAGTACATCCAATTGAGATTGAGCGTAATCGAACTCGCCATCATAATAGAAAATGCGCGCATTCTTGAATTTCGCCTCGTGACCGATCGCTTCGAATTTGTAATCTTTATCCACTTGACTGTAGAGTAGTGCTGCTTCCCAAATGTCGCCATCTAAAACATGAACATCAGCCAATTGCATCTTCACTTCTGATTTCTGCATCATCGAGATTCCAGGAATTTCCAAGGCGTTCGTTAATGTTGAAATTGCTTCCTTCGAGTTGTTTGCGTAAAATGCCTGAATGTGCGTGAGTTCCAAAACCAGTGGGAGTGAACTCGAATTCGTTCCAACTCTTTCCAGTGCTTCCTTGTACGCGGTTATCGTCTCGTCGAGTTCGGTAACCGTGAAGTCGCGTTGAGTTGTGACTTGCAAAAATCGAACGTTCAGCAGTGCATTTTGTGCACGAATCGCGTAGAGTTCATCTTTACCATTCATGAGGTACTCAAAGCACTTTTTTGCGGTAGAGAAATCTTTGTTTTCAACGCAGATTGTTCCAAGATTGAATACGTATTGACCGCGACCATCCATTCTCTTATCGAGTGCTTTTACATGAACGAAAGCGGCCGCAAAATTCTGGCGTTGAATAAAAAGCCACGTCAACATCTCAGCGTACGTTGTGCTGCTCGGATTTTTCTGACTGCGTTCAATGAGTGCTCCCTTCAATAATTCATACTCAGGAGAATCTTCCTCAGAAAAATCAATCTGGCGGGAAAGTACGCGCTGAACATCGTTCACATAAGATCGATGTACTTCGAGTAAATTCAAATACTCCTCGATCATCTTTTCTGTTTCATCAATTGAACCGTAATAATCCGCGTTGAAAACA
>JAQXBM010000032.1 GCA_029252405.1 Crocinitomicaceae bacterium
TCTGGAACCCAGTCAAGGAGGTTCTGTTAGCATTCTACTAACTGCCTATTTGGAAAATTTAAAGCTAAAGGGAAAGTTAGATCCTGACATCGTATTCAAAACATATTCCAGCGCCGGCCCAAAGCCTGGAAACTTATTCTTCGCATATGATTTTGAGGCAATCACTCAAGATGGATGGGCATTCAATGTTGTAAACACAGCTGACTGGGTTCCAGAAGGTCCATTTTCAATTCAAACAACTGAAGATTTTAATGCGTCAAATCCTTTCAAACTAGTAAAGGGTGGACTAAAAACACTCCCATTTAAAGAAAGAATAGTTTTATCCAAAATCTATAAAAATCTTGAAAACCCGCCCAAAAAAGCAAATAAAGCTTACCAGAAATACTTGGGAAAAATGATAGGAAACCATATTCAAGAAGCACTTCCTGGATTTGAAATGCCGGAGCTTTATAACTCCAATAATTATGTTAGAACAGGAACACAAGTTATTCTTCACGCCAACGATGAATATTATAAGTTATTTCCTGAGAATCCAGAAATGATATGGAACCATCATATGTATGAGGCCTATTACTTTCTCTTAAACGGCACGGTAATTAGCATGGACAAAATAAAATCGAATTAATTATGAAATATATTATGCTAATATTAAGCTTTACTAGTCTGAGCAGCTTTTCACAGACTAATTTTTATTTAGGCGGATCTGCCTCTTACTTATTAAATGGAAAGATTCAATTTAAAGAAGGTTTAGTTGATGTTGGAGACAAACTTGGAGCAGATGCTTCTTTTGGCTTTATAACGGATAACAATTTTGGGTTTGAGCTAAACTATTCGGGAGCTTATAACTGTGATCTTGAATTTAGAAGTTATTCATTCACAGGCCATGAAGATTTTTTTACTTCAGTAGATATTCACAGTATTTCTGTGAATTATTTGCAATACTTTGAAAACGACACACCTTTCACACCTTTTATATCAGTAGGAACTGGAACTTCCGTTTTTGACATTAAAAAAGATGATGTTGATGATGCAGTAAGATTTGCTTTGAATTTTGGTGGTGGAACAACAATTGAGATTAACAGATTTATCTCAGCAAGAATTAGGGCTAGGTACTTTGCCCCGCTAATTTTTAAAGGAAGTGGTATTCATGCAGGAATAAGTACTGGAGGGACATACCTTGGTCTTTCTATTGATGCTTCAGCGCCTCTCGCACAATTAAACCTTGATGCAGGCTTCATTTTTAAGCTGAATTAGGTTGCATGCGGGCTTTTCTTATAATGTTCTTCTTAAGTGGTATTCAATCGTATTGTTTGGGATTGCAAGACACAATAAGATTAAAAAATAGAGATCAGGTTCTGGCGGCAGTAGGATTGTAAATTATGTGCCAATTGGAATTAACTATTTAGGTTTAAAAAAATTATACTTAAGTGTTGATTTCGGACCAGCATATATTGTTCAACTAGCACCAAATGGAAAGACAATACCTGAGTTCCAATCAAATTACCCTAGGCATTTATTTTATATTTATGGAGGATTTAAAGTAGGTTTTGTTTTTTAAATAAGAACTTGCAAGAACAAGGAAGTCGTTTAAAAAATACAATTGAAACGTGCTACAGCACTTTGTAAAATGCATTAAAACACATTTTAAAAGCAACGTTAGCTACAACCTATAAAAAATATGTTGCAAAAGGTTCAAATTTGCATATATTTGTATCGTGCACGATTTAAACTTGCGCGATATGTTTAACATTCAACAAAGAACAACTTTACTTCAAAACATTTTCAGAGTCATATTGGGTGCTTTTATGCTCTATGCAGGAATTGGACATTTAACATTTTTGCGAACAGAGTTCCAAGCTCAAGTGCCAACTTGGATTGCTACAAGCAAAGACTTGAGGGACATCATTGTTCTCGCGTCTGGCGCAGTAGAAGTAGCATTTGGAATTTTGTTGATCCTAGGTGGTAAACTAAAAGTTAAAACAGGAATTGCCTTGACTGTTTTTTATGTTCTAATCTTCCCGGGCAACATCAACCAATATGTAAATCAAATAGACGCATTTGGTCTGAAGACGGACAACCAAAGACTAATCAGGTTGTTTTTTCAGCCTGTATTAATCCTATGGGCACTGTGGTCAACAGGAGCAGTTATATTCTTAAAAAACAAATTAAAAAAATAAGTATGGAGACATCTATTTATGATTTCACGGCCAATAAACTAAACGGTCAAAAAACAGATTTAAATGAATTTGAAGGTAAAACGATTATTGTAGTCAATACCGCTAGCAAGTGTGGACTTACACCTCAATACGAAGGATTAGAAGGACTTTACAGCAAGTATAAAGATGAAGGATTGATTGTCTTAGGCTTTCCTTGCAATCAATTCGGAAATCAAGAAAAAGGAACATCAGATGATATTCAAGAATTTTGTCAAGTAAACTATGGCGTGAGTTTTCCAGTGTTTGAAAAAATTGATGTGAATGGCAAGGATGCACATCCTCTTTTTAAATATTTAAAATCTAAACTCTCTGGAGGCTTGTTTGGAAGAGCTATAAAATGGAATTTCACCAAGTTTTTAATTGACAAAAACGGAAAGCCTGTTAAGCGCTTTGCTCCTACAACCAAACCAGAAAAAATGGAAGCTTACGTGAAGGAAATTCTTTAAGATGGCAGAAAAAGCTACACAACTTAAATTGGAAAATCAGATATGTTTTCCTTTGTACGCTGTATCTAGGTTAGTAACTCAGCAATACAAACCATTACTCGATGAGTTGGGTGTAACGTATCCTCAATACTTGGTTTTATTGGTGCTTTGGGAAAAAGAAGAAATTCCTGTAAAAGAAATAGCACAGAAACTATTTTTGGAGACCAATACCTTAACACCGCTTCTAAAAAGAATGCAAAGTAATGGAATTATAGAACGAAAACGTTCAAAAACAGATGAAAGAGTAGTTATTATCTCATTAACTCCAATAGGAAAGGGGTTTAAAAATAAAGCGATTGAAATACCTAATAAACTCGTTCAGAAATTAGATTGCTTTTCTACAGAAGAAGATGTCTTTGTGATGAAACGAATATTAGATAAAATTCTTAATAACGCCGAAAATAATGAAACCTGTGGCTGACATTGTTTATGGGCAATAGCGCGTTTAGTGATATTTTGTAACGTAAAACTATAAATCAAAGGTCTGTGCTATCTGACAGTTTAGTGGGGTGAAATCCGCTACTATTTATACGCAAACCGTTAGCATTAATTAACATCGGAGAAATTGAGTTAGGACAATTATTCGCTAAAAATCGAGTTCAGATAATATGAAAAAATCAAAAGTCATACTACTCGTCTTTCTTGCACTGCTTGTGACATCGAGTTGCAAAAAAGAAACTATTGAAAACCGAGATAAATTAATACTTGGGAAATGGGATTGTATTGATTACTCTGATACTTTATCAAACGTCCTCAAAGGAAAGCCTCCTGTTTTCATCTCTCATTTATATGAAAGTGGTTATAGCATTAAAAGAAACAATTTTATGTGGGTTCGAGATTTAGATGAAAATAAGGATATGTTTACGAATAAAGATGTGGATTGTGAATGGTTACTAAGTGATGATCATTTACAATTGTCATTAATTTTCCCTGATAATAATATTGAAAAATATGAAATAATTGAATTGACTCGAAAGAAAATGATTCTAAAAGGGAAAGAAGGTTTTTGGGCTCAAACCGAGTCAACATATGTCTTTGAAAAAAAATAAAAATACTAATATCATCTACGAATCATGAGGGTTTTCGCTTCGTGAAATCACTTTTTTATTTGTAAAACTATTCGTAACTGCAAAAAACAATCTTGGAAGCGATCTGTACGTATCGCAGCCCCATCCCATTACCACACATTTGAAAACTTGAAAAAATGAGATTGACAAAAATTTACATTCTTCTACTGATTATAATTACGACATGGCTTTCTGCATGTAAAGATTGTGGATACAACTATACCTACGAAATTCAAAACGGAACGAATTCAAATGTGAAAATATTTTGGACTCAAATGTTCTATTCTCCTGACTCATTAACTTTAGAGCCCGGCGAAACCAAAGAGTTTTTCACTATTGGGCATGGAATTGAACCCTGTCATGAGATCGCAATTTTCAGGGATGTTGACTATGATCTTGAATCATTTAAAGTCGTAAAGATGGACTCTGTAAATGTTGAGTCCAATTCGAATTATCTTTCTAATGACTCATGGGAATTCATTGATGGGTCATATCAAGCAACGATAACTGAGTCAGAATTTTAAAAGAAAAACTTGTGGTATCAAAACCTAAACTGCATTAAAACGCAGTTTAGCCTCCCGTTATGTGCAATGGAGAATGCACTAGAATTACAATGAGAACAATCATTAGCATATTAATTACTTTATCAATGCCTTTAATAAGTGTTAGTCAATGTGACACTACTTACAATCAAAATGTGAAGCGTTCAATTACAGAGGAGTATTGATTTTACAATTATAATGATGAGCTCTGGCAAGCGCGATGTTTTAAGAACTCAAGACTTTGGGACGGTAGGGTTTATGAGTAGGATGCGGATGGGAATTTGGAGAAAATTAAGGTATTTAAAAATGGATTTTATCATTCGGATGAACAACTTCCTGAATAATACAACAAATAATAGCGCCTAAACTCCACCGCAAATTTATTTTCAACGAATTCAATTAACTTTAAGGATGCGGTGATAGTATAGCTCAAAACCATAGGCTAATCACCAACCATTTGATTATGCGCATCGTTAAGTATCAAACTAATCTAATGAAAAACCTTCTTTTTTGTTTGCTTCTTTCACCAACATGGCTTCAGGCACAAACCTACGTCCCTTTCATTTCAACAACGGATTCCTCTGACACTTGGATGGACATGAACAGCTGTCAAGATTTCAGTTGTTTCTTCAGCTACACCAATCGCTATGCTATAGAGGGTGACACAACTATTGGAAGCTTTCAATATTCCAAAGTTTACATTAAATACAAGTATGAAGAGGGCACTGTTACGAGTCAATGGTGTAATGAATCAGTCAGTTATGGTGAGTACTACTATGGTGCTATCAGAGAAAGTGGAAAACAGGTTTTTTTGATTCAAGGCGGAGCTCCTGACTCATCTGAATATTTGGCTTACGATTTTAATTTGTCCATAGGGGATACGCTTCCATCTCCTGATGGTAATCCTTTTGCTGACCCGGACGGAAGGATTATTAGCGTAATCGATTCAGTATTGGTTTTTGGAAATTATCGAAAAAGGTATGTGGTAGACAATTACAAATACCTTATTGAGGGAATCGGATCATCAACCGGACTTTTTAATGCTTTAGTCTACAACCAGAGCGAGTGCTATAATGGAATGCGTTGTTATGCAGAATATCAAAGTCCTGATCATTTTCTTCAGGACTGTAATATGAATCTCAATGTTGATTCAATCGAAGGGTCAGCTGAGCCTCCAGTTTTGGTGAAAATAATTGATTACATGGGTAGAGAAACTTCAGCCATACCAAACACTCCGTTGATTTACATTTACAGCGATGGAACAACAAAAAAGGTATTCCATTTTGAATAAAAATACCTATAAGATCATCTCATCATTCAAGCCTTTTATTCCCTAAATGCAGGAGTCAGCTCGAAAAACGAAGTGAACTTTAGCACTCTCCATGAATCATAAATAACTACTGCCCTCTAAAGCTTGAAAAATCGCTCCTCCTGCGCTGAGCGACTCTATTGCTCAACTATGATTCTGAAGCTAAATATGACAATACGAACTCGTGTGGAATGTGGATGCTGCTCATTTCGGAAATACTTTTCTCTATTTGCTGGATGTCAATGAGTCTTAGAGAAGCTCTGTTTTTTATAATAAGGGACAAATTAGTCAAGTTAGATAGTTAGCGGCATTATATTGTTGTCGTGCGCTCGCAGAAACACAAGTACATGAGTGTTAAATTCCTCAGGCTGCTCTACGTTAACTACGTGCCCGCAGTTTTTTATGACGTGCAATTGAGCGCACGCATGCCCTGAAATGATTTTTTTAATCGATGGAAGAAATAGATGATCTTGTTCTCCCATAACATATAGTGTCGGAATTTTCAAGTCGTTTAATCGAAAGAATCTCAATAAGGGATTTAGTTGTGAAGTCAATTTAAACCATCGAAGAAATTCTTTTTGATAAAGCTTCTTGGCTTCCTTTACAAATAAAAGACGCGATTCTTTGTGGTTCTCTTTGGGCATGATGATAAACGCGAATAATTTGTACAAAATCATATAGGGCACCACCGACTTAAACAAACGACCTAATCCCATGAGCACTTTTGAACGTGTGTCTAGCTTTAGAATTGCTCCCCCCATGACCATACTTTCGACCATCTCAGGATTTCTTTCGGCTAAATCGCGGATTAAGATTGTACCCAATGAAATACCAATAAAGTGCGTTTTTTTGATTTCAAGATGCTTTAATACTTCGAGTATGTCATTTGTTACAGCTTCGAATGTATATTTCTTTTCATTTGATGAAGATTTGCTGTTTCCGTGTCCGCGAAGATCAAGCAATAGAATGTTAAATTCGTTTTTGAATGCTCGAATTTGCCGGAACCATATAGAACTACTTCCACCGGCACCGTGAACAAATGTCACCCACTTTTTAGCTTTTTCATTTCGATATATAGAATAACTTATCATATTACTTCTACAGGTGAATGTTCCTTCTTTTACCAAAGTCACTCATGATTAAATAAAATGCCTGATCGAGTAGGAGTTAAATTGTAAGAGTTTCTCAAACGGTCCAACTTAGAATCATCTCGAGTTGAACATGCGGAGTGTAGCAGTACATCATACGCCATGCTGACTTGTATTTCATAAATCCGATATTTGAAGAAAATCTCTTCCTAATTTATTAACTAAACATTAGTAGAAATCTCCCCATTTCGTAGCTGAGAGATGTTATGATCAACTAATCTCTCCTGAAATAGAACATAGAAAAGCCTCTTGTGATAGAGGCTTTTCTGTTCAAAGTTCAAAGTTTATGCTTTCGAATTGGAAGTGGCAGTTACTGCTAAACCATAAACAACAAGTCCAAAACCAATTTTATTGATTGCATCACCAATGTTGTAGATAACATCCATATTTAATCCACTAAACCAACCTTCGTACCATCCTGGTGTTCCAGCCATATAACCAAGAGGGTAAATTGCCCATCCGGCTAACACAAACCAGCAAAGTGTTTTGTGAGCGCGCAATACGGCTCCACCAGCTTGTTCTGCTAATTTTTTCGCTTCTCCCATCCAAATGATGTAGACGATTGCGAAGTAAGCAATACCAGAGATTAATCCCCACACCCATGCTTGGCTTCTGTAAACTGCCTCGCCGAAGTAGCCTGTGACTAACATTACAACAGAGAGGAAAATTAATTTCCACATTAAAGATTTTTTAGCCCCTGCAGCTTTCAGAATTAAGTAGAATTCAACACACATCAGTGGTACTGTAAGTATCCAATCTACATATCTGAAGAATGTGGGTGATTCTTCGTGTGCCGCCCAATAGTCGCGCATGTACCAATAGTGCACGGCGGCGATAAATGTAATCAATCCAGAAACTAGAATTGATGTTCTCCACTTTTTGTCGAAAGTATTTAAGGATAAAAAGAAAAATGCGGCGGCGGCCATCATAGCCATGCATCCTACAAAGAACGTGAAGCCCACATAGTCGTCTGTTGCCATTTTACTAACATCGGCAAGCATAATAGTTAAAGATTCCATAAGTTGTATTTTTTTTGTTTAACATTTATGGTTTAAAGCTAAACATTTTTTGTTTAAAAAAAGTGAAAAAAAGTTAAACAAAAAGAGATTTTGTGTATGTTTGATATGTGAAGTCCTCGGTTTTTAATTTAATATCAACAGTATTTTTGCTCTGGCTAACCATTCAGATTAGGTCAGATTACGAAGTATATTTGGCCTACTTTTTTGTTTTAACTGTTGGTATAATGCACGGAGCAAATGATGTTGCCTTGATATCGATGATTGCCAGCAAAGCCGACAAATCGCTGCATAAATATTTGATATTCTACGTAAGTTTGATCATACTAACGACTGTTGCTTTTATTGTGATGCCAATTGGAGCACTTTTCGTGTTTATTGGTTTCAGTTGTTATCATTTTGGAGAACAGCATTTTAACGATAAAGTAAAGGAAAACAACTACTGGGCGAAGCTACTTTACACATCTTATGGCGCATTAATTTTTGGTCTACTGTTTTCATTGAATACTGAGGGAACTTCAACGATTATCAATGAACTGACAGGCGTCACATTCTCAGCGACTCATTTCCAGAGCTTCCTTATAATAGCGGCTGCATTGACAGCGATTTCTGTTTATATCAATTTGAAAAATTTTGAAAGTGGAATCAACTATTTTCAGGAGTTCTTTCTGATTTTGTTGATGAGTATATTATTCGAGTTAGCCTCTTTGTTGTGGGCATTTGCTATTTATTTCGTCATCTGGCATTCAATACCATCGCTGAAGGATCAAGTTGTTGTTTTGTATGGTAAGATGAATAGATCCAGTTTCTTAAAGTATATGAAGTCATCAATTTTAAATTGGGTCATCTCAATTACTGGACTTATTATAGTTTATTATGTTTCAACGTTTCTGAAAATTAGTTTTATCACCCTGTTTTTTGCATTTCTCGCAGCCATAACTATTCCGCATGTGATTGTAATGTTCCATTTGAATAAGAAATGATTGATTTTGCAGTCGTTTGGTGCTGATCAAATTAAACTCAACTTTAAAATCAACCTTGTTAAAGAGCCGCGGGTTGTGTAGCTTTAACGGTTACATCGATTCAAGAAAACTACAGCATTGAAAACAGTTAACATCAAGAAAGGCGAAATACTGCAGCACAAGGGCGGATTAAATTCCAAGATTTATATTGTGAAATAGGGACTGCTGCGAAGCTACACCATCGACGATGAAGGGAAAGAACACATTTACGTGTTTGCTCCGGAAAAGTGGACGATGAGCGATAGCGCGCAACCCGATGAACCCAACGAGCTATTTATTGATGCCTTGGAAGATTCGGTCGTTACTGTTTTAGATAAGAACCTCTATGAAGATGATTTTGATAGAAAAGCAATCATAAAACGGCTTGGAGTACTTCAAAAAAGAATCATTATGCTGATGAGTGCTTCTGCCATAAAACGCTACGAACATTTTGTTGAAACCTACCCCAATATTGTTCAAAGAGTGCCGCAAAGAATGATCGCCTCTTATCTCGGAGTAACACCTGAAACCCTCAGCGCAGCGAAAAAGAATGCGCTCAAGAAAAGCAAATAGTCGATTTCTTATGAAATCATAATGCACAGCCTTCATACCTTATTGATCTTTGTCATAGATGTACAACTGAGATGAAAGAACATAAGATTATAGATAAGATAGTTTCCGCGAAGTCGGTGAAAATGGGGTCGGATTTATTGAAACAACTGCTTCCTTATGAGGCAATAGATCAAATCGATCCTTTTTTACTCATTCAGCACGGAGCCGGACAATTAAAGGGGAATACACATCCTAAAAATGTGGGCGTAGGTCCTCATCCGCACAGAGGATTTTCACCAGTAACGTTTGTATTTAAGGGCAGCGTACACCACAGAGATTCCGCCTACAACAGCGGTGTAGTAGATGCAGGAGGTACGCAGTGGATGCATGCAGGAAGTGGCATAATTCATAGCGAAAGACCTGGAAAAGAGTTCGCAGAGAGCGGCGGAGAAAATGAGTTTATTCAGTTTTGGGTGAATTCACCAGCCAAGAACAAGATGGATGCTCCGAGCTACCAAGCGATTTGGAAAGAAGAAACTCCAGTAGTTACCAAAGATGCAGCTGAGATAGCTGTTGTGGCAGGCGATTTCGAGGGGACAGTTGGACCTGCAAATACCTTAACACCACAAACCCTCCTGCGAATCAACGCGGAAAAAGGAGTGGATTTTTCATTTGAGATTCCACAAGAATTTAATTGCTTGATTTATCTGCTTGACGGTGAACTTGAAATCAACGATCAACAAGTGCGCGCAGAGCAAATGATTTACTTTGAACGCAAAGGAGAGGTCATTCGCATAAAGGCTGCTGAGAATGCACGCGCCATGCTTTTGTCTGGAGAACCAATCGGTGAGTCAGTTTCTTCTTATGGACCCTTCGTGATGAATACTCAAACGGAAATTATGGAAGCGCTGAGAGATAGTCAAGCAGGCAAGATGGGTGTACTTATTGAGCAATTCTAATTCAGGAAGGAAGAATCACTTCTTATGAAATCATAATGTTATTAACCACTGAACGAAAGAAATTTACGTTGTAAAACAGAAAAATTATGCCGAAAAATATTATCGCCTTTGGAGCTTCAAACAGCAAACAATCCATTAACCAGCAATTCGCGCAATTTGCGGCGAGCGAACTAGAGAATGTAGAAACCGTAATTCTTGACTTGAACAACTTTGAGTTGCCTTTGTATTCTATTGATTTAGAAAAGGAGTCGGGAATTCCGAGCAACGCAACCAGGTTTTCGGAGTTCATCAAAAATTCCGATGGTGTGATCATCTCGCTTGCAGAACACAACGGTTTACACACATCCGTTTTTAAGAACCTCTGGGATTGGTTGTCGAGAATTCCATCAGAAAAACCCATGAACATCTGGGATAACAAAGCAATGTTCTTGTTGTCAACCAGTCCAAGCAAACGACCAAGTAGCAACGTGAGAAGGGTGTCGAAAGAATTGTTTCCACATTTCGGAGCAAACATTGTCGCTGATTTTCACTTGCCTTCATTCAATCACTTTTTCAAAGATGGAGAGATTAGTGAACCAGAGCAGAAGGAGTTATTCAATCAGGAAAAAATCAAATTTCAAACATATTTAAACAACAACTAGCATGAAAAACCTATCAGTATTGGTGAAGGTATCGGCCGTTTTATGGATCATTTGGGGGGCTCGTGCACATTCTTGCAGGAGTGCTGACGATGAAAGGAATACTCACCAAAGACATTTCTGCGTCCGTGGCTGGAATTTCAGGTGCAATTGAACCAAGTACATTAAAAGCTGATTATCCAGATGCATCAGAAGCAATCATTGGACAACATGGATTCAACCTATTTTGGATCGGAGTAGTCACGCTTAATTCCGGATTCTTCGTTTGGAAAGGAAACAAAAATGCAATTTTCTTAGCGGCCATTACTGGTGGCTTGGCAGATTTGGGGTACTTCCTATTTATGGATTTAGGAGGATATGTGAATTTCATGCCGGGAACATTAATGACAATCGTTTCGGCACTCGCGATAATTGCGAGTTTCTACTATTATTTCAAACAACGCAGTTTGAATTAATTTTGGAAGAGCCCAAAAGAAAAAAACGGAATCGAGTCTCCTCGGTTCCGTTCCTTTTCTCTCCATAATATTGATTCTAATTGCTTGTTCCGAAGGATCAAATCACGAAGAAAGTAGTGAACATGATCAAAACAAACACATTGAAGAACATCTTGAGGGTGCAAAGTATAAACACAAAATTGCCATTGATCAAGTGGTTTCGGAATTGAAAGCAGCTGGGTACACCAGTTTTGATGTAAATGTGAATTTGTTGGAGTATCAATATATTATTAGAGCGAAATAAGTCCCTTATCTAAATACGGAGTGTTCTAAATGAGTACATTGGTGTTCCAAAAATGAGAATCCTATGGGCCTATTTGACTTTTTAAAGAACAAGAAAATCGATCCTGCGAAAGCGGAGAACACAAAGCCAAGCGAACCAAAGAAGCAGAGCGCAAAGCCAGCAGAATCAAGAAGTGATTTGTTTGTCTCCATAAATAAGTACAGCGAATACATCGTTCAGTATATTGGAATGCAGTCTCAAGGGAATTATGCGCCGATATCTGCGTATGAAAAATCGAATGGAGAAATTATTGGCTTTCTCTACGTTTTTGGCGAAGATGCCTCGTATTCTCTCTCGTCTGAACAAGCTATCGATGGTATGGAAAAGCAATTCGGCGAACAGATGAAAAGTGGAGAAATTCTCTCTTACGTTATTCTTTATCATTCTCAATTTGACGATAACGAAAACCATACTATAGCAAATAGTGACGAAGAACTCAAGGCGATATCTGTGATTTATAATTTTGCTGATGGGCAGGAAGGTAAAATTGGATTGCCGTATAAATTTGAGGGCGATCAGGTCGAGTATAAAGGCTTTAACAAAATTTCTCCTCAAGAGAATGACATCATATTTAATACGAAGACAGTTCAGGGCAAGGACTATTTTCAGCATCGAGAAACGATAGTTCCTCCAAGTTCAGAAAACGAAATCGGGATCACGATTAAAAAGTCGAATACACTCGGATTAGGCAATACTTGGAGCGGTATTTTTGGCTTCGAAACATTTGGGAAGCCCAATGGAGGGGATATTCTAAATCAATACTTCGCAGCTGCAATAGTAAAAGAGCCAGTTATCAAAAGAGGGGATGTCTCTGTTTCAGAAATTGACTTCAAAGACGTCCTATTCAAGGCAATAACTCTCAGAGAAAATCCAATTTCGCTTTTACCAGAGGTGAAAACTTCTTACCAATTGAGTTTCGAAACAAAAGATATAACGGAATGGGAAAACGTGAACAATCTCGAAGCGATTGTTTCAGGGAAAGGGAGAGACACTTTTGGTCTCTGGTATTTCGCCACGGATTATGCAGAAAACAGAGAGAGATATTTGACGCAAAAGAATCTGAATGTAAACATCAGCGGAATAGCCTTCGTGTTGGATATTCATACGAATGATGAACCGGAAGGCGAAGTGAAGTATAGCAATGATTTCACAATGTATATGCCAAATAACGATTTGCCAAACTATGGCTGTTTCGATTTTATTGGTGAGTTGATCAGCTTTTCTGAAAGTAGAGTGCTTGAAAACGATGAGATAGAAGGTTATCTAATAAACGTCAAGCTCATCACGAATGAAGAGGACAAAGGTTTCTTTACAATAGACATCTTTGTAGCAAAAGAAAACATGCGATTCTCGGAACTTGTTGTGGGAATGAAACTGACCGGAATGTTCCAAATGCAGGGGCGCATTGTTGATTAAACATTCGGCAGTGTCGTAGGCGATTAGTGAAACCCTCTATCAAAAAGTACTAATTCATTCCAAACGGTCAGGGTACTTCAATTCTTTAGTAATGAAGAACTAAATTCATCCGTTATGTTTAATAAGCTGATGATGCATTCTAATCAGACTGCTGACTGATGATCGAGTTGATTAACTTCGCTACATTCGCGAGTTTTAATAACAAGAAAATAACAGTAATAATTTCATAGCTGTACCAACCGATTGAATTCGAGAAACGTTTGGATGTCAAGATGAATGAAATAAAACCTTGTTTTTTTCGTCTTTAGTTGAAAATTGAATAGAATACATGAAAAAATTACTCATCATCACCCTTGCGATCTTTTCGCTTTACGCTTGTACGAAGAAGGAACTTACTCCACACGGAAGTTTCGGACTCCAGGCGTACCTCGATATGAAATCGACAGGTGAAACGGAGAACTTAATCGCTTGTGCCGGCGGAACATCAACGACCTTTGTTGGGGATGCAGAAAATCCCATTTCGGTTTTCTTTTATGTTGAGGAAGGGGCAACAAATTTCCAATACTTTGAAACGAATTCTGTCAATATCGATCCAAGCGATTACAATTTGTATTATCCAAAGGAGTACGAAATGACGGTGTTATTCAAAGGAATCATGCGAAAATTCAATCATCCTGCTCTATCTGATGAGCGTTGGGGGATTGTGACTTATGAGTTAGATGGAAAAGTGCACATGTGTAACCCAATTCGCATAAAAGCGGCTGCTGAACCTACTGAAGATATCACGGCAATTGTAAACATCATGGAAACGGGAGTCCATCCTGAATTCGATTGGTCATTTGAGAGTGAACCCAACAATGTCATTTACTTCAGCATTGTTTCCGATCAGGACGATAACTTGATTAGTGGAACATACACAACAGATAAATTCTGGACCTTCTATGATTTATCAAACGTGGTATTGAATGTCACTCCGAATCCTTATCCAGCTCCAGAATTATCCCCTGATAGCGAATACAATTACGCCCTAATGGGAGTTTCAGACGATAACTGGATTCACACCTTTGCTTCGAAGTCGTTTCGCACGAACTAGATCTTCTAGAATAACCATATCCCAACGATTTATTTTTGATTGATTCATAAACGTGAACTCTCAACGCGAGATCGCGCCTATTTTCAAGACAAGTTGCAGCGAGTTAGATGACGGGCACCATTCGTTAGCGCGCAGCGATCCACGAAATGGTCGTCATATTCGAGTGGAAATGCAGTTGAGAAAATCAGCGCAAGGGCGTTTTTGAACACTTTTTTCGACCGTAAAAAAAGTGTTGAAGAATAAATGAACCAAATGACTCAACCAACTAACATTAATTGCTCTATAAGCAAGTCACCAAATAGGAAGAAATAAGATTACAAAAAAAGCGGCCTGGATCTCTACCTCCAAGCCGCCTACGAATCTGTGTGCTAAATTTACTTTAGGTTTAGAGTAAAAGGCAGACGCATTTGAATGCCTTGCAACGATTCGATTTCTTTAATCTGATTGTAGTAATTCAACAATTCTTCTGGAAGCTCAATGCTCGAAATAGAAGCGCTCTCCTGATTACCTTCCATTTGCTCCAACAACTCACCCAATTTATCTTCTTTGGCAATCGGGTAGTAAAGAACTTTGATGTCTTTCTTCTTAATTTTCGCTTGCTTCGCAGCATAAGCAATGGCGTCTTTCATTCCGCCAAGTTCATCAACAAGACCGATTTCTTTGGCGTCAACTCCGGTCCAAACGCGACCACGAGCAATTTCCTGAACACGCTCCATCGTCATTCCGCGACCTTTGGCAACAACGTCCTTGAACTGAACATAGATTTCATCAACGCTTTCTTGAATGATCGTCATTTCTTCCTCAGTCAATTTGCGGTTCGTCGTCATTACAGCGTGCTTGTTCGTCTGCACGCGATCGAAAGTCACACCCAACTTGTTCTCCAACATTTTCCCTGTGTACGGAACCATTCCAAACACTCCAATCGATCCTGTGATCGTAGTTGGTTCAGCAAAAATGTACGAAGCGGGAGCAGAAACGTAGTATCCCCCTGAAGCCGCAACGTCTCCCATCGAAACCACAACTTTCTTCGTTTTGTTAGTGAGTTGTACCTCTCTCCAAATTTCATCACTTGCCAAGGCACTTCCTCCTGGACTGTTTACTCTAAATACAATCGTTTTGATTGATTCGTTATTTCTCGCTTCGCGGAAAAGTTTGCAGATTCGTTTAGATGTCAATCCGTCACCATCTCTAGCTACTGCCCCTTCAGCAAGAATCACTGCAACATTTGGTTCATTTTCGTTTGTCAAAATTTGATTCTGGTGGAAACGTTTCTTCGCGTATTTCTCAAAAGCGAACAATTCAACATCTTCTCCTTTTTTAGTTCCCGCTTTCTTAGCGAGTAAAGTCAAGATTTCGTCCTTGTATTTTGCTCCGTCAATCAATTTGTGCATTACGGCTTCTTTCACTGATTTCACTTCGGCATTTTCTGCCAATTCATCCAGTCTTTCTGAAGTTAAACCACGATCGCTGGCAATGTCTTCGCGAATGTCTGACCACATACTTGTAATGTATCGTTCCATTTGCAAACGTGATGAATCGCTCATTTCCTCTCTGAAGAATGGCTCAACAGCACTTTTGAAATCGTTACCGCTTCCGCGGATGATCTGCATTTCAACTTCCAATTTATCGAAAGTATTTTTGAAGAAGCTCAACTCTCCACCCAATCCAAGGAACTCCATATTCGATCCAGGGAATCCATAATTTGTATTGGCAGCTGACGCGATGTAGTATTGTTTCAATGATACAACCTCACCAGAATTGTAGGCAATCACAAACTTTCCTGATTTTTCAAAATCGTTGATCGCATTTCTGATTTCACGTGCAGTGGCATATCCGCAAGAAGCTCCTTCTAATTCAAGATAAACCCCCTTAATTTTATCGTCGTCCTTTGCTGTCTCGAAACCGTGCAAGATATCGGCAAGCCCAATGGATTTGTCAATACTTAAAGTCGAGCTGTTAAATGTCGTTTGACCTTTTTCAGCAATTCGCGAATCCAAAGACATGTGAAGAACAGAGTTTGACTCTACTTTCATCGGTTCTGGTTCGAAGCTGCTAATGATGCCTGAGATCACGATCAACCAGATGATTAATCCAATGATTGAAACGATGAGTGCCGCCCAGAAACTTGGCCAGAAAATGCGTCCGAATCTGATTTTTTGAGGGGTTGTAGACATAGAAGTGTATTAAATCAATAGTACTATAAAGCTAAAGTAGCGACAAGGTGGGGTAACAAAGAATGAATTAGGATGGATGGTTTTTTCTGTGTGGAGAATGGAAACAGCATTATATGAGTTGATTCCATCAATCTTCATTGATTCTCAGGAAATCTTGGAAAAAGTGCGTAACTTGCAGCTGAACTATTAAGAACTATAAAATGAAATTATTAACTACTCTGATTGCCATAATTGGCTTGAGCTTTCTCTCCGCTGCTCAACAAAAATATTCCAAAGTCAAGATTTTAACGGATTCTCATGGACTTGCCCAATTGGCAGCTTTGGGCGTCGCTGTAGATCACGGAATCTCCAAAAAGAACACTTTTTTCATCAGCGATTTCTCTGAATACGAAATCGAAATCATGGAAACGAATGGATTCGAATACGAAATCCTCGTTGATGACGTGAAAGCTTACTACGCAGCTCATAGCCAAGATCCGTTGGTTTCGACAAAGAATGTAACGTGTGATCAAGGCTCTGGTGGTGGAGGACAGAATATCCCTGTGCCAGTAAACCACTTTGAAAACAGCACTTACGCTGGATTCTACAAGTACCAAGACATGTTGGATGCTTTGGATGATATGGTAGCGCAGTACCCAAACTTGATTTCTGCACGAGCGCCAATATCAAATTTCCAAACGCACGAAGGTCGACCAATTTACCACGTGAAGATTTCGGATAACCCGAATACTGAAGAAGCGCCAACAGAACCAAATGTTTTGTACTCGGCGATTCACCACGCACGTGAGCCACTTTCAATGACGCAAACGATTTTCTACATGTGGTACTTGTTGGAAAACTACGCAACGAATGACGAAGTAAAGTTTTTGGTAGACAACACACAGATGTTCTTTGTGCCGTGTATCAACCCTGATGGATACCTTGAAAATGAAGCAGAGGATCCAAGTGGATTCGGAATGCACCGTAAGAACAAAGCGCCAGTTGGATCAACAAACCCTGGAGTGGATTTGAACAGAAACTATTCATACGGTTGGGGAACAACGGGTGTTAGTTTTAATCAGAATAACGATACTTACCCAGGTTCTGGACCATTTTCTGAGCCAGAAACACAAGCAATGAAATGGTTGTGTGAAACGCACGGTTTCAAACTAGCATCCAACGCACATACCTATGGAGATTTGATATTGCACCCGGTTGGAACGACTGACGCAGAGTTTGCAGATCACCACGATTTCTTTCAGGAGTATACCAACCACATGGCAATCTATAACGGCTATGAGGCTACAAAGAGCTCTGGATTGTATCCTGCCTCAGGAGATTCAGATGATTACATGTACAAAGAAGACATTGGAGTAGGGATCAAGGACACGATTTTTGCCATGACTCCGGAAGTAGGTGATGCTTTTTGGCCTTCACAAGCGGGAATTGTTCCAACGTGTTTAGAAATGATTCATCCAAACATGGTAATGTCGCATTTAGCGCATAAGTATTACATAACAACGGACGAGGATCCTGGAACGATTTCGACAATGACGGGAGATTTCTTGCACGATGTTAAGCGACTTGGTTTCCAAGATGGAACAGTAACTGTCTCAGCTGAGCCATTGTTGAATATTCAATCGGTTGGAGCAGCAATCCCGTATACCTTAGCGCATCGTCAAGAAGCAACAAATACAATTTCGTATGTGTTGGATCCAGCGATCAACTTTGGAGACGAAGTGAAATACGTTTTAACGACGGATTATGGCGGATGGGTGCAACGCGATACGATCACGAAGACCTTTGGAGCAATGACCTTGCAATATTCTGAAGATGCTTCAAGTACGGCGAACTGGACAGGGACATGGTCAACGACGAACCAAGAGTTTGTATCACCATCAACAAGTTTTACAGACAGCCCGAATACAAACTACCAGAATAACTCATCGCGCGAGTACGAATTCAATCAAGATATCGATTTAACGAACGCAACAGCGGCAGGAGTTAGCTTCCACGCGAAATGGGAAATTGAATCAAATTACGACTACTGTCAGTTCCAAGTTTCTATCGATGGAGGTTCATCATGGATTGGACAATGTGGAAATTACACAGTGCTTGGAACGGATGCGAACGGAAGTGTTCAACCAGACAACGAGCCTGTGTACGAAGGATTCCAAACAAATTGGGTTGAGGAAGAAATTAGCTTAAGCGATTATTTAGGACAGGTGATTCGCGTTCGTTTCATCATGGAAGCCGATGGGGGTGTTCGTGAGGACGGATTCTACTTCGATGATTTCCAAGTAAGTTTCAACGCTGATACTTCAAGCAATAGCATTGATGAATATGCATTCGACATAAAAACAATCCCAAATCCAGCGAACAACCAAGCATTCATTAGCTTGTCGAAAGTTGTAGCAGATGGAGCAGTGAAGATCTACAATCAATCTGGACAGTTGATTTACGAAAGAGACATCAACGAACAAACGAATAAAGTAACGTTAAACACTGCTGAGTTCGCTCAGGGAGTTTACCTTGTATTTGTTGAAGAGAATGGCGTAGCCGTGAAGCCAGTGAAGCTGGTAGTGGTTCACTAGATAATTATTGAAATATTGAAAAGGCTGCATTGAAAGATGTGGCCTTTTTTGATACCTAGATCTTTGTCTATTAGGACGTGCATTTTTTATGTAAAGACGAAAGCAAATTGAAATGCGTCAATGTGAGAGATAGCATGCAGCGAATGCGGAATGATCATTGAACACATCGAGTTTGAAGAAGTTTGAGGAATGAAGTAAAAAAACACTAGCACTTTTTCTTCGAAAGCAATGCTTTCTCTCTCTCTCTTGGGGCGATACCAAAAAAGTGGAAATCATCCATGCATCGTCTCACTCTTCCCATACTTCTCCATCAACCCAGCTTCATACTCCAAAAAGTCATTCCAACGTTGCTCAACGTCGACATCACCTCCGTATTTTCGGGCAAACCCTAAGAAAGTCGTGTAATGTCTCGCTTCGCTTTCCATCAAACTACGGTAGAATTCAGCCAAGTCTGGATCGGCAATCTCTTCAGACAAAATTCGAAAGCGCTCGCAACTTCGAGCTTCAATCATCGCAGCAAACAACATTCGATTCACAAATTGACTGTCTCTAGATCCGCCAGGGAAGTTTGATCCAATCCAGGAAAGCAAATCGCCTACGTACATATCTTTGCGCTCACGTCCCAATTGGAATCCACGCTCCTTGATTTTCTCGTGAACCATTCCAAAATGTTCCATTTCTTCCTGAACGATTTCTATCATTGCATCCACAACGTCCGGATACTCGGGATGCTTAACGATTACAGTAATCGCATTGCTTGCTGCTTTTTGTTCGCAGTAAGCGTGATCCGTCAGGATTTCAGAGATATTCTTTTCTACAATGTTCACCCATCTAGGGTCCGTTGGAAGTTTTAATCCGAGCATTTGAAAACTTTTAATACAAAGTTAATCTAAGTTGAGAGGAATTCCCTGCTCGCTTTTCGATATTTTTGTAACCTGAGTTCGATTCTATCATTTGCTCAGGTTTTAAATAATTGGAAATTCATGAAATATCTTTTCGCACTTAGCTTCTTATTCTCAATCACTACCTTAAGCGCTCAACAAAAGGAATCACCGAAATTGGTCGTTGGAATTGTAGTAGATCAAATGTGTTACGAATACTTGTACCGCTACTACGATAAGTTCGGGAAGGGTGGATTGCGCACTTTAATGGATGATGGAACGAACTGTAGAAATGTGCGCTACAATTACATTCCAACTTACACTGGGCCGGGGCACGCTTCCATTTACACGGGAACGACGCCAAGTAACCACGGAATAGTGGGGAACGATTGGTACAGCAGAGAAGATAAGGCAGAAGTAAACTGTGTGGAAGATACGACAGTCATGTCGGTTGGGGCAAATACTCCTTACGGATTGTATTCTCCATCTCGTTTGAAAGCAAATACGATTACAGATCAACTTAAATTGACGTATCCAAAAGCGAAAGTTGTTTCCATGTCGATTAAGAACAGAGGAGCAATTCTTCCTGGTGGTCACATGAGCGATGGTTCTTACTGGTATGATTACAATTCTGGAAAATTCATTACAAGTACTTTCTTTAAAGACGAAATGCCGAGTTGGGTTGATCAATTCAACAATAAAAAATATGTCGATTCTTACTTGAAGCAAACATGGGAGCCACTCATGGATTTATCGACTTACACGGAAAGTGGTCCAGATGATTCTCCATACGAGCACCTACTTCCTGGAAAAACGACCCCAACTTTTCCGTATGATTTGAAAGCAATGACCAACGATTCATTGCACTACGGTTTGTTCGTTTATACGCCTTTCTCAAATACTTATTTGACAGATTTCGCCATTGAAGCGATCAAAAGTGAGAACATGGGGCAAGACGATCAAACGGATATGTTGTGTATCAGCTATTCTACTCCTGATATCATCGGACATGCTTTTGGACCTTACTCGATGGAGATCGAAGACACATACCTTCGTTTGGATTTGGAGATTAAGAAATTGATCAAGGAAATTAAAAGCCAAGTTGGAAAAGACTTCGTTCTCTTTTTGACTGCTGATCATGCTGTAGTGCCTGTTCCACAATTTTTAACTGACCATAAATTGCCGGGAGGATATTTCTTCATTGATGATCATTTGGCTGATTTGAAAACGAAGTTGACAGCGAAATTCGGAGATAGCTTAGTGGAGCATCAAGACAATTTGAACATCTACTTGGATCATAATGCGATCAAAGCAAAAGGAATTGATTTGATTGAAGCGCAGAATTTCGTTTCTGCAGAAGTTCAGTCGTGGGATGGCGTGAAACGATCATTCACTGCCACTCAATTGTACGATGCCTCGACAGATGCTGAATGGATGGACATGGTACGCAAGGGAGTTCATCACGAAGAAAGCGGAGATGTTGTTTTTATTCTTGAGCCTGGTTATTTGCCGAAATCATCGAATTACGAAGGGCATGATAAAGGAACGAGTCACGGTTCGGCATTCAGTTACGATACACATGTTCCTTTGTTGTGGTACGGAAAGAAAATTCCGAATCAAGAGTTGTTTGATGATATGGAAATCACTTCAATCGCCGCGACTTTGACGCACATGTTGTTCTTGCAACGACCGAATGCGCTTACTGGACTTCCGATTCTTCCGCTGCTGAATCGATAATTGAGCAACGAAGGATTTTCTTGGTATTTGCATCTGCAATTGCATTTCGGCTAATTTTCAAACCCACACACCAAAGAATGGAGTCAGTGTCGTAAACGACCAATTGATCACGCTTTGCATCCGCTGTTATTTTTGAGTCTTTGATGATATCAGATACCAATTGACTTCCGTTCATGCCGATGGGAGAGATGCGATCGCCAACTTCCCACGTTCGAAGTTGTAGTTTCCCATTGATTTTTGAAGCGTCGAAATAAGCCTGATGTTTGTCAAAACTGATTGGAAGAGAATCCACCTCCTGAACGAGCAATTGAACTGATTGATGTTCTTTTTCCAGAAATGTAAATTGATCTTCATCACGAACAACAGATTCGAACAGAGCATCATTGAATTCAAGTCGTTTTCCCCTTTTTGTGAGACTGTTTAGACGAGGAACGTAGCTCGCTGGAATCTTCAATTGACGAAATAACTCAACCTGTTCGAATTCATTCAAATCATTAAAACTCGAAAAGGGCAATGCAGCTGACTCAATAATCGACGCCACAATTGGATGAACAGTTTGTTCCAATTCCAACTGCGTTTGTTGAAATGCATCAATCAACAATAATACGGAAGAGTCGAAATCTACGATTTCCGATTTCACAAAAGGGATAAACTCATTTCGCAATCGGTTTCGTGTGTAGTTATTACTTTGATTCGATTGATCTTCGCGCCACTGGAGATTATTGTTTTGAGCGTACTTCAGAATCTCAGCTTTCGAAAAGTCGAGGAGAGGACGAACAATTCCATCGTGTTCTTGTTTCATACAAGCAAGACCTACAATTCCTGATTTGCGAGCTAAATTCATTAGGAAGGTTTCCACTTGGTCGTCTTGGTGATGTGCTAGCGCAATGCAATTAGCGGAATCTTCTTCGAGAATTTCATCGAACCAAGAATAGCGGACCTTACGCGCTTCATCCTGCAGGTTACCTCCGTTTTCCAGCGTCTTTTTTAAATCGACGGTTCGAATTTCACAGGGGACGCCTAACTCAAAACAGACAGTTTGAACCAATTCAGCATCCCGGATGGACTCTTCACCTCGAAGTTGATAGTTGACATGAATGACCGTCAGGTTGACTTTCAGATTGTTGAGCAAGTGTAAAAGTACCATCGAGTCAACGCCTCCGCTGCAAGCGAGAAAAACAGTTTTACTTCTTAAATTTTGCCAGATCGAGCGTGTATGTTCCGAGAGCTTAAGCATTCATCCCGTCTAAAATACCCTTCACTTTTACGTTGCACTCATCGTATTCTAATTCAGGATCTGATTTGATGGTAATCGCCCCACCAACTGCGCACGAAAGGTATTTGGTCTCATGATTGTAAACCAGCGTTCGAATAACTACGTTAAAATCAAAATCGCCATTAGGTCTAATATATCCGATCGAACCAGAATAAATTCCACGCTGGAAGCATTCGTGCTCTTCGATCAATTTAATCGCGCTAATTTTTGGAGCACCAGTCATTGATCCCATGGGGAAGGTCGCACGCAAAATATCTGTGAAAGAAGTTTCTGGCGCAATGTCGCATCCGATGCGCGAAATCATTTGGTGCACCGTTTCGAAGGTGTAAATGCCGAATAACTCTTCGACTTCTACCGAATTCGGCAATGCTATTTTTGACAGGTCGTTTCGAACAAGGTCAACGATCATTACGTTTTCTGAGCGTTCCTTAGGATCGTTCAGAAGTGATTCCTTCAGTACTTCGTCCTCGTCCTTTGTCTTTCCACGCTTCTTCGTTCCTTTAATCGGCTCTGAGATCAGATGATTATTGTGTCGGTTCAAATAGCGTTCTGGACTTCCACAGAAAATGGTGAAATGATCAATGAAAAAGAAAGATGAATAAGGCGCCCGTGTTAGATGGTTCAATTTGAAATAGGCATCCAATTTGTGCTGAATCTCTGCATTCTCAGCGAAAAACTCCTGACAGTAATTTACTTCGTAAATGTCGCCTTGCTGAATCGAGTTTTGCAGCAATTTGACATTCTTCAAATATTCCTCTTTGGTAATTCTTGGAGTCAACTTATGCGGAAACTCTTGGAAATTCTCATCAATTTCTTCCTGCATGAAGTGATCAATGAATTGCAACGCTTCCAGATCTCTTGTTCCTTGAACGAAGTCCAAATTTTCATTTTCCAGATCAACCATGTATTTCGGAACCCAAGCATAGCCCAACGGAAAGTTGAGATAGTTCGGATTATTTGAAGTTAAATCTTCAATGTTATTTTTTAAATCGTAGCTAAGGTTAACCAATAAATGTTTTCCCTCATGCTCATCGATGAAGTCCTGTAATTGTTCAAGTGGTTTTTCGCCCTCAATTTTCAACATTGGTCCCTCGCCAAATGCGAGTCTGCCAATTCCGTTGTTACTGTTGAAGTAGGCGACAGGAAATTTATACATGAAACAAATTTACATGCATAATTAAATAATAGGCTTGAAAATCAGGGAATTTTTGTCATTGAACCATTTTTTGATCAAAATGACGCAAAAAGCGCTTGTTTTTGACTCAAAACCGTCAAAAATGAGGGTAAAATTTACTTTTTTTTGATTTTTTTCAAAATTAGCCGAGTCGTAATTATTTATAGACGAATGCCAATTTTTTATCGTTGAGGGGGTGTAAACCACTGCTAAACAGGGCCTTTTAAGTATGTAAGTTATATGCAAGCATAGCAACCATGCCGACACTAAAACGTTTTAGTAATGAAACCCTAAAACCAATGTTATGAAAACGAACACATTGACTTGGGTGATTTCTATGCTTCTCCTGTTGCCGAATATTTGCAAAGCACAAGACATTCACCAGCAGCTTGAAAACTTCTTTTCGAATCACAGTCTACGAATATTCGAAACTGATTTGGGGCTTACCCCAAATGACTACAAACATTTAAATCGCGTTGATAGAATCGATGATAACTACAACGTTTTTTTTCACTCCGTTCACGACAGATTAGAGCGAGGAGACTCTTTATCTCAGTCGGATTTACAGATTGAATATGACGCGCTAGTTGGCTCAACCAAAACAGAGCTGAAACAAATGCCAGATCAACCATTCATGGGCTCACCAAAACTACTAGATGGCCCATGTGTTAACATGGATTTTGAAACCGGCGATTTGACGGGATGGGACTTAACCCGCGGGAACGTGGATGGTTCAGCACCCTACAGCTTCGTCAACGAATTTGTGGTTGGACCGGGACCGTATCATCAAATTTTTGGTGGTGGCGTAGATCCAATTACAGGTGTTCCACGCGTGAATCCTTTGAACGGAAACTTTTCGGTTCGACTCGGTAATGGCGTTGGAGTTGGTGCTCGTGCCGCTCGGATGAAACAAACATTCTTGGTTGATGCAACTAACTACATGTTCACCTACAGTTACGCTGTGATCTTCGAATCACCAGCAGGACATGGCTTGAATCAGCTTCCTTACTTTACTGTGCGCGTTTTTGATGAATTCGGAAATAACGCTCCTTGTGGAGACTACTCAGTAATTGCCGATGCCGTAAACGCACCAAACTTTCAAACCATCATTTCAGGAGGTGAAACGGTTCTTTATCAAGATTGGCAAACAGTATTCGCAAATTTGAGCGGATATATTGGTCAGAATGTAACGATTGAGTTTACCACGGGTGACTGTTCCTTAACAGGACATTATGGTTATGCCTATGTTGATGCGTCGTGTGGAACCTCACAGTTGATAGCTTCTCAAAATACGATATGTACAGGTGAAGCCACTATTTTGACTGCTCCCGCTGGAGCCGCGGGTTATCTTTGGAGCACTGGTGCGACATCGCAATCGATTTCTGTTACAGCCGGCGGAACTTATACGTGTACGTTAACTCCAACACAAGGTGGTGCCTGTTCTATCGATTTGGATATTACCATAGCGGAGTATCCGACACCAACGGCTGATTTTAGCGGTTTGACGGAAATTTGCGAAGGCGAGACGATAACATTTACCGATCTTTCTACCATACCTGCACCTGGGTCCATTGTCAATTATCGATGGGATTTCGGTGATGGGATCATCACCCCAATAGGAAATGGAGCGATAGGAGCAGTCCCTCAAACAACAGGAACTTATCAACTGGCAAATCATACTTTCACAACGGCAGGAGTCTACAATGTTGAACTCTGGGTGCAATCCGCAGATGGATGTGAAGATTCAATTACCATCCCCATTACGGTAAATGCATTGCCTGTTGTGGATGCTGGACCAGATCAAACGGTTTGTGATGGTGTCGCCGTAACCTTGAATGGAGCAGGTGCTGTAAATTATGCCTGGGACAATGGCGTCACCGACGGCCTTAGTTTTGTTCAAGCAGTTGGCACAGTAACTTATACGGTAACTGGTACGGATGGAAATGGTTGTTCGAATACAGATCAAGTTGATGTAACAGTGAATCCGCTTCCAATAGTTGATGCGGGACCAGATCAAACTTTGTGTGACGGAGACATGACCGCCTTGAATGGCGCTGGCGCTTTGAATTACGCTTGGGACAACGGGGTGGTAGATGGAATTCAATTTACTCCTCCACTGGGAACACTCACGTACACAGTAATTGGAACTGATGGAAACGGTTGTTCGAATACCGATCAAGTGGATATCACCGTTAATCCTTTGCCAAATGTCAATGCTGGATTGGATCAAACTGTCTGTGAAGGAACTTCGGTTACGTTGAACGGATCAGGAGCGAGCGTTTATGTCTGGGACAACGGAGTTACTAATGGAGTGTCATTCATTCCACCAGTCGGCACTCAAACGTATTCAGTTGAAGGTACAGATCTGAATGGTTGTATAAACACGGATCAAGTGGATGTAACCGTAAACCCATTGCCCATTGTTAATGCCGGACCGGATCAAACGGTTTGTGATGGTGTCGCCGTAACCTTGAATGGAGCGGGAGCTGTAAATTATGCATGGGACAATGGAGTCACAGATGGAGTGAGTTTTGTCCAAGCCGTTGGAACGGTAACGTACACAGTGACTGGTATAGACGGAAATGCTTGTTCAAATACGGATCAAGTTGATGTAACTGTAAACCCACTTCCAATAGTTGATGCAGGAGCAGATCAAACCATATGTGATGGTGCCTCTGTAACATTGAACGGGGCCGGTGCATTGAACTACGCTTGGGATAACGGCGTTGTTGATGGAGTTCAATTTACTCCTCCAGTGGGAACACTCACGTATACAGTTATTGGAACTGATGGTAACGGTTGTTCGAACACCGATCAAGTAGATGTAACAGTAAATCCTTTGCCAAATGTAAATGCAGGACTGGATCAAACCGTCTGCGAAGGAACTGCGGTTACGCTGAATGGAGCAGGAGCAAATGTATATGTCTGGGACAACGGCGTTGTTGACGGAGTTTCATTCGTTCCACCAGTTGGAACACAAACGTACTCAGTCGAAGGAACAGATGTGAACGGTTGTTTAAATAACGATCAAGTGGACATCACAGTGAATCCCTTGCCAAATGTCAATGCTGGACCCGATCAAGCGGTCTGTGACGGTGTTGCCGTAACCTTGAACGGAGCAGGTGCTCTAAATTATGTTTGGAACAATGGTGTTACAAATGGCGTAAGTTTTATTCAGATTGTCGGTACAATTACCTACACAGTAACTGGCACTGACGCAAATGGATGTGTGAATACTGATCAAGTTGATGTAACGGTCAATCCGCTTCCAGAGGTTGATGCAGGAAGTGATCAAGCGGTATGTGATGGGACACCGATCACATTATTTGCCGCTGGTACGCAGAATTTGAATTGGAACAATGGAGTGATTAATGGAGTTCCCTTCAATCAAGGAGTTGTGACAGTCACTTACACCGTTTTTGATTCATTCGCAACTGGATGTTCAGCTTCCGATCAAGTAACAGTAACGGTTAATCCAAATCCGAATGTGAGAGCAGATGACGTTATCATTTGTGCTGGTGATGGTGCGATTTTATCGGGTGAGGGCGCAGACTTTTATTCGTGGTCCGATGGCGTTGTTGATGGAGTGGAATTCTTCCCAACAGTTAGTGGGATGTACACAGTAACAGGTACAAACAACTTCGGGTGTACATCCACAGGAACAGCAATGGTAACCGTGTTGGAATTACCGATTGCCGATTTCAATATTCTTGATTTCAACTTAACAACAGTCACGCCAGGTACGGGATTCGACAATTTGAGTTCTGGAGCGGTTGCCTACGAATGGAACTTCGGTGATGGCTCGGGAATCAGCAATGAGTTTGAACCCTATCACGAATTTCCATCAGCTGGACCTGGATCATATGAAATTGTACTCACAGCATTTTCGGCAGATGGCTGCATGGATGAAAGGGTGAAATATGTCTATGTCACTCAGGATTACACGATTTATGTTCCGAATGCATTCACGCCAGACGCAAACGGCGTGAACGAAACCTTCAAACCGGTGTTGGAAGGATTTGAGGAGGATGACTACACGCTATACATTTTCAATCGCTGGGGAGAACTGGTCTTTGAATCGCACGACATGAACGTAGGTTGGGATGGGAAATATTCTCAATTGAAGGAAAAGGTTCAGGACGGCGTGTTCACATGGAAAATTGAAGCAGGAATCAAAAACTCTTCGGATTCAAAAATATTTGTTGGACACGTGTCCATTCTTAAATAAGCTAAACCCCAAAACTAAACGGGTGCTGAACATAGTATTCAGCACCCGTTTTAATTTCCTTTAGTTCGAACGCAATCGAAAGTGATTTCATTAACTATTTGTCATCTCATCGACAACAGCATCACTTAGTTTCCCTTTTTGAACAAGGTCGTTCAAGTTCGCAATGAAGCTTGCCATTTCTTTTGGGTCTGGAGCAACAATTGCCGTGCTAAAAAGCGATTTCTTTTTTCCGTTGATCATCATGAAAGCAAACATCATTGTTTTTCCCATCATGGGTTGCTCTTGGTTGGTGATTGATTCAATATCAGCAAATGGAATCACCTTTCCACGAAGGTGAAGCTCGTGCTTCTTAGTATTAAAGGTAATTTTCGGATCTGAGTTAACAACGAGTTTGATCACAAAAGCGATCACCGCAACTGCAATTACAAGTGCAGATCCCCAAATCAACCAGGGCGCCATGGCCAAGCCAATGTTCCCGCCAATTATTCCAATTACGAATCCGCCAATCAGCATTAAAACGCCAAGCCCGAGAATAACGAGCAGCATTTTGAGGGATCCTTTTTTCTTTTCTTCGATTAAAACTCCGTATTCAGTATTGAACGCAGTAAGTGAGTCATTTGAGTAGTATTGTTCCATTGGTATTGTGTTAGAACTTAAATGTAAGAAATCTCAATTACTTCGAATACGTCAATCCCAATTTTCCTGTCAATTTGTGGATTTCCAAATACGTATCCAAGCGGTTGAACAGGTTCTCGTAATGTTGGATCATCGTTGTTTCATAGCTGCTTTGAAACGTCATTAAATCGATGGAATTCAGTGCTCCCGTTTTAAATCGTTTCTCCGCCAATTCATATGCCTGAGTCGCGTAATCCAAGTTTTGCTGGGAGATGGACACCAGTTGATTTCGAGCATCGTACAATTCAACCAAATTACGCAGTGTATTTTCCAATGTTTGAGTGATACTCTCAATGTTCAATTCAGCAATTTCTTCTTGAATCTTTGACACTTCAACGGCACGCTTGTTCTTGAAGTTATTGAATAAGGTATAACGGAGATTGAAATTACCGTAATACGAAAGCGTTTGGGTTGAGATATTCAAATTCGCATCGGATAAATCGCGCAATTTTGACCATCCAGGTTGAACTCCCATTTGAAAGCTGAGCGTTGGATATAAAAAGGACTTCTGCAATTCAGTCGCCGTCTTTTGAAGTTCGAGTCCAATGTATTGTCCCTTCAAATTTGCGTTGTTCTCCAACATATCGGCGTAAGCTTGATCGAATGAAATGGGTGGAATTTCAGCCACTAATTTATCTGTGAGAATATATTCCTGACGTCCAGTGCTATCGCCATCATTCATTATCAACTGAAGGTTTCTGTACGCATTGTCCAAAGAGATTTTCTGAATCAAGTAGTTTGTGCTATCTGTCAAATATTGGTTTTCAAACTGCAGCAGCTCCAAGGAGTTTGTTGCGCTGTATTTGTCTTTCAATTCGTAATATTCCTTGCGTTTTCTTGATTGATCTAAAATCGTCTGAAATAGGGACAACCGTTCTTTCTGAACCTGTGCTGTAAAGTAGGCTTTCAATACATCCTGAATCGTCGATTCGATCACCGTCATAGCATTGTTGGCGCTTTGTTCCTCTAATTGCTCCAATCGCTGCTTCGACATCTTTACAGCAAATCCCGTGAAAATATTGTAGTTCACATTCACCGCTGGGTTGACTCCTTGCGACAAAATGATCCCTGGTGTAAAGGTGAACGGGTTGTTCGTATTGTCCTGAATCGTGTTGTTCTGAGAGATGGATAAATCAACGGTTGGAAATGCTCCGGCCTCAGACCATTTATTGTTCGTCACAGAAATATCTTGTTGCTTTTCTGCAATGAGAATTTGGTAATTGTTTTCAAGAGCAATCACCACGGCGTCCGTCGCAGACAATTCAGTTTGTCCGAAACTTGCAAAGCACGCAAGGAAAACTAGACTAGTCGTTATTTGCTTCAATTTCATTGTCTTTTTTTGAAATACGGTATGCTGGTTCAACTTTGGCTCCATCTTTTAGCCATCCGCCTTTCCAGACCATGTGACCAAGTCGGCGCTGAGCATTCCACAATAATATTGCTGACGGGTAGAAGAAGAGAATGAAGATCGTTCCAAACAGAACTCCAAACGCAATCGACGTCGCCATTGGAATCAAGAATTGGGCTTGCATACTCGTTTCTGAAATAATTGGAAGTAGACCGGCAACAGTTGTGAGTGATGTCAATAAAATTGGTCTAAATCTCGAAATAGCAGCTTCGAGCGCGGCTTCCTTCGTCGTATATCCTTCTACGATCAAATCGTTATAGCGGTCGAGGAAGACAATGGCGTCGTTTATTAGTACTCCAATTAATGCAATCATCCCGAATACGGAGAGCAGTGAAACTGGAATACCTATCAATCCATGTCCCATAATTGCTCCTGCGATCCCCGCTGGAATTACCAGCATGATAAGGAAAGCACTCGATAAACTATTGAAGTGTAAAGCAAGAATAATGAACATGATCGCCACTCCAATTAGTGTAACAATCATCATGGAATTCACGGTCTTTTCACTTTGTTCAACTTGCCCGTAATAATTTGCCTGAACATCTGGGTAGAGTTGTTTTACCTTTGGTAAGATCGAATCGTCAATGGTTTTGTTGATGTCTGCAACGAGATCAGGATCTGTTGATTCAGCATCAACCTTAACAATTCGTTGCCCATCTCTTCGCTTCAATGCTTCAGGTGCTCGACCTAAAGTGAATTCACAAATTTCCTTCAACGGAACGGCAACTCCTTGCATGGATTTCACTTTCATATTCTCCAAATCGGAGAGTGAGTTACGATCACTTTTCGGATAACGCACCCAAATTTTCACTTCATCCGTTCCGATAATGACGCGCTGTGCTTCCTGTCCGAAGAATCCTTGTCGAACTTGTGTTAAGACTTCGCTCTTGGTAATCCCAATCATATCAGCCTGTGGAAGCATGGTTAAATACACTTCTTTCTTTCCGGGAGGCATGTTGTCTTTGATGTTGATCACACCTTCGACCTTAGCTAGTTCCGCTTTGAACATGTCGCGGGCTCCTTCCAGACTTTTTTCATTTTCTGAAGTAAACCCAAGTTCAATTTCTTTTCCAAATCGGTTGAATCCTCCAACGAAGGTTTCTTGGGCTAGCTTAGCTTCAGGCGAAGTTTCGAGTCGGCGAATAATGCGATTGGTCAGCGTATCGAGCGGTGTTTTGGACTTTTCAGCATCAAAGAAAACCATTAAGCTACTGGCATGATTTCCTGCTTGACCAAGGTTCTGAGCAAATCCTACATTACTCGAGAAATAGGAGAGGAGCGAGTCGCCAGATTCATCAATAATCCGTTGATTTTCCTCCATCAAAATATCTGTCGCGCTGGCAATGAATTTATCGGATTTCGCTTTGTTGTCCCCAGGCATGTAAACTGCTTCAATGTTGACGAAGTCTGGTTGGATATCAGGGAAAAACGTGAATCCAATAACACGAGAACCGAGCAGTCCGAAGGTTAAAAATGTGAAGACGAGTGGGAACAAGAATCCGACAATGTACCAACGACGTTTTGTCCCAATGATGTTTTCAATGGCAGATTTGAACCAGTTGTTTCGAATGTATTTAATTGCGCGATCGGCGGAACCTCGCACTTTTAATTCAATCGGCGATTTGGAGTATCCAGCGAGGAACACAAAAATCCCAACAAAAATCAATGCAACTGGAAAGAGGTAAAGGGCGCCCGAGACATTTCCGGAGGGCAAAAGGAATGTCGAAAAGTACATCACCGCGACTCCAACCACCATAAAGATTCCACCTTTTAATGAACTCCAATCATGCACTTTGCTGTGATCGTCTTTCAAGACATCATCGTGCCCAAGGTGAGCTGGAAGAATAATGAACGCCTCGAACAATGAGAACGCCAGACAGGCAATCACAACGAAAGCCATTTCCTGCATCATTTCCATCCCTTCAACAAAAAGGAGGATACTAAACGCGACAATTGTCGTTAGAACAGAGGAGAATACTGAAGGTAAAACCTCCATCGTACCATCCAAAGCTGCTTTTCGGGCCGTTTTACCTTTCTCAAAATGGGTGTAGATATTTTCAGCAATTACAATTCCATCATCGACCAAAATTCCGACAACGAGGATCATTCCAAAGAGGGAAATCATGTTGATGGACATCCCGTAAGGCAACCCAAAAATGAACATCCCAAGGAAGGAGAAGGGAATTCCAAATGCTACCCAAGCCGAGAGTTTCAGGTTGAGGAATAATCCAAGGAAGAGCAAAACGAGAATCAATCCCATCAGTCCATTACTGGAAAGCAGGTCGATACGGTCGTTGAGCATGCTATTGAACTCGAAGGAAATATGGAAACTGAAATCTGTTTGTTCTTCGTTGAATTCCTCACGGTATTCGCGGAGCTGTCTGGTGATGTCCGAAATATCTTGCTCTGCGGTTTTCTCAATTTGAAATTGGACACAAGGGAATCCATTGAATCGTGCGTCTTGCGAAGATTCAGTAAATCCTACAACTACTTCGGCGACATCGCCAACGGTAATTTTTTCTCCATTTGGAGTGGTTCGGACAACAATTTCCTCGATTTCTGCAGCAGTGGTAACGCGACTGTTCGAGCGAACGTTCATTTCCTCGACGCCACCACGAATGATTCCTGTTGTAATATCTATGTTTCGTGATCCAACAGCCATTGAGACTTCTTGGAACGATAAATTGTAACGAAGTAAGTCTTGCTCGCTCGTGTTGATCGAAATCTCCTTTTCTGGAAAACCAGTCATCGTGATTTGTGTTATCACTTTGGAGTTCAACAAATCACGCTCGATCTTCGTCGCCATGTCCGTTAGTTGCGTAAGATCTGTAGAATCTGATTTTGCGGAAACACCAACAAAGGCTACCACGCTGGCCATCCCTCGAGATTTATTCAAGTTGACCAATGGTCGCTCGGCACCTTGTGGGAACGAGTTAATGGAATTTACCGCATTTTCAATTTCATTGAGCAGCTCCTCCATATCCGTGTCAGGATACGCTTGAATGGTGATCTGAGACATGTTCTCAACTGAAGTGGAGTTCACCTTTTCTATTCCCTCCAGACCTTTAACTGCTTGTTCAATTTTGATCGTCACACCTTCCTCCATCTCTGAAGGGGATGCGCCTGGATAGAGAACACTTACACTGATTGTATTTGGCTCGAGCTCTGGGAAGAATGACCGTTGCATCGTGAATACGGAGAACAAACCAAACATCAATACAACCGCTATGGCCGCATTTCCCCACACGGGGCGTTTTAGGAAAAATTCAATAACCTTTCTCATACCTATCGCTTGATTCCAATGTATGTTTTCTTCGGATCAACCTTTTCCAGTTTTTCCAGAACCAACTGCTCGCCATCTTCCAAATTGGTAACGAAGAGAGAATCGGGTACTTCACCGACTTGGTGAACTTCACGCTTGATCATTTTATCTCCTTCAAGCAGGGTCACTTTTCCATTGTCCATCGCTGCACGTGGAATGGCCATTACGTTTTTCGTTTCTTCCTCAGGAATTGTCACAGTTAAAAACATTCCGTTGTAAATCTGTTTTCCTTTTTCCGCTTTGATTGAGTAGTAGACATCCACAGATTGTGTTTGCTGATTCACGACGTCTGAGATGCGAATGATTTTTCCCGTTCCAATGAACCTTCCTTTAGAATCTTTGAAATCGGCTGACTTCTGGTTCTTGAACATGTCGAGGTCTTCCATCGCGATTGGAATTTTCACTTCGAAATCACCGGTTTTAGCAATTCGAGCAATCATCATTCCAGGGCTTGCAATGGTGCCTGGTTCGGCGTTCACAGAAATCACTGTTCCGCTGAATGGAGCGTAGTACGAATATTTCTTGAGCTGTTCCTCCAAGCTTTTCAGTGTGTAGTATTCTGTTAGAATGTTTCGTCCTACGATGAACAAGCTTTCTTTTTCTGAATTCGTTGTTGGAAATTCTGGAAGTGATTTCGCATTCGGGTTCAAGCCGTTCAGGAATTTCACCCATTTTTCTCTTTCCTGAGGAAAGTCCAATTCGATATCTGGCAATGAAGCGACGATTATTGTCGTCAACGCTGATTTTCGCGCTTTCAGGTTGTACTGCGCATCAGAATTATTCAAGCGATAAAGCAACTGTCCTTTTCGAAACTTGATTCCTGGCTTCATCGTCACAGCTCCGCGATTCAATTTGCCTTGTACCTCAAAGGAAATATTGATTTCAGCGTTCGGATTAACTTGTCCATACGATTCCATGGTCACCCTTCTCATCCTGTTTTGAACCTCTCGAATCGGAACGTAAACAGTTTTTTCTTCAGGCTTCAGTTCTTTTACCAGCTCTTTCTTGTTGTTGGCCAGTGCAAGATAAATCACACCTGAGATAACGACGAAAATGGCGAGTAAAATAAGTTGACTTCGCTTCATAAATTTGCAATCAATTGTATACTGTATAAAAGTACAAATCGAAAGGGCATTTGGTTCACTAAAAAAGTATGAAAAGCAGAAACACGTGTTGAAGCGTTTAATTATGGGATAAGTCGTTTGTGGAAAAAGATGTTGAAAACCTTAAAACACATGTTGATAACATTGCGTTAATAGTACGTACCTTTGGTGTTAACAAGCAGTAAGACTCTCAACCTCAGTAACATGTTTGGTTCAATTTTAAAGAAGAAAGTAAGTAGTGATAAACTCGCCAACGTGTTTATCAACGGGCTTTTTGATGCCACGCAGAACGGCTTCCCAGTTCTTGCTGAGTTTATTAATGAAGACGCTTCTTTTTCAACTCAACCGGATATCGATCCTCAAGATCATCATGAGTTCTCATTAATTGTATTGATTGGGAACATGAACTTGCTCGAAAGCACATTTGATGGAGAGCAAGCATTTGAAGTCGAGCGCCTAATTTTCGAAAAGCTATCAAAGGCATACGGAATGAGCGTATTTGAGTTTAAATCAATGGTAAAAGACTACCGTCACTTGATGAATCGTTTGAATCACCCTTCTAAAAATGTGGTTTACGCGATGTCAAAAACGATTTTCGATAAGTACACGCTCTACAATTTCCAAGACGAATACTTTAGAAGAATGCAAGTACCGAATCCGTTGTTCTTAAAACGAATGGATGAGATGATGGAAAACTTCATTTGGGATTGGGATGCGTTTTTCAAGAAGTACAAGGTTGATTAATCAATTTCTTGTTTTTTTTCTAGCTTTCACGCTTTACACTCACATAAATACAATTATTACTTATTAAGATTGGACTTCGGCTCCGCTCAGCCCACGACGTTTAGAAATTTGAGTGTGCTGTTAAGTTCGTGTGTAAATTAAACGGTTGTATTGTTTATAGTTGAAATACCGAAACCGCAGGCTGAGCGGAGTCGAAGCCATAATTCAAAACTAGTTTCTCACGTAAACCACCTTCTTAGTTTCGAAGAATTCCTCGGAATAGAAGTCAGGTAAGTCGAAGTACTGAACAGCTTTCTTAACTGTTGCCATTTCCTCCTTTAGATCACCACCTTTTAGGTAGAGAACGCCATTTTTAAACGTGTTCTTGTTTTCCTTGAGGAATTTGCCTTTTGTCCAAAGAAGAAACTTAGGCATGGCAGTCACGGCGCGACTAACGATGAAATCGAATTGTTCCTTGATGTTTTCGGCGCGTTCATGTCTCGAGCGAACGTTTTTCAAGTCAAGTGCTTGTGCAACTTCCTTTACCACTTTGATTTTCTTTCCAATCGAATCGACCAACAAGAAATTTGTATTCGGGTAAAGAATCGCCAATGGAATTCCAGGGAATCCACCACCAGTTCCAATATCGAGGACTTTACTTCCGTCTTTGAATTCCATCACCTTTGCAATCGCCAAAGAGTGCAAAACATGACGTTCGTAGAAGTTGTCAGTGTCTTTTCGAGAAATCACATTGATTTGGGCGTTCCATTCAGCATACAAGGCTTCTAAACGCTCAAATTGTTCCTTCTGTTTATCAGTGATATCAGGGAAATACTTTAATACGAGATCGATACCATTCATGATTAGATCGTGTCTTTCGTGTTCTCGATCATGTTTGAGAGGAAATCACGCGCTCTAAAAAGTTGCGCTTTCACAGTTCCAAGTGGAAGTCCAAGTTCGAGTGAGATCTCTTCGTAGCTTAATTCTTCGAAGTAGCGCTTTTCAACAAGGATCCGGTAGCGTGGCTTCAGTTTGCTTACAAGTGATCTCATGTGCATCACCTTTTGCTTCTTCATGATCGTTTCTTCTGGATCAAGCGTGTTGCTTTTTGCGTCGATGTAGATGGTTTCACCATCGTTGCTCTTGATTCCTGAATCCATTGAAGTCACTTTGATGCGTTTCTTTCGTATGAAATCGATACAGTTGTTCGAAGCAATTTTGAAGAGCCAGGTACTGAATGCGTAATTGGGTGAGTATTGTTTCAAGCGGTTGAATGCTTTTCCAAATGCTTCGATTGTCAAATCATCGGCATCATCGGTGTTTTTCACCATTTTCAGCATCATGTAGTAAATCGATTCTCGGTAACGATCCATCAATTCACCGTAAGCCATCTGATCTCCTTCAATTGCAGCTTCAACCAATTCGAGGTCCTTTTTCGCTTTGTCTGAGAGATGATCTTGATTTTTTACCATTTGTCCGCTTCTGTTTTACTCACTGTATAGAACATTATTGGGGTCCAAATTGCATAAAAGATGTCCCACAGCGGTAACCATGCGACGAAGGTGTTTTCTTTGAGTTTCTTAAACGCTTTGCCAAAGACAATCCATTTAACAATCAGAATGAAAACAAAAATAGCTAAGGCAATCCAAAGGTATTCGTATACTAAACACAAAGAAACGAAGGAAATCAGCATAAAAAGCAGACTAAGTGGGTAGATTCCTAACAGCAGTTTTTTAATAACCTTGTATTTGCTTGCTGTGGTGTAATGTCTGGCTTTCTGACGCGTCCATTTTTTAAGTGTTTTCGGCGCTTTTGAGAAGCAGAATGATTCTGGTTCGATGTTGATTGTATAGTTCCGATTTTTTGCGGCCTGCTGAATGAACAAGTCATCATCTCCTGAGGCTAGGGAATAGTGAGATTTAAATCCATTTACGCTTTCAAAAGTAGCTTTCGTATAGGCAAGATTTCGACCGATTCCCATATATGGAAAACGCGCCTTCGCCATGGATAAGTAATTCATTCCGATCCAAGCTGTGTCGAAGCGCATCAATCGATTGGCAAATCCGTTGCGTTTGTAAACGGGGCCGTAACCCAAAACGATACTTTTCTCTTTCGAGAATCGCGCGGCCATACTAAACAGCCATTGATTTGAAGTGGGCTTGCAATCGGCGTCGGTGAATACTAAGTGCTCGTTTTTTGCGGCCTTAATTCCCAAAGTCAATGGAAGTTTCTTTCCGAATTTTAAGTGCTTGTTGCGCTCAATCTCAATGATTTTCAAGTTGTGATATTGCTGTTTGTAGGCATCAAGGACATACTTGGAATCATCTATAGATTGGTGATTCACCACAATAACCTCAAAATTCGGGTAATCTTGTTCAAGAATGAATGGCAGAAATTTGTAGAGATTTTCGGACTCGTTTCTGGCAGCGATAATCACACTGAGCCCAGGAGTTTCATTTCCATTTTTCTCCTTTCTAATTCGATGAAACGCCAGCTTCCCAAATATAAAAACGACATATACGAACTGCACGAATGCAAAAAGGCAAAACGCGAAAAACACGTAGGTGATAGGTTCGTATAAATCAAAACTTGGAAGGAATTCCAGCATGCACTCTTATTTACCTACAAATATGCGTCACTTTTTAGTGTTGATGGATACGATATCGTGAGAGTTTTTAACAAACTTGTTCACGGAAGGGGAGTGGATTGAAATGAAGGGACAAAAAAAAGCGCGACACATATTAATGTACCGCACTCTTTTACTGTATTAAACTTGTGCTAGTTTATTTTTTCACCATTCTAATGATGCTTGTTCCGTTTGATGTTGAAACGTAAGCAAGGTAAACACCTGCTTCGAACGCATTTGCGTCAATTGCAACAGTGTTTGCTTCAACTGAAGTTTCTAAAACGATTGATCCCTGAAGATCATAAACAACTACATTATCGATGTCTGTTAATTCTGAAAGAATTGTCCATTGATCAGAACTTGGGTTTGGATAAACGCTTAATCCAGCGATTTCCAAATCATTAATTCCAGCGAATGGATCACCGAACATTACGTCATCGAAGTAGTATGTTTGCTCTCCAGCTGTTGCTCCGTCTGTTCCGAAGTTGAAGAAGATTGAAGCTAAGTCATACGTCCAACCCATTAAGAGTCCATCACTCAATGTCGCTGTTCCAGCAACTTCGTTGGAGAAATCGAAAATCAATGTTTCCCAATCTCCAGCAACAGATGTTGTCAATTCAGTTTCACATGTTTGTGTATTGTCGGCTGAGTTCTCAACTTTCAATCGAATCGGTGTTCCAGCAGTTGGAGACCAAACTCTAACTGAGATAAATGTTTCAGTTGCAGAGAATGCGATATCCGTTGCGAATCCAGCTGGTGTTCCGATGCTTGTTCCTGCCCAAACTTCTGCAGTAATTGGTTTTACAACCTCCATTACTGTGTTCGTTGGATTCGTTGGATCCGTTACCATTGTCGCGATGTTGTTTCCAAAATCTGTCATTGTGTAATCAACGTTTGCATCTTCGAAAGTCACTGGCATGTCAATTTGATCCAATGGGTTCACTGGTGCTCCGAACATTACGTCATCGAAGTAGTAAGTCTGAGCTCCCGCAGTTGCTCCGTCTGTTCCAAAGTTGAAGAAGATTGAAGCCATGTCGTACGTGTTCAAGATGTCCAGTGCAGGTGTTCCAGCAACTGGTGCAGCAAAATCAAATACGAGTGTTTCCCAATCTGAAGCAACAGTTGTTACAACTTCTGTTTCACAAGTAATTGTGTTGTTCGTTGCATCTTCCACTTTCAAGCGGATAGGTGTTCCAGCAGTTGGAGACCAAACGCGAACAGTCATTTGTGTTTCAGTAGCAGTGAATGGAATTGCAGTTGCCAATCCAGCTGGTGTAGAAATCGTTGTTCCTGCCCAAGTCTGTGCACTTGCATCTTTCAATGTCTCCATCACTGTATTCGTTGGATCCGTTGGATCGGTAATCATTGTTGAAACGTTACCACCGAAGTCAGTCATTGTGTAATCAACCAATGGATCTTCAAATGTAACTGGCAAATCAATTTGGTTCAATGGCGTTGCTGGTTGTCCAAACATTACATCATCGAAGTAATATGTCTGTGCTCCTGCAGTTGCCCCGTCCGTTCCAAAGTTGAAGAAAATAGATACCATGTCGTAAGTGTTCAAGATATCCAATGCTGCTGTTCCCATTACTTCATTTGACAAGTCAAATGTCAATGTTTCCCATCCTGAAGCGACAGTTGTGTTCGTTTCAGTTTCACACGAGATTGTAGGATTCGTTGCGTCTTCTACTTTCAATCTAATTGGCGTTCCAGCTGTTGGAGACCAAACGCGAACTGTCATTTCAGTTTCAGTCGCTGTGAAAGGAATGGCAGATGCTAATCCAGCAGGCGTAGAAACTGTTGTTCCAGCCCATAATTGAGCAGAAGCATCTTTCAATACTTCCATTACTGTATTTGTCGGATCAGTTGGATCTACAACCATCGTTGCTGTATTTCCGCCGAAATCTGTCATTGTGTAATCTACCGTTGGATCTTCAAATGTAACTGGTAAGTCAATTTGAGACAATGAAACTGGTGGTTGTCCAAACATTACATCATCGAAGTAATATGTTTGAGCTCCTGCAGTTGCTCCGTCCGTTCCAAAGTTGAAGAAGATGGATGCCATGTCGTAAGTGTTCAAAATATCCAACGCTGCCGTTCCTGCTACTTCATTCGAGAAATCGAATGTTAGTGTTTCCCATCCTGAAGCTACTGTTGTACTCGTTTCAGTCTCGCAAGATATAGTTGGGTTCGTTGCGTCTTCTACTTTCAATCTAATTGGCGTTCCAGCTGTTGGAGACCAAACGCGAACTGTCATTTGAGTTTCAGTTGCAGAGAATGGAATCGCCGAAGCCAATCCTGCTGGAGTAGACATCGTTGTCCCAGCCCATAATTGAGCAGATGCATCTTTCAATGCTTCCATTACATTGTTCGTTGGATCCGTTGGGTCAACAATTAATGTAGCTGTGTTTCCACCAAAATCCGTCATTGTGTAATCTACAGTTGGATCTTCAAATGTAATTGGTAAATCAATTTGACTTAATGATGTAGCGGGCGCTCCGAAATACACATCATCAAAATAATATGTTTGAGCTCCAGCAGTTGCTCCGTCCGTTCCAAAGTTGAAGAAGATAGAAGCCATGTCGAATACCCAACCGTTTGTAATACCGAAATTCAAAGTTTGTGTTCCAGGTGCTTCGTTCGCAAAGTTAAATGTCAATGTTTCCCATGCGCCAGCAACTGTAGTATTTGTTTCTGTTTCACATGTGTGTGTTGGATCAGTTGCGTCCTCTACTTTCAATCGAATTGGTGTTCCTGAAGTTGGTGACCAAACTTTAACCGTCATCGTTGAATTCGTCATTGTTAAAGGAATGATAGATGTAAATCCAGATGGAGTAGAAATAGTTGTTCCTGCCCATGCTGCAGCCGTTACTGGCTTGATAACCTCTTGGACAGTATTCAATGGGTTCGTAGGATCAGTAACCATTGTCGACATGTTGTCTCCAAAGTCAGTCATTGTGTAATCAACAGTTGGATCTTCGAAAGTAACAGGTAAATCAATCTGACTTAATGGTCCTGTTGGTGTTCCAAAATTTACATCGTCAAAATAGTACGTCTGTGCACCGGCTGTAGCTCCGTCTGTTCCAAAGTTAAAAAAGATCGATGCCATATCGTAAGTGTTCAGGATATCCAAGGCAGGTGTTCCACCAACTGGTGTTGCGAAATCAAATGTCAATGTTTCCCAAGCACTAGCGACTGTTGTCATTACTTCAGTTTCACATGAAATAGCTGCGTTAGTTGCATCCTCTACTTTCAAACGAATTGGAGTCATTGCCGTTGGAGACCAAACTCTAACAGTCATTGTTGTAGCTGTCGCTGTGAATGGAATTGCACTTGCCAATCCTGAAGGTGTTGACATCGTTGATCCAGCCCACAATTGTGCTGCAGCGCCTTTGTCGGCTTGCATAACCATATTCGCTGGGTTTGTTGGGTCCACAACCAATGTTGTTACGTTTCCACCAAAATCAGTCATTGTATAATCAACTGTTGAGGACTCAAATGTAATAGGTAAATCAATTTGAGAAAGAGTAGGAGATACTTGTGCAATATCATCAAACAAGAAAGTTGAAGTAGCACTTCCATTTCCTAAGTTTCCGAAATCAAACATCAAAGCAATTGTATTGTATGAAGTTGGAGTTCCAACGAAATCCCAGCTAAGCTCTTCCCAAGCTCCAGTTGTTGTCGTTGTAGCATCTACTTCAGTGCTTCCACCCACACCGTCTTCCAACTTAAATTTCACAACAGTCCCAATTGGAGCTGCAGTGTAAACTTTCATTGTAATAATAGAGTTGGTCGTAAAGTCGATGTTGCTTGCTAGTATGTATTTACTACCAGCCCAAACTTGACCTCCGTTTCTAACAATCTCGCCAACCGTGGCACTTGTGTTAATTCCTGAGGATTGGGGATTGGCTAATACTGTCGCGACTCCACCATCAAAATCAATAAAATCTGATGTGGTGATCGACATTTCAAAGTCTTCTGGAAGCGTTTGGGAAAAACCTACAAACGTTGTCAACAGAAAGGCAATAATGCTAAATGTTTTCATAATAGTTTTGTTATTGTTCACAATGTTGCATTCGGAATTACGCCTGTTTTATTCACTCAAATCGCGTAAAGCGCAGAATTCCAAAGATGAATTGGTTGACAATATACGAATAAAATTACTTAATGTAAAAAATACTATAAGGATAATGTTAAAAATACTATAAGTGTATTGTGACGTGTATATTTTAACAAGTTGAGCGCAATTCCATTTTCAGAACCAATTCAATTCCTCATTACTAGAAGGATTTTGCGAATACATTGGTTGAACCGTCGAAATCAGTGACCCAACTCCAAATCAAACCGTATCTTTGCACATCAAACAAAGGATAAATGCATTTTACATTAAAACACACTGACGAAAAGTCGAAAGCGAGAGTGGGAGAGCTGCACACGGATCATGGAGTAATCGAAACACCGATTTTCATGCCTGTTGGAACAGCAGGAAGTGTGAAAGGAGTTCATCAGCACGAGTTAGAGGAAGATGTGAAAGCGCAAATCATTTTGGGTAATACCTACCATTTGTTTTTGCGACCAGGATTGGATGTGCTGGAGCCAGCGGGCGGATTGCACAAGTTCATGAATTGGAACAAACCGATTTTAACAGATAGCGGCGGATACCAAGTGTATTCTCTTTCCGGAACGCGAAAGTTGGATGAAGAAGGTGTAACCTTCCAATCGCACATTGACGGAAGTAGACACCGCTTCACTCCTGAGCGTGCAATGGATATTCAGCGCTCAATTGGAGCGGATATCATTATGGCATTTGATGAATGCACGCCTTACCCATGTGAATACGATTACGCAAAACGTTCGATGCACATGACCCATCGTTGGTTGACGCGCTGTTTTACGCAATTCAATCAGACTGAACCAAAATATGGGCACGAGCAGGCCTTGTTTCCAATTGTTCAAGGAAGTGTATACAAAGATTTGAGAACAGAATCAGCTGAAACGATTGCTTCACACGATGCTTTTGGAAACGCCATTGGTGGATTATCAGTTGGTGAGCCTGCGGAGGAATTGTACGCAATGACTGATCTTGTTTGTTCCATCTTACCAGAAGAGAAACCGCGTTATTTGATGGGAGTGGGAACCCCAGCGAACATTTTGGAGTGCATCGCAATGGGGGTTGATATGTTCGACTGTGTTTTGCCTTCTCGAAATGCGCGACACGGGATGCTTTTCACATCCGAAGGAATCATCAACATCAAGAATAAAAAATGGGAGAAAGATTTCTCACCACTCGACCCAAATGGAACTTCCTATGTTGACTCAACGTATAGCAAGGCATACTTGCGTCATTTGATGCGCGCGAAGGAAAATTTGGCAATTCAAATTGCGACCATTCACAATTTATCTTTCTATTTGTGGTTAGTGAAAGAAGCGCGAGCGCAGATCGTAGATGGAACGTTTGCAGAATGGAAAAACAAAATGGTACCAAAATTGTCTAACCGACTGTAGTGTTTACAATAATTGATCGATATATCATTGGGAAGTTTTTGAAGACTTTCTTTTTCATGACAGCCATTATCATGGTGCTGACGATGGTATTCGATCTCGCCGATAAACTCAACGACTTTATACAAGCCGGCGCTAGCGCGAACGAAATCATCTTCGAGTACTTCTTCAATTTTATGTTGTTGTACGCGAACATGTTTTCTTCACTGATCATTTTCATTTCAGTAATCTGGTTCACCTCGCGAATGGCGCAGGACACGGAGATTATTCCAATTTGGAATAGTGGAAGAACCTTTGGGCGTTTTGTTCGACCTTATATGATTGCTGCGACAATATTGATGTTACTCGCCCTAGCCCTGAATCACTTCATCGTTCCAAGAGCAAATAAAGTTCGATTGGCTTTCGAAGAAGAGTATTATTGGCAGAACATGCAAGTCGATGATTACCACGCTGAATTTCCAGGAGAACAAGTCGTATACTTTTCAAACTATACTTCTGAATCTGGAATTGTGAATGATTTTGTTGTTGAACAATGGAATGAACAGGGTGAAATTGTTTCAATTCTTAAAGCGAAAACCGCGAAAAATGAGCCTGGATCAAACACTTGGAAGATCAGTAGTTTTTTCGAGCGGAAAGTAGGAGAGCCTCAAGATGAAATAATTGTCGGAACAACTAAGGACACGACTTTTTCATTCTCCATTGATGAAATGGCCACGCGCGCAAATGTTGCTGAAGCGATGTCGTATTTTGAGCTAAAAGAATTCATCCAAAGAGAGAAAGACAAAGGCTCGAAACGAGTGCCCACCTACGAAGTAGTTCTGTACGAACGAACCTCATTGCCGTTTTCAACATACATCTTAACGATCATTGGAATCGCTGTGGCGAGCCGCAAAAAACGTGGAGGAATTGGAATCAATATCGCGATTGGAATCGGAATTATTTTCATTTATATTTTCGCGATGAAAGTGACAAGTGTTGCCGCTATGAACGTCGGTTTCCCTTCTTATATCGCAGTTTGGGTTCCGAATGTGCTCTTCGGTGTTATTGCCTATTTACTGTATCGAAACGTTCAGCGCTAAATTGATTTTTCAATGAGTCCACTCGAATTTTATACTTCTCAAAAAGAGAAATTTCAGGAGCAACGATCTTCAGTGATCCACCAACAGCGTTTGTTTCGCATGGTTCGATTGACGGTTTTTCTATTGATCGCGGGAACGGTTTATTTCTTTTGGGGCGATTGGGGGCTAATTGCGCTTACCGTATTTCTTGGATCTATCCTTTTTACATTTTTGGTTTTCCGATCGAGCGATTTAAGTGGAAAACGAAAGTACCTTGAATCCTTGATCGCGATCAATGAAACCGAAATTGAAGTTCTAGGAGGTAGGTGGCATCACCTCGATGAAGGGGATGATTTCAAGCAGGATGACCATGACTTCAGTCAAGATTTGGATTTGTTCGGTCGAGCATCGTTCTTCCAATATTTGAATCGTACAGTTTTAAAGCGCGGTAGAGATAAAGTGGCGCAGAGGCTCGCTTCAAATCATTGCGAAAACATCGAACAGAAGCAGGAAGCAATTAAAGAATTAGGTCAAAAAGTCGAGTGGCGGCAAGATTTTTCGGCCCATGGAAGTTTGATCAAATCGAAAATTTCGGAGGCTTCAATCATTTCATGGTTTGCTGAATACAAAACCTTCACAGATCGATTTTCACCGTTAATTGTGATTGTGATCAGCTTGATTTCGCTAGTGGCGATCGCTCTCTACTCATTTAGTTTGATACCTGGAACTTATCTCCTCGGATGGTTTTTCGTGGGAGGAGGAATTATTGCTCGATACTTAAAGAACATCGGACAACTTGTAAATCATACGGGGCAGATTCAAGAGACCTTTGAACGCTATCATGTGCTGTTAGATCGAATAGAATCGGAAGAATTCAAGTCGGAGCAACTAGCGAATTGGCAATCAAAAATCCATCAGAAAGACAAAAATGCTTCGCAAATTTTTAAGGAGTTTTCGAAATTGTTGAATGCACTCGACCAGCGAAATAACATCATCGTTTCGATTCCAGCTAACGGTTTTTTTCTTCGTGATCTATGGATTTCTTATAAGATCGAAAAGTGGATTTCACAAAATGCGTCCAAAGTTGAGGAGTGGTTCACGGTAGTTTCAGATTTCGATGCACTGAACTCTTTTGGGAATTATGCATACAATCAGCGGGCCTATGTCTACCCAGAACTAATTGGTGAAGGCAAGCAAGTTGAAGCGACGCAATTGGGGCATCCCCTCTTAAAAAGTGACGGAAGAGTAGACAATGATTTCACCATGTCAAATAAAGAATTCTTTATCGTTACAGGAGCGAACATGGCAGGGAAAAGTACCTTCCTTCGGACCGTTGGATTAAGCATCGTTTTGGCTAATAACGGACTGCCAGTTTGTGCAAAATCGTTTGCGTATTCTCCAATGAAATTGATTTCGAGCATGCGCACAACAGACTCGCTCAGTGATAATGAATCCTACTTCTTCTCTGAACTCAAACGTTTGAAGTACATCATCGATACGATTGAAACGGAAGAGCATTTTATCATTCTTGATGAAATTTTGAAAGGAACGAATAGCAAAGACAAAGCGAAAGGATCTCAACAGTTTGTGGAAAAATTAGTCCGAACGGGAAGCACAGGAATCATCGCCACGCATGATTTAAGTCTCTGTGAATTGGAGGCTCAATTAGATCAAGTAAAAAACTATTACTTCGATGCTGAAATCGTGAACGATGAATTGTATTTCGATTACCGACTGAAATTGGGTGTTTGCCAGAACATGAACGCTTCGTTCTTATTGAAAAAAATGGGAATTGTTTAAATCTCAAGTCTAATTCGATTGAATATTTCAGAAGCTCCGAACCGGATTAGGGTAATTTCCGTCTCATTATAAGATAGTGTTAAGCTGGGAAATCAGTATTTTTATCCAATGCGATCGATACTATTTATCTGTCTTTTATTCGGATTTCATTCTTTCTCACAAAAAACAGGAGATCAGGTTAAAATCAATTCGTGGAAGGAAATGGCTGTGGATAAATCCCTTTCTGCTGAAGAGAGAGCCACGGCATATTTGTCCATCATTCATAAAGCGAAGAATCAACCTGATACTGTCTTAATTGACGCTTACAAGCGTTTGACGAAGCTCGCTCGCTCGCAAGAACAATACTCAGATGCCATTACCTATTGCGATACCGTACTTGAGAGATTCCCAAAAATGGAATTCGTCGAGGCGCGGAATATTCAAATTGATCGAGCTAAGATTTACACAGATAATGGCGACAGCGAAAAAACCATGTCAGAGTACTTTCGAATTCTTCGTGATTTTGAGGAGAATGGTTACAAGCTCGAAAGCGCGAAATTACACAGTAGAATAGCCATTGTTTTCAAGAATTCGGATCGACTCGATAACGCCTTTGATCACTTGGAGGATGCCATTCGATTGTCACGAGAGGTTAATAATAATGAGCAGGAAGCTGCCTCTTTGATGACGCTTGGGAATTGCTACAAGGCAAAGAAAGATTTCGATACAGCCGAGGAGAAATACCTTGAAAGTATAGCAATTGCCAAGGAGAATAATTTGCAAAGAACATTGGCTGGGAACTACAACGGAATGGGGAGCCTGATGCGTCAACGTGGACGTTTGGATGAATCCATGGAGTATTACAAAAAGGCGATCGTGATTAATACTGAAGCCAAGAACGATAAATGGCTCAGCTATAACTACAACAATATTGGGAACATCCTCAAAGATCAAGATCGACCGAATGAAGCGCTCACATATTTCAAGAATAGCCTAGAAATGAAGGAGCGTATGAGCGACGATCGCGGCAAAGTGATGACGTACCTGAACCTTTCTGATTGTTATTCGCTCATGGGCGATTACAGCAATGCGTTTCAGTATCGAAAGATGTATATCGAGTTGAATGACTCATTGATGGCAGTTGATCAGGCAAAAGAGACGCAAAAATTGGCTGCCGAGTATCAATCCGAAAAGCGTGAAGCGCAGATTGCACAGTTGAGTATTCAGGATGAGCTTAACAAGCAAAAGATTGAATCCAATGAGGAACGAATTCGCTATCAGAATTTCCTGGGTTGGTTGATTGGAATTGCGGCAGTACTCTTTTTAGCGGTCGCGATTATTTTATGGTACTCGGCGCAAAATCGAAAGCGGATTAATGAGCAGTTGGAGGAGAAAAACACGCAAATCCGACTCAAAAACGAACAACTCGATTACCAGCACAAAGAGATTAAATCGAGTATTAACTACGCCAAACGAATTCAATCCATCATTCTTCCTTCCCAGTTGAAAATGGACGAGTATTTCTCCAAATACAGCATTCTCTTTATGCCCAAAGACATCGTTTCAGGAGATTTTTACCTCTTCGAACCAGTTAACAACGGAGCGTATTTTGGAGTCGTGGATTGCACTGGTCATGGCGTTCCTGGAGCAATGATGAGCTTGGTGGGATCGTCTTATTTCAGTAAAGCAATCAAGGAAAAGAACTTACAATCTCCTGCTTCCGTTTTGGATTTTATCAACCAAGAATTTCCAAAGGCGCTAACGACCAACGACGTCACAATCACCGATGGAATGGACCTCGCATTGTGCTTCGTGAATTCGGAAAGAACGATGCTGAGTTTTGCTGGTGCTCATCGAAATTGTTGGGTAATGAACACTACTGATAAATGGCGCGAGCGCGAAATCAGGGAGGAATTGGACCAACGTTTTGACGACCAGAATGTGGTGCTACTTGAGTTGAAAGGAAACCGACAGGGAATTGGAAAATCGCAGACAAGTACGCCGTTTGATGATGTCGAAATACCTGTTTACGCGGGAGATCGAATTGTACTATTTACTGATGGTTATGTCGATCAATTTGGAGGGGAAGCGAACAAGAAATTCAGAAATAGTCAATTGAGAAGAATATTGATTGATAACATGCATTTGAGCGCTAAGGAAATTGAAAGCGTGCTGGTGGATACGATTAATCACTGGCGCCAGGAGGAAGAGCAGATTGATGATATTTGCGTGATGGTGGTTGATATTTAGGGATAGTTGTCATGAATATTATCGTTTACATATCACTTGTTTTTACCACTCTAATTTTTAGCTGCTCAAATGGGAAACATGCAACGGACAAAAGCAGTGAGCTATTGTATATCGCAACCAGTGACAGCTTGAATAAATATTTGGACGTTTCAAGTGTTAAAGCAATAATAGAAGAAGACAGCACCATCCTCGATTATACCACTTTGGATTACAGTTCATTCAGAAGCAAGTATTCTCTTGGCATCCAGGAAATGGATCAAATGGCAGAGACTTTTACAGTGACCTATCAAATTGCGAGTGCTTTTAAATCTTTAGAGGATAACATGCAATTATTTGAATTTGAAGAGTTTGAAAGCTTAAGAATCTTGGATTCCACAGATTACAGTTTTAATAAAGTTATGCCAATTGACACTTCCATAATTATCGAGGGAGATACCAGCAATTCTAATCTTATCAGGATTCTGATGGAAGCATATGACACGGAAAGAGATAGCTTAAAATAGATGCTTAGGCATCATGCTGTAAAAACGCTATATTCGATTGAGGTAAAATGAGCTAGATACCAGTCATTATTTTCAATGAAAAGTACTTTCGTCATACTAATCATAGCACTGCTCCTTGCGAGCTGTGGATCAAAACAAGGTAATTATTATTTCGACTGTGATCAAATTGATCATTATTCCATTGAAATAGACGAAGACGTGTTATTTGGCAGGATGATAGATTCAGCGGCCTTATCAGAAAACGAGCTATTACAACAGGCGGTAATCATCGGAGAAACCCCAACTTCTATCAACGATACATTTATTCTTGAAGATTTTGGAGCAATTGGCTTTGAGAAGAACACAATTCATGGAGGTAAGTTGCAAGAAATCAAAGAGATATTCAAAGAAAAGAATCACAAGGAAAGATTAGTGACTTCATGTGTTGCCATTTATAGAGACGTCTTTGTTTTTCGAAAGAACGGGAAGATTGTAGGGCTAGCTAAAGTCTGTTTTGGTTGTATGATGCGCCAGATTAATGGGACAGATGCTGATACTTTTCATTTTGCACAGTCTGGTGATTACGCCAAACTGGAATCAATCTTGACCGGAGAATGAGCAAGCTAAATATCACCTTATTTACTTCAAAAATTCCATTTCCGTTGAGAAAGTTATGCTTAACTTTAAATCAATAACAGGACGGTGATCCAAACCTAAATCGACACGTCAATATTGATACCAAAATGGAAATCTTAATCATAACTGGACCTCCTTATTCTGGAAAAGGAACGCAATGCGAGATCATTCATAAACAGCTTGGTTTTGAGCATATTTCGACAGGGGATAGATGCCGCTTCGAGAAGGAAAACAAAACTGACATTGGTAAAATCATGGCCGATTACGAGGAAAAAGGCGATTTGGTGCCAGATTCCCTGATGAAAGATTTGTTCAGTCAGATTTTAGACGAAAATATATCCAACAAGGGAATTATTTTGGACGGTTACCCCAGAACTTCTCCTCAAGTGGATGATCTGCTCGAATTGGTGGAACAAAAGGAGCTGGAAATCGGGAAGGTATTGAATATTGAAGTGCCGAATTCGGAGCTATTGATTAGAGCGAAGAAGAGAGCAGAAACATCAGATCGAAAAGATGATAAAGATCCTAAAATTCATTTGAAGCGCATCGCAGTATTTGAAGAAGCAACGCGCCCAGCGATTGAATACATGAAAACAAAACTCGCGGTTAAAACCTTTGACGGACTCGGTTCCATTAAGGAAATTACCGAACGAATCGGTGCGAGTTTGTAGAAATAGCAGATGATAGAATTTAGACCACTCAATAATTTAGCCGTTCACCTAGAGCGATTAACCAAAGGACGTCTTTGGTTGAAAGTGATTATTGGTTTAGTGCTTGGAGCAGGACTAGGATTAATCATTAACCCGTCTGCAGGATTTCTATCTGAAGTGGCTAGTTTGCGCCTCGCCGATTGGTTGGATCTCCCCGGACAAATCTTCATGCGATTGGTGCAGATGATTATGATTCCCTTGATCTTTACATCCATCATCACAGGGATTGTCAGCAATACTTCAGAGAACCTCAAAACCTTCGGTCTTCGATTATTACTATACTTTGTATTCACCACAGCTGTTGCCATCCTTATTGGAGTGATCGTAACGCTCATTTTGAAGCCTGGACAATACATTTTCGCGCTTGGTGGATTTCCGAACAGCGGTGAAAGTCCCATCGAACCAACCGAACAAACAAACCTCATTGAGGATTTGCCAAATACGATTTCAAACTTAATCCCCAACAATCCGCTGGAATCCATTTTAACAGGGGAGATGCTCGGCGTCGTGATTTTCACAATTATCATTGGTGTCGCCATTACTCAGTTGAAAGTAGAAACCGCAAGACCGATCGTTCGTTTTTCTGAAGCCGTTCAAAAAATATGCATGATCATCGTTTCATGGGCGATGAGGTTAGTGCCCTACGCTGTTTTTGGATTGATTGCCGCTTTGATGTCGCGCACTGGAGTGGAAGTTTTCCTTGGATTGGGATATTACATGTTGGTCGTAATCCTCGGATTGCTCATCTTAATGGCGTTTTACTTAATCATGGTGTACGCGTTCACTAGGAAGAAGCCGATTTCATTCATTAAAGCAATCAAAGAACCTCAATTACTCGCTTTCTCAACGGCAAGTTCGGCCGCAGTAATGCCATTGTCGATGAAAACGGCAGATGAAAAATTAGGGGTTCCTTCCAATATCAGCGATTTCGCGATTCCGATCGGAGCAACGATCAACATGGATGGGACGGCATTATTTCAGTGTGTAACGACCTTATTTATGGCGCAGGCCTATGGAATCGAGTTGTCGATTTTGAACTTGTTGTTGATCACATTTACGGTTGTAGCCGCTTCAATTGGTACTCCAGCTATTCCTGGCGGGGGAGTGATCATTTTGGCTTCGGTACTTCAAAGTTCTGGAATTCCCGTCGATGGGTTGATTGTAATTATTGGAATTGATCGAATTTTGGGAATGTTCAGAACAGCTGTAAACGTCACAGGTGATCTGACTGCTTGTTTGATATTTGGCAAGTTTTATGGCTCCAAACCTTCGGATGAAGACCTTGTTGAAGTTGAATCGCCAGCAGGCTAGTCTCCAAATCGAGGGTTCACAACACTGTTGTAAATCGATCCGAATGTATAACTGAATCCAGTATTCGCCCAAAAACGATATCCCGTTTGAAGTTGTCGTTGACTAAGTAAAATATCTTCTTCACTCGCATCACCAAGAGGCAAGGAAATTTGATCGTGGATCAAGGCTAAATTCCCTGAAATTCTCCACGAAAACCCTTTGAATAAACGAAGGTTGAGTCCTAGTCGGAAATTCACGCGGTTAATATCGACGTTGTGGAAATAGTGCGAACCTGTCACCGATCCATTAATCGATCCCCATTTCTCCTGGAATTCTGCGGCAATTCCTAAATCCTGAAACAAGAGCGTTTCTTCCGTTCTATTGTAGATTGTTTCCTCGTGATATTCATTGTGCCTTACTCCAACTTTATACACCACTCGAATTTGTCGTTGAGTCGATTCTGAATACGGGAAGAAGTTGTATTCGATGGCTGGAGTTGCCGTAAGGTTTACTTGATAATTATTGAAGATGGATGAAAAGGAACTTGTAAATAATCCAAGGGAGAAGTGATCTGAAATACTGCGAACTGCACTCACGTCAATCCAAGTAGATTTTTGGATATTGACAACTGTCGTGTCTTCAAAGTAGTAGTTTCCTCTTCGGTAATTGGTCCACAAACCAGATTCGATCTTCCACTTTTCAGTAACGCGATCGATATTGAATCCACCGCTGACACCAAAGTTGTCGTACTGCTTTTCGCCGCTAAAGTTTCCGTTTGCATTGACACGGAAAACCCAGTTGTTCCATTTGTCCTCAGCGAGTTCAGTTGCTTCGGCGTCGCCCCCAAGATACGTCAGTGAAATTTGATCTTCGTACCCTTTTTTGATCATGTACTTAACCAGACCTAATTCCATTGTTCTGATTTGCTTTCTGCGTATTTCGTCACGGGTGTTGTTCATGTCAGTTGACATCGTGAGCGTATCATTGATGCCTTTTAGTTCATTCTGACCGAAAAAGAAAAAGGTGTACATGTCACCACCGCTTCCAGTATTTTGACTGAGCAATTGAACGTGGACATCAGCTAACAGACGATCTCGAACATAGCTCAAACTAGTCATTTCTTGCTTGATGAAGTCTTCGTCGCACCACTTACAATCGATGAACACCTTTAGTTGGTTTTCACCATCCTGAGCGACGGAAGAAAATGAACACAAGATAAAGAGTAGAATGAGGGGCGAAGTTTTCATAAGGCGTCTTTGGTATGTACAATATGAACGCAAAGAAACCCAATTCGTAACACCCTATCTGCCAATTTTCTGTTAAAAAGGGTAAATCTTTGTTAAGGTACACTTGTTAAGAAATCCAATTGTCGCTGTTAATTTTTGTCTCAGACATTGTTATATGAAATTAAATGTTTAATGTTAACCGAACGTTCAGTCAAAAAAAACATGCCAAGAACATCAAAGCAATTCGAAACAATCAGGTCAGAAAGGAAAGAAGCGATTCTTCAGGCTGCATTGCACGTTTTTGCGGAGGAAGGTTATCATTCCGCATCAATAAGTAAAGTGAGCAAAGCGGCAGGAGTTTCCAAAGGTTTGATGTATAATTACTTTGAGAGCAAAGAGGAACTACTTAAGATCTTGATTGGATCTCTTTTGGATGAAGAAAACGCACGAGCGGTCGAGGTGCTTCGGAAGCCCATGAACGACGATACACTTATCGAGCTGATCAAACTGACGTCCGAAATAATGAAGAAGAAACCGCTCCAGTGGAAGCTCTATTTCAACATGATCAATCAACCCGAAGTAATGGAGATTGTCAAAGAAAGGTATTCATCGGAATATGCCTTGGGAATGCAGAAGCTTCTCGAATATTTTAAAGAAAAGGGCGCGGAAGACCCACTTAGCGAACTGCAGTATTTCTCAAGTACAATTTTAGGATTGAAGGTCTCCTACCTTTTGGATCCGGTCAATTTCCCAATTGACGAAGTGGAAAAACGAATCATCAGAACATTTATTAAAGAATGATATGACAGCAATTGAAGTTAATAATCTGAACAAGCACTACGGTGACTTTCACGCAATCAAAAACGTGTCAATCGAAGTGGAACAAGGGGAGATTTACGGTTTTGTTGGACCGAATGGTTCTGGGAAATCGACGCTCATACGGAGCATTCTGGGATTATTGAAAACGACCTCTGGTTCTGCTAGCATTTTAGGGATGGATGCCTTGAAAAATGGAGCGGAAGTCCGTGAATTGATCGGGTACCTTCCTTCAGAGGTTCATTATTACGATGAAATGTCCTCCCGGGAATTGTTGGAGTATTCGGCGCGCTTCTACAAAAACGCAGATTTATCGAAAATTGATTCCTTGGCCGAGTATTTTCAATTGGACTTGAACAAGAAAATCACCGACCTCTCATTCGGGAATAAGAAGAAGTGCTCCATAATTCAGAGCGTGCTTCACCAGCCCAAATTATTGATTTTGGATGAGCCGACATCAGGTTTAGACCCGCTTATGCAAAATCGATTCTTTGATTTAATCGAGGAGGAGAACAAAAAAGGAACAACCGTATTTTTTAGCTCGCATATTCTCTCGGAAATTCAGCGAATGTGCGATCGAGCTGCGGTGATTCGCGAAGGATCCATTTCAGCCATTGAGGATATTCAAGTGCTACTCGAGAAACAAATGAAAAAGGTGAGGGTTGTCTTTGCAACTGTGCCTGAAGATAAAACACTTCCTATAGGTTCTCAACACGAGAAATGGAACGACTCGAAACTGTCCTTTGAATTCGTTGGACCTGTCGGCGTGCTAATTGATTGGTTGTCCAAGCAGGATTTACATGATGCTGTGCTTGTGGAGCCTGATCTTGAGTCAATATTTATGAACTACTACCAACAATAAACGGATTGCGATGAATAAGAATTTGTACCTCAAAGAATTGAAGCGAAACAGAAAGAACTTAATGATCTGGTCCGCAATTGTGATTGGTTTTACACTGATGGTAACGGCGATTTTCCCTTACATGGCAGAAATGGGCGATAACATTACCGTTTTGATGGATAGTATTCCAGCGGAGTTGGGAAAAGCTCTTGGAGTAGATGCTGACACTTGGTCGAGTATCCTTGGATTCTACAGCACCTATTACAGTATTTATATCATTTTATTGGTGAGTATTTATACCGCATCGACGGGAGCAACCATTATCTCCAAGGAAGAAAAGGAAGGAACGTCTGAATTCTTGCTAACTAAACCTGTTTCGAGACAAACGATTGTTTTCAGCAAGTTAATGTCTTTGTTTACCTTGAGTTTAATCATTTTTGCGATCCAGACAATTACTGCGCTGATTTCCATAAACGCCTTTGCCACATCCTCCGTGAATTGGGGTGTTTTCACCCAAATGCACCTTTCTGGACTGATAATCATTCTGTTTTTTACTGCGGCAGGAGTGTTAATCTCGATGTTCGTGACACCGAAAAAGAACTTTATGGGGATTGTAGTTGGAATGACATTCGGAACGTACTTCTTGAATGCTATTGGGAAATCGGCGGAAGCAGTTGAGTGGATTTCATACATTTCTCCGTTCAGATATTTGGAGATTACGAAAGATCCAACGGTATCCTTCAATTATGTTGGAGCACTAATTTTACTCGTAATCGCTGGTGGAATGTTGTATTTGGTGAATAGAGTTTACATGAAAAAGGATATTGCTGGGTGATGCCTTAATCCTCAACCCACATCAACTTTTCGCGGGTAACTTTCATGCGCATAAAACCAAAAGCAACAGTAATATTGTCGCCAGATACTTCTTCAACAATGCCTATCTGTTTGGTTGAAATCAACTTTACGCGTGAATTCAGTTTGATCTTGTGACGCTGGAACTTGTCCTGCTCAATCTTGGCTTTCTTGCGCTTCGCACTTGGTTTTGAAGCTTCTTTGCGTTCCTTTTCTTTTTTGCTGAGGATAGCCGCGTCAATTTTGGTACGTTCCACAGCTAAATATTTCTTCACTTCGGAGAGCAACTTGTCGTTAACGGTCTTTTTGCGCGATTTCACGTTGTAGCGATCAATGAACATTTTCATCTTCTTTCCAAAGGCGACGAGTTTGTTATTGGCATCCGCCTGAGTGCGCATTCGCTTTAACTTTTCATCGTAGACGGCTTTTCTATCTTCGTACTTGTTCAGAGCTTCTTGTGCGTCCTCTTGTGCTTGGATGTGCTCTTTGTTCAGTCGTTCGAGGTAGGTTTTCTCTTTCTGAAGATCATTCAGCAAGCGATCCATTTTCACTTTCTTATCGTCGAGTTTACTCTTTGCATCTTCGATGATTTCCTGTGGAATACCATTGATTGTAGCCACCTCGAATGTAAATGAGCTACCAGGTTGTCCAACGGAGAAGCGATAGGTCGGTTCAAGTGTTTCAGAGTTGAAAAGCATGCAACCATTCACGGCATTTTTCAATCGATCTGCTTTCAGTTTGATGTTCGCATAATGTGTGGTAATCACGCCAAAACACTTTCTGTTGTAGAACGATTCGAAAATGGACTCTGCCAAAGCTCCGCCCAAATCTGGATCTGAACCCGTTCCGAACTCATCCAATAAAAGTAGGGTGTTTTTGTTGGCGGCATCGAGGAAAGTCTTCATTCGTTTCAAGCGATACGAGTACGTACTCAGTTCATTCGCAATCGATTGATTATCTCCGATATCACTCAAAATTGTATTGAAAAAGCACATTTTACTGTTTTCCTCAACAGGAACGAGCAATCCTGATTGCAGCATAATCTGCAACAATCCAACTGTTTTCAATGTGATACTTTTTCCTCCTGCGTTCGGTCCTGAAATAACCAGCATGCGCGAAAACTTATCCATTTTAACGGATTGTGGATGCGTCTTTTTCTTTTGAGCTCGGTTCGCTTTCCAAAGGATTGGATGGTAAGCAGAAATCAATTCCAATTCGTGGTTTTCTTGAATCGACGGTAAGTTTGCATCTAGATCAGTGGCCAATCGGCATTTCGCATTGATGAAATCTAATTCTGTCAATACAAACTGATAAGAGCTAATCAACTCCGAATGAACTTGAATCTCTTTTTTGAGTTCTTGAAGGATGCGGAAAATTTCCTTTCGCTCATCATCCATCAACATTTCCAATTCATTGTTGAGTGGAATGTTCACTTGAGGCTCAATGTACGTCAGACTACCAGTTTTACTCGATCCAACAACCGACCCAGGGATTTTGCGCTTGTGCTGCGACAATATAGTAAGTACACGTCTGTCATTTACAAAGGATTCTTTGGTCTCGCCAAGAATGTTTTCCTTCATCAATTTCCGTGCTTCTTTATCAAAATTTCGATTGATCTGTTTCTTCAACGACCGCATAGACGATCGAATAGAAGCTAAGACATCCGAAGCATCGTCCTTTACATTACCGTGTTTATCGAAGACCTTTTCAATTGCTTCGATAATTTCTTTCGTAAAGTAGGAGTGCGACACCAACTTACTCAGCAATGGGTATTCTTCCTCACGTTTGTCAAAAAAGTAGATCAAACTGTTGACGAGGTCGGAGGCCAATAAAATCCGCATGAATCCTTCCAGCTGAATCGCTGCATTTTTAATCGGAAGCATTTTGATCTCCGTCAGTAGTTCCTCGAATTCTATCCGGGGAAACGTTTCTCCTTCGTCGCGGATGGCCTTCAGTTCGGCCAATTCATACAGTGCTTTTTCAATCTCAGATCGATTCGAAGAAGGGGAGAGATTCGCCAAACGTTCTCGCGCAGTTTCACCCACAGCGAATTCAACCAACCATTCCTGGAGGGTCGTAAATTCTAAATCTTGGAGCGTTTGTCCGTCTGCTGCGTTCATTACTTTTGAATCAATCAGCTGCAAAAGTACGAAAAGGGTTGTGTCCTAAAGGAAATGTTGGAGTTTACCAATCGAAAACGGTAATTAAGGGATTATGATCTGAAATTCGGGATCGCTTTTTCTTGAATAAGCAACGCGGCTCTTTGATGCGTGAAACGCGAAAGCGAATTCCGTTGGCGCGATGTAGGAAAATGAAATCGATCCACTTCGGACTGCCCGATGCGTTGGTTAAATCGTGATCGTTGAAGTTCGCAGTACCCAGTTCTTTGTTGACGGGTACAATGTTATCGATGTTGAGCTTGTCGGAAAGATAATTGTACAATGTGTCGCCGTATCGAATATTGAAATCACCCGCGAAAACTGATGTCGTTTCCTCACCTGGTTCTGACATGGAAGCCAATTGATCGATTTGGCTACAACGAATTTTCGCTCCTTCATGCCCTCCGCCTGCTTGCAAATGCGTTCCGTAAACTTTAAATGATTTCTCGGCATGTTTTATCTTCACAGCAATAGCTCCTTTCTTCGCCAGTTTATCTGCCTTCATCGCTCTCTTGTAATAAATGAATTGTTGTGATTCAATGCTGTCCTTAGATAGAATCAGATTTCCTGAAGGTACTCCCCAAAAAGTTCTACGACCCATTTTTGTGTGATACGGATATGAATCAGATAAGGTCTTGATCAATTTTCTGCGCGATCTTTTGTGGAATACCTCTTGAAGAACGACAACATCCGCATCCATTTTCAAAATACTGGCTGCTATGCTATCCACGCGATCAAGTTGTCCATCTTTCAATATACTTGGTCGAAGAAATACGTTCCAAGAAACAACTTTTAACGAGTCAGATGATTGAGCAAAGGAGAAATTATTGGCTAACAATAAGATAATGAGTACAGTAAGAATTTTCATGAAAAAGGCGAGTCATTTTGGTATCGATCATTAAGTATACGCAAATTGAGTATACCTCGCAACTAGGACTTCAAGAATGATTCTAAATAGTGTCAAATTTTTCACGGATTTCATCAGAATTGATTCTTGATTTGACTGTTCTAGCTTGTGTTCCACTAGTCGATTCCTTAACTTTACGACAACTAGAACTTTTAAGAACTATAAAAATTACTTATGAAACATCTCTTACCGATGTTGGTCGCATTATTTGCGTCTATTTCCTTTTATGGAACATCTCAAAAAAACCACTTCGATGACAAGCCTTATGTAGAAGGCGAAATGTTGATTCAAATCATTGACAACGCGAGCATCAAGGCGATACTTCATCGCGCACCAGCAGAGTACAAATTGGAATACGTTGAGGAATTATCTAGCATTATGCGCGTTTCCTTAGTGTCGTTTAATCACACTGCAGTTTCTCACGAAGGCATGCAATACTGGCTTTACTCACAGCCTGAAGTATCTATTGCTGACTACAATTACTACGTAGACATGCGTTCTACAATGCCTGGTGATCCAAGTATTACCCAGCAATGGCACCACAACAACACTGGACAAACTGGAGGTACAGCAGATGCTGATATCGATTCAGATTTAGCATGGGATATCACAACAGGAGGAACAACAGCTACTGGAGATGATATCGTTGTATGTCTTGTTGAAGGTGGAGGTGGAAACCTCGATCACCAAGATTTGGATCCAAACCGTTGGGTGAATACTGGTGAAATTCCAAATAACAATATTGACGATGACGGAAACGGATACATTGATGATTACAATGGATGGAATACAGGTAACAACTCAGATGATTACGGAAACAGCGGTCACGGAACTAACTGTTTAGGAATGATCGGAGCGAAAGGAGACAACAACATTGCTGTTGCTGGAGCTAACTGGGACGTGAAATTGATGGTTATGAACATGGGAGGTAACTTGTCACAAGCAAATGTTGTGGCTGCTTACAATTACCCATTAGTAATGCGTCAGATGTGGAACAACTCTGGAGGAAGTGAAGGTGCATTCGTTGTAGCGACAAGTGCTTCTTGGGGAATTGACGGAGCAAATCCAAATTCATACCCAATCTGGTGTCAGTTTTACGATACTTTGGGATACTACGGAATCTTAAACGTTGGAGCAACAACTAACCAAAATTTAGATGTTGATACTGCGGGTGACATGCCAACAGCGTGTAACAGTGATTACATGATTGGAGTAGGTCGTACAGACGACAACGATAACACGGCAGGAGGATACGGAGATCAAACAATTGAGTTTGGTGCACCAGGAATCGATGTTGTAACGACAAGTGGAACATCAAACGGTTCTTCTGGAACAACAACAACTACAGGAACATCCTTCGCTTGTCCACTGACAGCAGGAGTGATCGGGTTAGCCTATTCGATCCCATGTTCGGATTTCATGACAACAGTTGCTGCAAATCCACAAGCTGCTGCTGATTTAGTTCTTCAAGCAATGTTGGATGGAACAGATGCCAAACCACAATTGTCTAGTAAGTTTATCACTGGTGGGCGTTTGAATTCTCGCAACACATTGGATGAATTAATGGCGATCGTATGTTCAGGGACACTTTGTTTAGGACCAAGTGGCGTTTCTTCAGGATCAATTACTGATAACTCTGCAAGTGTGTCATTCACGCCTGCAAGTGCTGCAACATCAACGAATTTCTACTGGAGAGAAGTTGGAGCAGCGACTTGGACAGCAATTAACGGTGCTACTTCTCCAATCAGCTTATCATCTTTGACGAACTGTACAGATTACGAATTCTACTTCCAGTCAATTTGTGCAGGAGACATGAGTAATCCAACTTCAACGCAAACATTCACAACAACTGGATGTGGACAATGTGTTGATCTTCCTTACTGTGCTGCTGGTGCAACTGATGGAGGAGATGAGTGGATTGAAACGTTTGCCTTAGGAACATTTACGAACACTTCAGGAAACGACGGTGGATACTTGTTCTCAACGTCAACCCCAATAGCACTTCAAACGGACAACACCTACAACGTAACAGTAACTCCAGAGTGGGGTGGAACATTGTACGATGAGTACTCAAGAGTTTGGATCGATTTGAACCAGAACGGAACATTCGAAACGGAAGAGTTATTATACGATCAAGGAACTGCAACGCAAGCTCCAGCTACTGGATCATTGACAATTCCTGCAGGGACTGCTGTTGGTTCGACTAGATTGCGTGTTCAATTGGCTTACCAAGGTACAGGACAAACTGCACTTCCAAGTGTATGTGGAGACTTTACTTGGGGTGAGGTTGAAGATTACTGTGTAGATATTACATCTGGAACGAGTGGAGCTGGACTTGATGCATTGAAAGATGGAACAGTTTCAGTTTATCCAAATCCAACGAATGGAGAAGTAAACTTCTTAGTTTCGAGTCCTTCAGTTCGTACAATCACGATTGTTGATCTTGTTGGAAAAGTAATTGAAACGAAAACAGTGAACAGTGAATTGACACAATTCAACTTGAGCACTTACTCAAACGGAACATATTTCTACCGATTGATCGATGAGAATGGATCAACATTGGTAACTGAGAAATTGGTTCGTGTGAACTAATTGAAATAAACATTGGTTTAAGATCCCGATCTTAATCTATCACGAGATAGATATGAGGTCGGGATTTTTTTATTCATTATCTTGGCAGCGATAACTACAGATTAGAATGAACTTATGAACAAGATTAGAATTTTTGGCTTGACGGCATTGGCTTTCGTCGCATTGACATCTTTTGCAATCAAAATTGATTTAGATAAAAAATCACTGCTCAACAATAGAATTGAGTTGAAAGTTCCGGCGGAATTTAACATCATGTCTGAAGAGATGATGAAGATCAAATATCCTTCTGAAAATCGTCCTAAGTTGGTTTATTCAAGCGAAACAGGAGGGATTAATGTCGCGCTTACCTTATCGACAAGTGAGGCTGATCAAGAGTCAATCCCAACGTATTTAGCTGATTTCAAAAGGGCCTTCAAGAATGCTTATCCTTCTGCAGATTGGAAGGGGAGTGGTGTTAAGACAATCAATGACCGAAAGGTCGGATATATTGAGTTGGTGACGCCAGCATTGGATACAGAGATTTACAACTTAATGTTCTTTACAGATCTTGACGGTCAACTTCTGATCTGTTCGTTCAATTGCGTCAAAAAGAATATCGCTGAATGGAAACCAACCGCTAAGGAAATAATGAATTCCCTTAAGGTAAAATAACGGTCCTTTTATTCAGTTTTTCAATTAATCATTTTTCAATCATAATAACATGCACATAGTATCATTCAACGTAAACGGAGTTCGAGCAATATCGAAGAAAACCTTTCCAGAGGACATGAAAAAATTGTCCCCAGATGTACTGTGCTTGCAAGAGACGAAAGCGACAGTGGAACAAGTAAAAGAGACCATTGGAGATTTGAATGGGTATCACGTTTATGCTAACGAAGCGGATAAAAAAGGATATTCAGGTACGGCGATTCTTTCTAAGGTTGAGCCAATTTCTGTTTCGTACGATATGGGAATTGCAGAGCACGACACTGAAGGACGAGTAATCGCTGCTGAGTTTGATGATTATTACTTGGTAACAGTGTACACACCAAACTCAGGAAATGATCTTCGCAGGTTGGATTACCGTCAGAAGTGGGATGCAGATTTCCTCAACTACTTGAAAGATCTCGAAGCGAAGAAACCGGTATTAGTGTGTGGTGATTTAAACGTGGCGCATAAATCAATTGATTTGGCCCGACCGAAACCGAATTACAACAAGAGTGCAGGTCACATGCAAGAAGAAATTGACGGCATGGACAATTACACTTCCAAAGGATTTGTTGATACCTTCCGACTGAAAAACGACGATGAAGTCAAGTATTCTTGGTGGAGTTATCGAGGTGGAGCACGAGACAGAAACGTTGGCTGGAGGATTGATTACTTTTTGGCGTCAGAATCTATTGCTTCTAAGATCAGCAAAGCTGAAATCCATAATGACATTATGGGGTCGGATCATTGTCCGGTTAGTGTGACCATTACTTCGGATATTTTACAATAGTCTTCCCATACATTGCTTTGATCATAACGCGATCTATCCCGAAACCAATGATGATCCCTTCATCGTAACGATCGCCTAACTTCAAGCCCATGTGCTCATCTTTGACGACGAATAGTTTACTGGGGTTTACAGTTTTCGTTTTTTTATTCCCATCGGCGTCAACAATAACTACTTCAATTTTGCTCTTCGAATCGTCTTTCAGGAATCGGAGAATTCTCCCAGACTCATAAGCATAATTGTTAATGACAACTTCATCTCAAACTGAGAACATAGTCGCATCGAGATTTTTCGTTTGGATCTGTTCTAAGTATTCTTCAGAATAACTCGCTTGCGCAGAACTATCCTTTGGTTCAATGATATCAGCGTTAACTACCACTTTTGTCTTGAGGCCAAAAACATAATAGGTTCTTTTAATATTGACTTCTACATTGTTGTACTGTTCTTCACCTTGCAGAGGACGGGAAAGAATCATGTTTTTACGCGCTTTTGAGATCAACGCGTCTTTTTACAGTCCGCCAATACCAGCGACAACATTTGCTTGAGAAACGCCAACGGCAATTTCCTTATGAATGACCGGTCCGTTAGTAACGTTACTCGATATCGTTCCACTGTGAAATGCACAGGAACTTAGGAACAGAATAGTGCTGAGGTAGATAATAGTTTTCATACGAAGTTGGCCGCAATAATTACACCAAAAAATCAGGCCTTTTATAGCTTAGCATGGGCCCCATCGCAAAATGGTGCATTTCCTGATGCTTTACATCCGCACCATGCCACAGTCTTCTTTTCAGAAACTTGTTCGATGACAGGAGCCATGTCTGATCCTTTGTGAGATCCATCGCAATAAGGCTGATTCGACGAATGTCCGCATGAACACCATGCATAATTCCCAGGTTCGATTTCCATTACAAAGGGCGCTTTTTGAGCTACTTTCTTATCCATATAATGTTTGTTTAGTTACCAAGGTAAGTAAAAGTTTTCGAAGCTCCTAGTTTGAAAAAGAGAAGATGGAACAATTGGAAACAAAAAACGCCCAACCATAAGGCTGAGCGTTCAAAATATTCTTTAAAAAGAATTAAGCTTCTTTCTTCTTAGCTGAACAGCAAGATGACTTCTCACCGCAAGACTTTTTCTTAGCGTCTGCTTTTTTCTTCTTTTTCTTTTTCTTCTTTTTGTCGTCGTCGTTCTTAGTGATTTCAGTTTGCGTATCACTTGAGTTCGTCGCTGCGTATGCAGTCGTTCCAATTGCTCCTACGAACAATAACAATGAAGCTGCGAATAATATCTTTTTCATATTTATCAATTTGGTAGCTTTAAATTATAAAAATTTAGTTGAGCGTTCCGAGTTTGGTGAGCTTTCCTTTCACTTTGTCACCAATTTTAACATTTAATGGTGTTCCGATCGGTAAAAAGACATCAATTCGAGATCCAAATTTGATGAAACCGAACTCCGTTCCTGTTACAACAGGTTGATTCTCTTCTACGTAATAACAAATTCTCCTTGCTACTGCCCCAGCGATTTGTCTAAAAAGTACTTCTTGACCTGATTCGTGCTCAGTTACAACCGTCGATCGCTCATTGTCTGTGCTACTTTTTGGGTGCCAAGCCACCAAGAATAAGCCTTTGTGGTATTTCACGTATTTGACAATCCCTGAGATAGGGTGGTAGTTAGCATGGACATTCATGGGCGACATGAAAATCGAAATTTGAATGCGTTTGTCGTTGAAGTATTCTGTTTCTTCCACTTCTTCTATCACGACAACTTCGCCATCTGCAGGACACATTATGTCATTCGCTTCGAATTTACACTCGCGATGAGGAACTCGGAAAAATTGAATAATAAGGTAAGCCATTACCAAGGCTCCAGCCGTTAGGAGAAGGAATAACCACAACCATCCGGTCGCTTTAAACAGGAAGTAATTTCCAACCTGAATGGCTGTTAAAATCAACAGGCCAATCATCATGACCAAATATCCTTCGCGGTGTAATTTCATTCTGATAATTTTTCTTTAACCTAAATTCGGTCTAAAAGTAACCCATATAAATCGAAAACCAGAGAAAAAAGAAGGGAACTGCCATTAGTGTGGCGTCAAAGCGATCCAGAATTCCTCCATGTCCTGGGAGTATGGATCCCGAGTCTTTAATTCCGAGGTTTCTCTTCAAAACGGATTCAAACAAATCGCCAATGATTGCGCACGGAGCGATAATAGCTGCAGCAGGAATCCAGAATAGGAAATCGTTATTGAAATATCCAAGGACGGCTCCGACAATTAACGTCATCAAGATTCCTCCGATTGTTCCTTCCCATGTTTTGTTTGGTGAAACGCGTTCAATCAATTTCGTTTTTCCAAACGTGCGTCCTGAGAGGTAAGCGAAAGTATCATTCGTCCAAATCAACAAGAACATCCCCAAAACAAGCGGAATTCCCGTTTTTCCAAGAGCGTCCAATTTGTAATGCATGACAATTAGCAGTAGAAAAGGCAAAACGACGTAAATCAGTCCAAAGATCAGAATTGCACTGTTAAGTATTGGCTCTTCCTTCTTCCGCCAAATTTCACCAACCAATCCAATGAAAAGAATAGGGAGGAGGGTGTAAAAAAGAATGTCTGGGGTAATCCAATTGTAAGCTGTAGCAAGTGCAAGAGCCGAAATGACCAGCCCTAGACTCATTCCAAACCCTGAGGAGACGTCAACTTTATCATGCAGTTTGAATAAACCGTAGAATTCGTGAATTCCAAGAATCATGAAAGCCATGAAAACAACAGTTACCGCATAAGGTGACCACAATAAACTTCCGATAATTACACCGATAAAAACAATACCGGTGATGGCTCTAACAATCATATTAGGTTTGTTCTTCTAAGACTTGAAGTGCTTGTTCTTTGTGTTCACTTTTTACCTGAAGGTAGATATATCCAAAAGCATTATAGGAAGAATCCCGCTGATCAAAGATCGTAGCGGGAATTCCTGCATCTTCCAATGCCAGCTTTTTAATATGTATGGTATATTCTTCAGTCGAATCGTAAACTGTCACCCAGCGAGATTTATTCGCTTGGTTCGTCTGTTTTGTCCATTTCTCCCGAAGTCTCTGAATTATCCCCATCTGTATCTACATTTTCCGTGTTAGCGTTTTCTGAAGACTCAGAGGCAGCTTCTTCAACTGAATCAGTAACGTCCGTTGCAACAGCATCTTCTGTTTTTGCTTCAACCTCTTCCTCTTTATCCCATGAGCGCTTACCGAAGATAGCAATTAAATCTTCTTTAAAGATCACTTCGCTCTCCAATAGTTTGTTCGCGAGTGAGGTCAATTTATCTTGATTATCTCCAAGGATTTGAAGTGCGCGAGCGTATTGCTCTTCAATCATTTTACTTGCCTCCTCATCCATTACTTGAGCAGTGTGATCAGAATATGGCTTTGTAAATCCGCCTTGTCCTTGAGGATCGTAGTAAGATATATTACCAACTTTTTCGTTCAGACCGTACATAGAAACCATCGCATATGCTTGTTTCGTCACTTTCTCCAAATCGCTCAAGGCACCAGTACTAATTTTACCGAAGATCAATTGTTCAGCAGCACGTCCACCGAGAGCGCTACACATATCGTCTAGAATTTGCTCCGTAGTTGTGATACTTCTTTCTTCTGGAAGATACCAAGCCGCTCCAAGTGATTGTCCACGAGGAACGATCGTTACCTTTACCAATGGGTGAGCGTGCTCCAATAACCATGAGATTGTTGCGTGTCCAGCCTCGTGGTAAGCAATTGCTTTTTTCTCTTCAGGTGTGATGATTTTGTTCTTTTTCTCCAATCCACCAACAATACGATCGACAGCATCCAAGAAATCTTGTTTCTCAACAAAGGTCTTGTTCTTTCTTGCTGCGATCAATGCTGCTTCGTTACACAAGTTCGCGATATCGGCACCAGAGAATCCTGGTGTTTGTTTTGACAAGAAATCAACATCGAGTTTCTCGTCTAATTTTAACGGCTTCAAGTGAACTTGGAAAATTTCTTTTCGCTCGTTCAAGTCAGGCATGTCAACATAAATCTGACGGTCAAAACGTCCTGCACGCATCAAGGCGCTGTCCAAAACATCTGCTCGGTTCGTTGCCGCTAAAATGATTACTCCGGAGTTCGTTCCGAAACCATCCATTTCTGTCAACAATTGATTCAAGGTGTTTTCACGCTCATCATTCGATCCGAAGCTGTTGTTTTTACCACGAGCTCTACCGATCGCATCAATCTCATCAATAAAAATGATGGAAGGTGCTTTTTCTTTTGCTTGCTTGAACAAGTCACGAACACGTGACGCTCCAACTCCTACGAACATCTCTACGAAATCAGATCCTGATAACGAGAAGAACGGAACCTGCGCTTCACCAGCAACGGCTTTAGCAAGTAATGTTTTACCAGTACCTGGAGGTCCTACAAGTAATGCTCCTTTTGGAATTTTCGCTCCAAGAGCGGTATATTTTTTCGGTTTCTTCAAGAAATCAACAATCTCCTCAACCTCTTCTTTCGCTCCTTCGAGTCCAGCTACATCAGCAAACGTCGTGTTGGTTGTTTTACCTTTTTCGTAAACTTTCGCTTTGGATTTCCCAATGTTGAAGATTTGTCCTGCACCGCCGCTTCCGCCGCCGCCAGACATCCGTCTCATAACAAACATCCACAATGCGATGATGATCACAATCGGAAGAATGAAGCTTAAGATTCCTCCCAAGTAATTCACTTCCTTGTCGTAAGTGTACTTGATTTGAGGAATGTCAGAATTTTCTACTTCCAAATTAGCGTTGAACTCTTTAATTTGATCCTGAAAGTATCCAAGATCTCCAATTTCCATCGAGAAAGTTGGTTTCGTTGAACGCAAGGACCTTCCACCTTTCATGGATTCCTTCATCGTTTCATAGTCGCCGGTGTTCTCTTTGCCTACGAGTTGTTTTCCTTCTTTGGTCAATTGAAAATCGACACGTGCCTTATTGACAATAACGATACTTTCCATTCCACCTACTTCCGCAAGCTCGAAGAAAGTATCTTCTTGTTCTATTTCAGATGATCCCCCAGAGGAAGAATACAATTGGAACGCGATCAAGGCTACACCAATGATTGCATAAATCCAGTATACTGAAAAAGGACTTTTCTTTTTCTCTTTATTCGAATTATTATCTGCCATTATGTTGTTTAATTCAAGTTTGGAATATCCGTTCGTTTTGCGTCAGCCCAAAGGTCTTCGAGATCGTAAAAAGATCGTGTTTCATGATAAAAAACATGCGCAACAACGCTCACATAATCCATCAAAATCCACTCAGAGTTCTTCTGACCTTCAATTGTCCACGGTTTCTCAGACAGTGCTTCACGCGTATGCCTTACAACTGAGTTGCTAATTCCGTCTACTTGTGTGGAAGATTCCCCTTGGCAAATCACGAAAAAGTCGCACACCGCACTTTCGATTTCTCGAAGGTCGAGTACTACAATATCTTGTGCCTTGTTTTCTTGCATTCCCTCAACGATTGCATCGCTGAGAATTTTGGAATCATTGTCTTGGATTTCTTTGCTCATTTAATTGTTCTAGTGTCCTTACAAATTTAACCTTTAAAACGTACATTTGACTCAGTAACTGTTAATTTTACCTCATGCAAATCGGACGAAAATTGATTCATTTGGAATCTGTGGATTCAACGAACAATTATACTGCCAATGTGGTAAAGTCACAGGGTTTGTCATCTGGAACGGTAATTTTGGCAGACGAACAATTCGCTGGACGAGGTCAAAGAGGCGCTGAATGGGTCGTAGAGCCTGGGATGAACCTCACTTTTAGCGTTTATTTGGAGGTAGTCAATCTGTCAGTAGAAAATCAGTTTGATTTATCAAAAGTCGTAGTGCTATCCATTTGTCATTTTTTGAAGAAAGTGGGAATCGATGCGCAGGTGAAGTGGCCGAATGATATCTTGGTTCAAGGAAACAAAATTTCAGGTGTGCTCATTGAAAATACTATTTCGAGTTCTGGACCGATAAAATCAATTGTGGGAGTTGGAATCAATGTGAACCAAACACGCTTTGGGGAATTCAATGCAACAAGCATTCAGAGTGAGCTAGGAACGTTTTATCCAATTCGCGATGCCTTGTTCTCGTTCATTGAGTCATTTAATTTGATTTCTGATGAGTTGCTCGATAGACCAAGCGTGCTTCACGACCGTTATCTGGACAAATTGTTTCAGTACAAAACGAAAAACACGTACGAAGATGCTTCTGGTGTATTTGAGGGGGAGATATGTGGTATTGAGCAATCAGGAAAATTGATCGTTCAAAAGGATAATCAGGAAGTCAGTTACGATTTAAAGGAAATCAAATTCCTCTAATTAAGCGAAATGCTCTTGTAGTTTCTTTGACATGTAATTGAACAAGTTCGTCAAGGGCTTCTCAACCATCATTTTCAGGAACATGTTTACCTCACCATCAAAATCAATTCTTCCTTCTGTTTCCTCAGCTTTCGCACCTGTAAGAATCGTCAATTTAAATGGGAATGGAGATTTCTCCCCAGATTTCATGAAAATTTTATCCGTTCCTTCGTGACCGTCGTGAATTAAAGAGATAATCACACCGCCTTGAACTTTGAATGAGCAATCGTCCGTTGTTGACTTGAAATCCGAGATTTTATCCTGAGGCAACAAATGAATGAGGTTGTTGGCATCTTTCAAGAAACTAAAAACGTCTTGTTGAGGCGCCGATACGATTACTGTATTACTGTTGATTTTCATTATACTATTTTTTCCAAGATTGTGGATCTGATTTCCATTCTAGCAAAGACCTTGCCTCTTCCTCAGAGATAATATTATTCTCTTTTGCGTGTTCCAGTAACACATCGTAATTCGTTAATGTACGGTATGGGCATTTAGCGTTTTCAAAATTCACCTTCGCTACTTTGAAACCATATGTGAAGATTGCTACCAACCCTTTAACATCCAAATTTGCATCGCGAAGAGCATCAACAGCTTTTAAACTGCTTCCACCTGTTGAAATTAAATCTTCAATCAGCACAACTTTTTGTCCTTCCTCGAAATAACCTTCAATCTGATTTCCCATTCCGTGCTTTTTCGCTTCACTGCGAACGTAGATGAAAGGCAATCCCAACTCTTGTGCAACTAACGCTCCTTGTGCAATCCCACCAGTGGCAACACCAGCAATTACATCCGGTTTACCGAATGCCTCCACAAGAGTTTCAGCGTATTCTTGTCGAATGAAAGTACGAATGTTTGGGTAGGAAAGCGTCACACGATTATCACAGTAAATCGGGGACTTGATACCAGACGCCCATGTGAATGGATCGTTAGGTTGTAATTTAACGGCTTTGATTTGAAGCAAAAATTCTGCTACTTTTAGGGCCTTGTCATCATTAAAAATCATGGGCGCAAATGTACAAAGTATTTGTTGATCATAAACCAGTAATCTTCATTGAATCGAAAGATGTTGTAAAAAAACAAGCTTCGGTTAAAGCAAGTGATATTGTTTCCTTTCCAAAAGGAATTCGACTTCTTCTCAGAACGCAGGCGTCTATTGATGCGCCATTGCAGATCATTTGTGATGATCCCAAAGCATCGTTTAAAGCCGTTTTTGCTGATTTTCTTAAGATCAAGGCGGCCGGAGGATTGGTTCAGCGTAAAGAACTATTCCTGATGATTAAACGGAAAGGATTGTGGGACATTCCGAAAGGAAAAATCGATAAGAAAGAGGCGAAGGAAGATGCTGCAATTCGCGAAGTTGCTGAGGAATGTGGGATTGACGGACACAAAATCACCGAACCTTTGGTGGTGACGTATCACACCATGAAATTCAAAGGGCGTTGGGCACTTAAGCGCACAGATTGGTACATGATGAAGTATAAAGGTCCGAGCGCGGTGACACCTCAAATCAAAGAAGGTATCACGAAAGTAAAGTGGATGAAAGAGGACCACATGCTTGCTATTCGCGGAAGAACTTATGGGTCGATCAATGAAGTGTTAGATGCTTACGTTCGTCATTCCAAAAAGAAGCGAAAGAAGCAATTGAAAAAGAAACTTGAAGCTCTGGAAGCGCTTGAAAGCAAGTCTTAATTAATTTCAAGCAGAGATCTACTTAAATAAAAAATCCCGTTAACTATGAGCTAACGGAGTATCCATTCGATGTTTTTTAAATCTCCTCCTTTTCTTTCAACTTTTCTAATGCCTCCCAAGTTGTTTCGGCTCCGTCCTCTTCATCCTTGTGAGTCTTTGCCTTTTTATCAAATTCTCCTCCTATTTTGTAGACGCATCGCTTTAGTTCTTTCAACTTATCGTTGTATTTATCCATCGCTTCTCGGTCAGAACTGGAAGGTTTGGGCCCAATATGCACATGTGGACGATTTAGCGAATTGTCCAATTCATCGTTTACGTCCTCGAAAATCTCCCTAACTTTTTTTCTCGCTTCTTGAAGTGCTTTGAATTTATCAATCGCTTTGTCGATTTTTGCATTTACATCCTTAATGTCATCCTTGAGATCCTTGATTTCGTCTTCTGCATCTTCCTTCTTTTTTACACCTGGACTGGTAATGCCTGGAGATCTTTTTTCGTCATCTTTGATCTCTTCTTTAGCGTCTTCAATTTTGTCCACTTGTGTTTCGATTTTTTTAAGAATTGCATCTTTTTCGTCTTTCAATCGATCGAATCCATATCCAGAAACCGCTTTGAAGGCGTCTTTCTTTTTAGACTCGAGTGCCAATGCTTCCCTTCTGATTCGTGTATAAGGCATGTTGGCAATTGTTGGTTTAGCTGCACATTCTGTGAAATCTTCTAATTTTTGACCGTGCGCGGAAAGTCCAATGAACAACATAAGTGCTGTTGAAAGAACCGAAAGGCGACCGTTTTGGATTAGCGTCTTAGACAAATTAGTCCAAGACATTTTGTTTGAAATATTCATAATAGTGGTTTTTGATTACGGCGCAATCTAAGTCTATTTTACCAATATGAACCACTTTTGATTATAAAGTGTAATATTCCGATAAGTACTAAGGTGTTTCCCGCTAAACGGTTTGCAGGAATTCTAGATGGATTTATTGCTTAGTTCTTTTTTATCGTCACTGAATTCGCTTGAGCGGTTGGGGTAATCACGATATCGTTAATGTTCACATGAGCAGGTCGCGTGACTAAAAACAAGGCTATTTCAGCGATGTCTTCGGCTAGTAATGGATCATATCCTTCGTACGCAGCATCCGCCTTATCTTGATTTCCTTTGAATCGAACCATGGAAAATTCTGTTTCTGCCATACCCGGAGCTATCTGAGATACTTTAACATTGTAAGGAAGCAAGTCGAGTCTCATGCCTTTTGTGAGAGCATCCACAGCATGTTTCGACGCGCAATACACGTTTCCACCTGGATAAACTTCTTTCCCAGCCAAACTTCCAATATTGATGATTTGTCGATGTCCATCGAACGCTTTGATGAATGGAATCACCGCTTTGGAAACATAGAGCAATCCTTTCACGTTTGTATCAATCATTCGATCCCAATCGTCGGTAAGCCCTTCATCAATCGGACCTCTTCCAACCGCCAATCCAGCATTGTTGATCAAAATGGAAATGTTGGATTTCACATCATCCGGTAAAGCAGCGACCGCTTCTTTTACTTCGCTTTCGTTGCGAACATCGTAACAAGATGTGACAACTTCGACGTTGTGATCAGCTTTAATGGATTCTGCCAATTCCGCCAAACGTTCATTTCGGCGTCCAGTAATGACGAGTGAATATCCTTCTTTGGCGAAGATTTCTGCACATGCTTTTCCAAATCCAGCGCTAGCTCCAGTAATATATACGAATGGTTTTTTCATTTCTTTAAACGTTTGAATCCCGAGAATTTTCGAGACGGCCTCCATGCGACAATAATGCAGCAAAGAATGGCCGATTGAATGGGAAGTCGATATCGATGAATGGCGCCTAAAACGGGTGTTGTCCATCCAATTAATAATGCGAGTAAAATGCTAAAGACAATCGCTGAAACGATAAATCCGCGTTGATTTGAGGAGAGTTCTTTCCGCTGAAGAATTGCCAATACAACGAACCCAATTAACAAAAGCGTTTCTAGGAAAGCAAGGTATTTGAGTTTACCACCAGGGTCGGTGGGTAAAGGTCGAATTACTGAATTAAAAAGTGCTTTTGGCGCGCTCGTTAATAGGTTTTTTGGTTCATCGTTGATTGCCGAAATTTCAATAAAACTATTCGCTTTGGGATGATCAAAATGCAAGAGCCAAGCATCTTCATTTGGTTCGATGTGAATAGGAACAGGCGAGGCGAGATCTCCTAGTTTCACTTTCCAAGCATCAATTTCATTTTTCAACCAGACAGAGTCACCCGAAATTTCTAAATCATCGTATTGATCTGGACTGAAGTAATAGAAAACGGAGTCAGGTTCGTAACGCACATGGACTCCGCCGCGCCCTACATTTGAAAAGTCGAATTGTTTTCGAGATAACAAATGTGTTCCTTTATCTACAACCGATGGCATAGCGAAAATGGCGATGCAGCCCATAATAATTGGAACTCCCAATGCAGAAATCAACTTGTATTTCGGAGCCAATTTGTAAATCAAATAAACGTATCCTCCTGCGAGCAGTGCTATAAAAATATACGGTTTGAAGCTGAGCATTACAATCAAACCAAGAGCCCCAATAGCAATTTTCGTACTTCGCTTTGATTTCGCTGTCAAGGCAAATGCCAGGGCGCCAATACCGAAAACAATGAGCGGTTCTTTCAAAATTCCTGAAGACCAGAAAAGCACATTTGGCAATAGGAGAAGTAGCATGAAAATTAGCCATGGTTTCAAGGCTGAATACCTCCTCAACGCAAGGAACAATAGATAGGTTCCAATCAATGATATGAAACAAAAAAGGAGCATGTGCACGATAATCGAACCAACAGAAAACAGATCGATGATGGCGTGTACGCGAATAATATTGCGGTTATCATGGAAAACTGCTTGCTTTCCAGAATCCCAATGATTCGTTTCTCCCAAGTATTTCAATGATAATTCTTCACTAGCGCCAATTCCAGATATCAGCTTCATGTAATCGCTTGGAGATTCACTCAAAACGGTGTTGAGAATTTGCGCCTCATGATAGAATGCTCCAGCGTCATTTTTCAGATGAGGGTCTTCGTGTTGAAAGATGTAAAACTGAAGAAAAAGCAATCCAACACCACATTTCAGAGCAAATGCCGATGGCAGAATCCATGCGTTCAAATACTGGGACGCGAAGAATTTATTCGTTCGTAAAAACAAAATAATCGCTAGGAAAAATAAGATGCTCACTAGAATTTCCATCTAAACAAATGTAAAGATTTATGGTTAAGAAATGTGTTGAGCGAAATTTTGGAATCGCACGAAGAAAGTCTCAGAGCTCCATTTATTCCAATCGATGCTTGAGAGCTGAGGTTCTCGAAGCCCGTAGTCTAATCCTGAGATCCCCGTGGAATTGTTTTGAGATTAAGGAAATAGTGTCAGGTTGTCAAAGAATCTGGACACAGTTCAGGTATCCTTGCGACACTTTGGCAGAATTTGTTGGATGGCACAGAGATTGACTAATTGAAACCACTAACAAAACGATAAAAAATGAAAACAGGTCAGATTAATGTTCAAACGGAAAACATATTTCCAATCATTAAAAAATTCTTGTACTCGGATCACGAAATATTCCTTCGCGAATTGGTGTCCAATGCAGTTGATGCATCTCAAAAATTGAAATTCCTCGCATCCAATGGTGAATTCAAAGGAGAGCTTGGTGATTTGAAAGTTGAGGTAATCCTTGATACAGCCGAAAAGACATTGACAATTCGCGATCGTGGAATTGGTATGACAGCTGAGGAAATTGATAAGTACATCAACCAAATTGCATTTTCAGGAGCTGAAGAGTTCGTGCAACAATACAAAGGGAAAGAAGGTGCAGAGCAAATTATCGGTCACTTTGGACTCGGTTTTTACTCGTCATTCATGGTGGCAGACCGCGTACAAATTCGAACCCTTTCTCGTCACGAAGGATCACAAGCTGTCCAATGGGAAAGTAACGGTTCACCAGAATATACCATTACGGATATTGAGAAAGAAGATCGCGGAACAGATATCGTGATGTTCATTTCTGAAGAATCAGCGGAGTTTTTGGAGAAGGAACGCGTTCAAGGAATCCTTGACAAATACTGTAAATTCTTGCCGCATCCAGTTCTTTTTGGAAATAGAACAGAGTACATCGATGACCCAAAAGGGGAGAGAGACGAAAACGATAAAGTAAAGCGCGTAGCGATTGAAGTGCCAAACCAGGTGAACAACGTTTCGCCAGCTTGGACGAAAGCACCAGTAGATTTATCGAAAGAGGATTACACAAATTTCTACCGTGAATTGTACCCAAGTACAGTTGAAGATCCGTTGTTTCACATCCACTTAAATGTTGATTACCCATTCAACTTGACAGG
>JAQXBM010000057.1 GCA_029252405.1 Crocinitomicaceae bacterium
GATTGGAGTTGATCCTTTAAGCTCAACGTCGATACTAAGTGTATCGAAATCTGGATGGGTGAATTGGACCTTGTGGATCCCTTCTGGAACATTTTTGATTTCGTAGTTTCCTTCTGCATTTGATGTTGCCATGTAGTTGACGTTGTCGTCGATGATTACATTGGCTCCAATAATTGGATTAGTTGTTCCGGATTTGGAAACTACTCCTTGAACGGATGTTTGTGCTAGTGTGACCAGCGGAAAAAATACCATCAGGCCACAGATTTTAGATAAAAGTCTTGTTTTCATTTTAATAAATGTATACAAGAACAAGGGGCTAATTCTGTGTGTTGTTAATAATTAGCTTTTTGTCGGTCACTTCCCTTCGCAGGCATTATCCTGAGCAGGTAAAATGGGTGTAATCTCAGCCTTGATTTCTCAAAGCACCCCTTAGAGACGGTGCAAAGGTATACGATTAACTTTGAATTGATGCTATTGCATTCAGACTTTTTTCTAATCGTTCTTCCAAGCTTCCAGAAACTTCGATGAACTTCTTTTGAGAGGTGATGAGTTCCATTCTGTACAATTGAAACAGTTCTTCCCGCTTGTTTGGGTGTTCGCGTTGTGGATCGTATTCCCATGGAATATCGGGAGTGCATAAGATGTGTAGATCGAAATGATTGGAGTCGACCGCATCAGAAATTGGTAGCGAAACACTTCCGAATGCAACCTCTGACCAAATTTTCAAGACAATGAAATCAGTGTCAATAATCTGAATTTCGCTTTCCGATTGAGCAAATTGATTCCAATGCCCATTGCAGATTTTGTCCAAATCTTCTTTAGTATAATCGCGATTAAGATTCTCTAAGTACGTTCGCGCATACTCCGTGAAAACAGTTCCATTCAATTTCTCTCCCAAAAGATTGGCAAGAGTGGTTTTTCCGCTGGATTCAGGTCCTGTTATCGCGATTCGTTTCAAGCCAGCTGTTTTTTGTACTTCTTGTACCAGGCGATGAGTCCTGCAATGGCCAGAAGTGTGAACACGAAATAGAGCACGGCCGATAAACTGTAACCTCTGTGGTGATAAAGAAAAATGGAAACAAGGTCAATCACAATCCAATAAATCCAATTTTCGAGGACTTTTCGAACGACCATGAATGTTGCTGCAAGACTGAAAACAGTTGTAAACGCATCAGCATAAGGATTCGCTTGATCTGTGAGTGTATCAAAACAAACGCCGAGTATGAAAGCAATTCCACCACTAATGGCGAGGTTGTACAGGTGATAACTGATAGGCCAGGTCTTAATCTCTTCTTTGGACGCGTCTATTCCAAGCGAAGCATCCAATTCTTGAGATTCTATGCCTGAGTTGTTTCGCCACGAGAACCATCCAACAATCGCCATCACAACGTAAAAAACTTGCAATACCGACTCGATGTAGAGTTGACCGTCAATACACAAATAAACATAGATTCCAGAAGATACGGCTGCAAAAAACCAGCACAAGTTGCTTCGTAATGCCGCAAGGATCACATAAACGACTCCTGTGAATACAGCGATCCATTCCCACAAAGAGGTGAGTAAAATTCCTTCATAAACGCTTTCGAAAAACGACATGTATTTCTTTATTAAGTCTCAAAGATAGCTTCTTCCTGCGGAAGCTTGAAAATTGTAGGCTTAAATTGCATGGCATCCTTTTTGCTTTTGCTTCAAGTGAAGAAAAGTTGTTAAACAGAGAATTCAACAATTGATCGTCTATATTTTCTAAAGATTGACTTTCAGCGCATTCTCTTTTTTACTAAATTGTCGTATTGATCACTAATTAAATTAGTTAGCCTTGAAAAGAACAGTAGTATCATTTGGAGCAGTCCTTTCATTAATCTTGCTTGTTTCCGCTATGAAGAGCGTGGCAGTGAATGTGGACTTAGAGTCAAGAGGAATTCCCATTATTGTGGATGTTCCAAATGGATCTGTAGTAAGTGAAGGGCTTTTGTCTGGAATGGACATGGGAGAATCGAAAACGCTGAGTTGGGAAATCAATCAAGGTGAATTCAGCTTAGATATTTCCATGGAAGATGCCGCCGTGAGAAAAACGCACGCGGAATACCTGCGATACGAGCGTAGTGTTGTAGAAATGGACCCAAGTTTTGATGGATACATTGAATCGGATAACAACGGATTCCTTGTTAAATTAGACTTTGATGGAGTGGTTGAGTACGATTTTTATCACCTCGTAACGAAGAATAACCGAGCGATTGAGTTCTCAGTTGGATTAGGCGCTTCGGATTACAGCAAAGAAAACATTCGTAAGATTTATCGCGCAGCGAAAACTGCGAAGTAGTTAGCTTATTTTTTCAGAAATTACTTCAAACGGAATAACCAGTTTTTCCTCTTCCCAATTCAATTGCACGGCATATTTCCCATTGGCGAAATCGTGGAAATTGATATCAATAGAATGATTCCCGAATACCAAATCAAAGGTCTCTGAGTGGATTTTCCCCAAAGATGGAATCTCCCAAATGGATAATTTCAAGCTGCCTTCCTCTGGTATGGTAACAAACAATTTGCTGCTTTTATCAATTGGAAGCGGTGAAATGTAGGCTTCAAATTCCGGTCTGCCTTTCTCCAATTTTGCATTGAGTCGCTGTCCGTTATTTTGATTTTGTTCGTTGATTCTTGGTGATTCTGAAAGTGGAATGGTGGTTTCAGTAGGAGAAAAGGGACTAAAGAAGTTGGAGATATTAATTTGATCCTCTTCTCCCGGAGCTGGGCTAAAACCTCCGAGAGTTACCAAGGTTCCTGTCCACCCAGGAATGCAAGTGATATACTGAACCTCTGTTATAATGGATTCTACGCCAAAACCTCCATTCGTAATAACAGGACCTCCAGTAACATCCCATGGTTTAATAATGTCCCAAGGATCGCTTACAAAAGGAAGTAAACTGTCTTGCGTGTTCATCATATTAATTGAATCATTCAACTTGGCAACATCAAGCGTGTCATTTTCACTCTCAATCATTTGCTCCGAGCGCGTGTTCATCTTCTCAACCACTTCTTTCGAAAAGGTGCTCTGACAGCTAAAAAGCGTCAACCCGAAAACAGCAACCAGTGAAAACATCCAAATGGCGCGGAAGGACTCTTGGTCATTTTTCCACGGAATGAACTCATGATTGAATTCAACCATTTGGCGGTTTTCAATGTGCCCGCAAACGCGTTGCTTCGACTGAATTTTTTCAGTCAAAATTGATTTTATTTCGAGCGATGATTTATTCGTGAAATCCGTTACTTCCAGCGCACATTTCTGACAAAACGCACCTTGTTCGTTCGGAGTCATCTTCGACCAATCTTCGGAACAGGGCTCTGGAATAGATATCTTCATAGTGTGGATCTACTCTAAAAAGGTCGAAATCATCACGAAGTTGCTTCCTTGCTTTCTTCTTCGTCTCCTCCAAGAATTAAGTGCTTGTACTTTGTATAAAGGAAAGAGATGATCAGCAACAGCACTCCAAGCGAAATAAACGCAATCGTTTTTCCTCCAGTATCCACTTTGGCGATATCGTAAACGAACAACTTCAACAGTGTAATTCCAAACAGAACAAGTGCCATAATTCTCAGGTGTGGTCGCTTCTTCCAAATTCCAAAGGCGATCAATCCAAAGGCGTAGATTCCTCCGAAAATTGTCAATCCAGCGCGGTAGAAATCACCACCACCGTTCATACGTTTCAAGTGAATCAACTCTGAACAAACTATCCACACAAGGCAAATGTGGATGATTATTTCGATCACTTGCTTGAAGTATTTGTCTGGATAGAATTGACGAAGCGAGAACCAATTCGCTGATAAAGCAAAGGCCAGAGCAGCATATCCGATGTAGCGAATATTGATAATCAGACTGTAGAGACTGGCAGGATCTGCGTCAAGTCTACTAAGCGCTTGATCACGAATAATACTCATGTTGAATAATCCCATACTTAGGAAAGCCAATACGGCAACGGCACTCGCTGTTCCAAGAACAAATGCAAGAACGCTGTTTTTCCACAAAAAGCGATTTCCAAGTTGCAGGGCTCCAGTAAAGATCAAACTGAAAATCAACATCCAGATAGTTTTCACCTTTTTAATTTGCCAGAAGAAACCACCGAATAAATCCGATTCCATTTGCTGAGCGATTTCTCGTTGATCCCAGTAAATATCAATCTCGTTCAACATAGAAATGAACAACACCATCACACCAAAATAGACGAGGGCATTGGACAAAAATCCAGAGAATCCAGTCGGTGCATTTTTTTGCGTTTCTTGATTTACTTTTGTTTTGAAATAACTGATCGTGAAAATCACTCCAGCTAGAACAATAGAAGACAAGAAGTACTCATTGAAAATGGGTGGAATGTACGTCGTGAAAGGGTAAGCGCCAACCAATGTGTCCATGTTCGACCATGAAATCAGCAAGCTGATAAATGCCAATAGGATAGGGATGTACGAGGTTTTTTCAAAGAAGCCATCTTCTTTTTTCCAACCAATCCAGAAAAATACTGCAGCTTGAAGTGACCACATAATAGTAATCCAGCTTCCATCGAACATCATAGGAATGGCCAACGTAGCGTAGATGAGCATGAATCCGAATGAAAGGTAATACAAACGGTGATCGGCATCTTTTTGTTTGGTAGTGATGAATGTTACCAAACCTTGTGAAGCTGCGAAGAGAAGTGTGTAAACACCATCAATAATTTGATTATCATAAATTGCGTTGGCAAAGACGATTCCAGCAACATATCCAAAAACTGAATTTAAAATCACAATTGCGGTACCGCCACCTTCAAGACCTTCCTTGTATTTCATCTTGTTGGCAATCAACATGGCATAGAACATCACATAGAACACGATGCTAAAGATGAAGAGTGTTTCGTAATCTGATTCTAACCAGAAAGCAGCTCGAATGGCTAAAACCAAGAAGATAAACCATGTGCACCCAAAAGCAACGGCGAAAACAGGTTGCCAGTTTTTTCGGAATGCGAGGTAGAGGATTCCAGCATTAATGATAGTCATATAGCCGAATAGGGCAAAAGTAGTTCCCGTGTTGTCTTGCAATAAAAATGGAACGGCGTACGCTCCCACTAGGCCGACAATTGCAATGATTTGTTTATTGTAACGTATGGCGGCGAGTGAAGTAATGACGGTAAACAGTAACATGCTTCCAAATGCGACCATTTTCGGGAATAATTGGTAGAAATCATAGCCAATGAACGTCACGATATAGGCAACTGCCATACCGCCAGCGAACATCACTGCGCTCAAGTTTTCGTATTTTTTCTTGAGGTAGACTGCAAAACCGATTAGGATTGCACCTGCCAAATATCCGAGGGCAATGCGCATGACAGGTCCTAAAAGATCCTTGTCGATTGCATATTTCACTCCAACACCGATTCCAATAAGAATAATCGCGATTCCGATTTTGTTCGCCAAGTTTTCTCCCAAGAAAGACTCAATAGTTGATTTCCCTTGAGGTTTTGGTGAAGCGACAGGTTTCGCAACTGGAGTTGGCTTTGGTTCTTTACGAACGGGAGGCTCAACAGGAGGCTGCACTTTTTCTATCACCGGTTTTGCAACAGGAGGGACTTTGTCCGCGGTTGGTTCGGGGACCTTTTTCTCAACGACTGGTTCCTTTGGGACCACAGGTTGTTCAGGCTGGGGCTGATATGGCCTCGCTGCCTCCGCTTGAGATAATTTCTCGATTCTTGCATGAAGTTCTCTGATTTCTGCTTGCAATTCATTGAAGTTCCCACGTAGCTGAGTTTGCTTATTAATAAGCACTTCAAGTCGAGATTGTAACTGTCGAATTTCTGCTCTATTTGACTCCATAGTCGATTAGTTTTAGTTAGAAATTATTTAAAGTTGAAGCGATATTTTCGAGCTTAATTTCTTGTCTCGAAGCACTTCAATTTTAGATAAGTCCTAGATCAAGTTTAGGGCTTTCAGGTATAGGAAGTTCCCAATAAATGCTAAAATGGCTTTTCCTAAAGGTCCAAAAGTAGCTGTCCCAAGCGTGCCAAAAATGGCTTCGCAAGCTCCTCGTACTCGTACTTCCCGTCGTTTACAGTGTCGTTGGAATTGACGTATAAATTGACCGTTAGAACATAGTGGCGATTTGTCGCAGGATTGTGAACATATGCCGTTTCAGTGACAAATCCATAGGATAATCCCAACTTACTGTAAGTAATTACGGACGCGTATTTTGGGTTTTCGTCGCCAAGAACAGTGTACTTGTATAAATTATCAGGATACTTCTTTTTATCAGTGTATTTTTTCTTGCCCAAATCCTTTGGAACGGACTTCATGGATTCAAGAAGTATTTGACGATCTTCCTCCCGAATGTCCCAGCAATCTTTTTCTGCGAAGAACTGTGGAAAGAAGAAGCGCATGCTCGTTGAGTGAATGTCTTGCGCAGAATACTCCAGGTTGTAATTGAAATCGAACGGACCATCAACGATGTCTCTTCGGTATTCGTGTTTTGACCCTAAAAGCTTTGTGCTATCGTAAATATACTTAGAGGCGAACTCTTCCAATTCCAGCTGACTGCCATCTTGATGATACCTGTGAAATGCGCCCATTGGTTCCAATTCTTCGAGATCAAACCCATGTGTTTTCATATTCAAAGGCATCTCGCAGCCCGTAAAATCTTTGTAGATGTTCGTTTCAGCTAATCCACGATTGTTTAGTTCTTCGTTGATTCTTTTCGGCGATAGGAAATGATAGAGAGAGTTATAGTAAGTATTGTTACTCACAATAATCAGTTCACGGATCATCTCCTTGAAACTGACGCTCGATTTTATCGATTCATCTACAAATGTCATATTCCCACAGTCGAAGTCGCGCTCAAACTTCAGCTTTGCTTTCGTCGAGAAATCCAGTTCTTTTAGTTTTTCGAGGGATAACAGTGCAACGGGAAATTTCACGACACTAGCAGGGTAGAAGTACCAATTTGGTGCGGTAAAATTGTAGGTGTTTCCTAGGTAAAGCGATGAATCCTGTTCAACAATATCCGTTAGCATGAATTGAAGACGGTACTTCTCACGATTTTCCAAAACGTGATCAACCAAAGAATCTACCCCGTAGATTTGATCGATTAGATCATAACCAACAGGCTCCGCTTCATCTATTTCTTGACTGAAGACGACACTATTCGTCGTGATCATCAAGAGGAGGAGAATCGCTCTTATTCTTTTGAGATTGTGTTGCATAGTAAATTATCACTGCTGGTACCATAGTTATCAAAGACCAAACCAAGATCATTGGATCATCGATCACGAAGAAAGAGATCATCCAAAGAGTTACTAAAATAAATATGATCGGAGTAACAGGATATCCCCAAGCTTTTACTGAGTCGGTCGAAGGACTCTCTGATTTCTTCTCTCGTCTTCTTAATATAAATACTCCGAACACTGTTAAGAGGGAGAAAATCGATAAGGTGATTCCAATGTATTGAATGATTTCTTTGAAAGAACTGAAAATTACCAATAATAAGGACACGACAAAGATGAAGTACAGTGCGTTTTTCGGAGCACCATTTTTCGATTGCTTCCCGAGGACTTTAAACGGCGAGTAATCTTTCCCAATTTGCTCTGCGACCCTCGGAGCGGCGATAAACATTGCATTCACCCCTGAAATTAGAGCGAGAGAGAAGACGAGACTGAATACCAATCCGATTTTTGTTCCTAAGATTTTATTGGCGACGATGTTTCCAAGATCTACCTGTCCGCCGAGTTCGTCGAAAGTGGCAACGTACATGAAAACGAAGTTCATGAGAATGTAAATCACGGTAACCACGAGGGTTCCAACGAGCAGTGAAAAAGGTAAGTTTTTCTTAGGGTTTTCCAGGTTGCCAACGATGTACGTACTTGCGTTCCATCCACTGTAGGCGAACATAACATACACAAGCGACCCTGCAAACGCAAGACTGAAAATCGTATCGGAACTTTCATCCGTTGGAGCAAAACTTATTCCTGAAGCTTCGTAATCACCGAGGAAAATGAATGGTATCACCAAGAAGGTCACAATTAGGATCAACTTAACATAGGTCATTACGTTCTGGAAAATTCCTCCCCATTTGATTCCACGCAGCTGTACCAATAATACAATCAACAGAACAGAAATCCCTACTAACTTCGATGGAGTAATTTCGAGAATGCCCAGCTTGATCAGCGGGTCGTTTGGAATATTCAGGATTGGTAAGAAATATTCACCCGTAGCTAATGCCAATGACGCAATTGCAGCAGAAAAACCAACGAACAGCGATATCCAACCACTCAAAAATCCGAGCAGCGGGTGATAAATATCCGATAGAAATGCATATTCTCCACCTGATCGATTGATGCGCGTTGCTACTTCTCCATATACGGTAGCTCCGCAAAGAGAAACAATCCCGCCAAGCATCCAAATCATCAAAATTGCAAAAGGGTCGGGAATCCCACCATATTCTGCACTGAGCACCTGATATCCAAGTGAAGTGAAAATTCCAGTACCGATCATATTGGCGATCACCATGTTTGTCGCTACCGATCGAGTATATTTTTGAGCCATATTGGGAAGGGTTAATCTCTAGCTAACGAAAATACTTTTTTTTTAGGATTATGTGGAGATACTGAATTTTAATGAGCAAATTTGTGTAAACCTATGATGCTCATGAAGAAACTTGCATTCCTTTTCCTTGCGGCTGCGATGACGGCCTGTACAACGGAAACTACAGAAACAACAGACTCTCCTGAAACAAATACTGAAGACTCAACGGCCGTTGTGGAAGTTGAAAAACCAACGTACCCTGAAGATCGAAAATTCGATGATTTCGCGAATTACATCGCTGGTATGGAAGGGAAGGAAGGTTCTGATTTGAAGGAGTTGGAGTCCTCAGTAACTTGGCAGAATTACAAAACTGCAATGGACGGTGTTTGGAAAACAACCAACGAGAAATTGCCTGTGATGAAGAATTGGTCGAGCGCTGAAGTGAATCAAGGTGCTGGAACATTGTTTTATCCTTTCTCGGGACCAGATTTCTTGCACGCTGACGCATTTTTTCCAGAGCATGAGAATATCGTTATGATCGCTTTAGAACCGATTGGAACGTTCCCGAACATGGTGGATAAAGCAGCAAAGAGTAAAGATGGTATCTATTTGAATGGTGTGCGTAAATCTCTCAACATGATTCTTGGAAAAAGTTTCTTCCGAACAATTGCCATGGCAGATGATTTCAAAGGTGAGGTAGATGGAAATTTACCAGTATTGATGCAATTCATGAAGCGTACGAATCACGAGGTGATGTATCAGGAGGCCGTGGCAATGAAGCCTGATGGAACCTTAACGACGGACATGTCAAACAATTCGGATTCAACGTACATCGGAAACCGGTATTACTTCAAGCGAAATGGAACTGATGAGGTTCGAACACTGACCTACTTTGCCGTGAATCTTCAAAACATGCCATATGTGAGTAGAGGAGGGCTTGTTGCGAAGGGATTGGAAACACGAACGGATTTGGTGGCTTATTTAGAAGGAATCGATATGAAATCGACCTACTTGAAGTCGGCATCCTATTTGATGCACCGTCCGACATTCAGCATCATTCGTAACATCATTTTGGATAATTCAGAATTCGTACTGCAAGATGATTCTGGAATTCCAATTCAGTATTTTGATAAAGATAAGTGGAATTTAACCTTCTATGGAGATTACAAATTCCCGATTTCATTGTTCGCTGAACGTCATCAGGAAGACTTGAAAAATGTTTATTTGAACGGAGGTGAGAATGTGAAGTCGTTGCCTTTTGGGATTGGTTATCAATACCGTAAAGGAACTTCTAACTTGATGAAGGCGGAGAAGAAGTGATTCAACACTTTTGTTCTGGTCGACAAAAGTGTTCAAAAACGCCCTTTGCGCTGCTTTTTCTCCATTCGAAAATCTCTTGAAACTTGGTTTTTTCAGTGATCGCTGACGCGCTTCTTCAAAAACTTACCCGTTTCAATTCTATTTTCTCTTTTCGTAAAAAAGGCGCGAGAAACAGTTGTCAGAAGTATTTTTCAGTTTCCCGTTTAATTTCCATGCTTTTTGAAAAAATCTAAAACGGCGTCTACTTCTGAGTTCCAGAAATCATAGTCGTGGCCTGCGGTTGGATTGACGTTCAATATCGAAGCTTCGTTTCCACTTTCCTGCAACGCGATGAATAGTTGATTGGAGTATTCAATTGGGACGATTGCGTCTTTGTCACCATGAGCGAGGTAGACAGGGACTGTTAGTTTTGCGATTGAAGTCACTGCGTTGTCTTGAGTTGTCCAGCGATCTGTGAATTCGAGGTATGGGCCGTAATATCCATTGTAGAGATTGTCTTTCGTGTACCGCGTTTGATCGAAATCTCCGGATAGTGCTCCGCAAGCTGAGAAAATTTCAGGGAGATCCATTGCCAACAAAACGGCTCCGCGAGCACCTGTTGAAAGTCCCATAACGAAGTTGTCTTGGCTATCAACCAATAGCTGAAAGTCATTCTGAATATTTGGAATCATTGTTTCTTTGATCCAAGAGCGAGTAGGGTACTTCAGCCAATCTTTGCGAGTTTCAGGGAAGATGGAATCGCAATAAATGCTTTTTCCCATTTCAGGTAGAATGAGCGCATACCCTTTAGCTAAAGCTTTTTCGCACAACTCAGTTTTATCGCACCATTCATTATTGTCGTAGTTCCAACCTGGTAGAGCGACAATCGTTCCTTTGAATGCTGTGTCTGAAGGGAATTTAATGATGACCTCCATTGGTCGTCCATTGAAGGTATAGTTGACCGTTGTGTCAGATTGAATTACCGGACGAACGGTTATTGTAAGGTTTATTGGCTCCACCAATTCTGTTTTCAGCGCTTGTTGCTTTTCTCCAATTTCATAATCATCAGTGGTGCAAGCTTGAACACTGATCAAAGCGCACGAAAAAAGAACTGGAAAAAGAATGGATCGAATCATACGGGAATTTCTTGTTCAAAGATAATCATCAAAAGATAAGGCAAAAAAAATGCCTCTCATTCACAATGGAAATGAGAGGCATCTTAGGTATAGTTGAGATTACTTAGTAATCTGAACTTTCGTAATTGTTTGTTCTGTACCGTTTCCGATTTTCACGATGTATTGACCTTCAGTCAAATCAGCAAGGTTCATGTTGAATGAGTTTGATCCAGCAATTGTTGTCTCGTTTGACGTGTAAACCACTTGTCCAACCAAGTTTGATACTTCGATTGTTACATCAGAAGAAACTGCGTTATTGAAACGAACTGAAACATCTCCATTCGATGGATTCGGGAAGATTTGAGCATCCGTCAACGTCAATTCTGTAGTTGAAGCTGTACCACAAACTGTCTCAGCTGGAGAGAATCCTGCTGCAGAGAATGCACTTTCGAAATCTGCTACCGACTGAATTGGCCAGATATCCAAGTTTTGGATTTGCATGTTGTTGTCAATCAAGGCAAACGTTGGGTAAGCTGTTGGATTGAAGTCAGAGTTTACTGCTCCTGAACCTCCATCTCCACTTGCTGCTGGCGCGTGAGAGAAAGATCCTCCGTGCTGTGCTTCGAATGATTGAACGTAAGCGTCATCGTCTTGTCCAGTGTTGATACTGATACATACTAAGTCTGCAGAATTACATCCGTACTTTTCGTGAAGCTCGTTGAAGATCGGAGCCGTACCTTGACAAGGTGGGCAATCAACAAAGAAGAAATCAAGAACTACCCATTTACCAGCGTTTGTGTAATCGCTTAGTGTGTGCGTGTTTCCTTCAGTATCCGTAACTGTGAAGTCCGTAACTGTTTGTCCAATGGAATATCCTTGGATCTGTGCATTAAGTCCGAATGCAGAAGCACCTAGGACCATTAGAGAAAGTAACATTTTTTTCATAACTGTTCTATTTTAGCGTTAGTTAGAGCCAAAGTACTTTTTTTTTAACAGGGCGCAATCTAAAAATAAGGTAGCTTATTGGAATGCTAAAATTTAAAGCTAAAAGCGTTTAGTAGAAGGTTGGGCAATGGGTCAAAAAAAAGTCCCACGGAATCTAATTCTAGGATCAACTAGCCGTAGCGATTGTACTTCCAATCATTCCAATAATCATCGTTAACCACAATTGTCGACATATTTTGATGTAGCCAGAACGTGAACTAGTTTGAGGTAAGCCATAAAGGAAGCGCAGGGAACCAAGATCCAATATAATTAAAGGAATTGTTAAATGTTGATAGGTAGCGATTGTCATAAGCGACAATATTATTGTTGAGACAACGAAAAGTGCTGCCACGTATTTAGAAACGCGAGCTCCTACCAATATTGGAAGTGTTCTATATCCGAACGCATTGTCTCCATTAATATCTGATAAATCTAATGTAAGTTCACGTGGAATGGTAATCATAAAAACGAGTGAAGCATATACATATATGAGTACTTCTATTCGATCATTTTCCAAGTTGGAAATAGAATCGCTAACAAGAATGGGTATTACAAGTGGAACGAATCTCGCAAGTGATGCCATCGCGATATTTCCAATAAGGGGAAGGCGTTTTAGATAGAGGTTATATAACACGGAAATTAAGTAGGCTCCTGTTCCAATCCAAACCCAATCCCTAAGGATACATTGAGCAATGTAGATGGATATTCCAATAACGATGAACGTAAATAACCAAAAGTACATTTTCGCCCAATACTTCGAAATAGTTCTTTCAATAGACCGCTTCTCTAGTTTATTAATCCGATCAATTCCAGTGTCGACAAGATCATTGAGGATAACGCCTGAAATCAGAATTGCTTCTACTCCAATACATATAACAAAGAAGTCAATTGTTGATATTCGGCAACTGTGAAATCCAGGATCGTTTATCAGAAATAGATAGATGCTCACAAATGGGAGTAAGGCCAGCAGCGAGTGAAACCACCGAATAAAAGTCAAGAAGTCTTTTACCTTTTGGATCAGCATAGTTTTGAATTATTAGAAAGATCGTAATGTAAAAAGTATCGCTCTTCTTCTCCAATCACTGTTTCGTCAATTACTTTCCAGCCCCATCTCAAATAGGTTAACAATGGTTTTCTTGCGCAGGTCGAGTAGAGTGATTTGTAACCTAGATTCCTCATAAAAGGGAAGCAATAAGCTTTTAAGAATTTCCGATTAAGAGCGAGACCAGATTCTCGTTCCAATTGATTCGTAAAAAGTGTTACAATTTCACAATGTGGCTGCGGTTTGTCTTTTGGAAATGAGAAACCAAATTCAGCAAATTGTACAATGCTGTTGTTTGTATTGGCCGCTACACTACATTTGATGTGTTCGCTAGGTGATTTCCAGCTAAGAATGATCAAATCATCATAAGATATTTTTAACCTAAGTTTCCGTTTGAGATCATCCCAACGCCATATTCTGCGTAATAAACGATCGTTTGAAATTTCAATGAAAGCGTTATAAAAAGCAGATTCGAATGCGTTTATTTCTTTGCGATTCGAAGGTTGAATTTGCTGGAAGCGCAAGGCGTTTAATTGACCGTGGGTTCTCATCTTTTTCAGTCTTTGTTCATACAAAGCTGAGTAAGAAATTGATGCATTCACAATTGATTTCAGCAACTAGGTGTTCTTCCTTTGCGAATTGCGCAAGTGTCCTGGATTAGAATCAACAAAAAAAGTCCCACCGAAAACGGTAGGACTTCCTAAATTATAGCGATGTGTTAATTATTTCTTCACTGCCTCAACAACTGCTTTGAAAGCATCTGGGTGATTCATGGCTAAATCCGCAAGAACCTTACGGTTTAATTCCATTTCACTTTTGTTGACGAGTCCCATGAATTGAGAGTAGCTCATTCCATGCTGACGTGCACCTGCGTTAATACGTGTGATCCACAATGAGCGGAAGTTTCTTTTCTTTTGCTTACGTCCTTCGTATGCATATTGCCATCCTTTTTCGACGGCATTCTTTGCTACTGTCCAAACGTTTTTACGACGTCCATAGTAACCTTTTGCATGCTTCATGATCGCCTTACGACGAGCTTTTGAAGCTACATGATTTACTGATCTTGGCATAATAATTTGTTTTTTGACAAGGAGTGCGCTACTATCTCAAACGGCTTGTGTACTCATTATCGGGTTAACTCTAACCTGTACATGCATTCGTTACCTTAACGAATTACTTCATGCACAATTGTTGCTTAATGTTCGCCTCGTCTGATTTGTGTACCAAACCAGCCTGAGTCAAGTTACGCTTTTGTTTCTTAGTCTTCTTTGTCAAGATGTGACTTTTAAAAGCGTGCTTTCTTTTGATTTTACCGCTTCCAGTTACAGTGAATCTCTTCTTTGCACTGGATTTAGTTTTCATTTTTGGCATCTCTCTTTGTTTTAATTTACCGCTATAATTGCTTTCAATATCTCTAGTCTTAAACGACTTTATTACTTTTTCTTTGAGTTGATCATCATCGTCATACGCTTACCTTCCAACTTCGGCATTTGCTCAACAATTCCGTAGTCTTCCAATTCTTGCGCAAGACGTAACAACAAAATCTCACCTCTATCCTTAAAGACGATTGTACGACCTCTAAAGAATACATACGCTTTCAACTTACTTCCTTCTTTAAGGAATTTCTTCGCATGCTCTAATTTGAAGTTGAAATCATGATCATCCGTGTTGGGACCAAAACGAATCTCTTTGATGACAACTTTACTTTGTTTGGCTTTGAGTTCTTTCTCGCGTTTCTTTTGATTGTACAAGAATTTACGGTAATCCAAAATCTTACAAACCGGTGGATTCGCTTTTGGTGAAATCTCTACAAGATCCAACTCAGCTTCTTCAGCCAATTTCATCGCTTCACGAACCGACATTACTTTAGGTTCGCTTCCTTCGATCACAAGACGAATCTCATCAGCGCGGATTTTTTCGTTAATTCTATGCTTCGCAGTATCTTCTCTACGAACAAAATTCTTTTTATTACGAGGTCTTCTCATTCAGTTATTTAAACATTAACAGCCAATTCGATTTCAATCGCTTTCCCAACAAGGTCTGCAAAGCTTTCAACGCTCATGGATCCGATGTCTCCGTTTTCTCCTCTTTGTCGAACTGAAACAGTGTTGTTAGCTGCTTCTTGCTCTCCAATGATGAGCATAAATGGAATTTTATTTAACTCGGATTCGCGTATCTTCTTACCTACCTTTTCGTTACGATCGTCAACGAATCCGCGAATATCGTAATTATTTAGTAATTGTAAAAGCTTTTGGCTGTAATCGTTGTATTTATCACTGATTGGTAGAATTGCTACCTGATCAGTTGTGAGCCATAATGGAAAATCTCCAGCACAGTGTTCGAGTAAAACAGCAACGAATCTTTCCATCGACCCGAAAGGTGCTCTGTGAATCATCACAGGACGGTGTTTTTGGTTGTCAGAGCCAGTATATTCTAGCTCGAAACGCTCAGGAAGGTTGTAATCAACTTGGATTGTTCCCAATTGCCACTCGCGACCAAGCGCATCTTCGACCATGAAGTCCAACTTCGGTCCATAGAATGCGGCTTCTCCGTATTCAACAACTGTTGGGAGTTCTTTCTCTGCTGACGCTTCGATAATCGCTTGCTCTGCTTTGTCCCAGTTTTCGTTCGATCCGATGTACTTGTCAGGATCGTTAGGGTCTCTCAAAGAAATCTGCGCTTTGAAATTCTGGAAATCAAGTGTTTTGAAGATGTACAATACAAGGTCGATTACCTTTTTGAATTCATCTTTTACCTGATCTTGCGTACAGAAAATGTGCGCGTCATCCTGCGTAAACCCTCTTACACGTGTCAATCCGTGAAGCTCACCCGATTGCTCGTAGCGGTAAACCGTTCCAAATTCAGCAAAGCGAACTGGAAGATCGCGGTAAGATCGCGGGCGTGATTTGAAAATCTCACAGTGGTGCGGACAGTTCATTGGTTTCAACAAGAATTCCTCTCCTTCGTCTGGAGTCAAAATGGGTTGAAATGAATCTTCTCCGTATTTCGCGTAGTGTCCTGAACACACGTATAGTTCTTTACTTCCGATATGCGGTGTAATCACCTGATCATATCCTCCAGCTTTTTGCGCTTTTTTGAGGAAGTTTTCCAAACGCTCGCGCAATGCAGCCCCTTTCGGTAACCACAATGGAAGTCCTTGTCCAACTTTTTGAGAGAAAGTGAATAAATCCAATTCTTTCCCCAATTTTCTGTGATCGCGGGCTTTTGCAAGCTCAACGTTCTCCAAATATTGTGTCAACTCCGATGCCTTCGGGAAGGTGATTCCGTAAATTCGAGTCAATTGCTTGTTCTTCTCATCACCACGCCAGTATGCTCCAGCAATGGAAGTCAATTTAATCGCTTTGATTACTCCAGTATGAGGAATGTGCGGTCCACGACACAAATCAGTGAATTCACCTTGCGTATAGAATGTGATGCTTCCATCTTCTAAATCCTCCAGTAATTCCAATTTGTATGGATCTTCTTTTCCTTTGAAGTATTCGATCGCCTCGGCCTTAGGAACTTCTTTACGAATGAACTCGTTCTTTTGCTTTGCGAGTTCTTTCATTTTCTGTTCGATCTTCTCCAAATCCTTTTCAGTGATTGTGTAATCCATGAAATCCACATCGTAATAGAATCCATTTTTTACGGGAGGTCCGATCGCCAATTTTACGCCAGGGTAGAAAAATTCAATTGCCTCAGCCATCAAGTGAGCAGAAGAGTGCCACATGGTTGATTTTCCGTCCTTATCGTTCCAGGTGAGTAGTTGCAAGGTCGCATTTTCGGTGATAGGTAGACCAGCGTCTACAACATTACCGTTAACCTTTGCAGCAAGTACATTTCGGGCGAGTCCTTCAGAAATTCCCTTTGCGATATCCATCGCGGAAGTTCCGTTTTCGACTTCTTTTACCGAACCATCAGGGAGCGTAATTTCAATCATAATTGTTCTTTCAATGAATTGGCAAAGATAGTGAAAGATGGGAGAATGGAGTGACTGTTTTGCTTCGATTTTCACCGCATTATTTCTTTAGGAGTTTTGCGTCGTTTTAACCGCAAATGGTGCAAATTGGTTTGGGGTTAAGTTGGTCGAAGTTTTTCAATTTTTCTGCCCCAAGATGATTAAGTGGGTGTCGCTATCTCCAGTTGGAAGTGGGTAATTCACTCGAATTATTTGAAGGTGTTCGAGTTGATGTTGATCAAAGAAACTCAATAGATCCTTTTCAAGGTAAAAGTGAACCGTCATTTTGTGTCCTGTGCTACCCGTTTGTGTGAACGATTCGCTGTAATTTTTTTCGATGCAACTCACGTAGAAAACACCTTTTGTGTTCAGGAGTGTTGAGGCGGAAGAAATGAATTCTCCAAGATCAACTTTTGTCAAATATGGAACAATAAAGCCCGCGAATATGGCATCGAATTTTTGGTTGAATTCATGAATTGTTCGTGCATCCGCTACTTCAAATTCCACTCCTTCGATGTGCTTTTTGGCTTCCTCAATCATTTCTGGAGCAACATCTGTGGCCAAAATTGATGCTTTTGGCAGGCGATTTTTCAACCACTTCGTGACAGTTCCTGGTCCACATCCAATTTCCAGAAGAGAAGGTGATTCTGAATTGAGGTAAGAAACAAATGCTTCGTAGGTTTCATTATAGATTGTGAGGTCCTTGAATTTCTCATGGTAGGCAGTCGCCAGTTTTCTCCACGTTTCGATCGTGTTCTTGTATTGATCAGCCATACGATCGCGATTTTAACCACTTTTCTCGGTTGATTGAAAAGATATTCAACGGGGAACCTTCTTCAATAATCGTTTTTTCTAGGCTCATACCGTTTTTTAGAGCCACTTTTTCTGATCCAATATTGTTGGGGTCAATTTGGGAAATTAAGTGGTCGACCCATCCTTGTTCGAAGGCATGATTCAAGCAAGCATTCGCAGCTTCAAATGCGTAGCCTTGTTTCCAATGCTTGGGTAATATTGAATATCCGACTTCCAACCGATCCTCGCCTTCAATAGTTTGAATCAGCAATCCGCATTGACCAATAAGTTGGTTGCTTTCCTTATGAACCAAGACGTTCATGCTCCCAGTGATGTTTTCGTATCGCTGCAAAGTTTTATCGAACCATTTTTGAGTCAACTCTTTTTTCGTGAGTCGAGGGTCCATTCCAAGGAAGATTGCAACGTCATCCGAAATGAACAGTTCCTGCCATTCATCGAAATCATCCCAAGAAAGCTTTCTGAAGTGCAATCGCTCCGTTTCGAAATTCTCAAGCAGGTAATTGTTATGCTGTTCTGGATTCATTTACCCAAATCTCAAATGCCTCACTGTATCACCGTTGTTGATCAACTGTTTCAACGAATCGATTCCAATTTTCAAGTGGTCATCCACGAAATCTGAGGATACCTTTGAGTCGCTTTCGCTCGTTTTCACTCCCTCTGCAACCATGGGTTGATCAGAAACAAGTAACAATGCTCCAGTAGGAATTTGATTGGCGAAGCCAACGGAAAAGATCGTTGCCGTTTCCATGTCAATAGCCATTGCACGAATCTCTCTGAGGTAATCTTTGAACTCATCATCATGCTCCCAAACGCGACGGTTGGTAGTATAACATGTTCCAGTCCAGTAATCTTTGCTGTAATCTCGAATCGTAGTGGAAATTGCTTTTTGAAGCGCGAAAGAAGGGAGTGCAGGAACTTCTGGCGGGAAGTAATCATCACTTGTTCCTTCACCACGAATGGCTGCAATTGGTAAGATTAAATCTCCTACTTCATTTTTTCGTTTCAATCCACCGCATTTCCCTAAAAATAGAACGGCTTTTGGGTTGATGGAGGACAGTAAGTCCATGCACGTCGCAGCGGAGGGGCTACCGATTCCAAAATTGATCATGGTAATTCCTTGTGCAGTGGCACATTGCATTGGTTTGTTTTTTCCCATTACTTCAACTCCATGCATTTCTGCAAACTTATTCACGTAATCATGGAAATTGCAAAGCAATATGTATTCACCAAAGTTTTCGAGTTTTTCTCCTGTATATCGGGGTAGCCAATTTTTAACGATTTCTTCTTTCGTCTTCATATTTTAAGATTGATTAGTTGTAAAAAGTGGGAGCTCGTAAATACAAACCCCCACTTATAGTATGTATAACGGATTAATCTAAGATTCCGTATTCTTTTCTGTAGTAAAGCATTTGCTCTACGAATGTTTGATTGTTTTCAATTTTAATGTCAATGATTTCACCGTCTTCTCCTTCAACTGGAGAGAGAATTGGATTTACAAATCCTCTGTATGGAGCCAAATCCAATGGTTTCACTCGATCCAACACTTCTTTGTGCAATGCTTGGTCAACTTTCACGCCGTAATCTTCAACGAGTGCTTTTCCAGCTTCATAATCTCCTTCAGATTTAATGCGTTGAATTTCTCTCAACAACTCTCCAAAAATCACTCTCAATTTATCGTAATCGTTTACGTTGAAGTACGTTTTTCCATTTCGAGTAATGCGCTCAATCACGTTATCTTGAGCTCCTCTTTCGATTGCCCAAGATGCTACCAACTGACGGTTTTGCATGTGCTCTTCTTCAACATCATCTCCCAATTCCAAACGCTGTAATTGCGTCATCATTCCGTTTCTGATGTATCCGTCGTATTCCGCTTTTCCAACGTCCAATGTTGTGATCAATCCAAGGTCGATCATTTTTGGATCCATGATGTAGTACAAACCAACTAAATCGGCGCGCGCTTCTTCCAACGTACTCGCATAATTTCTCAAAGTCTCAGCTGGTTGCCCAACTCCTTTGTTGATTTGTCCAGATGCATGGCCAACAACTTCGTGCAGCGCTGTGTGCAATTTTCCAGCAAGGTATCCGTGTTCTTTTGATAGTGCGATTTCTTCTTCATCATTCGCAAATTCATTCAGGATTCCAGGTCCTCCAGCTTTATCGTAAGCGCTGATGATGTTTCCAAGACTCACTGATTTCGAACCAACTTCTTGTCGAATCCAGTTGTTGTTTGGCAAGTTTACACCAATTGGAGTAGAAGGGGAAGCATCACCAGACTCGCTCGCAACTTGAACTACTTTGTAGCTCACACCTTTCACTTCTTTCTTTTTGTGAGATTCGATCAATGGAGAATTGTCTTCGAACCACTGAGCATTTTCCGCTACAACAGACATCTGTTTAGATGCTTCGAAATCGGTGATTTGAACAATGCTTTCATACGACGCGCGCTTTCCGAGTGCATCTCCGTATGTTTCAATGAATCCGTTGATCCAATCGATATCTCCCTCTGTTGATTTCGCCCAAAGAACGTTATAGTCGTCCCATGTTGTCAAATCACCAGTTTTGTAGTATTCGATTAATTTTTCGAGTGCGTCCGCTTGAATGTCGTTTTCTGCAACATCAACGGCTTTTTCCAACCAGAAAACAATTTTTTCAATCGCTTTTCCGTATTTCCCGTCAATCTTCCAAACATCTTCGTACGCTTCACCGTCTTTCAAAATCATGGTAGAGTTCAGTCCCAGCTCGATCGGATGATCGTTGTTTGGATCAGCTTTCGCATCATAGTATTCATCGACCATTTTTTGCGTCACTCCAGGTCCGTAGAATCCATTTGCTGAGGCGACAATCATGTCTTGGCTAGCATCTTTCACTTTTCGCTTTGCGGCAAGACTTGGATTAAAAATGATATCAATTGCTTCGTTGGAAATCTTTGCCATGGTCTCTTTCGCATAACCTTTGAATGCAAATTGAGAGAATTTCGGCGTAAACTTATTCATTCCGTAGTGGTGATGAATTCCGTTTGCGAACCAGATTTGTTTGGCGTAAACCATCAGGTTTTTCCAATCATCTGTGCTTTTGTCACCATCATAGTTTTCAATGATGTGTTCAATCGCATTTCTGATTTCAAGATTGTATGGATTATTTTGATCGTAGATGATATCACGCCCAGCCAAACCAGCTTGTGACATGAAGTACACCAATTTCTTTTGTTGGATAGTCAATTTGTCGAAATCAACAATATCATAACGAATCACCTGAATATCAGCGAAGCGATCAACCTCTTCACCACTTTTCATTTCAAGATCAGCGTTGATTGTGCTCGTTTCAGATGCTTCTGCTTCAAGTTCTGCAGTTTCTCCGCAGCTAAATAATAAGGTAGTTAGCAGTAAACTAGGTGCTATAAGAAATTTCATCGGCTATTGCTTTGATTTTGAGTTGCCCGAAGGTAAGGATTTATTGAGTGACGATCAAGTCGAGTAATTTGCACCTTGTGGTAAACAAAAAAACCGCTCCAAGTATTTCTACTCGAAGCGGCCTTGACTAACTATCGCTATTATTATCTTCTTCCGAAAACGGTCACTTTTGCTCGTTTTCTGGCTAATCCTTTGGTGTCATAGAAGAAACGGATGTTTTTGATTAATCGCTTTCCTCCATTCAAATCAATGATACGCGATCCACTTCCTTTTTTGAAGTTATGACGCAATTGAATTTCTTCTTTCTCACCGTTCATATATGTTACGACCATTCTATGCATGTTCATAGCTCCTCCGGTAACAACAACTTTCAATTTTGTGAATCCACCTTCTTTTGCTCCAACGTACATGTCGTCTTTATCGATGGTGTAATTGACCGTGCGAGTGCCCAATCTTTTCCATTTGGCACGAGATTGTGTATGTCCTACAAATGAGATAAATAGAAAGGCTGAAAATAGAACTGATAAGATTTTGTAATTCATAACATTGGTTTTAATGGGTTTGTATTTCTTAGATGGGTGAGTTAAGGAAAGGTTTAATTTAGTTTGAAAAAAATTACAAATTCAGTTCTTTTCTATACGTAGAATCGGCCACAGAATTTCTGTTCCAATAGTCCGTGTTGATTGAATTCATTCGGGTAGCGGTCGTTGTGAGAAGTTTTCGCTTACCACCATATCCACTGTAATTAATTTCTATCCAACCAACAATTTTATGCGGGTGAGCTTGTTCAAATTCAATGGTAAGTGTTCGATCCAGCCCTGGATATTCCAATGTGTAGAAGGTCGAAGTTCCTTCATCTTTCATCGAGATATTACACGAGTAGGGCTTGTATTCGATGTGAAGTAAACGCGTCGCAGCTAATGATGGGTACATCGAAACGCGTCCTGTTGGAGGATTTTCTCTTAGTCGAATGATGGTCCAAATATCATCTTCCATCAAAGCGGCCACGGATTTTGTCATTTCAAATGTTTCACCTTCAAAATAGGAATCGACTTTCACTCCAAAATGTCCGTTCTGAGGATTTTGAACTTCCATGTAAGTATGTCCGCACCATTCTTGGCTACTAGAAGAAACTTTGATTGAATAATCACCCTCTTTGAAAGGCAAAAACGTACTCGTCATGATGGAGTAGGGATAAATTCCCGTGTTGAATTTCCGCGTTTGATTCAATTTTAGAACGGAGACATTGCTCTTATTGGGTGTATCTGCTTTGACGAAGTTTGTTGTGGAAAATGGCTCCGTTACAAAAACAAATGTTGCCGTTCCCTCGTGAATTTCGCCATACCGTGCCTGTTGAAGTTTATAACTTGTAATTTCCGCTTTTGAATGGTACCAATAATCAGCATCTTCTTGAGAAGAGTTTCCTGTTTTGAATGATAAATCGTATTGGTTGTCGGGTGCTTCTGCTGCAATATTCATGGCAGTTTCGCTACAACTTAATACGAGAAATGATAGGCTTCCAATGATCAATGCGTGTTTCATAATTGCGCTTTTATGATTTGTTCCTTGAATACATTTCATGAAGAACTGCTGACAAGAAAATTCAGGCCATAAGATACGCATTTTCTGATTATACAAAGCCCAAGCGATCGAAGTTATGATTGAGGACTTGCTGGTCGTTCACTTCTAGCCAATTATTCAAAATGGTTGCATAAACCGATCGGAAATCAACCTTGAATTGGATGTCTCCGTTATTATCGAGGTTAGATAAATCGGGACCTGCGTTCAGTACCCCCGCTTGCTTCAAATTTCCTCCAATTACGAACACATTGTTCGCCGAACCATGATCTGTTCCTTTGCTCGCATTTTCTCCAGCTCGACGTCCAAATTCAGAGAATGTCAGAATTAAGGTGTCCTTGAAACGATCATTTTTCTTCAAATCTTCAACCAGCGCACCAATTCCTTCAGAATAAATTTTCAAGAGTCGATCTTGACTCACGACCTGGTTCACGTGCGTATCAAATCCGCCAATTGAGGTATAAAACATGCGCGTTTTCAATCCGGAAACAATCATGTCTGCGATTCCTTTCAAGTTCTTTCCGAATGGAGTCGTTGGGTATGAAAACTTCGTGTCGTAGATTTTCGATCGCTCAAAAATGTACTCGGCCGATGAATACGTTTCGAGCATTGTTTTGTACAAATATCCTTGATTGTCTTCGTTGAGCAAACTTGGTTGCGTGTGATCGACAATGCTTTTGAAGTATTTCTCTCTTGTTGATTGGAACAATTGCTTTGGATCGGTGACGGCAATTCCTTTTTTATCGATTCCTTTCATGATGAGGGAAAGGCTCGATTCGTGCTGAATCGCTTCGTATGGATTTTGGCAATTTGAGTCCAAGTAACGCCCAATCCAACCTGTTTTCAAGTATTCTTCGGATGCGCTGGCTGTGTGCCAAATGTCTGTACTTCTGAAGTGAGATCGATTCGGATTTGGATACCCTACGTTGTTGATGACAGTCATTTCGCCACGTTCGTATAGATCCATGAGTTCCCTGCACGAGCCGTTCAATCCAAGTTCGTCATTCAGTTTAAATATATCCGCTGCTGACTTTCCAATTTGAGGTCGAAGGTTATGGTAGATGTCATTGCCGTAGGGAACAATCGTATTCAATCCATCGTTTCCTCCGGAGAGTTGAATGACAATCACATTTCTGAATCCTGAGATTTTATCCAAAGAAATAAACTCCATTCCTTTCAAAAACGAAGGAAGGAGGAACATGCCCGAGGCAAGCGCCGATTTTTGTATAAATGATCTTCTGTCCATAGTCGTTTTTAAAAAAGTTGATATTCTGGTAAACTCAATAGCTCAATTGCTTTGTCCTTGAGCGAAACACTATCCGATTTGTCAATGGTAACTTTTGCACCTTCCGAAAGCTTCGCTTGAATTAGGAATGCGGATAAATCATCTTCATGACCGTCCATGTTCTTCTCAAAGCTCTTCCAATTGGGGTGCGCATTGATTTTCTTCTCGATCTTTTCTTGAATCTTGTCGCGCTTCTTTTCAATTTGAATGAGCATTTGTTCAGGATCGTCGCCTTTTTCATCCCATTCAATTACTCCAAAATTCAGGAGGAGAGAAGACAATTTGAGACGAAGCATGAGCGTAGAACTATCAATCCAAGCGCGACCGCCTGACCAGCCTGCAACATTCGGAGGAAAGAACAATACTTGATTCAGTTTGCGCTGTATTTGCACAATCGCTTTGGGTTCTTTGTAATCAATTTCGAATAAACGTGTCATTCCGACGAGGAGTTCCGTTGGAGATTTGATTTTGCACGCGATAGTCTCTTCCTGATAAAAAACATCGCTTGTCAATATCGATTTGATCAGGATAGAAAGATCATAATTGGAGTCATAAAACTGATCCACGAAGCTGTCAAACGTTGATGCTGGAATTGGCCGTCCAATTAAGAAATCTACAATCTTCTTACACAGATAGCGAGCCGTTTGCTTTTCCTTCAAGAGTATGTTGATTACGTCTTCACCGGTAAAATTTCCCGTCTTACCCAAAATCGTTTTCGATTCATTGTCGTGTAGTCGAGGTCTATAAATGAATTCTCCTTTCGCCGCAGACCAACCTGTGAAGGCTCGAGCCGCTTCTTTGATGTCGTTTTCCGTATATCCATTATCGCGACCGAGTGTGAATAATTCCATTACCTCGCGCGCGAAATTCTCATTAGGACTGTTCTTTTTATTCTGCTTGTTGTTTAGGAATTCTATCATCGCGGGCGACTTAGAAACTTCCATTAGTAGATCGCCGAAATTGCCAAGTGCGTGTTTTCTGAGGATGTTATTGAGGTCAACGTTCTCTTTCGGATTTTTGCGTCTTACCGCGAAATGATCGTGAAAAAAAAACGTCATTTTTTCTCTAAGAACGGCTTTGGTTTTGACCATTTGCTCTAGCCACATTACGTCTAGCTCGTAAACCATTTGATTGGCAAGCTTCCGCAATTCTTTCTTTTCTTTTTGGGACAAGGATTTTCGATCGACAGCCAACTTACTGAAATCCATTTTCAGGTATTCCACCTTTTCACTCGATTTGAAGAGATGATCAACAAGATCTTCTGCAGTTTTTCCTACGGCGTTATTTAAGTTGCATGGGTCGGGACCAAACCCCGCTCTCCAATACAAATGTTGAATCTGTCGTTTCGTTAATTTCATCTATTCGCTTTTTTCTTAGACAGCGAACAAGATAAAAGGTTTAAATGAATCTAAGATTTATGGGACATATCTATCTCGAATTTTCAGGAAGGGACGCTCGATAATCAGCGATAGTCCTACACCTAAGGAGATTGAAATGATAAAGAAAATAAGCGAATTTATATTGGAGCCGTAGGTCAAATGATCATTCATAAAATTGCGACAAGCGATGTGCCAGAGGTAGATGGAGTAGGAATGTTTCCCCGCCATCGTAAAGAATAAAACCACTGGTTTTATCGCCAACTTGAGATCTTTTGATTTTATTTCAAAGTTCGTTAGAGAGAAGAGCGTCAAGATTCCGAACCCTAGGTTTACGGTCGAAAGACCAACGGTATTCATGAAATATCCGCCTCCAACATACATGAATCCTGGTGCCATTAGTGCAATTGATGCAAGTAGGAAGATCCATCTCCATTTCGAAAAGAATGTGAAGAAAGAGGTGAAATGATAGAGGTACCCGATCAGAACTCCAATCAGAATTCCATCCGATCGCAAATGTGTTTCCATAAACGAGAAGAAGGGCTCATTTCGATGAGGATAGGAAACGTAAAAACGCATGCAGAAACTGAGTATGATCAATCCAATGAGCACAGGAATCGCTAACTTCTTCTTGTCGAGTGTTCTTGTTTTGTAGGCGATGAAGCTGAACAGGGCAAGACTCAGGTAGAAGTGTTCTTCAACGGCGAGTGACCATGTGTGCGTCCAAATGTGAGAGAGGTAGCTTTGCATGTAGAATACCTCTCCGAGTAGATCTGGAATAGTTGGAACGAAGCCATCACGGTAATGTTCAATGACGATCGACCCTGCTAAGAAAATATAAAAGGCGGGATAAATCTTGAATCCTCTGCGCAGCAGAAAGCGTTTGATGTTCAGCTTATTTCGACGCTTGTATTCCTTGAAAATCAATCCAGAAACGAGAAACCCGCTGAGTACAAAAAACAAGTCGACACCAAGCCAACCGAAGTCAAACAATGGATTGGTGAACAACTGACTATGCCTGAATAAAACCAGTATAATTGCGACGCTTCGCAGAATATCGAGTCCAACAATTCTCATCTATTCGACTTATTTTAATTCGGTAATGGCCTTTTTGGTTCCAATCTTCACGGTCATGTAATCGTGATCGTACTTTGGAGATCGTGCAGGCGAATACTCACGCCCATAAAAGATGATTTGCAGGTGCAGTTTATTCCACAATTCTTCAGGGAACAATCGCTTCGCATCTTTTTCAGTTTGATCGACGTTCTTACCATTTGTGATTCCCCAGCGCGTGAGCAATCGATGTATGTGCGTATCGACAGGAAAAGCTGGAACACCAAAAGCTTGTGCCATCACGACAGATGCCGTTTTATGTCCAACTCCAGGTAATTCTTCCAACGCTTCGAATGACTGAGGAACTTCGCCTCCATATTTTTCAATGAGCATTTCAGATAATGTGAAAATGGCTTGAGATTTACGCGGTGACAAGCCACACGGACGAATGATTTCACGGATCTCGTCTACGCTCAATTTGATCATGTCAACAGGATTGTTCGCTCGCTTGAAAAGAGTTGGAGTGATCAAATTCACTCGTTTATCCGTGCATTGAGCGGATAACAAAACGGCGATCAACAATGTGTACGAGTCGGTATGATCCAAAGGTACAGGAGTCTCAGGGTATAATCGCTCCAATTCGGTCACGATGTACTCACATTTTTCTTTTTTCGTCATTTGATTTTGAATCCGTTTTTTACGAAGCGAATAAATTCTTTGAATTGCGATTTCTTGGTGAAGATTTTTTTGAACTCTTCCGAATTACTTCCATCTTCAGTTTCTTTTGTTGAAGGTTCATTTGAAGTTTCTTTTGCCGCTTCAACCTCTTGCTTGGCGTCTATTTTCTGTTGATCCAAATCATCAATTACTTCCAATAAATGATCTTCTTGTTCCGAAAGTTTGTCCGCTCGCGCAAAACGTTTTTCAGCATCCTTCTTATATCCCTGTTGCTCCAGCAGAAGTCCGAGGTTGTTTTGAGCTACGGCATCATCAGGATCGAGTTTAACCGCTTTTTCATAATCTACGATTGCTCCTTCGAAATCGCCAAAGTTGTTTCTAGCAAAGGCCATCGCCGCATATCTGAATGAATATTCAGGCTGAAGCTCAATCGCTTTGTTCAAATCTGCGAAGCAGTTATGCTTGTCCATATTATGCAAATGCGCCACTCCGCGATCAGAATAGATGTCTGGATGATCGGGATTGATTTCGAGTGCTTTTGAGAAGGTTTCAATCGCCTCAAGCACTTTTCCATCCTTCAATAGCTCGTGTGCCGCTTCGTGTGTTGGATTCGCAAACATTGGGTACTTTTGTTTTATGAGCAACAAAGGTAGGGACTTTCCGCAATACAGGAAACTGTTCAACGAAAAGGCATTTTATAAGATCATCGATGACCGAAATTTTGAGGAAATTCAGCTCATGGGGTCACGAAAAATGACCTACGCATTCACAGCTGAGAAGTATCCCGAAATTTTAAGAATTCAGGACATGCTCGACTTGGAACCCGGATATCTCGAATGTGATCCTGAAGAATACGAAGGATTGATGAACGACTAGTCGTTCTGACGCAAGGATATTTTCTGATTTTCATCAAAATAATTGATTTCAATTGTGGACAAAAAACTCAATTTCACCTTTGATCACGTCTACGAAAATGCGTACTTTCATTGCATGAAATGGTGTTACCTCTGTTTTATCCTACTACTGATTGGATCATGCACGCTCAGTTCCAGTCAAGAAGCGACTTTACACAAGGCTGTTACGTCTTATGTAGATGCGCATAACAATGGTGCAGTCATGGCTTACGTGGGGTACACTCATCCAAATATTGTTGGTTTTTACGAAGAACAGGGAGATGAAATGTTCCGTGAAAAGTTTGAACTATTTTCTCCAGATGACGGAGGCAAATACATCGAAGACGGAAATGTACGTGAAATTGAGAAAGGCGATGGCCAGATTCACGTTCAATATACTTTCGATCAATTCTCAGATTTGGGTTATTCGAGTGACGGCGAAATAGGAATTATTGCCATTTCAATTGATAACGGCGTAACTTGGTTTTTCGCCGAAGAAGAAGACTACAAGAATGAAAAAATATTCAGTAAAGATGAACAACTCATCGACCTCTAAACTATGAAACAATTACTGCTACTTATTGTATTGGCAACTTCTGGACTGACTTTCGGCCAAGGTTGGACGCCAATGGGAGCGCGATCCATGGCAATGGCGAATGCTTCATCTACTCTGAACGACGTTTGGGGATACCATCATAATCCGGGAGCTTTGGCCGATGTGAGTGAAATCACAGCTGGAATTTCCTACGAAAACCGTTTTTTGCTTAAAGAGCTTCAAAGTCAGGGATTCGCTGTGGCGGTGCCATTGAAAGTTGGGGTGATTTCGGTGGGAGGACAATTGTACGGATCTCAACAATTCAGAACATATAAAGCAGGACTCGGATACAGCATGAAACTGTCGGATAAGTTCTTCGCTGGTGTTCAATTGAATTACCTTGGATTAAGACTTCCTGAAAATTATGGAAGCGCAAATACCATGACGGGTGAAATAGGAGTTTACGCCAAGATTACCGATGATTGGAAAATAGGAGCAAGCGTTTTCAACTTAGGACGAGCGAAATTGTCCGAATTTGCTGATGACCGCTTTACGACAATGATGCGCCTTGGTACTTCATACAGTTTTTCAGAAAAGGTATTGGTTGCTGTTGATTTTGAAAAGAACCTCGATTACGATGTTCGAATCAAAACGGGAGTAGAATATGAAGTAGTAAAGAATTTTAAATTGCGCGGTGGTTTCGCTACGGCTCCAATCGAATTAAGTGCAGGAATGGGTTACGAATGGAAACAATTACAACTGAGTGTTGGAAGTTCGTACCATCAGATTTTGGGATGGTCTCCGAATTTTGCCTTGGTTTTTAAATCTGAGAAAGGCACGAAATGATGAGGTTACTCCTATTTTTCTTGGCTGTATCTCTATCAGGATTTTCCTTCTCACAGGAACAGGTGAAAAACGCCATCATTCAGCAGCGTGTTGAGTTTATTTCTGAGCAGTTGGAGAATGAACAAATCGATCTTACTGACGTTACAGAAGTGCTGGTTTTTAGGTTTGAACACCCTTTGAATTTGAATTCGGCGAAATGGGAAGATTTACAGGAATTGTTTTTGCTCTCAGACCTTCAAATCAATGATTTGATCGTTCACCGCGATGCCTTCGGTAAGTTTATTTCCATTTATGAGCTTCAATCGTTGAAATATTGGAGCTTGAGCACAATCAATTTAGTGCTTCCTTTTGTGAGGGTCGATGATAAATTGGATCAACTCCATGTTAGTTTGAAAGAAGCATTTAAGGATGGAAAGTTCGAGATGTTCTTGAGGTACCAGAGAATCCGCGAAGACAAAAACGGATATGCCGATGTGTCGGATTCCATTCTGGAAAACTCCAATTCGTATTACTACGGTAATCCAGATCGTTATTACACTCGATTGAGATTCAAGTACAGATCGAACTTAAGTATTGGCGTCACTGCCGAGAAAGATCCGGGAGAACAATTTTTCCAAGGAGCGCAAAAGAACGGATTCGATTTCTATTCAGCTCACGCATTTTACAAAGGAGGGAAGTACATAAAATCCGTTGCACTGGGTGATTACCAAATTCAAATTGGACAAGGATTGAACCTGTGGTCCGGTTTCGCTTTTAGCAAAACAGCGGATGCTACGAACGTCAAGCGATCAGCAAATACACTTCGCCCTTATACCTCTGTAGATGAAACGCGATTTTTACGTGGAGCAGCTGTCGATTTGGGAGTCGGTGATTTCTCATTGACACTTTTCGGTTCGAGTAAAGGCGTCGATGGTACCATTAACTCAGATACCCTTTTGAATGAAATTGAGTTTGCTTCGAGCATTAATCTCACTGGATTCCACAGGACGAATTCCGAGATTGAGCGAAAAGATGGACTTCGTGAAAACATTGGAGGTGCGAACTTTCGCTACAGTAAACGCAGTTTGCAATTAGGAGTTGCAGCTACTTACCAAGGCTATGATAGAGATTTTATCAGAGACACACTGCCTTACAACCGATATGATTTCCGAGGACGAAGCACAATGGGAATTAGCGCGGATTACAGCTGGGTTTTCAGAAATTTCAACTTCTTTGGAGAAACAGGGTACGCGTCGCACTCGAAGTCGTGGGCGAATGTTCACGGAGTACTGTTTTCATTGGACAGCCGGGTTGCGATGAGCATGGTCTATCGAAATTACCAGCGAGCGTACCACACTTTCTACAACGCTGGATTTGCTGAGGCGAGTAGAACTCAAAATGAAAAAGGGCTATACACAGGTTTAAAAGTCAATTTTACGCGTGCATTTTCGCTAAACGGATACGTGGATGTTTTCAAATTTCCTTGGCTTCGATACCAAGTAGATGCTCCATCACAAGGACACGAATATTTGGTGCAGCCTTCTTACAAACCCAGTCGTGGATTTGAAGTCTATTTCCGATTCCGTGAGCAGGTCCGACCTAAGAACAGTCGAGATAGCGATGGAACAGTAACCAACATTGAAGATGTTCAACAGCGGAATTACCGCTTAAATTTGAGCTACGCAGTATCGGAAAGCGTACGATTGAAAAGTCGTGTTGAATATGTTAGTATCAACAGAAGAAGCAATGAGCCCGAAGGTGGATTCGTGGTTTCGCAAGACGTGATTTACAAACCGAAGTCAAGTCCATTTAGTTTTGCCTTGCGCTACGCCTTATTTGATACGGATAGCTACGACTCGAGGATTTATACATACGAGAACAATGCTTTGTACGTTTTTTCTGCTCCAGCTTATTATTACCGAGGCAGCAGAGCATATGTGCTGATTCGTTACAAATTCCTTCGAAGATTTGATCTTTGGGCGCGCTACGCGACAAGTATTTTCTCTAATAGAGATTCAATTGGAACGGGAGCTGAAGGAATCATTGGCAACTCACGAAGTGATATTACCATTCAGTTGCGGATGAAGTTGTAAGAAGAGATCAGCCTGTTATCATCTTAGCAGCAGAAAGCAAGGTCAAGACCTTTGGATAATCCATCGGATCGCCGCTGTTAGCCATGTTTTCTACGTACTTCTTTAAGCTTGGGATAGAATCCAAGCCTTTCATGTTTTCTTTGATGTAATCTTGATAAAACGCGCTGAGTTCCTTATTCGTAGAAAACCAGTAGGGAAGAGGATTCATGTGATTCTTGGTCGTCAAACCCTGTTTTTTGCTGAGGCTCGTTTTGTGAACTGTTTTCTGCATGGCTAAATTCCAAAACTCCTTTCTAGAGTAATTCGCCCCTTTAAACTTGATGTTTCCTTTGGCGTTTACCGGAACTTTCGTCGATTCCCAAACATACGAAGCGGCTTTTGGATATTTTTTATTGATCCATTTTTTGTAAAGTCGATGACGCTCTCTTTGTTCCGTAGGAATGGACAAACAGAACTCCCAGAAGTCCAAATCAACAAACGGAGAGAGCGATTCTGATTTCGTTTGTGTCGGTAAGGCACCATTGTTACCAGCGATCATACATCGATTGTAGTGCTTGTAGATCTCCTGATCTTGATAATCGATTTTGAGGTCGTATTCCTGACATTTCGGGCAGTTCGTAACGGCATTGAGCGTAATTGGATCGTTGAGGTATTTCTCCCCACCGAAGGTTCCAACGTTTGAGTTTCCGCATAATCCTGAATGAAGAAGTCCAAAGCTCGTAAAGTCCAAATGATCCAAAAGACTAGTTCCATGGGCAACGCCAAAATAGTTGATGTTCCCTCCAGTCAATTGCGTTGCGCGATCAACATTCTTCAAAAAGACTCCGTTGTCCAATGATTTGAAAATCCATTCGTGCTTTAAATCTGAAGCGATCTCTTTGGCAATCGTTTCGTCCAAATAATCCGTTTGAGAAAAGGTGATGTTCAACTGATCCGTATATCCCATATCATGAGCTACACAGCAGACCATGCGCGTATCGAGCCCTCCGCTGAGTGCCACCAAATGACGGTACCCATATTCTTTGTCCTTTTCAAAAATGTCGCGAATGGCTTTTCGAAAACGACTGTCAATTCCTTCAATCGCTTCATCATCGGAAATTTCCGTTGGTTCTTTCTTAAGGCGATAAAAAAGCTTCACTCCCTCGGACTCTTTCGAATAAGTGAAGTAATATCCTGGGACCAAACGATGCACTTCCTCTACGATCGTCATGTCCTCGATTGTGTAACCGTAGTTCAACACGAAATAAGCAGCCTGCTCGTTTAGGGTCGGCTTCAAGGATGCGTGATTTCTGAGATACTCGGTCATGTCGTAACAATTCGAGCTAATCACAAGAGTTGTCTCGTTGCTGGCATGGAACAGCTGTTTGGAACCCACATGATCAGCGTATGCCACTATTTCACCACTCGTTTTATCTACAGCTATTCCCCAATAGCTGCCCTTCATCTTGGTAAAGAAGGTTTCTTTATTTTTCGTGTATTCGTCGAGGAGAAATTCTTGCCAATCAGACGTGCTTGCACTGCTCAGCAATTCCTTTTTGTTCAGGACAACACCATCTAAAATGAAGAGTAATTCTTCTGTGTCAACCAATACCTTGTCGTTTTCAAATTTGTCCGTTGTCGAATAACTGAACGATACGATTTGATGCTGTTGCTTGTCAAATTCTAAAAGGAAGTGGCTTTTTTTGCTCATTGCGAATGGACTTTCTCTTTGTTCCGATTTCGATTTCAAATCAACTTAAAACTCAATATCTAGATTGAAGGTTTTCTTCAAGGTATGCAAATTCGGGTTTTTACGTGCCAAGGCTGCAAATTTATCTTTCCCCGTTTGGAATTTCACTTCCTCATCTGGGTTTTTGGTGATTTCCAATTCCACCTTGATGTTGTAATTGCGTAGCTCTTTTCTGAGATATCCCAATAATTCTGAAACCCGCAAACGAATCGTATCAATCTGAACTTGATTGTCCACTTCAAGAATAAATAAATCGTCTTTTCTAGGGAGCGGATCGCGTTTGATCAAGGCATTGTAGTACGTTTTATCGCCTTTTTCCTTGAGCATATGTGCAAACCGTCGCCACGCCATTTTGAAGTCATCGATGTGATAATCATTCATTGGCATGTTGCTGAAATCCAATGGAGCGCCATCTTCACCTTCATCTTTTGGAGCCATCATTTTGTTGATGGACAAGCTTGAAGTATACTTTGAATTTCCACTTGGAGCCGATAAAACCTTCGGTTCTGGGCGATCGAATACCTTTTTGATTGGCTTTTTCGCAGCGGGTTTGGCCACTTTCGTTTGACTCGCCTTGTCTCTTAAATCCTGATTTGGGAACGGAATTATCTTAACTGGGTCCGTTAGGAGTTTTTTTTTTGAAGCTCCTGATTGATGGAACACAATTGCATAAGCGCCATTTCGACGAGCAAGCGCTGATTCTTGGCGGCCTTGTATTCGACATCAGCCTTACTTAAGACACCCAATGCTCGTAACAAGTTAGGTGCATCAATTTCTTTCGATTGAGCAACGTATTTCTGTTGAATGGATTCGCTGACCTCTAACAAATTCGCCGTACGAACATCTTTACAAACTAATAAGTTACGGTAATGATTGGCCAATCCAACAATGAAATTATGACCGTCAAATCCTTTTTCGATAATGTCGTTCAGCATCAACAATGCCGCTGGAATATCTTCCTTTTGAGCACTCTCAACAATTCTGAAATAGTAATCGTAGTCAAGAATGTTGAGGTTATTGATGACGTCTTCGTAGGTGATTGAATTCCCTGAGAAAGTCACAATTTGATCAAAAATTGACAATGCGTCTCGCAACGCGCCATCGGCCTTTTGAGCAATGATGTGCAATGCATCACCCTCCGCAGCAATTGTTTCGTTTTGAGCGATGCGCATTAAGTGATCGGCAATGTCTTTTACTTTGATTCGATTGAAATCAAAGATTTGACAACGCGATAAAATCGTTGGAATGATTTTGTGCTTTTCCGTTGTCGCAAGGATGAAAATTGCGTGTTTCGGTGGCTCTTCCAAGGTTTTCAAGAACGCATTGAAAGCCGCAGTTGAGAGCATGTGAACCTCGTCAATGATGTACACTTTGTAATCTCCAAGTTGCGGTGCAATTCGAACCTGCTCAATCAAATTACGAATGTCTTCCACCGAGTTATTCGACGCAGCATCCAATTCGTAAACATTCAATGATGAACCCGTGTTGAACGATTCACATGAATCACATTCATCACACGCTTCCATTTTTTCTGTTCGATTGAAACAGTTGATCGTTTTTGCTAGAATACGCGCCGTCGAAGTTTTCCCCACACCGCGCGATCCACAGAACAAAAATGCCTGTGCCAAGTGATCACTTTTGATCGCATTCTTCAATGTCGAAGTAATGGACTGTTGTCCAACAACGGTATCAAAAGTTTGGGGTCTATATTTTCGTGCGGAAACGACAAAATCGCTCATGAGTACAAATATAATTGAATTTCAAGCCTAGTCAGCATGCTGTTGATAACTCTGTGATTTTATTGACAATTACCTTCTAGGTGAGATCGTGACAACGGCACCATTTGAAGGAGTCCAAAGGTCAATTCCCGCAGGAATATCGAAACGTGAGTCTTCTGATAATTCAGCAACTTCAGCAACGTTTTCATATAGGATCGTTCGGACTTCTATTTTCGCTTGATCGACAAAAATCCAGTTCACCTGATTAACTGCTTCAGCATTTCTGGTCCAACATTTCAAGTCATTCGCAGCTCTGAGTGGAGCTCCCCAACATCCTTCACCTGCGTATACAATCCCGGTGGAATCGTTTCGGATAAAGCCTTCTTCAGAGCCAAATCCCTCACTTTGAATAATTGGCCATGTCACTTTGCAGGTGTGGGAGTCATTCTCCAAGCACAAACGAACGTTCTTGTATTTCTCGAAAAGTGGAACGAAGTTTCGATACTCCGTATTCATTTCTTTTTTGTGCGCTACGTGTGCACGAATTGGTCGGTGATATTGCGGAATTTGCCAGTTGAAATGAGCGTGTGTTTTGAGCGAGTTTCTCAAGAACAACTTCTGACGTCCAAATTTGTAAATCTCAGAATTGAGGGAGATGATATTCAGCAAAGTACCGCCAAATTGAACATCGTAATATATGCGCTTGTGCGGAACGTTGAACAAGTTGCGAATAGAGCGATTTGTCAATTCGTGGTTCCCACGCGTTACTACCAATGGAGTAATTCTTCCATCTTCAGCAATTGTGTGTTCCCAATCATCGAACCATTCAACCCATTGTTTTGGTGTATCCAATCCGGTGAAATCGCCATTGAAAAGAACTGCATGAGGCTTCAATTTAGCGACCATTTTATTTCCTTTTCGCCGTGTTTCGGATAAATCGCGGGAATCTCCACCTGCAATAAATGAAAGTCGCTTCGTCGGAACATCGGGAACGGTAGAGAAATAGTAAATCGCTGAGTAGCCTTCCGAATCTTTGATCGTGAAGTAATACTTCTGATTGGCTTTCAAATTGGTCAATCGCGCGAAATGTGTATTCATGGATTTTGCGCCATTCGACGTTTCAATTCCCACCGAATCTGAGAAATTGTATTCATTCGGTTTAGTCGTATCAAAGTGCAGCGAAGGATTTTTACCGGATAGTTGATTCCAAGCAATCGTTGCCTCATACGAAGCATTCGTGTTAAACATTACACGCACGTAATTCACATTGCCCATCAAACTAGTTGAGGCAAAAACGATTAGGACGAAAAGGAACTTTCTCAGCATAAAAATCATTTGAAGGTCAAAGATAATTGATTCATCTTGCTTTCGCTCAATTCTATTTTTTTTCGTATTCTAATGTTCCAATAACTAACTTATGAAGAAGTCCATTTTCCTTTTTTTTATAATTTGTGGAGCATTAGTTTCTTGCTCGAACGATTCAAAAGAGTACGAACTTGCGGCAAAGGAGCTTTGTTCGTGTATGATTGAAGGTGAAGTTCAAACAGACGACGCTGCAGCTGAAAATATGAATTTGGGCCTTTGCCTGTTGGGTGCGGAAGTTGACCTCAAAGCTCCAGAAATGTCAGATGAGATTGAAAAGCAATGTCCAGAATTTCAGGATGGATTTGAAGGATTTGTAAAAGAAATGAAGTAACAAGAATGCTCAAAGAAAATCAACAGACAATTCTAGAAAAAACAGGAAGCTCTGCGATTAATAAGATCGAGACGATTCAGGAACTATGGAGTGGTTATGGATCAATTTTAAGAGTGTATTTATCGGGTGGCCAATTCAATTCGGTGATCGTCAAAAACATTGTTCAGCCAGAATTGTCCAATCATCCGAGAGGCTGGGATACAGAAACCTCTAACGCGCGAAAAATCAAATCCTACGAAGTAGAAACGAACTGGTACAAAAACTACAACGATCAGTGTGACGCTGATTCCCGCATTCCGAAGTTCATTCATTTTTGGGAGAATGAAGGAGAGTATTTTATTCTGTTGGAAGATTTGAATGATGCAGGATTCCCTTTGAGAAAATCGAATTTGAGCTTGGATGAAATCAACGGGTGTTTGAGCTGGTTGGCAAATTTTCATGCCACTTTTTTGAACACTGATCCCGATGGTTTATGGGAGGTTGGAACTTATTGGCACTTGTCAACTCGACCTGATGAATATCAAAAAATGGATACAAACGATTTAAAAAAGGCAGCGTCAAAATTGGATCATGAATTGAACAATTGTAACTACCTCACGCTGGTTCATGGAGATGCGAAGGTGGCGAACTTTTGCTTCGGAGAGGCTTCTAATCAGGTCGCTGCAGTGGATTTTCAATATATTGGAGCGGGATGCGGAATGAAGGACGTAGCTTATTTTTTAGGCAGCGTTTTAAGTGAAGATGAATTAGCGTTATTGGAAGAGGAGTTGCTGTCAACATACTTTAAATATCTTCGAAACGCCGTTCATTCAAAAGAGGTGAAGGTTGATTTTTTCGATCTGGAGCAAGGATGGAGGAGATTGTATCCAATTGCTTGGGCCGATTTCACCCGCTTTTTAATGGGATGGATGCCGACACATCAGAAATTGAATCGATATAGCGATAAGATGGTGAAGATGGCTTTGGAGCTGATATAACTGAATATTGAAATATTTCTAAATTGCAATAAATCTATTTCGCAATATGACGATATAGATATTTAACCAACTCGCTTTTCCAAATACTCACACGCAATCTTCGCACTGTTCAAAGCCAAAGGAATTCCTCCTCCAGGATGCACAGACACGCCCACAAAAAACAAATTGTTGAATTGCTTACTGAAGTTCGGATGACGTTGAAAAGCGGCGTAACGATTATTCGACGCGTTTCCATAGATCGAACCTTGCTTGCCGTGATAACGCGCTTCAATTTTTCGCGGTTCCAATACTTCTTCAACTTCGATGAGTTCAGCAATATCTCTTCCAAGTACTTTGCTAATTTTCGCAATAATTTTCTCGCGAATTCGCGCAATTTCTTGATCCCAATCTTGCCCGATATCGATGGGTGAGTTGATCATCGTGAACCAGTTTTCACATCCCTCTGGCGCATCTCCATTGACATACTTTGAGGTGATGTTCACGTAAATCGTTGGGTCATCAATGGATTTTTTCTTGTGGAAGATTCCGTCAAATTCGGCTTTGTAATCGTCTGAAAAGAAGATGTTGTGAAGCGTAAGTTCTGGAAATGAACCTTTGATTCCCCAATAAAAGACAATCGCCGAACTTGATTTCTCTTGTTTGATCGTTTTCTCAGGTTTTGGAAATGGCGACTCTTTTAGCAAACGTTCGTAGGTGAAGCTCACATCCATGTTGCTTACGACGGCATCCGATACATATTTTCCTTTTGCTGTTTCAATTCCAGCGACAGTTTTTCCGTCGACGATGATTTTATCTACGCGCTCGTTGAAATGGAATTCAACACCATATTTCTTGGCGAGATTGAACAATGAATCGGTAATTTGAATCATTCCATTCTTCGGAAGGTAGGGCGTCTGATTGATTTCGAGGTGACCAATCATGTTCAGCATTGCTGGAGCCTGATACGGATCACTGCCGTTGTAGCTCGCAAAGCGGTTGAACAATTGCACCGTTTTTGGATTTCGAAAAGCCTTTTGATTCTCGTCATTCATGGTTGAGAAAAGCTTGTATTTCGACAATCTGCCCATTGCTTTGAAGAACGACTTCCCAGTATAATTTCGCCACGAATGAAGCGAAGCCTCAATAAACATTGGAGCGATCGCTTTGTAATTTTTCGCCGCTTTGTCCAAATAAGCGTTCAGGTTCTGTTTATCCTCTCCTAGTTTTTTGCTGATTTCCTCAACAATCTCATCGCGCTTATTTGAAAGCTGCATGCGAATACCATCATTGAAGAAATAATTGAACGAAGTACTGAGTGGAACCAATTCAAATTCTGAGAAATCTTCTCCACAGAGATCGTAAATCTCTTTCAAGTATTTTGGTCCAGTAAAAACGGATGGACCTTGGTCAAATCGGTATTCACCGAAAGTGGCACTGTTGATTTTACCTCCGGGATAAGCGTTCGATTCGAAAACATGCGTTTCATAACCCATCTTCGCTAATCGAACAGAGGTTGCCAAACCAGCAACCCCTGAACCAATAATTATGACCTTTTTCTTCAACTATTCAGTGATTTCAATTGAATGAATTAAATCTCCTTGGCGAATATCATCAACAATATCCACACCGTCGATAACTTTTCCAAAACACGTATGTGCTCCGTCCAAGTGCGATGTGTTATTTCTTGAGTGACAAACGAAAAATTGTGACCCACCTGTGTTTCTTCCTGCATGTGCCATTGAAAGTACTCCACGATCGTGATGTTGGTTTCCTCCAGATGTTTCACAGTCGATTTGGTAACCAGGACCTCCTGTACCAGGCATTCCTGTTGCTCCTTCGCGTGAGTTTGGACATCCACCTTGGATAACAAAATCAGGAAGTACACGGTGAAATTTCAATCCATCGTAAAAACCATCTTTCGCGAGTTTTACAAAATTTGCCACTGTATTTGGAGTGTCTTCAGCGTATAAATCCGCCGTCATTGTTCCTTTTTCTGTCTTGATAATTGCTTGCATAATGCCTTAATTTTTTGACAAAGATAATGTCTTGCATTCTTTTTAGGACAATTTTGAGCGGCTTCGTTAACTTTGCACATGCAAATTAAAGAAATCAATCGCGAGGTAACAGGAATTTTTTCAGATCAACACGTGCGAATGGTCAACCGACCGTACGAAATGGAGAAGTACATTCAACGCCTTTTTACGGAGGAGATGTTCGCCCACCAGATCGAAGCAAAAAGTTTCCAATTTCAACAGGAGAGCAGGGATTCTTTAGTGAAAGCCTTGGAAAATCAATATGGTGACATCATCGAAAACAGACCTGACTTTGAGCGATTGATTGCACCGAATGCATTTACGGTGACAACAGGTCACCAGTTGACATTACTCGCGGGGCCAATGTATTTCGTTGTCAAGATTTGTGAAGTGATCAAACTTGCCAATGAGTTGAAAGAAAAACACCCAGACTACGATGTGATTCCCGTTTTTTGGATGGCATCTGAAGATCATGATTTTGAGGAAATTCAAGGCACGAACCTTTTCAATAGACCGCTCTCAGTTGATTATGAACAACGCGGACCTGTCGGACGTTTTTCCACTGATAAATTGGACGAATTCAAGGCAGAAGTTCTCGGTTTCTTTGGTGAAGATAAGCGCTCTGAGATTGAACCATTGCTGAATGCGTATGCAGGATCAAACTTGGCAGATGCTACACGAAACTTGGTTCATCATTTATTCGGAAAGCAAGGTTTGGTGATTGTTGATGGAGACGATCCAGACTTAAAAGCTCAATTCGCACCAATTGTGAAAGAGGAGTTGAAGTCAGGAAAGACGGAGCAGGCTGTTTTGAAGACAAATGAATCTCTAGAAGCGGATGGATTCAAAATTCAAGTACATGTTCGCCCGATCAATTTATTCTACATCCAAGACGGATTCCGAGAGCGCATAGTAAAAACTGAACATGGTTTTGAAGCAGGAGATAAATCGTGGTCGGAAGCAGAATTACACGAATTGGTAGATCAAGATCCAACGCGTTTCTCTCCAAATGCCTTGATGCGACCTGTTTATCAGGAAGTTGTATTGCCCAATTTGGCGTATGTAGGTGGAGCAGGGGAGATTTCCTATTGGCTCCAGTTGAAAGGTGTGTTTGAAGCGTACAACATTCTCTACCCAATTATTCAAGTTCGGAATTCTGTTTTGTGGATTGATAAAACGTCCATCAAAAAAATGGATAAAATAAGTCTTGATTGGAAGGATGTTTTTCAAAGCGCCGATGTTCTGAAAAAGGAATACGTTAAGCTCCATTCTTCCGATGAATTGGATTTCACACATCTTGATGAATACGCTACAGAGTTAGGCAAAGAAATTCAACGGCGTACGTTAAGCGTTGATCCAAACATGAAGCAATTGGCTGAGGTTGAGGTGACGCGTTTAACGAAGCAATTGGACGGATTGAAAGCCAAGTTGATCAAATCTTCCAAAGGCAAACACGATCAAGCAATGAAGTCAATTGAAATGATCAAAGTCAAACTTTTCCCTGGAGGTGGACTGCAAGAGCGGTCAGCTAACTTCTTGACTTTCTGCGCAGATGGCGTTATCGAATCACGACTGGAAGAACTTTACAATGCGCTTGATCCATTTTCGGAGAATTTAATCGTCTTAATGGAAACGGATTCAATAAAATAAAATCTGTCTATTTGCGTTGATCTACTACATTTGCACACATGCCGAATTTTTTAGTCGTACTACTCTTATTTTTATCAGGTTTTTCTTTCGCGCAAGAAGTGACGCTGACTGGACGTACGGTTGATCGCGCAGGAAAACCAATTGAGTACATTCAAGTCTATTCACCCGAAGCTATAGCGATAGTCGATACGGATACTGAGGGGAAATTCACATTGACATTTTCAAGACCAGATACCGTTTTGATTAAATTCAGAACGAGTCCTTTAATTGAAGAGTCGGAAACAATCGAAAAAACGATTATCCTGAAAGAGGGAAACAATGAAATGGATGATGTCAAGTTTTCCTTTTTGAACACGGTGGAAGTCATTGTTGTGGAAAGAATTCAAGACGTTTTCGATTTACCAACAATGCCATTTATTGATCTGGGAATGATCGCAGGCGGAGGTGTAGAGCGCGCATTGGCGCTGACACAAGCTGGTGTAACATCTAACAATGAGCTAACCTCCAACTACAATGTCCGTGGTGGGAACTACGACGAAAACCTTGTTTATGTAAATGGATTTCAAATTTACCGACCTTTCTTAACACGATCTGGTCAGCAAGAGGGAATGAGTTTCATCAATTCTTCGCTGGTTAAAAATATTAGCTTTTCAGGTGGTGGTTTTGATTCGAGATACGGAGATAAATTGTCTTCTGTTTTGGACATCGAATACAAAGATCCAAGCGATACCTTAAAAGGTTCACTGGTAGCTTCCCTGTTGAGCACTGAAGCGCATTTGGAACAACAAGTGAATCCACGATTTAATTACTTAATTGGAGCCCGATACCGCGCAAATGGATATTTATTGAATTCATTGCCCGCTCAAGGAGCCTACAATCCTGTTTTCTGGGATGCACAGTTTCTGACCAATGTTCGATTGAATGAAAACGTAACGTGGTCGACAATTGGTCACTTTTCCTCCAATAATTACCGCTTCGCACCAGAAACGCAACGAACAGATTTTGGAACGGCGAACGAAGCTTATTCCTTTGTGATTTACTTTGATGGGCAGGAGCAAACCCGTTTCCAAACGATGATGGGTGGAACTTCTATCAAATGGAAAGCTTCGGAAAAAACGAACTTAGATTTCTACGCGACAGTCTTCAATACGGATGAGCGCGAATACTTCGATATTCAAGGCCAGTACTTCATCAATGAATTGGAGTCTGATCCTTCCAAAGAGGAATTTGGTGACTCTATTTCTACACTCGGAATTGGGACTTTTTTGAATCATGCGCGAAATCGACTGAACGCAACAATCTTCAATGTGTATCACCACGGAGATCATGAATTGCATAAAGGATTTTTGAAACGAGATAGTTCGATTATCGCCAAAAGCAACTTAAAGTGGGGAGTAAACTTCCAAATGGACGACTTCACGGATCGCCTGAGCGAATGGAGATTGATTGATTCTGCGGGATACTCGGTACCTCAAAATACTCCGAGCGAAGTCAAACTATTTGAAACGATTAAGGGCGATTTGGCATTGCAGTCACAACGTTACACGTCTTTTTTACAATTGAATACGAAGTGGTCGAAAAACAAAAAGAACTACGCCGTTGAAGTCAAGAAAAAGTACAAAGGTGAAGGTGGAAAGAAATACTACAAGACCTTCCGTGATACCTTCGATAATTCAGCGGCTACTTGGGCTTTGAGTCTAGGTTCACGAGCTGGATACACCACTGCCAACAATGAATTTTACATCACGCCAAGGGCATCTGTGAATTATTCTCCGAGAACTCACATGGTCCAGGATACAGCAATCATAAGACGTGGTGTAAACTTCCGTTTCGCGACAGGAATGTATTATCAACCTCCGTTTTACAGAGAGTTCAGAACCTTCGATGGAACGCTAAACATGAATGTGAAATCACAGAAATCGGCGCATTTTGTGGCTGGAGGTGACATGTATTTCAACATGTGGAATCGTGAGGTGCCGTTCAAATTTACGGCTGAAGCGTACTTTAAGCACTTGTGGGATGTAAATCCATACGAAATTGAAAACGTTCGAACGCGCTATTATGCTGAGAACAATGCGGTCGCATATGCATACGGACTTGATTTGAACATTTACGGTCAGTTCGTCGATGGAATCGAGTCGTTCTTTAAAGTTGGCTTCTTGTCGACGAAGGAAGATATCTTGAACGATTACTACGATGAATATTACAACGCTGCTGGAGAGAAGATCATCTTTGGATTCAGTGAAGATCAAACGGTAGTTGACAGTGCCCGAATTTATCCTGGATATGTTCCCCGCCCAACAGATCAGATTATTACTTTCGGTGCGTTGATCCAAGATCGAATGCCGAAATACGAGAGTTTCAGCGTACAAGTTGGAATTCAATACGGAGCGCCACTTCCTTACGGTCCACCAGATTTCAGTCGTTACAAAGATACTTTGCGCCTTAAGGCGTATTTCCGTGTGGATATTGGAATGTCTTACGATTTCTTGTATAAAGCGCAGCAGGAGGAGAAAGAAACCTTCTGGACGCGAAACTTCGATGATGCAATCCTTTCCTTCGAAGTATTCAACCTACTTGGAGTGAACAATGTCCTTTCCAAACAATGGATTCAGGACGTTGAAGGGCGCTTCTATTCCATCCCAAATTACTTGACACAACGTCGTTTCAACTTGAAGATGATCTTGAGGTTCTGATCAAACCATCAACGAAGCACGGTACAATTTCAATTCGTCCCACGTAAATTTACGGCCCACTTTTTCTTTTAAATCAGTCAGTGATCCTCCCTCGTAATCATCAAATACGTCACTCAGTTGGTTGATGCGTTTTGAATCGAGTAAATCGCGTAATTCGATTTTTTCAGTTTTCAACAAGCGCTCGCAGTGCGAAGTAATTGTCTGTCCACTCAGCTGTCGCTCTTTTGCTATTTCTTTGATCGAATTTCCATCTTTCAAGAGCTCCAAAGTAATCTCGTAAGTTGATTTCTTTTTCTTCTTCGTTGCGCGTTTTTCGCGCTTCGTTTTCACTTGGATGAAATCGGTATCGAAATCGAAAGTAGCGTTCTCTTGTCGCATTTCTTGCTTCACCAATTCGATCATTCGTTGCTTATACGCAATGATTTCATTTTCCCATTTCTGATCTTTCTCCAACGGCAGTTCGTTCACAATTGCATTGATCAGTTGTTTCGCCTTTTTCATGCGAATGATCGTTTCCGTCATCAATTGATCAAGTTCTTCCAATTCCTCGTTGTATTGCTTTGTATTGCTTTTCTGCTGCAATTCAGCCATTTTCTTGAGGTTGGAGTAGAGTATTCCATCAAATGTTTTGAAGAAGTAGTTGTAGGCGGCTTCAACGCGTTCTTGAACGTATTTCAGGTCCGTATTGTTTTGAAGGAAGAGCTTATTGACTTGATTTCGAAACTTACGCGATGCTTCCATCGTTCCTTCCAATTGCTGAACTTGCTGCGTCATCCACGATTGGTTTTTGCCTTTCATGGATTTCGATCCTTGATTCTTGTACGTCGCTTTGTGTGAATGCCACTTGTTCATGAGTTCCATCCAGTCGAAGGCTCGCTGAAGCATGCTGTGAGCGTATTCGAACGTTCCGTCAATCAAGGATTTTTCGAGATCCTCTGATCCATCATTCGCTTTGGTGTAGGCTGCAACTTCATGATTCGTCGCTAAGCGATTTGGAAGTATTGGATTCAACAAGACGAGTCCATCCAACGAGCGCAATCTTGAGAGTGCAACATAGGATTGACCTGGAACAAATACTTTGGAAACATCTATAATCGCCTTGTCAAAGGTCAAACCTTGACTTTTATGAACGGTAATCGCCCAGGCCAGTTTCAAAGGATAATGCACAAATGTGCCGAGTACTTTTTCCTCAACTTCACCTGTTGATGGATTCAGCGTGTATTGAATGTTGTTCCATTCGTATTTTTCAACTTCAATAATTTTTTTCTCATTCGGGAATTCAACTTTCACTTCGTCGCGATCGAGTGAGATGATTTTTCCCATTTTCCCATTGTAGAAGTTTTTCTCCTGCGAGATATCATTTTTGATGAACATCACCTGCGCTCCTAATTTAAGCTGCATGGTTTCTTCAAGCGGGTAGAGGTGTTCTGGAAATTTCCCAGTCACTTCCGCGTTATATCGATTTATTCGTGTGTCCAATCGATCCAAGGCTTCACGGTTGATTTTATCCGCATCGGCATTGTGAGTGGTGAGTGTTATATAATCGTCGTGCTTGGTGGCGTCAAAGTTTCGGTCGACATGCGAATTCAAAATCTCAATGTCTTCGTCAGTGATTTTACTGTTTCGAAGGTTGTTCAGGATGCGAATAAAGGTTTCATCAGCCTGACGATAAACCTTCTCCAATTCAATGTACAGCGGTTTCACTTCGTGAATTACTTGCGAATCAAAAAAGAAAGGACTCTTGTAATAATTGCGGAGGTAATTCCATTCCATTTGTTTGACAACAGGCGGAAGTTGAAGTAAATCACCAATAAACAACACTTGAACACCTCCAAATGGTTGATTGATCTTTCGCACGTTTCGCAACATCCAATCCATCGCGTCTAGCAAATCTGCACGGAGCATACTCACTTCATCCACAATCAACAATTCCAAGTTCCGTATAATCGCTCTGCGCTGATTGTTCATTTTGAAATGACGCAGTAAAGTCGATTTACTTTCCAGTCGCACTTGCTCGTTGAATGTAGCATTGAAATCAGGAATAAATCCACCAAAAGGCAATTGAAAAAAAGAGTGAATGGTTACCCCACCAGCATTCAAAGCAGCAATACCTGTTGGAGCGACAATTACAGCTTGTTTGTATGTCGATTTCACGATTTTCTGAAGCAGCGTTGTCTTACCTGTACCCGCTTTTCCAGTAAGAAAAATAGTGCGTTTGGTTTGGTTGATAAAGCGTTCTGTGAACTCGGCAATCCTGTTTGTTTCGGTCTGGTTTTCTGTTGTCATCCTATTTAAGATAGCCAAAAAGTTCAATTCAAAATAGAACTATTCGATTTTTTTTCGCCTTATTTCTTGTTCAATTAATGACTTCTATTGAGAAGTCGTCGGCGTAAATAACGGCATTATTTGAGAATGAATTTGCCGTAATTCCAATTTCGATGCTCGTGTACATTCCTTTGGTTCCTTGGAGGTTGTAGAGAAGGTCTTTTGGAAGCGTTTTGGTGTCTTGTTCTTCAATGATCAACTGATCGTCTAAATAGAGTTTTACCCAGCCTTTTTTCTTTTGAGAGAGAAGTGTCTCAAAGGTGATTTTAAACCATTGATTTCGCGGAAAGCTGAAGTCTTCCTGCGTTAGATTTCCATTTTTGAATTTGAATTCAACGACGCCGTAGTTTTCTGTTCCGACGTTTGCTACGCGGATTCCAGGTCCCGCCCCAATAGGAGTTTGTTCTTCCAAATCCAGTAGAAAGAGCCAGTCTAATTCTTCTTCACCTTCGATGTAATACCAGATCTCAGATTTCACTGTTTCTCCCTCGAAGAATGCCATGTTCTGTTTGGCTAAACTGCATTTTGAAAGTTTTTCCTCACTGCTAACTACTGCATCAAATTTTAGACTGGTTGTTCCAGAATGTGCTTGTTCAGTTGAGAGTGTTATCGAGTTATTGTCATACGTTTGCTGGGTATATGACCAGTTTACATCGTCTTCAATCAATAAATCTTCGAAGTTTAAGTACGATTCGAAATCATCCGTAAATGAATTTGGTCCAGCAAAGAACGTTTCTTTGTTACATCCTAAAAGAATGATGCTCAATACTAGAAAAAGTAGGTGTTTTTTCATCATCGTCTTCTTTCTTTAAGTTTTGGTCTCAACTTATAGCCGATAGTAATTCCACCCCAGTGTTCCCACTGAAAATCGACGATATAAGAAACGATTGGGGTGTACGAAAATCGGTAGAACAATCGTTTTCCTTCAGGTTCGAGACGGTACCCAATTGATACGGGGGCACGCAAAAAGAAACTTCCTTTTGTGGTGATGGTGAGTGCTTGACCAATTCCTACGTCTAATCCATGTTTATGTCCATAAACACCATGAACCATCACTGGAAAAATGAATCCAGCGCCATTATTTTTATCGATGTAAGTTCCGCTAATTCCTGTTCGAAGCATCCAGCGGAATTTATTCTTTGTTGCAAATGTCCATTCAAAATTGAACGATCCAAAGCCACCTGAACCTCCTAGCTCAAAGTAAAGAGATCTTGGTTTTCCCTGTTGTCGGTGCAAGCGTGGTACATACGCCTCACATTCCCATTGAGATAGGCTAGAACCCGACGCCAAAAAGTCTTGGCCTAAGGAAAATCCTGTAGCGAACACGACGAGTGTAATTGTGATGAACCACTTCATTTTACCCAACTGTTTATTTTTGATTTACACTCTTTCAATGCCCTCTTCAGGTAATCGATATCTTCTTGTTCCACATACGCTTGAGTTGATAGACGCATCAAAATTTTGTCTTTCCATTGGAATACAGGAATTTCAATCTTGTACTCATTGTAGAGCAGCGATTTCAATTCATTCGCGTCCGAAATCGGAACTGGAACACTACAAATTTGCCCTAAGAATTCTGAGTTAACGGATGTTATCGGTTTTGTTCCTGCGATGTCGCACAAGTCTTCGTAATTCTCGAGAACCATTTTTTTACAACGAGCAGAAACGTCCCACCAATTGTTTTTATTCAGGTATTCAATCGCTTTTGGAAGGGTTAAAAATGCTGAGTAATCTCTCGTTCCCTGAAGTTGGTGGTAATCCAAGAACTTCGATTTCCCAGGCGTTTCTGAATCAAATCCCCAACTGACGAGCAGTGGATCAAATTCATTTTGAATTTCTTTGGTAGCATATAAAAATGCGCAGCCTTTTGGAGCGAGCATCCACTTGTGACAGGCTCCGGTGTAAATATCTGCTTTCAATTCTGATAAATCCAAAGGGATATGACCTGGAACGTGGGCTCCATCCACAATTGTAATCAATCCCAGTTCTTTCGCTCGCTCGCAAATCTCCTTTACTGGAAAAATGGTGGCGGTCATGCTGGTAATTTGACTAATAAAAATGGCCTTGGTTTTTTGTGTGTATCCTTTCCAAAAAGCATCGATGAATTCCTCTTTCGATTCAATACCGATTGGAATTTCCTGCTGCACATATTCGGCGCCAGCCTTTTGGCAATAATAATTCCACGTTCTATCCAATGCTCCGTATTCATGATTGGTCGCCAAAATTTCATCTCCTGGCTCAAAATGAAAGCTCTTTGCAATGATATTGATCGCATACGACGGATTCATTGTCATGACCAGATCATCTTTATCACAGTTGATATATTCAGCGAGAGCTTGCTTTGAGATTTCTAATTGCTTGTTCCCATCGTGAACGAAAAACTGAACGGGATCCTGCTCTAAACGCATCTGCCAGTATTGATAATCATCAAAAATCGGCTTAGGGCAAGCACCAAAAGAACCATGGTTTAAATGGCGGTATTCTGGATTCAGTAGAAAATCATTCTTCAACATAAGCGGGTCAAATAGTTCGTTTATTGCGGAAGGGAAGATACAAAAACCGAATCATTGTGTGCACTAAATGACCTGTAAATGCAATTATTTGGTGCTAATGTTAGAACGAGAAAATGCGAATAGGCCTCACTCGGAACATTGAAACTTTGTACATGTAGTTAGCTGTAGGGTACTCATCCATCTCGATGGCTTTTGCACTGATGTCACTAACTTGAGTAGAGGTCCAATAGTGCGACCCGTTAAAATTTCCAATATTTTGATTCGCTCCAGTCAATCCATGCTCAGAAGCACCAAATCCAATTTGTCGATTCATTTCGAGCGCTTCATCAGCGCCGGGTAAGTACCAATCATCAAAACCTTCGACATCCAGGTTATAGCAAATCTCTGCAGCCGTTCCAAAGGTTTGGCAGGTGTCAACGATCCCTGCTGTATTCACTGCTCCAAGACCATAGACAGATACCCATGAACCAGGTGAAATGAAAAGACCTGTACATCCCCATTCATAGGTCCCGGGCATATCAAAAGCCAGAGCTGAAAGGCCCACACAATTGACGGTGTCTAGGTAAAAAATGATCCCACCTTCACCGTTCTTCCCAATAAATGCTTCTACGGGGTGGTCGTGCAAGAGCTCTCCAACGCTAACACCGTTGTTTAATTTATCTTGCAGCGTTGGTGTTTCGTTCTTCTTGCATCCGAAGAGGATTAAAAGGAAAAGAAAAATAATCAGCGGTCTCATAGCTTAAATTTACGAAGAGAAAACCGTTTTTCTGAGCTATAGCGCATTGATTCTCTGATAATTTTGCTCGAAATTAAATTGCGTATTTTTGTTTAGTGCCAATAACCATTAAATACATACTGCTCCTAATTCTTTGTGTGAGTTTCTCAACAGAACTTTATGCTCAAACCGAGTCTGACAGTTCGCGTGCACATAAATATTTTGAGTTGTTTCAGGATTTCGAATTCGAGGATACCCTGAAAGCACGTATTTATTCAGATTCTGGGTTGTATTTTGCCAAACTTTCGAAAGACGCGAATGTCTTGGCGAGAGGGTATCAATTTAAAGGGTGGTACTATCAAAATGGATCAGAATTCCGAAAAGCGAAGGAATGCTTTTCAAAATCCCTGGCTGACTTCATTAAGGCGCGCAATAAACAAGGAATTGCTGATGCTTACGGCAATTTGGGGAATATTTGCTACGACATGAAGGACTATGTCCCCAGTTTAGATTACCAACTCAAGTCCGTTCGGCAAAATGAAGAAATCTTATCTTCAATAATCACCAAGAAAGAACAGGCGAGGGCCCGGGAGGGAAAAACGTATGCCCTGAGTAATATTGCCTCAATATTCGGGGAACTTGACTTGTACGACAAGTCCTTGGAATACGAGCGTAAGAGTTTGGCCGGAGAAATTGCAGCAGGTAATGCAATTGGAGAGGCAATATCGTACACCGCTATCGCAACCATTTACAAGGAAATTGGTGTAATCGACAGTGCAGAATTCTACTTCAAAAAGGGAATTGAGATTTATTCAAAAGAAGAGTATTACAACGGTTTGTCGAAAGCTTATTACAGTTATGCAGCGATGAAGGGTACAACCCTAGCGAAAGAAGAGCGTGGAAGAATGTTGAAGGAAGCGCTAAGGCTGGATGAAAGAATGGGCGATAGAGATGGAACTGTTTATGGATTGTTGGGAATCGCTGATTATCAATTCAAAGAACTCGACAATGACAGTTTGACTGCACTTTTATTCCGTGCGGAAGAGTTGATTTACGAGTACGGCCTGAACCATCACTTAGAGCGATTCAATAAGATTTCGTCCAAATTCAGTGCGCGATCTGGCGATTACAAAGAGGCTTATAATTTTCTACAGGAATATATACGTCTGAGGAAAATCTCTGATAAACAAAAGGAAAATCGAGAAATACTTACTGCCGAGGTGAAGTACGAAGTTCAGTTGAAGAGTAAACAAGACAGTGTTCTGATGGCCGAAAGTTTTTCTTTGAAACGGGAAAAGGATCAACGTAAAATTGCCGAGCAACGAACTTGGATCACCTTAGGCGTTTTGGGAGGTTTGGTGCTATTGGGATCTCTCTTCTTCTTCATCTATGCCAATCGAAGAAAACGACTATTGAATGAATTTCTCTCCGAAAAAAATGAAGTCATCAACACCCAAAAAGACATTGTAGACGAAAAGAATCAGTCGATTTCGGCTTCGATTGCTTACGCTCAAAGGTTGCAGTCGGCAATTCTTCCCAAACGATCGGAAATTGAGGAGTACTTTCCCGAGAGCTTTTTGATCTTCAAACCGAAAGATTTGGTGAGCGGAGACTTTTACTGGTTCGAAAAGTACGGAGATAAGATTTACATAGCCGCCGCAGATTGCACTGGGCACGGAGTTCCTGGAGCTATTGTAAGCGTTGTTTGTAGTAACGCACTCAGCCGTGTTTTGAAAGAGTTTGGCATTACAGAGCCGAGTAAAATATTGGCTCGAACACGTGAACTCGTTATGGAGACGTTTGGCCGTAGTGATGAACAAGTTGAGGATGGGATGGATATCTCACTTTGCGCGATCGATAAATCATCCAAGTCTGTCATTTTCGCCGGAGCGAATAATCCTTTGTGGATCGTTCGAAGCAATGATCATTTTTCTGAATCTACTGAAGTTGATAGAATATTGGAAGGCACTTCTCACCATTTGTTAGAGTTCAAGGGAGATAAACAACCCGTTGGGCCATATCCTGAAATGAAAGATTTCACGGACAGAACGGTTTCTTATTTCGAGGGAGACACGCTCTATTTGTTCTCGGATGGATTTTCCGATCAGTTTGGAGGAGAAAAAGGCAAGAAGTTCATGTCGGCACGATTGAAAAAAGAATTGCTTACACGTTGTGGTGTTCTTCTTCCGACTCAGGAAGCGGAGATCGATCAATTATACGAGAACTGGAAGGGAGGTGAAGAGCAGGTGGATGATGTGTGTATGATTGCCGTGAAATTGTAAGAAAGCAGAAACCCTCACGATACTATCATGAGGGTTTCATTATGTTTGGTTGTAAGGGATGCTTATTTCAATATTGCCAATCCTTTGATGTAAAGAATGTAATCTTGTAATGATCCGTTTAACATTTTATCGAGGGCTGTTGTTTTATTTTCGTTTTTCATAGCGTTGTGTTTTTAAGTTGTTGCTATGAGTAATTCAAAAGGCGTGCCAAAAAATGTCTACTTGTCGGAAACTCCTATGAAACCGGATGTTATTTCACCTTGTTCCAATTCGTATACGGGAAGAAATCTCTACCAATCATTCGCTCAACAGAACTCAAAAAGCGGTATTTCGTCTGTTCGTGCTTCATTGGAGGCCGATTCAATTTCCCTTTTTTTGTTTGATTCAACTTGTGCTTCCATTCGATTCGAGCCATCAATTCATTCATCACTTCGGGGTGCGTTCCTTTGAACCTCGGAATTTTCCCGAGTGGCCCATAATCGAATTCGTTCGGTTTGAGCTGATATTCGCCTGAAATCACCTCACGACCGTGATGCATGGAATCTTGTTCTTTCTTTTTTGATTGCATCAACTCTGGAGGTCTAACCCAACCGTAATGATAGATGTGTGCATTCGCCTTTACGACGTTCAATTTTTCGTTGTCATTCCTACGAAACGATTGTGCATCCTTGTATGAATATACGTTGCAGTTATTTTTCACAACGCGGATCTCATTTTTATACCATCCGTGGAAAGGGAGGTAGTGATTGTAATCACCAAAGAAATGGTAATAATCGAAGAGCAGACCTTGTACGTTTGCATTGTCTTTGTGCTTTTCGCAGGCAGCAACGATAGCGTCCAAATCTTTTTCGTGCACCACTTCATCGGCCTGAAGGTAAAAACACCAATCGCCTGAACATTGATCCAAGGCAAAGGTTGTTTCGTTGGCAAAGATCTTTCCATCAACGAATTCCTGCTCGGACCACACGCGGTCAATTATTTTGACTTTATCGGAACCAATGGACTCAATTTTCTCTCGAGTACGGTCGTTTTCCGCGTTATCGCCCAAAGCGACAACAAACTCATCTACAATTGGCAATATAGACCGAATCGATTCCTCAATTGGGAAATAATAGATGTCTGCGTTACGCACCATTGTAAAACCGCTAATCGTCATGTACAATATCGTTTGAATCCTTCCTGGATGATTATTGGGGCAAAGATAATGAATTCATACTCTGGATCAATCAGCGAATTGTTGCAATGATTTCTTGAATGCAAGGTAAGCTGCTTTGTAGCGCTCATACATCTTTCGAGTTGTGTATTTGACACCAAAAACATGATGCGTGTTTTCTGTCATGATTGAATGATACGACCGTGTGTATTTGCCTTCTTTGTCCTCATAAGTTACCCAGTGATGGGAAGCAGCAAAAGGATCATCTGAGTTCGCTTTATCTTCTGATTGATCGACCGTTTTTTCGTTGGGCTGCTCAATCAAGTAATCAATTGGATCGCCTCCCCACTGAGGAGAGAATACGAAGAACTCCACGGTGCCATCAGGAGAGGTGAATTTTGCTTCCTCTGTTTCAACGAATTCATAATCGTCTCCGTAAATTTGCATTGGACCACTTGGACTTGCAGTGAAATTCTCAGGATAATCGACCTGAAACCATGTTGCGCTGTAGGTTGACAGTTTCACTGGGGCTTCAGGTTTCACTTCAGGGTGAATCGAATCACGTTTAACGCGAAGGGGTTCTTCAATTTGAGTTTCTTGATTTTCAGCTTGAGCCTCATTCTCCACTGCAACGATGTCTTCCGATTCCGTTTCTCCGCAAGCCGTCAAAAGTAACGCTGCGATAATATAAATTCCCTTTTTCATTCAATTCTCAATTTTTCAATCTCCTAACACCCGCATTCTCCAACAACATCAAGCATAGTCGCGTCTTTGTCTTTCGGTTTGATATTGATGGTGCCAATTCTTTGCCACGTTTCGTCTATCTGACCTGTTTCCGTTGTTTTCACCACCATGTCATACTTATCACTTTTCCATCTTTCCATCAACCTTCTTCCATCTAGATCGGTTGAACTGGTCAATTCAAAAACGCGCATTTCACCATCTAATTCCATGTACGCCTTTTTCTCGTAGTTCGTCATGAAAACGTATTTCCCCTCGCTGAGTTCATCCGCCGTCCGACCGAAGTAGCAAGCGCAACCTTCAATCCCTTCAGGATATTCAACATAAACCGCTACATCAACACTTGCAAGAGTTTCTGGAATGGGTTCAGGTTCAATAGGCTCTAGGATCTCAGATGAATCGATGTCGATAACGACAACTTCCGAATTCTCGTCTTCGGTCGAAGTGAACTCACACGACGAGAAGAGCAATATTCCAATCAAGAACAAAGAACCGAATAGTGGGTTAGATCGTTTCATTTCTGAGTGTTTACTTTTTCGCTCCGCTGTTGCCTGCTGGTTTGTTTCCTTGAGGTTTTCTAGGACCTTTCTTTTTCTTGTGAAAATGACGTTTATTTCTATTTCCACCTCCTTTGAAATTACTCTTTTCTGACCATTCCGGTCCAGGTCCGAGCGCCTCTGGTGGAGCCAATTTCTCAAATTTCGTTTCAATCAGGCGTTCGATCTTGCGAACCTTGTGCATGTCTTTCTCATTAATGAGCGTGAATGCTTCTCCTTTGGTGTTTGCTCTGGCAGTTCGCCCAACTCTGTGCACATAATCCTCGGCATCGTGAGGTACATCGTAGTTCACTACCATGTTGATTTCTTTGATGTCGATTCCACGGCTCATAACGTCTGTGGCCACCAAAATGCGAATCCGCTTGGATCTAAATCCTCTTAGGACTTCCTCTCGTCGGTCCTGATCGAGGTTCGATGAAATTCCAGTTGCTTTGAATCCGCCCTTTCGAAGAGATCGAACGATATCGGAAACTTTCATCTTGGATGAGGTGAACACGATAATACTGTCGAAGTCTTTTCGTTCCTTCAAAATGTGTGTTAGGACTCCAATCTTCTGATTCTCATGGGACATGTACATCTTCTGAGTAACTCCTGCGGCAGGTTTCGAAACTGCGAATGCAATTTCCTTTGGATTCTTCATGAATCGCTTGGCCAAATCTTTAATGTTGTTCGGCATGGTCGCGCTAAACATAAGATTCTGTCGCTCTTTTGGAAGGTGAGACATGATTGTTTTCAAATCATCAATGAATCCCATATCCAGCATTCGATCTGCTTCATCGAGCACCAAATGTTTCACATGTTTGAAGTTGACGTATCCCAGTTTCAAGTGAGAAATGAGTTTCCCTGGCGTCGCCACTACGATATCAACTCCATTAGTGAGTGCGTCTTTCTGTATGGACCAATCTTTTCCGTCTCCACCGCCGTAAATTGCCATCGATCCGACAGAAATGAAGTAGGAGAGACCTTGAATTTGCTGTTCAATTTGAATCGCTAATTCGCGGGTTGGAACAATAATCAGTGTATCGACATTGGTGTCTTTCTTTCCGATCAATTTATTCAAAATCGGTAGTACAAAAGCACCTGTTTTACCTGTTCCCGTTTGGGCACAAGCAATGATGTCGTCGTTATTAAGTATGATTGGGATCGCCTTTTCTTGAACTGGTGTCGCAGTTTCAAATCCCATGTATCCAAGGGCTTCGAGTAGTTCAGGGCGTAAGTTTAATTCGGTAAATTTCATTCTAATTGTTAGCCGCGTTTGTTTGTTGCGGTCTTTTTTTGGAACTCTTCCTTGGAGTGCGCGTTGGTTTCTTTTTTACTTCAACATTTCGAACGAACATCAACTTGTGTCTGCTTTTCGGATTGTCGCGTTGCTCAATTTCAAATTCTTTCAAAGATCGAATGAGCGCCGTTAATTTCTCAAATCCGTAGTTACGCGAGTCGAAGTTTGGTTTCTTCTTTTGGATCAAGTTTCCAAGATCTCCCAAGTAAACCCAGCCATCTTCATCTGATAAATCTGAAATCGATGTGCGGATCAAATTGATATCTTTCTGAGAGATTTTATCGACGGTAATTTTGTCGGTCTCGGACTGTTTATCACTTGTGGATTCCTTCTTCGAACTTTGTTTTCTCAGAATCTCAACGTAGATAAACTTATCACAAGAAACGATGAACGGATTTGGTGTTTTTCGTTCTCCAATTCCAAGCACTTTCATTCCTGCCTCTCTCAATCGAGTGGCCAATCGCGTAAAATCACTATCACTTGATACGATACAGAATCCGTTTACTTTTCCAGAGTAGAGGATGTCCATTGCATCGATAATCATTGCTGAATCTGTTGCGTTTTTTCCAGTTGTATATCCGTATTGTTGAATAGGTGTTATTGCATTTTCGAGCAAGAGGTTTTTCCACTTCGTGAGATGTGGTTTCGTCCAATCGCCATAAATTCGTTTGATTGTTGGGTTGCCGTATTTGGCTATTTCTTCCATCATCTCTTTTACGTGAGCAGATGGGATATTATCGCCATCAATTAGGACGGCGAAATTGACATTTTTATATTCCATTACTCATAAAGTTACGCTTTTTTGACTAGAGCGAGAGTAGAATGGAAAAATGACGAGTTTAGATACGGTCCAAAACGTACCGAATTAACTTCAGCATGTGCTGAGAATAGTCTTTTGAGAAGTCTTTTTTCGGTCGATTGGCGATACCAAGACAAATCGTTCCGCACTGATGTCCTAGCCCTTTTCCGAGAGCAAAAAGCGCCGAACTTTCCATTTCGAAGTTGGTGATGCGTGAATCTCCGTGTTTGAATGCAGTCAATTGCTCGTTGAGCTCGTTGGTTCTGTTGGGAAGTCGAAGTTGACGTCCTTGAGGACCGTAAAATCCACTCGAAGTGATCGTGATTCCTTCCACCGTTTCGTCTGAACGCAATTTATCCGTTACACTTTCAGATGCCTTCGCCAAGTAGGTGTTGATCGCTTCAGGAAGCGGCACAGCTTTGTTAATAGCAGTGTTCAGTTCTGTTTCTTCCGCATCGAATGGAATGTCGTAATAATGGGCGACGTTGTCCAATCCAAAAGCATGCGTTGATAGAATGTATGAATGAACAGGAACCTCAGGTTGCAAAATACCGCAGGTACCAATTCTGATCATCGTCAGAGATGTTTTTTCCGCTTTATCTTCTCGTTTTTCAAGGTCAATGTTGAAAAGTGCATCTAACTCGTTAATGGTGATATCGATGTTATCCGTTCCAATTCCCGTAGAAACAGCACTGATTCTTTTGCCTTGATACATCCCCGTTTTACAGACGAATTCTCTGTGCTGAGAGCTGTGCTCAACAGAATCAAAAAAGGAAGCAACAAGGTTTACACGATCCTGATCTCCAACAAGTATGATTTTGTCAGAAATATTCTCAGGAGATAATCCAAGGTGGTAAACTTGACCTTTGTCGTTTAGAACCAATTCGGTGTGCGGGTATTGCATTTAGTCGATTTTGTTGGATGAAAATAGGTATTCTGGCGCATATTTCAATGAAAAAGCCCTGACGATGAATGTCAGGGCTTTAGTAAATCGGTTTATTATTTTCTAGTTACCTCCGAGGCTTCCAAATACTCGTTGAAGAATATCTGATACTCGCGCCAACGGGTCTTTACGAATTTTGTTCTCTTCGATTTCTACCATGTGGAATAATCCAGATACGGCTCTTTCCGTAACGTATTCGTTCAAATCTGTATTTACAGGTTCCGCATTTGTCAAAGGAAGATTAGCAAATGTGTTGTACTTCGAAGCGATTGGCTCCCAGTATTCTGTCAACTTTACTTTGGCGATTGCTGCTTCAACCTTTGGTGCGAAAGCTTGTACCAATTCGGCTGTCGTCTTTTCTTTCAAGAAGCTTGTCGCTGCACCATCACCTCCATTCAAAATAGAGAAACCATCAGAAATGCTCATTCCTAAAATGGCATCTTTGAAAATCGGGAGGGCTTCTTTAGTTGCTTCCTCCGCTGCACGGTTCAATGTCGTTTCAAATTTCTCAACCTGTCCGTCTAATCCCCATTCAAGTGCTTTTTCCTTAACTCGAAGAGCGTCTTCAGGGAAAGGTAAACGAATATCAGCGTTTCCTAAAAACCCGTCTGTCACTGATGTGAGATCAACAGAGTTTTTGATTCCAACGTTGAGTGCCTCCTTTAATCCAGAGATTACTTCGCCGTTTGTTAAAGCTGGTGTTCCTTCGTTAGATGTCTCTGATCCGTCGAGTACTACTTCTGCTACATCGTTCAATACATCACAAGATGAAAGAATGAGTGAAGCGCAAATTCCTATAGGTATGATTATTTTCTTCATGGTTGATATTTTTTCAAACTTACTAACTTTTGTCTTTAGTAAGACAAAAACGATACCAAAGAAAACAGAAATCCCTTTCTCAACCAAGAGAAAGGGATTTGATATCGTATTTCTTACGAGTTTTTACTTCATAATATTGATCGAACCGTTGAATTCGTGCTTCGCATCGTTGTACAAATCTTTCACACGTGCTCTCCACGTGTACATGCCACCTTGAACGATTTTTCCATTGTAAGTTCCGTCCCATCCAACTGATGGATCGTGGTTCTCCCAAATTAATTCTCCCCATCGGTTGAATACGAATAAATCAAAGTCGTAGACATCGATTCCCTGAATTTCAGGTTTCCATATTTGGTTGAATTCGTCACCATCTGGAGTAAATGAATTTGGAGCGAAGAACAAGATGTCTTGAACAACGTTTAGGTACAATGTCAACGTGTCGACACAACCATGTTCCGTGATCACTGCAAGTGTCACAGGGTACGATCCAACTTCCTCAGGGAAATAGAACTTCGGATCTGAAATTCCACTTGCTGATGGGTTCGAATAAGGACTGTACCAGCTATAAGCGATAACATCAACTGATGAGCGATCCTGCATTTGAACTGCTGGTTCGAAAACCGTTGTAGGGTTTGCAGAGAATGTGAAATCCGCAATTGGATTCGGCTTCACTTCTGCGATTTGTTTCATCGTATCTGTATACACACACCCGTAAATAGATGTTGTTGTCATGATCACATCGAAAATACCCACTTCGTTGAATTGGTAGTGTGTTGAATCATTTCCAGTTTCTAAGGTAGCACCATCAGGACCGAATTCCCAATACGTTGTTGCAATTTCTCCACCATTTGCTGAAGTATTGAAGAATTCAAATCTTCCAGGCATACACTTCTCAGCCTCATCAATCGTTGCTGATGGCTCGATAGGTGTAGGGAATGTCACAATCATACATGAGTTATCCGTTGGTGATCCACATACCTCTGAAAGCGTAACACAGTACTGCGTATTCGTCACTGCTGGATCAACGGTAATTGTAGTTCCTGTACCAATAACGTTTCCTGCTTCAGTCCAAGTGAATGTGTAAGGACTTGATCCTCCCGATCCAACTACTGTCAACATGATATCATCTTCTGGACAAATTTGTGTGTCCGGCGTAAGACTTGTAATAGCTAAGGCTGCCGGCTCACCAATTGTTCCAGTGATTGTGATAACACATCCATTAGCATCTGTAACAGTTACTGTGTGCGTTCCTGCAAATAAATCGTTGGCTACATCCGAAACTGAAACTGAATTATCCCACGAATACGTGTATGGTGCAGTTCCTTGAGAAATATCAACATCAATGATTCCATCGTTACCACTGTTACATGTTACATCAGATTGACTAGCTATTACACCAATCATTCCAGGGATTTCTGTTACCGTCACAGTTACGACATCTGTACAACCGACATCTGAAGTTACGGTACAGTTGTAGGTACCAGCACTCAAACCAACTGCCGTTGCTGTCGTTTGTAAAAGTGGGTCATCCCACTGATAAGTAACAATTCCAAGATTCGGATTCATTACTGCCGTGGCAGTTCCGTCACTTCCTCCAGGGCAAGAAACTACAGTAGTTGATCCTGAGAAACTCGCAGGAGTATCTCCTACAGTTACGTTAGCTGTTGCGCTACATCCGTTTCCGTCTGTCATGATCACTTGATATGTACCTGCAGAAACGCCCGTCACAGTTTGTGTTGTTGCTCCCCCAAGTGTTGGCCAGCTATACGAGTAGGTTGGTACACCAACTAACGGTGTTGCAGTTACAGTACCTTGACCAGCTGAACAAATATCCGGGGTTGACGATGCGTCCACCTGAGAACTCACACCAGTAACAAAGGTAGTATCTGAGTTAGCGACTACGGGATTATTCGAACAGGCAACAGGTAAAGATGACACAAGGAAATATCCTGTCGTTCCAGGCAATACTGGATTCACAGTTAAAGTTCCTCCGTTGTAGGGTTGTGTCGTAGCATTCACCGTGTTCGCCCAAGACAAAGAGCCTCCAGTCGCACCGTTTACAATCGGTTGGAAAGGAATGTTACTAATTGTGTAAGCGTTTGTGTTCGCTGGTGTTGTTGGAGTCCACATTTTTGCTTCAGGTGTCAAGATTGACCACTGAGAATTGTTTCTACCCGGAGTAATTGTTGCAACAGTACCAGGTGCGTTTTGAACACCTTGAATACCTAATCCTCCATTCCATGTTGGAGAAAGTGCTTTATACGAAATGTGATATTCGATATTGTTCGATGTCTCATTAACAATAACTGCCATGTCGACGCAGAAACCAGCAGGTCCGAAAGCAGAAAGGTTTTTGTAAACAACTACAAATTGTCTGTTTGGCGCAGTTCCAACTGTTTGGTAATAAATAGAACCACCTGGCGAGTTAGCTGGGTTAATGTCATGGTATGCTGGCATCATAGAGTTTCTTGCAGCAGCAAAACCAGGATTTGGCATTACTCCAGCTCCTCCGAGTGCCCAAGGACAGTACCCATTAGCATTCCCCAAGTTGAATGAAATAACTCCATTCGAACCGATTGTACACTGTGTATAATTTGCTCCATAGAAATTTACAGTGAATCCAATTGGAATGGCAGGACTAAAAGAATCATCAGTAAGGAATACATTCGTTGGCGCTGGTAATACAAGTCCTGATATCGCTCCAGGATTACAATCAACAATATCAATCGCTGAACCGATACACACCGTTGTGTCATTTCCAAGACAAACCGTTGGGTTCTGAGAAAAGGATGTGTATGAGCTTATTAGGAGTAGGATACTGCTAATTAGTGTAGAAATAATATTTTTCATCATTTTAATACTTAGGTCCGAACTAGTGTTCTTTGAAGAGACGTTCCTGCTTTTCATTAAGTTGCCACAAGGGGCAAAATAATTTAAGTACAAAGTTAGTAAACCGAAGAGAGTTTTTATTCGCCTGATCCAAATCTGGTAATAGGACTTCAAACATCCTGATTTATTTTCAACTAAGAATTCAAAAAATACATACATTTGCTCCACTGTATTAAATCAAACTATATGTCTAATAAATATCAAGCGGAAATTGATGCGTTCATGGAAAAAGTGAAGGTGTCAAACGGTCATGAGACTGAATTCCTTCAAGCGGTACACGAAGTTGCTGAAGCGGTAATCCCAGTAATAGAGGAGAATCCGAAGTACAAAGCAGCGAAAATTTTGGATCGAATGGTTGAGCCAGAGCGCACAATTATCTTCCGTGTTCCATGGACTGCCGATAACGGTGATGTTCATGTTAACAGAGGTTTCCGTGTTGAGTTTAACTCGGCAATCGGACCATACAAAGGAGGACTTCGTTTCCATCCTTCAGTAAACTTGTCTATTTTGAAATTCTTAGGATTTGAGCAAGTTTTCAAAAATTCATTGACAACATTGCCTATGGGTGGTGGAAAAGGTGGATCTGACTTCAACCCTAAAGGGAAATCAGACGCTGAAGTAATGCGTTTCTGTCAATCATTCATGACTGAGCTTTGTAAGCACATCGGACCAAACACAGATGTTCCTGCGGGAGATATCGGAGTGGGAGGTCGTGAGATCGGTTACATGTTCGGACAGTACAAAAGAATCCGTAACGAGTTTACAGGTGTTTTGACTGGTAAAGGTTTGAACTGGGGAGGATCGTTGATTCGTCCAGAAGCAACTGGTTACGGAACAGTTTATTTCGCGAAAGAAATGTTAGCAACGAAAAACGATTCTTTCCAAGGGAAGAAAGTTGCCATTTCAGGTTCAGGAAACGTTGCGCAGTACGCTGCTCAAAAAGTGATCGAACTTGGAGGTACGGTTGTTACAATGTCTGATTCATCAGGATACATTCACGATATGAATGGTATTTCTTCTGAGCAATTGGACGAGTTGTTCGAATTGAAAAATGTTCGTCGCGGTCGTGTAAGCGAAATGGCTGATAAATATGATGATATTTCTTTCCACGCTGGAAAACGTCCTTGGGAAGTTAAGGTTGATGTAGCTTTGCCATGTGCGACTCAAAATGAGTTGAACGGTGAAGAAGCACAAATGTTGGTTGATAATGGTGCTATCTGCGTTGCAGAAGGTGCAAACATGCCAACAACGCCAGAAGGTATCGCAGCATTCCAAGCAGGTGGAGTATTGTTCTCGCCAGGTAAAGCGTCTAACGCTGGAGGTGTGGCAACATCAGGATTGGAAATGTCACAAAACTCTTTGAGAATGAATTGGTCTCGTGAAGAGGTTGATGAAAAACTACACGGAATTATGGTTTCTATCCATAAAGCATGTGTAGAATACGGAACTTTGGAAGATGGTTCAGTTGATTACGTGAAAGGAGCAAACATTGCTGGTTTCATGAAAGTTGCAGACGCAATGATCGATCAAGGAATCGTTTAATTCAACGATATATTAGGATGAAGGTCGGCTCTCCTAGAGTCGACCTTTTTTTATTCGCATTATTTTAACATCGGGTGTGGCATTTTGTTAGTTTTGTTTTATCTATTGATGATATATGGAAGTGCTAGACAAACGCAAGATTAACTTCGACCGAAGTGGATTCGAAGACAAAGAATTACTAGAGATTTATCGAAGGTTGCTAAAACCACGTTTGATTGAGGAGAAAATGCTCATTCTCTTACGTCAAGGGAAAATTTCTAAATGGTTCTCGGGTTGGGGACAGGAGGCGATTTCCGTTGGTACCGCCTACGCTATGGATCGCGAAGAATACATTCTTCCAATGCACAGAAATCTCGGTGTCTTCACAACTCGTGATATTCCATTAAACCGACTTTTTTCTCAGTTTCAGGGGAAAGCTTCTGGTTTCACGAAAGGGCGAGATCGCTCATTCCACTTTGGAACGCAGGAGTATAACATCGTTGGTATGATTTCTCACTTGGGCCCTCAATTGGCCCTCGCAGATGGAATTGCACTAGCGTCAAAAGTTCGTGATCAAAAGAAAGCGACGATCGTTTTCACTGGAGATGGTGGAGCGAGCGAAGGAGATTTCCACGAAGCGCTGAATGTCGCTTCCGTTTGGGATTTACCAGTCATTTTTGGAATTGAAAACAACTGTTGGGGACTTTCAACTCCATCGAATGAGCAATTCAACTGTAAACAATTTATCGATAAAGGAATTGGATATGGAATGGAAGCCGTTCAAGTGAATGGAAACAATATCCTTGAGGTAATTACAACTCTTCGCAAGATTGCTGAAGACATTCGTGAGAATCCAAAGCCTATATTACTGGAGTTTATGACGTTCAGAATGCGTGGACATGAGGAAGCATCAGGAACAAAGTATTATCCAGATGGTTTGCAGGATGAATGGGAAGAGTTTGACCCGCTTACGAATTACTCAGAGTTTCTTTACGCGAATGGAATTCTCACAGAAGACGTTGAGAACAGATACCGAATCGAGATCAAGAAAGAAATTCAGGATGGATTGGAAATGGCTTACGCCGAAGAAGATATCGTTCCGAACTTGGAAACTGAATTAACAGATGTATACGCTAGTTTTGATCAAGTTGTTCAATCGGCGGAAGGAAATAAAACGGAAAAACGATTAGTTGATGCTATTCAAGATGGTCTTCGTCAATCGATGGAGAAATATCCGGACCTCATTATTATGGGACAAGATGTTGCTGAGTACGGAGGCGTTTTCAAAGTAACAGAAGGCTTTGTTGAGCAATTTGGCAAGGATCGCGTTCGAAATACACCCATTTGTGAAAGTGCAATTGTTGGTGCCGGGCTTGGTTTATCCATTGCTGGAATGAAAGCGGTAGTTGAAATGCAATTCGCAGATTTCGTGACTTGTGGGTTCAATCAAATTGTAAATAACTTGGCTAAGATTCACTGGCGTTGGGGACAAAATGCTGATGTTGTCGTTCGTATGCCTACTGGAGCTGGTTCAGCAGCTGGTCCATTTCACTCACAAAGTAACGAAGCGTGGTTCTTCCATACTCCAGGTTTGAAGATTGTTTTTCCTTCTTCTCCTTACGAAGCGAAAGGATTGTTGGCTGCGGCGATTGAAGATCCGAATCCAGTATTGGTTTTCGAGCATAAATTCTTGTACCGAAGCATTCGCGAAGAGATTCCAGATGATTACTACACTGTGGAACTTGGAAAAGCGAATACAGTCAATGAAGGTTCTGATTTGACAATCATCACTTACGGATTGGGTGTTCACTGGGCAAAGGAATATGCTGAGAATCACACTGATTTGAGTGTTGAAATTTTGGACCTTCGAACACTACTTCCATTAGATACTGAAGCGATTTATGCTGCGGCAAGAAAAACGGGACGCGTAATTGTTCTGCACGAAGATTGCATGACTGGTGGAATAGGAGGAGAGCTCGTTGCTTTAATTTCAGAAAACTGTTTTGAAGCCTTGGATGCTCCAGTGAAACGCGTTGCTTCCTTGGATACGGCAGTTCCATTTGCTGGTCAGTTGGAACAACAATTCTTACCAAAAGAGCGATTAGCTGAAGCGATTGAGTCCTTAATGGACTACTAAATTGTCTTGCGATAAATTGCAATATATCTATTTCGCAATATGACGATATAGATTATCAATACTTAATAAAAAAAAGCCTGATCATTCGATCAGGCTTTTCTCGTTTCGTAGTCCGAAGATTAATCTTCAATGACTGTGTATCCAGGGTATTTTGATTTCGAGAAAACGAATTTCGAATCAGAAACCGTTGGATTGGAAGTAAATTTTTTCATCGAGTACGTCATCTTTGTTTGATCACGCATCGACATTACCACTCGTTTTAATTCATTTGACGTCGCCGAAACATACAATGCAATGTACGTGTAATCCACTTTCGCATTTTTCGGGTACAAATAGATGAGGTGACATGATTCTCCACTAAGTGTCGTTTTCTTTGAATACTTGCTTTTGAATCCAGTTTCCCAGATCGTCATCAATTTCTTAGGGTTTACAGCTTCTTCATCCTCTTCATCAGCGTCCGTTACATAAACTGTCTTCTCTTCTTTGATGATCGTCCACGTTTTGATCCCATTCGAGATAACCGTGTTATCGCCAAAAGAAGCATAGTACTTATCACCTTTCACCCATCCTTTTCCTGAGAAAGAAGATTTCGAATCGGAAGAGCTGTTCTTCACTGTTGAACTGAATTCAACATAAAACGATTTTTGATCCTTTATCTTTTTAGAGAGCTTGTCTAAAATTGCATCTGCTTTAGCATCTTGTCCGAAAGACGTAAAAGAGAAAGCTGCGAACGTTAATATGATTGTTAAAAATCTCATGTCATTTTGTTTTACAGTGCAAATATCGAAAATTGTGCCAAAAAAATCGGCAAATCACTATTTATTCGATAATTCGTCGAGTATTTCTGTTAAGGTATTGTTAATGATATCATGCTTGCCCTTGTATCGCTTGATCTTGTAGTTTTTGGATAAATATTCTTCAATCAATTTTTCTTGATTTTCCGTTGAATAAAACTCATCCTCTTCACCGATTACGAAGTAATTCTTTTGTTTCATGTCAAGTTCAATCGTGTTTGGAAGGTCAGGAGGGAAGACGCTCGCCCAAAGTATCATGGCGTTAAATTCTGAATTCCCCAATTGATTCCAACGAGCGGCGGTCGCTCCACCCTGAGAAAAACCGAGTAAGTATTTCTCTTCAAAATGGTATTCGGCTGAGAGTTTTGCATCCAAGGAATCGAGATAACTTAAGTTGTCTGAAATATCCGTCTCACGTGCTTCCTTCGTCATCCATGAGGCACCAACACGTCCACTTGCACCTTTCAAATAAAATCGATGCATTCCTTCAGGAGCAATAATTATGTATTCATCAGTGAGCTCTTGAAACTTGCGAATAAAGAATTCGGAGAGTTGACCATATCCGTGTAAAACATACAAAGCTTTCTTCGATTTAGCGTTCTCATTCAGAATGCGATACCGGAAGGTTTTTGGATGTGTGAAATGATATTCCATTTTTCAAAGATAAACACATATTGTCGGCATGAAAATTGTAGTAAATTCGCGGATTATTAGTTGAATTCACGATACCTATTAATGTTGAACAGATTTTCTTTATTTCTTCTCCTTAGTGTTGCTTTCTGTTGTCAAGCTAAATTGAGCTTTTCCCAAGAGATTGCAGTGAAAGATAAAATCACGCAGCAGTTTGTTTTGGATGCAGAGATTATCTCGAAAAATCCAAAGGTTCAAAGAAGGGTGGATGTGAATGGACGCTTTAAATTAAATCCCTTCAAAGGCTGCGATAGCATTTTCATTACGGCAGATGATTATCAAATGATCGTCACATCTTATTCTGAGCTCAAAAAAGCAGGTATTGTTGAAATGGTCGATGAGCCGCTCTCGTTTACAGATATTATCATTTCAGTGAATCGCTGGGATGAGGAAAAGCTGAAAGTTCCCAATCGTATTACTTCAATCAACTTGAAAGAAGCTGAGCTACTGGCTCCACAAACATCTGCAGATCTTCTCGAAACGAGCGGATATGTTTTTGTTCAGAAAAGTCAATTGGCGGGAGGTTCGCCTCAGTTGAGAGGATTCGGAACCAATCGCGTATTGATTTCTGTAGATGGAATTCGAATGAATAACGCCATTTTCCGTTCAGGGAATCTTCAAAATGTGATTTCCTTGGATGCTAATTCCCTTGAGTCGGTTGAAGTATTGTTCGGACCAGGAGCTGTGATCTACGGAAGTGATGCAATTGGAGGGGTAATGAGTTTCAATACGAAAGAAGCCAAGTTCTCTCCAGACTCAGTCAAGACATTTTTACCAACGCATTTCGCAGGACGGTATTCGTCAGCCTCGAATGAAATCATGACGCACGCCGATTTCAACATTGGAAAAAAGAAATGGGCGTTTTTGACATCTTTAACGTTTTCTCGATACGGCGATTTAAGAACTGGAACAAACGGAAACAGCGCATTCTTGCGACCAACCTTTCAGCAACAGATAAACGGCATCGATTCTACCTTGGTAAATGATGATCCAACTTTGCAGCTTCAATCTGGGTTCAGTCAAATCAATGCGATTCAAAAAATTAAATTTCAAGCCTCGGAAAACTGGCTCTTGGATTATTCTTTCATCTATTCAGCAACTACAGATGCTCCGCGCTACGATCGACTCATTTTGGATAAAGAAGGAGATGGAATCCTTGATAACGCCGAATGGTATTATGGTCCGCAGAAATGGATGATGCACAAGTTTGGTGCGATTCACACGAAAAAAACGGGATGGTACAATGATTTAAGAATAACAGCGGCCTATCAGAATTTTCAGGAAAGTCGACACGATCGCAAAACGGGGAATTCACTTATCCGCCGTCAGTTCGAAAATGTGGATGCCCTATCGTTGAATGTGGATTTCGATAAAAAAGTGAGCAACGATTTCACGCTGTTCTATGGACTTGAAGCGGTCGGTAACTTGGTTGGATCAAATGCATATCGAGAGGACATCATTTCTGGTGACCAAGAAATCACGAATTCGCGCTACCCAAATGGATCCACTTGGTTTTCGACTGGAGCTTACATGAATGGGAAATACAATTTGAGTGATAAATGGAGTTTGAATGGTGGTTTGAGATACAGTTACTATTCAATTTCAGCTGAATTTGATACAACCTTGTTTGCGTTCCCTGTAACCGAAACGACCAATCGAAATGGGGCGTTAAACGGAAGTTTCGGAGTTGTATTCAACCCGAATGATCATTTCCAGATTTACTCGAATATCTCAACGGGATTTAGAGCACCAAACATTGATGACCTCGGAAAAATATTTGATTCTGAGCCAGGAGCGGTGGTTATTCCAAATGTCAATTTGAAACCAGAATACGTTTACAATGGAGAAATTGGTTTCGTGTCGATATTATTTTCGAAGGTTAAGGTTGATGGAGTAGTGTACTACACATATTTGCAGGATGCACTCGCCCGAGCGAATTTTAGTTTCAATGGGCAAGACAGCATTTTATACGATGGTGAGATGAGCAGGGTTCAAGCTGTTCAGAATGTTTCAGATGCTTGGGTTTATGGAGTTCAGGCAGGAGTTGAAGTGGTTGTGGCAAAAGGGCTTTCGCTCAGAAGCACAATCAGTTTCCAAAAAGGACAAGAGTTCAATATTGATGATTCATTGTATTATCCGAAGAACCACGTGGCACCTACATTCGGTAGAACGTCGATTACCTACAAACGTCGTCAGTTCAAATTGGATGTTTATAGCTCTTACCAAGTAAAAGTGAATCCTGATGAATTACCATTCGGAGAATCACCGTTTTTATACGCACGAGATGATGAAGGCAGAGCATTCGTTCCTGGTTGGTACACGCTCAATTTCAAAGCGGCGTTTTTCTTCAATAAGCACCTTTCGATGTCGGGAGGAATTGAAAACATCACGAATCAGTTGTATCGTACGGCAGGATCGGGAATCAGTGCACCAGGAAGAAACTTCGTGCTTGGTTTGAAAGTTACCCTGTAATCTGAGCGCTGAGGCACTCTAAGTCCGAAGTCCGAAATCAGAAGCTTACTTGGTCTTCCTAGCGAACAAGGGCAAATAAATCAACACCAACTGAATTGCTAGCCGCACGTATGCAATTGTCTTCGATCCTACAAAGGGCTCATCTCTCATCGCATCGTGAATATGTACAGGAAGAAATACTATCATCAAAAGACAAATTCCGAGCAAGGCCAATCTTCGATACGAAGGAATAAAAACACCAACCCCAAGCAATATTTCAGCTCCTCCAACCAAATAGTTCAAGAGGTATTTAGAGGCGAAATCCGGTGTTAAAGGAAAGTACACTTCGGGATTCACGAAATGAAACACACCTGAAAGAAGAAGTATTACTGCCAATACAATCCCAATAACTTTTTTTCTTAAGTCCATATTTTCAATAATTCAGTTTATAGCTACTAGGGGGGCGAAGCCCCGTCCAAACTACTTCTTCAAATAATACTTCATATCATTCGGGTTAAAAAACCAATGCTCCTGCAATTGCCCCGTCTTCTTAATATCTGGTTCAAAGGTGTAAACTTCATCTGAACTTGTAAATGTCGGATTGTCAAATGTTCCAACATACGACTTTATATCTTTCACCTGAGAAATTGTTCCTTCTTCATACTCAAGAGCAAATCCAACGGCGTCTTTTGTTCCCATGCCGTCAAACAATTTCACTTGGTTCACACGAAGTGGGTTCCCATTCGTAATCGTGAAAAAGTTGCGGTATGCTGCATTCAATACGCGGTGATCTACTAAAATGTCCTTTTGCCTTTCAGATCGAATGTTTTCAAAAGTCACCTTCAATTTTGCTTTCGGGCTTGAGGCGATTGGTCGCGCAGAACTCATCTTTCCTGAAAAACCATCACGATAAATCATGTAGTTGTAATTACCCATGTATCCGAGAGCGGCTTTTTTAGCCACATTTCCCGATTTGATTGCATCGTCAACCGCGCGTTCCAACAAATTAACCGTGATTACAGCATCCAAGCTATCGTCACCATCGCAATTCGCTTCATAAATTTGGTAATCAATGGGCTCGTCTGGACTAATTGTTAACTCACGACGAATGTGCAGTTCAATCGTTTCAACCTTCGATAATCCCTCGAAAGGATCGACATTTTCAACATCTGGAACAAAATCCTCCGGTAACTCAGGTTCTTCCGTTTCAGTGCATCCCGCGAAGAGAATCAAAGTCAAAATCCAAAAATACTTCATGGCTCAAAGATAGGGCTATAATTGAAAATCAATCCTTAATTTTGATCAATGGAAGTGAAAATTGAGCGATCGTGGAAAGAAGAGTTGTCAAGTGAATTATCGCAAGACTATTTTCAATCGCTTATTCAGTTTGTGAAATCGGAATATGCCGCGCATCCAGATGGTGTTTTTCCGAAAGGGAATGAGATTTTCAAGGCTTTTGATGCTTGTCCATTTGATCAAGTGAAAGTGGTTGTTTTGGGTCAAGATCCTTACCCGACGCGTGGTCATGCACATGGTCTGTGTTTTTCCGTTGAACCAGATGTTCGTCCACTTCCCAAAAGTTTGAACAATATTTACAAGGAGCTCGAATCGGATGTGGGAATTTCTCCCCGCGAAAATGGTGATTTGAGGCACTGGGCAGAACAAGGCGTGTTCATGCTGAATTCAGTTCTTACCGTTCGAGAAGGTGCAGCCAATAGTCATGCTAAGAAAGGTTGGGAGCGATTTACAGATGCAGTAATTGCAAAATTGGCCGAGAAATCTGAAGGAATTGTTTACATCTTATGGGGAAGCAAAGCCCAAGAAAAAGGTAAAGTGGTCGATTCAGATAAAAATAAAATCATCACATCTCCGCATCCTTCACCTTTATCTTCCTATCGCGGATTCTTCGGTAGTAAGCCTTTTTCTCAAACAAATGAGTACCTAAAATCGATGGGTCGCGAAGAAATTAAGTGGTAAGGAAGGTGCGTATTCGTTCAATTCTTCCACGTTTTGTTACTGCTTCGTTCAAACATTCGCAACATTAGTTCACGCTCGTCGAACGATAATCGGAAGGAGATAAATTGTAATAGTTCTTGAAGGACTTAGAAAAGTATCCGAGATCGTTAAAACCACAGTCGTATGCAACTTCGGAGATGCGAAGGTCTGATGTGCGCAAGAGTGTTTGCGCCTTTTCTAATCGTTTTGAGGTAATGTACTTGTTCGGAGATGTTCCGTAAACCGTCGAAAATTTACGCTTGAAAGAAGAAAGACTCAGTCCAGTGAAGAAGGCTAGATCATCCAAATTCAAGTCTTCAAATAAATGTGCTTGGATCACATCTTTGAACACGTATTCACTCGTGTTGAAAAGTTCTCCAAGGATACCTTTGATCGCTCCATTTTGATCGTTTTCAACTAATAAATGAAGTAATTCTCTAATTTTCAACATGATTACCTCCTCGGAAAATGAATCGGGATTATCCAAATAGAAGCGCAGTCCCTGCACGTAATTCTCTAGCAGCGCTGATTTTGGTATTCGCTGCACAGATTGCACGTGGTGATTCGTTGTTGAATTGAGCTTGCTTGGAGTCTTCTGTTCATAGATTTCCCGAAAAAGCTCCGGGTTGAATTGAAAAACGATTACTTCGTTCGGCTCACCGTCGGGATTCTCTTCCCAGCAGTTGACAAAATTGTCACATTTCATTATAAACGAATCCCCCGATTGTATTTCCAAAACTCGATCCGCCGAATACAATTTCGATTGCCCATTAACGACAAGTACAATTCGTGCTTCATTGCTCAATGCATCTGAAATCTTTCTAGGAGGAGTGAAGAAGGTTCTCCCTAAAACAGTATGTTTCCCCAAAGAAAAAGTTGGAAGTGAAGTACTCATATCAGAATAATTAAACTCGTAATTGCTAAGATTGAAGATACAATTATTCTCTTTTCCTTAACAATCCGAAAAAAACAAAAACAAACCACTTCATCGGAAAATCAGAGAATCAGATGATCGATAATCGAACTATTCCTATCTTTGCACCAATGAAATTTGACAACGACTTAATTTTGAGAGCAGCAAGAGGCGAATCTATCGAGCGATACCCCGTTTGGTTGATGCGTCAGGCTGGAAGAATCTTACCAGAATACCGCGCTGTAAGAGCAGAATTATCTGGGTTTAAAGAACTCGTAGAGACACCAGAGCGAGCAGCTGAAGTGACTGTACAACCAGTTGATTTGTTGGGAGTAGACGCCGCGATTATCTTTTCGGATATCTTGGTAATTCCTGAAGCAATGGGATTGACGTACGAAATGGTGGAGAAGAAAGGACCTTGGTTCAATCAGACGATTTCTAGCGAGAATGACTTGGCAAAATTCGCCCAAACCAATTTTGATGTTGAAGATCGCTTGGGATATGTTTTGGAAGCAATTAAGTTGACAAACAAGGAATTAGCAGGACGTGTTCCACTGATTGGTTTTGCAGGAGCACCTTGGACGATTTTCTGTTATATGACAGAGGGGCAGGGCTCAAAAACGTTCTCAAAAGCACGTAAAATATTATACACAAATCCGACTTTGGCACACGAGTTGCTTAATCGTATTACGGAAGTGACAATTCAGTATCTGAAAGCACAAATCAAAGCCGGAGCTCACATGGTTCAAGTTTTTGATTCATGGGCAGGGATTTTGGGCGATGCTCAGTATGCTGAATTCGGATTGAAATACATAAACAAGATTGCCGAAGCAATAAATGAAGTTCCGGTAACCCTTTTTGCAAAAGGTGCGTACAATTCTGTGGCGGATTTAGCCAAAATGGATTGCAACACCATCGGCGTTGATTGGAACATGAAAATGAGCGACGTCAGAAATGCAGTTGGTGATACAAGAACATTGCAAGGTAATTTAGATCCATGTGCGCTGTATTCATCTCATAAAGAGGTGGAGACGCTAACAACAAATATGTTGGATTCTTTTAAAAGTAAAAGACATATTGTTAATTTAGGGCACGGAGTATATCCGGATGTCGATCCAGAGAAGGTGAAAACATTTATTAAAACTGTGAAGAATTATGAAATTCAGTACTAGAAAGGCGATTACATTATTATCAGCAATGGGCTTTATGCTCTGCGCGCCTTTAGCAAATGCCCAAGAGGGTGAAAACTTGGTTCCAAACGGAAGTTTCGAATCAATTGGTAAAAAACCAAAGCGTTTAGGGAAAATTGAAAGTGCAACAGGTTGGGTTTCTCCAACAGGTGTTCGCGCTGATTTATTCGTTGATACGAAAATAGAGGAGATTAGTGTTCCTGATAATGCTTACGGACGTGAAACAGCTCATGAAGGTGAAAATTACGCTGGATTAACAGGATTCTCATACAACAACAAAGTACCTCGTTCATACGTGATGACTAAATTGGAATCTCCAATGAAGAAGGGCATGACGTACTGTGTGAAGATGTATGTGTCTCTTTCTGAAGCTTCGAAATACGCTTCAAATAACGTAGGTGTGCATTTCTCCAAGAAAGCATTGGGAACTGATTCTAAAGTTTCGATGATTCTTGAACCAAGTGTTGTTCACCGTGAAAACGATTACGAAACAATGTCTGCTCGATTCGATTGGACGGAAGTATGTGGTGTTTACGTTGCCAAAGGAGGTGAAAAATACATCGCATTAGGAAACTTCAGATCGAACGAAGACACGCGTTACGAGAGAATGAAAAAAGACAACGGAACAAAAGACATCAAAGTTCAGCAAGTAGTGGCTGCGTATTACTACGTTGATGATATTTCTGTTATGCTACTCGATCAAGACAAAGGAGAAACATGTGATTGTGCTTCTGGAGAAGAAGGCGTTGCATATTCGACATTGATCTACCAAAAAGTATTCCCAGAAACGGACAAAACTACTCCAAAAGAGCGCGTTGAAATGCAACAAGTATACTTCGCTTTTGGTAAACAATCAATCACAACTGAAGGTGAGCGTTCATTGAACATTATCGCTGACTACATGAAAGCGAATCCAAGCGCTAAGATTCAAATCAAAGGTCACTGCAATCTGGAGGAGAATGAAGTAGGTGCTGAGAATGATATCTACGCAGATATGGATAACCAACGTATCGGTTCTGTGATGAAATTCCTAATGAAAAAGGGTATTGACGAAGGCCGAATGATTCCATCACGTAAAAGAGATGATTCCCCAAATACGGATGAACACTCTGAATCAGATGATGAAGAAACGAAACAAGCGAAAGATCGTCGTGTAACGTTCATTCTTCTATAAAGATTAAAAGGATAATTGAAACCCGATTCTAGCAATAGAGTCGGGTTTTCTTTTGATCATAAATCTATGATTGTATTAAAAGAACATACCGTTTCTAAAGAATTGTCGAGTGTTCGCTTGGTGGATTACTGCATCGGATTGTTTCCTCAAACTCCAACGAGGAATGCGGTAAAAAAAGCCATGAAACGTGGAGAAATCATGCATAATTCCATTCTAGGAGAAACGGGTTTTTGGGTAAAGCAACATGATCTCATCCAGTTAATTGATCCACAATCAAAACGTCCGAAACCATTTCCACTCGAAATAGAGATCATCCACGAAGAAGACAGCTTCGCGGTAGTTCTAAAGCCTGCCGGATTGGTCATTAATGGGAATCAATTTAGAACACTTGAGAACGCCCTGATTGATCAATTGACGAAGTCAGAATCAGAAGATGCGCTGAAATGGGGAAGACCAGTCCATCGTTTAGACAGCGCAACCAGCGGATTGGTTATTGTCGCAAAAACGCTCCTAGCACATCGAGAATTTGGAAACCTATTTTCGGAACGAAAGATTAAAAAACAGTACCATGCAATCGTTCAAGGTAAACCCGATAATCAAACGATTACAACTAATGTAGATACCAAATCTGCAGAATCAAAGCTGACCGTGCTTTCAACTGTTCCATCGCTCAGGAATGAATTTCTATCGCTCGTTTTGCTGGAACCTTCAACGGGAAGAACCCATCAATTAAGAAAGCACTGCGCAGAAATTTCTCACCCGATAGTTGGAGATCAATTGTACGGCGAAAAAGACAATGTAATGAAACACAAAGGACTGTTTTTAGCGGCTACATATCTCGAATTCAAGCATCCAATTACTTCAGAAGTAGTCAAAATAGCGATTCCCATTCCAGCGAAATTTCAAGCCTTAATGAAACGTGAAGAACGGCGTTTTGTTGATTTTGAATCGTAATTCTCATTTCTTTTTGAAACAGGTATTTGTACGCAGTTTCGATATGCACACTTTGCTTATCTTAGTGGGCAAATATTAATCACTATGAAAAGACTTCTATCCCATCGTTCTCTAATTGGTCTTACAGCATTGCTTTTTGGAATCATTGTTCTTGTCTCATGCAGTCAGAATACCGTTCCTGTTAAGCCGACTGAAACCACCGAAACGTCCGAAGATAACAATCAAAACAACCAAGAAACATCTACATTAGATGTTAAAGCTTGGCCAAGCGAAAAAGGTTCAATGAACTTCCCTGAAGATGAACTTAACCTGAAAAAAACAGGGATCTGTATGTCAGGAGGAGGGACTCGAGCAATGGTATGTGCAGTAGGTCAGCTCAGAGGTCTGGTTAAGTTAGGAATACTGGACAATGTAGGATATATTTCCTGTGTTTCCGGTGGATCTTGGGCTTCTGTGCCATTTACTTACTATACCGAAGGAGCAGTGGATGATGAGCAACTACTAGGTACTATTATTCCTCCAGGTGATTTAACCTTAAAGGGTATGAAAACTTTGGAACCGGGATTTTTAGCGGGAGCGGCTAACGCACCATTGCTTGGAAATATGCTGCGCGATATAGGTTCGACTCCAGCAGATCGATTGTGGATTCGCGGAGTAAGTCAGAGCTATATGCAGAGATACGGCCTGTTCAAAGATGGCGCTCCGAAATACTTCAGTCATACATGGGCAACAGTTCGAGATATTTGCTCTAGAAACCCTTCGCTCAAACCAGACGATTTCGTAGTTGTGCGCAATGGAAAAAACGATGTTCACCGACCTTATTTGGTGGTGAATTCATCCGTTTCTGGTCTGATCAAGAATGCTCCTTTCAATGATCCTGAACCACTTTCAGTGTTTAATTACACTCCATTAGGTGTTGGAGCTGGATCGGCGGTTAACCCAATTTTCCGATCAAAAAATGGAGAAGTGAACACGGGATACATTGGAGGTTTTATCGAGCCCTTTGCATTTGGCACTTCGGCTCCTACGTTAGGCCCGGTGAAATGTTCAAGTGACGCTAAAAACTATAATTGCTTGACCTTGCAAAAGCCAAAAACTCCGTTTACCATTGCGGATGCGAGCGGTACGAGTAGTTCGGCCTATGTTGCTACATTAACTGCGTTCAAGATCTTTGGGCATACGCTCAGCGAACTATCTCCAAGAGTAGATTATTGGAAAGTTCCTCAAATTGGTGCCAAATTGCCAACTGGTGAAGATCGAATGTTCGGAGATGGAGGGAACTTGGAAAATCTTGGAGCAATCACGCTAATCCAAAGAGGGGTATATGACCTAGTGATTTTTGTCAATACCGATACCAAGTTCAACGCGAAGTATGACACCATCAAGTATCCAACTCCAACAGGAAAGGATGTTAGCTCGGATATTTTGACACTCTTTGGAGTAATCGCAAAAGGATCCGAAGACACGTATCAAAATAAAATCTTCGAAGAATCAGACATAAATGGTTTGATGGCGCAATTTGTTAAAGCGAAAAATAGCGGTAAGTCACTAATTGCTGAAACGTCTCATGAAACGGTATTGAACGAATGGTGGGGGATTCCAGCGGGAGAATCAGTGAATATCGTATGGGTATACAACGAAAGTGCCAACGAATATGTAGATCAATTGGAATGGGAAATTCGTGATCAAATCAAAGATTTAGGTGGATTCCCAGATTTCGCCCATTTCCCGCATTACAAAACGATTATGGAGGACACAGGAAAATTAGTTGAGTTATCGCCTCAGCAAATAAACCTCTTGTACCAATTCAGCGCTTGGAATGTATATTCGAATAGAGATAAATTCAGGATTTTAATGAAATAGCTCGATCAGAACTAATTATGAAAGCACCATGATTCATCAACTGATGTACTTGGTGCTTTTTTATTTGGTCAAAGTTGAGAATCTGGCTTAACCCATCAAATCAATCTGCTTCAAGTTTTCAATTCGATTACGCTCCAAGAAAGCATCGATACTTTCAAAATGCTCGATTACGCGTTTGTCTTTGAATTCAAATACTTTTTCAGATAAGCCTTGCAAGAAATCACGGTCGTGAGAAACGAGAATCAAGGTCCCGTCAAAGTTTTTCAACGCTTCCTTCAATACATCTTTCGATTTCAAATCCAGGTGATTGGTTGGCTCATCGAGAATCAATACGTTGACGGGCTCAAGCAATAATTTCACCATCGCCAGACGCGTTTTTTCTCCACCAGAAAGGAAGCTAACTTTTTTGTCGACATCATCACCGCGGAACATAAAACCACCCAAAATGCTGTTGATTTGTTTTCTGATTTCCCCCTTGGCGACTTGATCCACCGTTTGAAAGACTGTCAATTCATCATCGAGTAAAGAAGCTTGATTTTGAGCAAAATATCCAACCTTCGCATTGTGTCCCAGTTCACAGCTTCCTTCAAAATCAATTTCGCCCATGATTGCTTTGATCATCGTTGATTTTCCTTCTCCGTTTCGTCCAACGAATGATACCTTTTCACCTCTCGAAATGGACATGTTCGCTTCTTTGAATACAGCGTGGTCTCCGTAATTTTTGCTCAAGTCCTTGGCGATAACAGGATAATCTCCCGAACGCTGAGAAGGAGGGAAGCGAAGTCTCAATGCTGATGTGTCAACTTCATCGATCTCAATGATTTCCAATTTTTCCAGCATCCGTTCCCTCGAATTCACTTGATTTGTTTTCGAATACGTTCCCCGGAAGCGCTCAATGAAATCCATGTTGTCTTTGATGTATTTCTGCTGCTCGTTGTACGCTTTCAATTGATGCTCGCGACGTTCTTCACGCAATTGCAAATAGTGCGAGTAATTCGCTTTGTAATCGTAAATGCGCCCCATAGTTACCTCAATCGTACGGTTTGTAACGTTGTCAATGAACGCTTTATCGTGAGAAATGACAATCACTGCTTTCGCCTTGTTTACCAAGAAGTCTTCCAGCCAAATGACTGATTCTATATCAATGTGGTTAGTCGGCTCGTCGAGTAGCACCAAATCAGGTTTCTGGAGTAGAATTTTCCCCAATTCGATACGCATTCTCCAACCTCCACTAAACTCACTCGTTTGTCTGGTGAAGTCCTCACGCTTGAAACCAAGTCCTAAAAGTGTTTTCTCGACTTCCGCATCGTAGTTGATTTCTTCAATTGAATAGAATTTCTCTCCTAGTTCAGAAACGCGCTCGATAATCTTCATGTAATCTTCCGACTCATAATCAGTGCGTGTTTCTAATTGTTTGTTGAGCGAATCGATTTCTTCTTTCATTTCGAAAATCGAACCAAAAGCTTTTGAGGCTTCTTCGAACACAGTACAATCGTCTTCTGTCAATAAATGCTGAGGCAAGTAGGCAATCACGGTATCTTTTGGTCGCTGGATTGATCCTTTGTTGGCGCTCTGAACACCAGCAATGATTTTCATCAAGGTAGATTTCCCCGCTCCATTCTTACCCATCAATGCGATCTTGTCGTTCTCATTGATGACAAATGAAACATCACTGAAAAGCGTTTCTCCACTAAATTCTACCGCTACACCGTTAACTGAAATCATAATTCGATTTTAAAGCCGCGAAATTAAGGATTTAAGTGGATTAATTACGCGCCCGTTTTACAATTAAACTGGGCATGCACAGCATCTTTTTCACTTTTTATTTTGCCTTAGATTACTTACTTTTGCATGCCCGTTTTAGGAGCAGAAATAAGATCATTTATGGAACAAATTGCACCTTATATCCCAACAAACAAAGTTCGAATCGTAACCGCAGCTTCGCTGTTTGACGGTCACGATGCCGCAATCAACATCATGCGCCGAATCATTCAATCAACTGGTTGTGAAGTGATTCATTTAGGACATGACCGCTCTGTTGAGGAAGTTGTTAACTGCGCTATTCAGGAGGATGTTCAAGCGATTGCGATGACATCTTACCAGGGAGGACATAACGAGTACTTCAAATACATGTATGATCTTTTGAAGGAAAAAGGTGCTGAACACATCAAAATTTTTGGTGGAGGAGGTGGAACGATTCTTCCATCTGAAATTGCGGAGCTTCAAGATTACGGAATTGAGCGTATTTATCACCCGGACGATGGCCGTGAGCTTGGATTGCAAGGAATGATCAATGATTTGGTGAAACGATGCGATTTTCCAGTAGGGAAAAATCTAACGGATGAATTGGATCACTTAAAAAGTAAGAACGACGCGAAGATTGCACGAATTATTTCGGCAGCTGAAAATTTCGCTGAAGAAGCAAAAGATATTCTGATCAAAGCAAATGAAATGGCAGAAGCTGTTTCTGTTCCAGTGCTTGGGATCACAGGAACTGGGGGGTCGGGTAAATCGTCTTTGGTTGATGAATTGGTGCGCCGATTCCTTATTGATTTTAAAGACAAGCAAATTGCGGTTGTTTCAGTCGATCCTTCAAAGCGTAAAACAGGAGGAGCATTGCTCGGAGATAGAATTCGCATGAACTCGATCAAAAATGAGCGCGTGTACATGCGTTCATTGGCGACGCGTCAGTCGAACTTGGCCTTGTCAAAACACGTCGCAGAAGCGATCTCAATCTTGAAAGCGGCTGAATACGATTTGATCATTTTGGAAACTTCTGGAATTGGACAATCGGATACTGAAATTTTAGACCATTCTGATATGTCATTGTACGTGATGACACCAGAATATGGAGCGGCAACGCAATTGGAGAAAATTGACATGCTCGATTTCGCAGATGTGATCGCCTTGAATAAATTTGATAAACGAGGAGCCCTAGATGCTATTCGCGACGTGCGTAAGCAATACCAGAGAAATCACAATTTGTGGGAAGAGAAGACGGATTCGATGCCAGTTTATGGAACAATCGCTTCTCAATTCAACGATCCAGGAATGAATACTTTGTATAAAGTAATCATGGACAAATTGGTAGAGAAAACAGGAATCGACTTGAATTCTACCTTCGAAATCTCCGATGAGATGTCTGAAAAGATTTTCGTGATTCCGCCAGAACGAACACGCTACTTGTCTGAAATCTCTGAGAACAACCGTCATTATGATACATGGGTGGCTCAACAAATTGTTGTCGCGGATAAATTATTCGGATTGAATTCATCAATTGAGACATTAAAGTCTTCTGATGTTGAAGATAAAGATCGCTTGATCAAGGGACTTCAAGAAGCATACGAAGTGGAGAAATTAAACTTCGATCCGAAGAACATGCTCATCATTGAGCGTTGGGAGGAAAAGAAGAAACTATACAAAGAACCAGTATTCAAATTCAAAGTACGTAACAAAGAATTATCGATTCAAACGCATACAGAATCATTGTCGCACTCGCAGATTCCAAAAATCGCGATGCCGAAGTATTCTGGTTGGGGAGATATTTTGAAATGGTCGCTGCAAGAGAATGTACCAGGTGAATTCCCGTATACTTCGGGATTGTTCCCATTCAAACGTGAAGGAGAAGATCCGACACGAATGTTTGCGGGAGAAGGTGGCCCGGAACGTACAAATAAGCGTTTCCACTACGTGAGTTTGGGAATGACAGCGAAACGTTTATCTACGGCATTTGACTCGGTGACACTTTACGGAAATGATCCGGATTTGCGTCCTGATATCTACGGGAAAATTGGAAACGCAGGTGTATCTATTTGTTGTTTGGATGATGCGAAGAAATTGTACTCTGGATTCGATTTATCTGATCCAAAGACTTCTGTTTCGATGACAATCAACGGTCCAGCGCCAATGTTGCTAGGATTCTTCATGAATGCCGCGATCGATCAGAATTGTGAGAAATACATTTCTGAAAACGGATTGGAAAAGGAGGTTGAAGCGAAGATTGTAGCAATCTACAAGAACAAAGGAACAGAACGTCCACGTTACCAAGGTGACCTTCCTGAAGGAAACAATGGATTAGGTTTGATGCTGCTGGGAGTTACGGGAGATCAAGTGCTGCCTGCGGATGTGTACAACGATATCAAAGCAACAACATTAACGCAGGTGCGTGGTACGGTTCAAGCTGATATTTTGAAAGAAGATCAAGCGCAGAATACCTGTATTTTCTCTACAGAATTCGCATTGCGATTAATGGGAGATGTTCAGGAATACTTCATCAACAATGGAGTGCGTAACTTCTATTCTGTGTCAATTTCTGGATACCACATTGCTGAGGCAGGAGCCAATCCTATTACGCAGTTGGCATTTACACTAGCGAATGGATTCACTTACGTTGAATACTACCTAAGCCGTGGAATGGACATCAATGCATTTGGTCCGAACTTATCGTTCTTCTTCTCAAATGGAATCGATCCAGAATATGCAGTAATTGGACGAGTAGCTCGAAGAATTTGGGCGAAAGCATTGGCAAAGAAATATGGAGCGAACAGCAGAGCGCAAATGTTGAAGTATCACATTCAAACTTCTGGTCGCTCGTTACACGCACAGGAAATTGATTTCAACGATATTCGAACGACGCTTCAAGCGCTGTACGCGATCTACGATAACTGTAATTCGTTGCATACAAATGCATACGACGAAGCGATCACCACTCCAACTGAAGAATCTGTGCGCCGCGCAATGGCTATTCAGTTGATCATCAACCGCGAGTTGGGATTAGCGAAGAACGAAAATCCACTTCAAGGGGCATTCATCATTGAAGAATTGACTGATTTGGTGGAGAGCGCCGTATTGACGGAGTTCGATCGAATTACTGAACGAGGCGGAGTACTCGGAGCAATGGAAACAATGTACCAACGATCTAAGATTCAGGAAGAGTCATTGTACTACGAAACGTTGAAACACACAGGAGAATTCCCGATTATTGGTGTGAACACTTTCTTGAGTTCGAAAGGTTCTCCAACGGTTCTTCCGAAAGAAGTTATTCGTGCAACGGAGGAAGAGAAGCAATATCAAATCGAGATGCTGAATTCATTACATACCGGAAACGAGGATCAAACGCAAAAAGGAATTCGTTCGGTTCAAGATGCAGCGATTCATAACAAGAACATGTTCGAACAATTGATGGAGACGTGTAAATATGCGTCACTCGGTCAAATTACGGAGGCCCTTTTCGAAGTAGGTGGTCAGTACAGAAGAAACATGTAATCGAGTTGATTTGAGAACGTTCATTTTCTGTGTTTGCTCATTATTGTTGATCTCCGCTTCATGCGAGGAAGCGGTTAGTGCCGATCCATCCAAAGAAGAACAATTGGAAGAGGTGGGGACACGAGCCATTGTCACTACGGATTATTCTGATGAAGGATGTGCTGTACTCCTTGAGATCGAAGAGGAGGGACAGAAAGTGCTGCTGATGCCGATTGAACTGGAAGAGAAATTCAAAATTCATGGAACGGAAGTCCTTATTGAATATACTTTGTCACGGATAATGCAAGGTGAATGTCTAAAAGGTCGCCCAATTGTCATTCAAAGCATTAAATTGGTCGGGTAGAAGGTTGCATTCGTCGAATTTTTGATATTTTCTTTTCTGGTACTCGTTTCGATTTATCTCGATATTTTATTGAAAGCTTTTTGTTGATATATGTTTTTAACATGCTGCATAACAGTTTGTTAGTTAGTTGAAATTAAGAACGGAAAACCAGCAATCTGTTAAAATATTCACGATCCTTCTGTAAATTTTCGACCGGTTTGGAACTTTCACCATTCTAAAAGTTCAGGCAATTTCCATAAATTAGTCACTGAACTGTTTAAAACTATACTTATGCTAAAGCTGAGCTTCGCGCTTGCTTTTGTCTCCATAGGCCTCCTTTCCTATGCACAACAAAAAGCAGACATGGCGCACTCAACACCTGTTTCCCTTATCTCCCAAGGAGTAACAGAGCACCTCGATCAATTCATTGAGCCATCCGGAATCATTAATGAACTTACGAATCCCTTAAAATAAACCCTAGAAAATGAAATTAAGACTACTCTCGATTTGTACGTTAGTGATGCTTTCTTTAGCATCATTCGGACAGGTTACTGACATGGGAGGACCTTTGAGCTGGAAGAAAAAGGACCTCAATAACAACGACGTGATTACGCAAGTAATGCCTGGATACAACCAAACAGTTGTAGATAAACAAGACGCTATTCACGACGCAGCCAAGGACGCACCTTGGCGTTTTGGATATAAATACAGTACAGATTTCAATCTGACTAACAGCGGAACTTGGACAACCCTTCCAAATGGAGATCGCGTTTGGCGACTCGGAATTCACTGTCCAGGAGCTGTGAGTGTGAACCTTCTTTTAGAGGACTTCAATCTGCCAGAAGGAGCAGGTTTATATCTTTTTGACAAGGGAAATACTAACCGCATTGGAGCTTACACATCAGGAAATAACAATCCAGAATTACAACTCGGAACTGAGCTTATCATTGGTGAACACATGATTGTTGAGTACTACGAGCCTCAGGAAGTTCAAGGGCAAGGTCAATTTACGATTGCCCATGTAGTACATGGCTACAGAAGCTTGAACAAAATTCAAAAAAATCTCGCGAAGGCATTAAATAGCTCTAATGACTGTAACATTGATGTCCGTTGTCCACTTGGCAATGGGTGGGATGATCAAATACGCTCTGTTGCTATGATTGTAGTCGGTGGTAATGGAATTTGTACGGGTGCTCTTGTAAATACAGCAACCTGCGATTATACACCATACTTCTTAACAGCGAACCACTGTTACAGTGGAAGCGTAGCCAATTGGGCGTTCAGGTTCAACTGGGAAGTTGCAGCGGGAGACCCTACACTTTCTTGTGCGACAACAACGAATACATCAACAGCATATAATAATGCTGCCACATGGGATCAAACTACAAATGGTGGAACCGTTCGAGCAGTATACTCTGGTTCAGATATGCTTCTTGTTGAGATTAACCTGTCTCTAACGAATGCTCAGAACTGGGGAGTGTTTTTCGCTGGATGGGACAATTCAGAAACTACTCCAACGCAAGTAACTGGTATTCATCACCCTGCTGGTGACATCAAAAAAATCTGTCGCGATAATACAGGGATGGCACAAGACACTTGGAACTTCAACGGAGATCCAAATACGCGTGTATGGCGTGTAAATGATTGGGAACAGGGTGTAACTGAACCTGGATCATCAGGCTCTCCTTTATTTGATCAAAATGGTCGTGTTATCGGTGATTTATCAGGTGGTTCAGCAGCTTGTATTGGAACGAACGATAACGGTGGATATGATGGATATGGTCGATTCGGGGTTTCCTGGGTCGGTGGAGGAACCAACGGTACTCGTTTGAGCAACTGGCTGGATCCAACAGGAACAGGTGCCATTACAAATGATGGATGTGACCCTAATACTCCAGCTCTTGCTGACGACGCTGGGATCAGCTCAATTACAGCACCAACAGGTGGACTTTGTACGACAACTTTCACTCCTGAAGTAGTGCTCCAAAACTTTGGAACAAACACCTTGTCATCAGTAACGATCAATTACGATATTGATGGTGGAGCAAACCAAACATTTAACTGGACAGGAAGTCTTGCTTCTGCCGCTTCAACTACAGTCACTCTTCCAAATATGACGACAACTCTCGGTGCTCACGTTTTTAATGCGTCAACATCGAATCCAAATGTTACGACTGATTCAAACCCAGCGAATGATGCCTCTGCATCGAATTTCTACATTGGTGATGAAGATGTACAGATCGATATCACTCTTGACTGTTGGGGATCAGAAACAACATGGACACTCGAAGATGCTTCCAATAATGTGATCGCTTCAGGAGGCCCATATACAGACGGAACACCTTCGGCTGTTCAAACGGCAAATCTTTGCTTGGCCTCTGGTCAGTGTTATGACTTTATTATCAACGATACTTATGGCGATGGAATGTACGGATCGCAGTACGGGAGCTGCACAGTTGATGGTAGCTACACGATTACTCAAACGAGTGGTCCAACTGTGTTGGCATCTATAGTTGCGGTGAATTCAGATTTTGGAACACAGGAGATTAACAACTTCTGTGTGACGGCGGCATCGCCTGCTCCAGTTGCAAACTTTACTGGTGCACCAACTTCAATCTGTGTTGGGCAGAGCGTTGCTTTCCAAGATTTATCGTCGAATACCCCTACGTCTTGGGTTTGGGATTTCGGAGATGGAAACACTTCAGCAGCGCAAAATCCAACACATGTTTTTAACACGTCAGGAACGTATACGATTTCTCTTACAGCAACAAACGCGGGTGGATCAAATACGTATACAGAGAACAACTATATAGTAGTTAATGCTCTTCCAAGCGTGGTAGCGAGTGGAGCAACAACAATCTGTGCGGGGCAAACAACAGTCATTTCTGGATCAGGAGCAACGAGTTACTCATGGGATAACGGAGCAGGAACAAATGCTTCGGCAACTGTTTCTCCAAGCACAACGACAACTTACACGGTTACAGGAACGACAGGTGGATGTTCAAATACGGATCAAGTTACAGTAACAGTAAATGCAGTGCCTTCGGTTTCTGCAACTGGAGCGGCAACAATCTGTGCAGGACAGACGACAATCATTTCTGGGTCAGGAGCGACAAGTTACTCATGGGATAACGGAGCAGGAACAAATGCATTTGCAGCAGTTTCTCCAACGTCAACAACGACGTACACTGTGACGGGAACAACCAATGGATGTTCAGCAACAGATCAAGTAACGGTAACTGTAAATGCAGTGCCTTCTGTTACGGCAACTGGAGCAGCAACAATTTGTGCAGGACAATCAACTACGATTACTGGATCTGGAGCTACAAGTTACTCTTGGGACAACGGAGCAGGAACGAATGCATCAGCAACAGTTTCTCCGACATCGACTACTACATACACAGTGACAGGAACAACGAACGGGTGTTCAGCAACAGATCAAGTAACGGTAACGGTGAATGCTTTACCTACAGTTACAGCTTCTGGAGCAGCAACAATCTGTGCAGGTCAATCAACAACGATTACTGGATCAGGAGCAACAAGTTACTCTTGGGACAACGGAGCAGGAACCAATGCATCAGCAACAGTTTCTCCAATATCGACTACGACATACACCTTAACAGGAACGACAAGTGGTTGTTCAGCAACAGATCAAGTAACGGTAACAGTGAATGCAATTCCTTCGGTTACGGCTTCGGGAACAGCTACAATCTGTGCAGGTCAGTCGACTACAATTATTGGATCAGGAGCGACGAGTTATTCTTGGGATAACGGAGCAGGAACGAATGCATCAGCAACGGTTTCTCCAGCATCGACAACGACTTACACTGTCACAGGAACAACGAGTGGTTGTTCGAATACAGATCAGGTGACAGTAACTGTTGAGGCTGATCCAACGATTGCGGTTGGAACAACGAATAACCCATCGGCTTGTGCTACTTCTACAGGAAGTATTCAGGTGACAGGGTCAGGAACAGGTGATATAGGATGGTCTGGAGCTACAACGGGTAGTATGATTGGAGTTACTCTTCCATATACAATTACTGGATTGCCAGCAGGATCCTACACTATCGCGTTCTCAAGTGCAACAGGATGTAATTCAAACATAATTACTCAAACTTTAGTCGATCCATCAGCACCAACTGTGGTCGCAAGTGGAACAGCTACTATCTGCGCGGGGCAATCAGCGACGATTACTGGATCAGGTGCAACAACTTACTCATGGGATAACGGAGCAGGAACAAATGCTTCGGCAACTGTTTCTCCAAGCACAACGACAACTTACACGGTTACAGGAACGACAGGTGGATGTTC